>CAYXVF010000111.1:0-19316 GCA_964468125.1 uncultured Bdellovibrionales bacterium | reverse complement strand
CCTGCGCGCGCCGCCCTCGCGACGCGTCTCTCGGCGCTGGCTCGGTCCGGAGTTGGAAGATGCGCCCTAGTGACCGGCGCGACATTGCGATAGCAAGGGCAGGCGATGCGAGCAGTAGAGACCCTGGTAGAATGCCACCGGCGACGGATCGCCGCCGAGCTCGAAAGTGCCCTTTGGACCACCGGAGCGGGGTTTCGCCATCTCGGGCGCGAGCAGACCCTCTTTGTCGTGCACCGGATGATCGACGCGCTGGTCCGCGACGTGCGTGATCCAAACGAGCAGGCTTTGAGCTACCTGCTCCGAGAGCATCTCGGCGGTCGCCGCGCGGTTCCGGCGAATGCGCTCTTCGGCGGCCTCTTGCGCCTCGGCCAGGCCGTGCGATCGCTCCTGTTCACGCGGCTCGACGATCCGAAGACTGTCGCATTGGCGTCTACTGCGATCGACCGCGCGATCATGAACGCGATCGAAACGAGCGGTGAGACTCGCCTCAAGCTCCCCTCCCCGGCCAGCCGCGAAACCGACACGCGTGAGCCGACGATCCTGAGGAACATCGACGAGCTTCTTCGCGAGGCCCACGGCGAAGTCGTGGAGTGCGCCGTGCTCTCGATCGCCCTGCGCGAAACGGATCTCGAGAGCAATCGCCACCGCCTCATCCGCGAAGCCCTCAACGAACGGCTCGAGCCCCTCGGCGTACGCGTCGTGGTCGACGAGCCCATGCTCGTGTGTGGCTGCATGACCGCCCGAGTCGATGAGTCGGACGTGGCGGACGCTTTGTCCCTCGCGGTCACCCTCGCCCGTGACGAGCTATTCGCATCGTGCTCGATGGGGATCGCGCGAGGTCTGGTGCTCCTCGAAGCACGCCACGAACGACTTTCCGCCCTCGGCGAGCCCATTCGCCTTTCGATGGCAATGGCGCTCCGAGGCGCCCGTCGCAAAGTTCTCGTTGACCCAAAGGTCCACGCACTCAGCGACTCGAGCTATGTCTTCCGCTCTTTCGGCGATCGAGCCTTCGAGCTCGATGGCGACCATCCGCAGTGGATCGATCGTTGGGAAGAAGCTGCGCTCGTCGTCGAGTCGGAGCTCGTGGGACGGGAGGACATTCTCACCGAAGTGAGCACTCTTCTCGAGGACTCGCGAATCGCAGTGATAGGTCTTCGGGGAAAAGCCGGGCACGGTCGACGTTCAGTGGCAATGGCTGCGTTGCAAAGCCGTGGCGTCGACGAAGACCGGATCTATGAGACGCGAACCCACTTCGTCGCCTCCGAGCCCTACTGGTCGGTCATCGTCCTCCTTCGCGAGCTTCTCGGTCTGAGAGACGAGCCGCTGGAACGCTCGATCCTCCGCCGCGAGCTCTCCCGCCTTGGACCAGAGGTCGAATCGATAGAGCCAACGCTGTGCGCCTTGCTGTCCGTGGAAGCGGACGACGAGCTCCCGCCTGACGAGCTCGATCAAAGCTCGTTTCGGGCGACGATCGCCGGTGCGCTTCGGACGGTCCTCAAGGAGATCGCCGCCTACCGCCCCTTGGTGCCGTTAGCGCTCGTCGTTCACGACGCCCACCGCCTTGACTCTTCGTCATCACAGGTTTTGGGGCAGGTTTTCGAGAGCTACGACGGTGACACTCCGCTCTTCCTGGTCCTGACCTACAAAGGCGCGCTCCGGGCCCCGGGTCCCCTGAGCCGATCGCTACGCGAAGTGACCGTGCCTGCACTCAGCGCAGAATCGACGCGAGAGATCGCCCGGCAGATGCTCGAAAGCGACGAGTTCGATCCGGCCCTCGCCGATCTGGTGCGCGCTCGCTCCAAGGGCTCACCGATGCTGACCGGCACGATGATTCACTATCTCGTCGAAACCGGCGCCCTGAAGCGCTACGACGGTGAATGGCAACTGAGCCCGCTCTTTGACGAAGGAAGCATTCCCCGTCAACTCAAGAAGCTGGTGGAAGCGCGCATTGCTCATCTCCCGGTGAAGCTCAGTAGCCTACTCCAAGCGTGCGCCACGTTGGGAGAGCCGGTCGCCCAACGCTCGCTCGAGTTGATCTGGGTGTCGAAAGGCTGGAGTCTGGAGGCACTTCGTCAGTCGGTCGGCCTGCTGGTCGAGATGGGCTTCGCGACGGCGGACCGGGACGGCGCTGTTTCTCTCGCGAACCCATCGATCCGCCAGGTCGCCTACAACATGCAAAAGGACTCGGAGCGCGCGGAGAATCATCGGCTCGCGCTCGTCGCCTATAGGGAGCGCTATCCAAACGCGACCCGGCAGATCCCGACCTTGATGCTCGCCCACGCGATCGAAGCGGGCTCGCTCGACGTCGCCCGAGAGGCGGCGGTAGAGGCCGCACGACGGGCGGTGCAATTGCGAGATTTTCGGGCGGGACTGCAAGCGGTCGAACGCGGTCTCACGGTCCTCGATCAAACGGACCAGGAGTTCCCCCTCGACCGCTTCGATCTCATCGCGGCCGCCGAGCTCATCCACGACGCCAAAGGGCAACGGGAGGAGCAGAAGGCTGCTCTCGAGCAGATGGTGGCTCTCGCCGAGGGCGCGAAGGACGGACGCCGTAGAGGTCTGAGCTTGCATCGAGCGGCCCGCTTGAATCTTCTCCTCGGCCAGCCGGCCAAGGCCCACGAGCTCGCGCAACGTGCCCTCGTCGAAGCGCGAGAGGGCGACCCGCTCGATCTCTCCAACGTGCTCCGGACCGTGGCTTTGATCCGCTGGCAGCGAAACGATCCGAACGGGGCAGTAGCGGCGCTGCTCGAAGCGCTTTCGATCTACGAAGAGCTCGGTCACGCCCGCGGCATGGGCTATGTACTGCACAACCTCGGCGTCTTCGCCCTCGACACAGGGGCCATGGCGCAAGCACGCTCCTACCTCGAGCGTGCCCTGTCGCAAAAACAGCGCACGGACGACGCGCTCGGTCGCGCCGCGGTCTTGGACGCCCTCGGCCAGGTCGCGCTCAACGAAGGACGTGCTGATGCCGCCGCCGGCGCCTTCGAAGCCGCGCTCGCGATCCGCAGCGAGCTCGGCGACGATGAGGGCGCGAACGCCACCCGGATCATGCTGAGCGAGGCGATCGTAGCGACCCATCCGCACCGGGCCGCCAATCTCGCGAGCGCTGCGCTCGGCGCGATGCGACGCGGGCACACGCGCGCCCGCGCCGAGGCGAGCTTGGTCCTTGCCCGGGCCCGTCATGCACTCGACGAGCGCGATTCGGCGAGCAGGCTCGCGGCCCGTGCGGTGAAGCTCGCGGAAGACGTTGGGGCACCGGTCCTGAGGATCCGCGCGCTCCTCACCCAGGTCGAGCTCGATTTGAGCTACGCGACAACGCGGCGTCTCGACCGCGCCAAAGGCAACGCCCGCCTCGCCGCGGAAGCAGCAGAAGCGATCGGCTCGGTACGCTGGCGGGTGGAGGCCTTGAGCCTGCTCGCCCTCGCGTTGGACCGGCGCAGCGATCCCGAGTCCGCAAGCACGGCGCAGCAGGCCATCAGGTTGCTCGAAGAACGCTCGATCGTAGGGATCAACGACGCGACGATCCGGCAGCGCTGCGAGCCGCTCCTCGAAACCCGTGAGCCGAGCTCGCTCAAAGCTCAGGCGAGCGAATAGATCGTGACCTGCCTCCGTTTGCCCTTCACCTGGGTGGGCGGGAGCTGTTGGCCATCGACGGAAATCCTCGCTTTCGTCTCCTGGTCACAGAGGATCTGACCCGCCTCAGCGAGGCCCGCGAGACGACTGGCGAGATTCACCGCGTCCCCGATCACGGTGTATTCGAGGCGCCGCCGCGCCCCCATCGCGCCGGCAACGCAGGTTCCCGTCGCCAAGCCGATCCCGACTCGGATCGGCGCGTGCCCCGCCCGAGCCCGCTCGGCGTTGAGTTGCTCGAGCGCCCGCCGCATGTCGAAGGCCGCGTTGACGGCGCGCTGCGCGTCATCGGGGCGACTGTCCGGACGTCCCCAGATCGCCATCAGCGCGTCGCCGATGTACTTATCCAGCATGCCCTCGTGGCGAAAAACCGTCTCCACCATCGCGTCGAAGTAGTCGTTCAACATTTCGACGACATCGTTCGCGGGGCTTTGCTCCGTGAGGCGGGTGAAGCCCCGTATGTCGGCGAACATGACGGTCACCACCGCCTCGTCGCCGCCGCGCAGCAGACCACCGGGGCCCTGCATCACGCGATTGAGAACCAGCGGCGAGAGAAAGCGGCCGAGCATGGAACGGGTCTTCTGCTCCTCCGCAAGCCGGTGTGACATCATCGCCTGAGCGAGCGCGACCGCGGCGCCATCGCTGATGCCACTGAGAAGCTCGAGGTCGTCCTCAGAAAACGCCGACGCCTGCGTGGCATTGCTCACGTGAATTACGCCGTAAACGTGGCCTTCGTAGACCAAAGGAACACACATGATCGAGCGCATGCCGGACCGGACGATCGAGACCGCAGCCGACAGGCGGCGATCCAAGAGCGCATCGCTCGCGAGCACGGCCGTCTTGGTCGTCGCTGCCTGGTCGACGAGCGTCCTGCTGATGACCACCTCACCGTCTCCGCCTTTGGGCGCCCGGCTCGCAACGGGCACCGGGGTGCCATCGTCGCCCAGGAGCAAGACCGCTCCCGCTTCCGCCTCGAGCAGCTCGAAGGTCACTTCGAGGATCATCTGGCCTAGGCGCTCCGGATCCGTGGTCGAAACCATGCGCCGTACCGCGTCCAGGGCAGTGCGGACCCGATCGTAGAGACGGCGCATAGTCCGCAGATCCTGCACCGACTCACCCGGCACGAGCGATTCCACCATCGTGGTTGCATGGATCGACGTCCGGCTGATCGCGTCCGCTTGGGTCAAATGGACACGTGTGGCGGGGGGCACCTCCGTGTAGCGATAGCGGCAGCGCCCGATCTCGATCTCATCCCCTTCTTCGAGACGCTTTGGCGCGCTCACGAGATAGCCATTGACGAGCGTGCCGTTCGAGCTACCGAGGTCATCGAGCCACCAAGAGCCGTCCTCTGCAGGGCTGATCTGCGCGTGGTGTTTCGAGACGCTCTCGTCGTCGAGCACCACCGTGTTGCGCTCGGAGCGACCGACACTCACGACGCGTCCGGTGAGCGCGACTTCCTTGCGACGGATCCCGTTGGTGGTCACGGCCACCAGACGCCCGCGCCTGGCCATCACTCGCCCCCTTCCGTCATGGCGAAGAAGATCTCCTCGAGACTCGCGCCATCCCGAGCAAGCTTGGCTCGCAGCTCGTCGATCGTTCCGACAGCGAGGAGCTCGCCGCCGTTCATGATACCGACCCGGTCGCAGGTCTCCTCGGCGACCGGCATGGTATGGGTCGACATGAGCACCGTGCGCCCCGCATCGCATCGTTCACGCATGAGCCGTTTGAACAAGCGCGCTGCTTGGGGGTCGAGCCCAACCATCGGCTCGTCAATGACCAGGACCTCGGGGTCGAAGGTCAGCGTGGCAGCGAGGACTAGGCGCTGCCGCATGCCGTGGCTGTAGCCTTCGACGAGCTCGTTCTTCTTGCCGGCGAGCCCCAACACCGAGAGCCAATGCTCGCCCTGGGTCTCGGCCTCGGAAGGGTCCACCCCGTACATGTCCGACAGCACGGACACGAATTCGCGTCCGGTCAGCTTCTCGTAGACGTAGGGGCGATCAGGTACGTAGCCGAGATGCCGTTTCGCCTGCACCGTCTGAGTGCTGACGTTGAATCCGGCGACCTCCGCCGTCCCCTCGGTCGGTTGGAGGAGGCCAGCGAGCATCATCATCGTCGTGGTTTTTCCGGCACCGTTCGGTCCCAGGAAGCCGAAAAGCTCACCACGAGGGATCTCGAGGTCCACGCCCTTCACCGCCCAGAAGTCATCGTAGCGCTTTCGGATCCCTCGCAGGCGCACCATCACGTCACGTGCGGTCGCCACGTCAGGGCCCGAGGGAGCCTCCGGAGCCTGGCTCGAGGTTTTTACCGATGTCATCAGCGTCTCGAGAAAACCAAAAACTAGTACCGACTATGCCCGGCAACGGGCCGCGTTTGAAGTTGTGCACCCTGCTCGTTCTGGCCACGGTTGCCTGCAACGAAGACGAGCTGCAACCACGCCCCCCCAAATCCTACATGGTCCTGCTCCAGCCGCTCAGCTTCACGAGCCAGAGCGCCCTCCCCGACCGTGAGGTCGAGCTTCGGGTCGTGGCGCTGCGCACCGCCGGGGCGGACATCGAGGTGGCGAGCGATCTGGTCCCGGTACCGGAACAGACGGTCCAATGGCAGCTCCTCGGTCTCACAGCCGACGGCGTCGCGCTGGATCGGAGCGCGAGCACGACCGCGGAGGACGGCAGCACGGGGGTCGTCCTGAATACGGGCGTTCTCGGCGGGCGGTCTCTTCAGGTGCAGGCGACCCTCGGTCGTGCCTCGCCGGTGACGTTCACTGTGGACGTCCTCCAGCCGAGCTTCGCGCTCGAAGTCCTCAGCGCCAACCCTCTCCCCGCGGCGGTGGATCGGCAAGAACGCGTCCGGGTGCGGCTGGTCCGTCTCTTTGGGGGAGGCTCGCAGCGCGTCCCGGTCCCCGACCGCACGATCACCGCCCAGCTCGTCGACGGTCCGTTTGCCAACGGTGCGCGCTTGCTCGAAGGAGACGGCGCGAATGCCTCGGTCACCACCGATGCGGCGGGGATCGCGAGCGTCGTCTTTGCGACGGGGAGCGCGACTCAGTCGGGCTATCGGCTCCGCTTTTGCGGCAATGCGAGCTGCCCAGGTATTAGCCCAGCGGAGGTCACCATCGACGTCACCCTCCGCGGCGGTGGCGGCGCTCGCTGCGACGACATCGCAGACTGCGAGCCTGGCCTCGCCTGTATCGATGGGAGCTGCGACCCTCCGAGGGCCTATTGCGCCGGCGACCGGGATTGCGCCCCGGGCTATGTCTGCGACATCGACGTCTGCGTCATCGCTCCCGAGGGACCCGAATGCACGAACGACGAAGATTGCCCACCGGGGGAGATCTGCGGCAGCGCCGATCGGTGCATCCCGGAAACCGGATGCCTCAACGACTCTGACTGTACGAATGGCACCTGCGACGAAGCCACCGGCGCATGCATTCCGGATGCTCAGATCGGCCCGGCGCGCGACGTACGGGGACGCTGGGCTACGGGCTATCACTTCGACATTTCCGATACGCTGCCGAGCCTCGTCAACGATGGTCTGAAGCCGGTGGTCGATTTTCTCTCGTTGCTTTTCTGGAGCCAGCTCGACTTCGACATTCCGATTCTGGGCGACATTATCGAAGGACTGCTCGACTCCCTGATCGAGCAATACGTGCCGGGCTATGTCCCGGTGGTCGTGGAGGCCCTTCGGGATCTGCTCTACGTGTTCGAGAACATCGAGGTGCGAGGCGAAATGGACCTCGTCCAAAGCCCTCTGACACCGGTGCTCGGCCGTACGGTCAATGGCACGGAGCGCTGGACGCTCGTGGTGATCAGCGTGCCATCCCTCTGTCCCGGAGGCCCGGCGGAGTTCGAGGCCAACCCTTCATGTGCACAGGTCAACGTGGCCGTCGAAAGCGTAGTCGAGGTATCTTACTCGAACGACAACCCCATCGTCGGGACCGTGGTGCAGCCCTTTAGTGGCGAGGTGATCGGCGACCGGCTCTATCTCTATGGGCGGGACGTAGAGATCGCGGCTCGGCAGCTCGTCAACGTCGTCCTCGATGTCATCGTGTCCGTCGCGAGCGGCGGAACGTTCTACGACATCGAGCAGCTGATTGTGGACAGCGTCCCGTGCGGTGATCTCCAACTCGCCCTCGATGACCTCGCCTGCAACGTCACCGGCGGGAGTGTCTGCCAGCTGCCTGGAGTCGAAGCCGGCTGCACAGTCGCCTCCTCACTCGCGACCGGGGCACTCAATCGCGAGCTCGGTCAGGTTCCCGTCGGCTTCGATCTCACCTTCGACGCGGAGGCACGGATCACCGACAGCCCCGCAGGCGGCCAAAGCGAGATTCTGGGCAACCCCCAAGACCCCGCAGAGCTCGACGCGAGCTCGCTCTACGGAGGGACCGACGTGCTCTTTCTAGGCGGGGACCTCGACGAAAGCTCCTACTGGTGGGCCGTCCGCCCAGGGGCGCGAAGCACGCGCTGAGAGTGTCTAGGGCTCCGGGTCGGGGAGGGGCACAAACGAATAGCTCTCCAATCGCGCGTTCGTGTCCACCGCATCGCGGTAGGAGAAGACCGCCTGATAAACGCGAGACAGGAGCAATCCGGTCCCCAGGGCAACGAGGCCCGAGCGCAGATCGTCTTCGCGCGTCGTGCGCGGGCGCTGCGTTCCGAGACTGAGGTCGTTTCGCGCGACCTCGTCGCGGTAACGAAAAGCCAGCCAGAGCGTTCCTGTCCCGAGCACCACATCGAGCGAGCTCATCACGAATCCCCGAGTCGCGTTTCCAGCGTAGAAGTGTCCCGACCCAAAGCCGGCGACGCCCCCGAGCGCGGATGCGAGCCAGGGATCACGAAGGCGGAGGGGGTCGGGCCGCTCGACGGGCTCCAGAGCTTCGGGCGCAGGACCGAGCAGCTGCTCCAAACGTTCTTTGCGGGCGTCCTGGCCGTCGGTCTGCGCGATCAGCGCAAGGGCGAGGAGGGCGGTCACGTGTCGCCCAGCACCGCATTCAACATCGCGCTGCGACTGTAGCGCTTGTGTCGCTCGGCGATCAGGATCGCACGCAGTGCCGCGACCGCTTCGTCCAAGTCGTCGTTCACGATCCAATGAGTGTAAAAGGTTGCGCTCTTGATCTCGTCCCTCGCTGCCGCGAGTCGCCGCTCGATCACATCCTCAGGATCGCTTCCGCGAGCCCGAAGCCGCTGAGTGAGCACCTCCATGCTCGGCGGGAGCACATAGACCAAGACCGCATCGGGAATTCGGTCGGCGATCTGACGGCCTCCCTGCACGTCGATGTCGAACAAGATGTCGATCCCCCGGCTCAAGGTTTTTTCCACCTCGGCTCGAGCGGTCCCGTAGCGGTTTCCATGAACCTTCGCCCACTCGAGAAACGCGTCGTCCTCGACCATCCGATCAAAGCCCGCGTCTTCGAGAAAGCAGTAGTCCACGCCGTCCCGCTCGTGCGGGCGCGGTTTGCGGGTGGTGTGCGAGACGCTGAATTCCACGTCATCGAGCTCCGCCATGGCGGCGCGACAGATCGTGGTCTTTCCCCCGCCGCTGGGGGCGGAAACGATCACCGGGCTCCCTCGTCGCGGAATATCCATGCTCTTAGCCTTACCCGATTCCGGTGGGGCGGGCGAGGCCGCTTGACCCACGTCCATGCGCTCCCCTAACGTCGTCGACTCGATGGCTCGCGTATTGATCGTCGGCGCAGGCTACCTCGCCCGTTTCTTGATCCCGATTCTTCGCTCCCGGGGCGACGACGTGGTCGCTACGACGCGCGATCCCAACAGACGCGCGCTACTCGAGTCCTTGGGCGCTGAAGCGAGCCACCTCGACCTGAACAAGCTCGATGCGAGCCCTCTCCTGGCCCAGCGCTACGATGCGGTGATCTACAGCGCGGCCCCGGGGCGAGGTGGAGACCGCGCGCTGGTCTTTCGCGACGCCCCCGTCGAAGTATTGAAACGGGTGCACAGTGACCGGCTGAAACGCTTCGTGTTCACGTCGAGTATCGGCCTCTACAACAGGCAGGATGGCAGCTGGGTTGACGAGGAGTCCTCGCCGCGGACCGACGACAACAAAGCCGACCTCCTCGAGGGCGAGGTCAATCTTCTCACGGTTTCCGCACCGGTCACCGTGTTGCGCCTAGGGGGACTCTACGGTCCGGAGCGCTCGCCGATCGATTGGATGGGCGACCCGACCCGCCGCGAGCGGATCTCCCGAGGCAACCCGGACGGCTATCTCAACTGGGTTCGAATCGAAGACGCAGCGCTCGCGATCGAGCGCGTCCTCAACGCGGAAGAAGCGTCCCCGCTCTACAACGTGGTGGATGATGAGCCGGTGATCCGTCAGCGCTTCTACGATCTCGCCTGCGAGATCGGCGCTCACGCCCCGGTCACACTCACCGGTTGCGGCGACCGAGGCAAGCGGGTCCGCAACAGCAAGCTCAAGCGAGAGCTCGATTGGGCTCCGCTGTTTCAGAACTACGAGCAAGGGCTCGCCGACCTCGGCCGTAGTCGACGTTAGCCCGAGCGCTCGCGAAGTGCCGTGAGCAGCTCGCTCGTGCTGTGGTCTTTCGCATCGCCGGTGATGACCACGCGTCCGCCCACCGCGAGGACCTCGTCGCGTTCTGGCACCGTCTCCTCAGAGTAGTCGGTGCCCTTGGCGTGCACGTCCGGCCGCAAGGTACGAATCACGGGTACGACCGTGTCGTCGTCGAAGATCAACACCCAGTCGACGCCTTCGAGCGCCGCGACGAGCTCTGCGCGCTCGTTTTGCGGCAGCACCGGGCGCCCCTCGCCTTTCGCTCGGCGCACGGATGCGTCGCTGTTGACCGCGACCACGAGCACATCTCCCAGCGCCCGAGCGCCCCGGAGGTAGCGCACGTGTCCCACGTGCAAGAGGTCGAAAGCTCCGTTGGCGAGCACGATGGTCGCACCGCGTTCACGCGCGTGGAGAACCGCGCGCTCGACCGTTTCCAGCGCTACCACTCTGCCCACGGCTCGAGCTCCATCTTCCCTTCGATCGCAGCGTCGCAGATCTCCGCCGGCGTAGCGGTCGACGTCCCCATCTTGTTGACCACAATCCCGGCCGCCACGTTTGCGAGCTTCATCGCGTTGCTCATTCCCAAACCCGATGCGATCGCGGCCGAGAAGGTCGCAATGACTGTGTCCCCGGCGCCAGTGACGTCGGTGACCTGATTCGGCCCGACGATGTCTACGTGCTCCGGAGGCCGGTCCTCGCGGAACAGGCGCATCCCGCCGCGCCCCAAGGTCAGGAGCACCGCCCGGCAATCGAGCGAGCTCCGAAGCGCTGTCCCCGCGCGATCGATCGCGGCGTCTCCGTGCAATTCTATGCCCGTGGCTTCCTCCGCTTCCGGAACATTGGGCGTCACCGCGGTGACGCCTACGAACTTGGGCAATTGGTGGCGGGAGTCGACGCATACGAGAGTGCCGACCTTGGCGAGCTCCACCAAGGCCGCGATCACGCTCTCGCTCACGGTACCGAGTCCGTAGTCGCTCACCACCACGATGTCCGCCGCCGTCGCGAGCTGCCGCAAGCGATCCGCGAGTCCGATTTGAACGGTGCGAGGAAAAGGCAGGCGCGGCGTCTCGTCGATGCGCAGCACCTGTTGCTTCCCAGTCCCGTGCGCCCCGGCCATCACCCGCGTCTTCACCGGGGTGGTCAATGCACCGTTGCGTCGGAGATCCACGTCGACGCCCGCCCCCACTAATCGCGTCTCGAGCGCGTCCGCGCTCACGTCGTCACCCGTCGCTGAGAGCACGGTGGTCGCGACTCCGAGGGTCGAGAGGTTCGCCGCGGTGTTTGCGGCCCCGCCAAGCCGGTATTCCACCGACCGTTTTTCGACGACCACCACTGGCGCTTCGCGCGAGACGCGCCCCGTATCGCCGTAGAGGTAGGCGTCGAGTACGAGGTCGCCGAGAACGAGCGCTCGACAGGAGCCGAGACGGAGAATCGCGCTCTCGATCAGGGTGTCGCTCATCCGTCGAGCTCGTGCAGGAGCGCTTTGGACTTCGCCGCCACCTGGCGCTTGAACTCCCGCGAGGCGTCGACGGCGCGAAGGTAATCGTCGGCAAGGTTCAGAGCGGTGAGCAATGCGAGCTTCTGAACCGGCGCCGTGCTCTGGGCCGATAGCTCGTCGACCTTGCGCTTCACGAACGACGCCACCCGTTCGAGGTGCTTCGGGTCGTCATTCGATTTCAACACCATGCGCTGGCCGAGGATGACGACCTCCACCGACGCGGACTCCTTCTCGCTCATGTCCGCGGTGTACCAAAAAGCACGGCGCAAACAAATCGGTCGCTCACGCGAAGCGCCGACATTCACGCCGCGTCAAAGAGCGCGTCAATGAACTGCTTCGGGTCGAAGGGGCGCAGGTCCGTGGCCTTCTCACCCACACCGACGAATTGAACCGGTATACCGAGCGCGCTAGCGATCGCGACCACGACGCCACCTTTGGCGGTCCCGTCGAGCTTGGTCAGCACCACGCCCGACAGCTCGAGGGCTTTGTTGAACTCGTTGGCCTGCTGCAGGCCATTTTGACCGGTGGTCGCGTCGACGACGAGCCAGGTTCCATCTGGAGCACCGTCGCGCGCCTTGCTCGCTGCGCGTTTCACCTTCTTGATCTCGTCCATCAGCTCGGACTTCGTGTGGAGCCGACCCGCCGTGTCGGCGAGTACGTAGTCCACGCCGGTCTCCTGCGCGTGCTTGATCGCGTTAAAGATCACGCTCGCCGGATCCGCACCCTCATCGCCCCGAATCAGCCTCGCACCGCTCCGCTCCGCCCAGATCGAAAGCTGTTCTGCGGCCGCCGCGCGAAACGTATCGCCTGCGGCCATGACCACTGAATGGCCCAACGAGCTCAGTTTGGCCGCGATCTTGCCGATGGTCGTAGTCTTGCCAACGCCGTTGACGCCTACAAAGAGCAGCACGCGCGGCTTCTTCTGCCCGAGTGCGAGCGGGTCGTCACGCCCCCCCTGCCCCGCCACGACTTCGGTCATTTTCGCTCGCAAGGAATCGCGAACCGCCTCGGCGGAATCGAGCTTGCCTTTGGAGAGCTCGTCGCGGAGCTGGTCGATGAGCTCCATCGTCAAAGATACGCCCACATCCGCGGTCAAGAGCACTTCTTCAAGCTCGTCGAGCACGGCGCCGTCGACCTTTTTGCCGCCGCTGAAGAGGGCGTTGAGCTTGCCCAGGAACGACTCGCGGGTCTTGGTGAGCCCACGCGCCATGGCCTCGCGATTTTCGCTCTCATCGGCGTCGCGCACTGCGACAGGTGCCGTGGGCGCAGCGACTTCGTCGGCTGGTTCCTCTTCTCGGACTTCCTCCGCCGCCTCCGGAGCTTCCGCAACCTCGGGGGCTTCGGGCGCGAGGTCCGCTGGTTCGACCGCCAACGCAGGCTCTGGCGCGGCACCGGGCGCTGCAGCGGACGCAGGCTCTCCGGCCGTGCGCTCAGCAACGTCAGGTGACGAGATAGGCTCGGGCCGCTCTTCGCGTTCCCGCAGCGCCGCCGGCTCCTCGAGCTCCGCCATGCGGCGGGCCCGCGCCTTGCGCAGCGCAAAGACGAAGAAAACCACGATCAGGAGTCCGATGCCCCCGAGAAGGAGAGCCGCCATGACTTCGCTCGACATGCGAGCCCTCTAGGCCCCTGGAGCCACAGATGTCAACGCGCAGCGCCATGGCCTATTGGGGTGACGGTGTGCTAAGGCCCCCGCCGTGAGCTCGCTCTTGATCATCGGTGGAGAAGCGTCCGCGGACGGGCATGGCGCCCGCGTCATGCGCTCGCTGCGTGAACGCCATCCGGATCTTCACATCTTCGGGGTGGGCGGCGCCGAAATGCGCGAGGTCGGCATGGAGATCGTCGCCCCGGCCGAGGACATGGCCGTTGCCGGCCTCACGGAGGTGCTCTTCGCCCTCCCTCGGATCATTCGGATCCGAAACCGCCTCCTCGATGCCGTCGACCGCCACCGGCCGGATGCGGCGGTGCTGATCGATCACCCGGACTTCAATCTGCGCCTCGCAAAGAAGCTCAAGGCGCGAGGCATTCCCGTGATCTACTTCATCTCGCCTCAGGTCTGGGCTTGGCGTCAGGGCAGGGTGAATACGATCCGGAAGCTCGTCGACCGGATGCTGGTGATCCTCCCCTTTGAAGAGGAGTTCTATGCGCAGCACGGCGTGGACGCTGAGTTCGTCGGCCACCCATTGGTGGAGGAGCTCGCCGACGCGCCGCAAAAAGATGAAGCGCGCATTTCGCTCGGCTTGCCGCTCTCCGAGGGCCCGGTCTTGGCGTTGCTGCCCGGGAGTCGCCGCAAGGAAGTGACGCGGCACCTTCCGATCATGCTCGAGAGCACGCGCTTGCTGCGCGAGCGCTACCCGAGCCTCGAGGTCGTCGTGCCCGTGGCGAGCACGATTCCCCGGGAGCTCATCGATCCGATCGTCCACGCACACGGCGGCAAGGTGCGCCTCGTCGAGGGTCGCGCCACGGACGTGCTAGCAGCAGCCGACGCCGCGGTGGTCTGCTCCGGAACCGCAAGCCTGCAAGCGGCGCTGCTCGCTAAGCCCATCGTGGTGGTCTATCGCGTCTCCTGGCTCACCTACCAAATCCTGCGTCGCATGATAAAAGTCGCGCACATCGCGATGATCAATCTGATCGCCGGTCGGGCGCTCGTACCCGAGCTCATCCAGAATAGTTTCACCCCGCGCAACGTTTACGACTCGGTCGTCGAGCTCTTCGACAACCGCGACCGGCGAGACGCGCTCGTCCGAGAGCTCTCGGAGATCCGCGACCGGATGGGCCGCGGCAAAGGAGCGGCACGGGTGGCCGAGGTGGTTTCTGGATACATCGGGCCGGAGCGCCAGCTGACCGCCGGAGAGCCGCGAGGAGCGGCGAGCTGAAAGGAATGGAATCGTGAGCGAAAGCGGACCCGCGAGCGACAGTCGCGAGAAGACTGCGTCGAAGACGCCGGTGTCAGAAGCGGTCGTCTTGCTGCCGACCTACAACGAGATCGAAAACCTCGCCCGCATCGTCCCCGCGATCCTCGATGCGGCACCGGTCGACGTCTGGATCCTCGACGACAATTCTCCCGACGGGACGGGGGTCGTCGCCGATGAGCTGGCCGAATCGAACCCCCGGGTTCGGGTCACGCATCGACCGGGCAAACAAGGTCTTGGTCGCGCTTATCTCGATGGCTTTCGGCGCTCCCTGAACGCTGGCTACGCCAAGGTGCTCGAAATGGACGCGGATTTCAGCCACCCCACCTCCGCCCTGCCGGAGCTTCTGCGCCTGACGGACGAGTACGACCTGGCCCTCGGCTCGCGCTGGGTGCCGGGAGGCGGCGTCGAGAACTGGCCGCTCCACCGCAAAATCCTCTCCCGAGGCGGCTCGCTCTACGCCCGCATGCTCCTTGGCGTCCCGATTCGGGACCTCACCGGCGGCTACAAGTGTTTTCGACGGGAGGTGCTCGAGGCGCTCGACCTCGATGCGGTGGGCACGAGCGGCTACGCATTTCAGATCGAGATGACCTATCGGGCGTTGCAAAAGGGTTTTCGAGTAGTGGAGACTCCAATCACGTTCGTGGAACGCGACCAGGGAGTGTCCAAGATGTCGCGCGCCATCGTGTGGGAGGCGATCCTGCGCGTGCCGCGCTTCCGACTCGAGATCCGATCATGAGCCCTCTCAAACGCCTCGCTGGCTACCTCAGACACCATCTCGGTGGTCTCGCCGGCGCCTGGGCGTTCATGGTCGTCCTTGCCGCGACGAGCGCGTTCTACGCCTTTCTCGCCGGCCCCGGGCTCGAGTTCATGTTCTCGGGCGATGTCAAAGACGTACTCTACGGGACGGACGGCGAGCTACGAACCCTCTGGCAGCTCCTGCCGGGTGCCTGGATCGCAGCGCTCGAGACCGCCGATCCCTCTCGCTCTGTGCTCTTCTTGCCCGCGCTTCTCATCGTGACCGCGCTCGCCAAAGGTATCGCGCAGACTGGGCAGTTCTACCTTCTAGGGCGAATCGCGCAGTCGATCCTCGTCTCACTGCGGCGCGACGCCTTTCATTCCCTCATGCGTCTCAGTCCGCGGTTCTACGACACGCGCGCGCACGGCGATCTCCTGAGCCGACTCACCAATGACGCAAACATCGTAGAGCAGGCAGTGTTTCACGGGGCCGCGCCGCTTCTGCGCGACAGCCTCGGCGTGATCGCGCTCTTGGCCTTCTGCTTCATCACGACGCCCACCCTCGCTCTCTTTACATTCATAACCGTGCCACTGGCTGTTGTCCCGCTGGTCCGCTTCGCGAAGTGGCTCAAGAGCGTCGCAAAGCGCAGCCAGAACGCGCAAGGCGAGATCAACGCGGTGGCCTACGAAGCGCTCGCGGGAGTTCGGGTCGTTCAGGCGTTTGGCACGGAGGCTAAGGAAGAGGCGCGTCTCGCATCCGCCGCAAAGCGTTACTTCTCGCAGATGGTACGCGCCTACTTCATTCGCGCCGTTCGCAGTCCCACGATGGAAGCCCTCGGCATGCTCGCCGTGGCGGGGCTGATCGGCTTCCTCGGGTTTCAAGTTCAGAACCGGGGCGTAGACCCGGCCGAGTTCATCAGCTTCTTTGTCGCCATCGTGATGATGTACGATCCGCTCAAGAAGCTCGGCAACACGAGCGACTACCTCGCCGCTGGCGCCTCCGCCGCAGAGCGAATCTTCGAGGTGATCGACGCGGAGCCTGAGATAATGGACGCCCCAAATGCCGTCGAGCTCGGCCCCCTCCACCAAGCGATCGAGCTCGAGGGCGTGCACTTCCACTACCGGCCCGATGCGTCGGTCCTGCGCGGGGTCGACCTGCGGATTCCCGTAGGCAGCACGGTTGCCCTGGTCGGAGCCACCGGCTGTGGCAAGAGTACGCTCGCCCAGCTCCTGCCTCGCTTCTACGACGTGACAGAAGGAGCGATTCGGATCGACGGGCACGACGTGAGAAACGTGACGCTCGCCTCGCTGCGCTCGCAGATCAGCGTCGTCAGCCAGGACACGTTCCTCTTCAACGCGTCCGTCCTCGACAACATTCGCTACGGCAGTCCCGATGCCTCGAACGACGATGTCACCGCAGCGGCGATCGCCGCCCACGCCGACGAGTTCATCGAGCGGCTTCCCCGAGGCTACAACACGGTCATTGGTGAACGGGGAGTGACCCTGAGCGGCGGGCAGCGGCAGCGCTTGGCGATCGCGAGGGCGATTCTCCGCAACACCCCGGTGCTCATTCTCGATGAAGCCACGAGTGCCCTCGATGCGGAAGTCGAGCGCAAGGTGCAAGAGAACCTCGACGCGTTCATGGAGGAGCGAACGAGCGTGGTCATCGCGCATCGCCTCTCCACGATTCGCAATGCGGATGCGATCGTAGTTCTCGGGGATGGTGAGATCCTCGAACAGGGCTCCCATGCGGAGCTCATCGAGCGCGGCGGCGCCTACGCCAAGCTTCACGCCATGCAATTCGACGAAGACCAGGCGCCCCCTACTGAACCCGCCGTGCACTGACGATGAGTGGCGGATCTGGAGACAACCCATGGCCACGGCGCGCCCTTCGCCTGCTCTTGGTTCTCGTGGTCGGCGGACTCGCATGGCTCGCCTATGACCGCTTGATGACGGTTGAGCTGCCACTCCTCGCCGCAGGCGACGCGCGATTGCCGGTGGGCGTTTATCACCTGGCGACCTCGGCAAGCCGAGAGACCTCGCACCCGGAGCGCGCCTGGGCGGCGAAAGCGGAAGCGGCGGGCCTCGACTTCGTGGTGCTGACGGACGCGAATGACCAACTCGCAGGGCCTGTAGAGCACGGGAGCGTCGTCGTCTTGAGCGCCGCCGAGCTCGACACGCCCTTTGGACGGGTCGTGCAACTGGGTGCGGAAGGCGTGCTCGAGGAGAGCCGACGCAATCGCCTGGATCTGCTGGCCTCGATTCGGAGCATCGGGGGCGTGCCTGTGCTCTCGCACCCAGCGGATCCCAAGCGACCCTGGAACGGTCCCGTGGAAGGTGCCGGGGGTCTCGAGATCGTGAGCTTTTCGAGCGCCATGCGAGAGACCGCCGGCCCGATCTTCATCGGCGGCCTACCCTCGCTCATCGCCTACGAGCTGCGCCCGGAGCTCGCCCTCGCCCAGGTGTACCAGCGAAACGAGCGCGCTCTCGAACGCTGGGACGCCGAGAGCGATCCAGCCTTCGTCGGGTTTTGCGGCGCGGACAACCGTGGCCTTCTCGAACCCGAAGATAATCTTCGGACCTGGCAGATCATTCTCGATGAGCCTCTCGACGATGACTCAGACGCGAGCGACGGCGCTCAGCTGCTCGGTCGCCTCGCCGAAGGACGCTTCTACTGCGCGGCGGGTCTCTTCGGCACCCGCCCCTACTTTCGCTTCGGCGCCTTGGTCGGCGACTCCTGGGCCGCCCGTCCCGGCGACCAGGTGGTCACCGCCACAGAGATCGTCGTCTTTGGTCCCACCGGGAAACCCGACCCAGTCACCCTCATTCTCCTTCGAAACGGCTCGGAGGTGGCGCGGGTGACTGGCGAAGAGCTGCGCTACCGGGACCCGAGACCCGGCACCTACCGGGCCGAAGTCCGCGTTTCCGTACCGAACGTCTTCTGGGGCAAACGGGCGGTCACGGCGATCTACAGCAATCGCATTCGCCTCCTCCCAGACGAAGACCCGGTCTCCGCGGTTCGGCCCTAGGGCTTCTCTGAAAGGCAATGTCCAGAATAGATCAGTCCGCCACGACCGATTTTGACATTGGCCGTCCGGTTTCCGAATCAGCACGTTGTCGACGACGAAGGCAGTGGTTCCGGTGCCCATGCACTCGTAGCCGTTCGACTGACCTCCCGCCGGGTTGAATGCATTGCTTTCGATGTTCGAGCGCACCCATTCGCTGCGGGCACAGGCTTCAACAAGCCCATCGGGACCTACGACAGCGCGGCCCCGGCCTACGACTTTGCGCTCTATGCGACCTTCGACGAGGCGATCCTAGGCGACGGAAACGGTCGAACGGTGGTGCCAGGCTCGGTCGAGTACCGCCTGGCCTGGAACCCGTTCTTTGCCAGCGAAACGTTGATCGCCGATTTTATCGATCCCCCCAGCGCCGAGACCCGAGACTTTGGCAATCCGTCGCCGGTCGGCCCATTCTCTACCTCACCCGGTCGGCGGATCACGAACATCGAAGGCGAGCTCGTGGTCGCGATCAGCGCAAACAGCGATTACGCCGGATCCACCGGCACGTAATCCATCGCGATGGTCGACCTCCGTGGCAACGCTCTCGACGATCAGATCTTCGGGGGCGACAGCTGCGGAATCCCCGACGGTCAGGTCGTCTACCGGGCGCAAATCACCACCCGTGGAACCTCCTACTGCGGCGGCTTGTTCAATACGGGTCCGGGGTCTTCTTTCAACCGCCTGAGCATCAAGAGAGACGAGATTCGAACGCTCTCCGATCCGACGGAGCCCGAAGTGGTCTATTCGTCGAGTTTTGACGACTACGACTACATTCGGGTCTGGCTCGAGGACCGGGACGCCCCCATGACGACGCTCACCGGTGACGTGCAATTGACGGTTTCGTACAGCACGAACGAGAACACCGCGGTCACGCTGCCGGGCGGCGATGCCGATTTCACGCTCCTGATCTCTCCGGTGACGGGTCACAGATTCGGCCACGGCGTCGGTTTTCGGTGGAAC
>CAYXVF010000110.1:14280-19797 GCA_964468125.1 uncultured Bdellovibrionales bacterium | reverse complement strand
GCCGAGACCCATCGTGGCGGCCGAGCCTACGATGGCGGCGATCCAGATCGCGACTTCTTGCACGGTCTCATCGAAGTCTTCGACCTCCTGGCGGGTGTTGAGCGAGGAGCGGAACGCCGCGACCACGAGCTCGTTGAGCTCGGCCATCTCTTCGGGAGTGGGCACCGCGCTCGCCGGATTCACCTCGCCGCGCGCGGCCGCGCGTCGCACGATCTCTTCGGCGCGGACCTCGAGCTCCTGAATCCGGAGCCGCAGTGCGCCGTGCTCGTGGGTGAAGCGGCTCGCCATGCCCCCGATCTGCACGCGAAGCATCTCACGGACTTGCGCGACCCGTTGGTCGATCGAGTCGCTGTCGTCGAAGGCGATTGGCTCGAGGAAGGGTTCTACGAGATCGAAGTTGCGGCCCGTGAGCGTGTCCGCATAGGCTTCGCTCAGGCTGCGCTCGTTGCCGAGAGCCCCCTGAAGCTGCCTGAAGCTGTCGACGACGTCCTCGCGACCGAGCAGCGGCATCTGACGCGCCAAGTCCATGCGAATGTCGCTGTCCGCATCCCAGTAGAGGGCGGCGGTGAGGTCGACAGCGAGCGATGCAGCCTGGGGCGCGCCGTCTATGTCGGTCACGAAGGCCGCGGGGTGGAAGCGCAGATACTCGTTGCGCTCCCAGCTTCCCTCCGGGAACTCGCCAAAGGCCACTAAGAGGCGAGCGACGCCGGGCGTTGGGACGAGCTGTCCGTCTTCCCCGCGTCCGTTGAGCACTGGCCCGTGCTCGGTGGAGGCGACGTGTCGATAGAGCGACTGGGAGGTCAAGTCGCTGTCTTGCTCCGCGGCGATCAGGAGTCCGTTGATCTCCTGCGGGCTCATCGCGCCCAAAAGGGTGCGAAGCTCGTGCCGGTCCGTCGTGCGCATCACCCGGTGGAGCCGGTAGTGGTCGCTGTTGGGATCGGCCCCGCGGCTCAGGAGATCGAGCCCGCGCGCGGTGCGCCCGCTCGCCCCGTCCACCACCCGGTCGTGCAGGTCGCTGATGTCCACCGAGTCGCCCTGGGCGGCCTGCATGATGGCGGCGTAGCGCGCCGTGCCGGCGGGGACCTCGGTGTTGGGGCCCTCGTCGCCTACGACGTAGCGCTCGTAGCGTCGCAGGGCGCCCTGCTCGTCGTCGTCGGTCCAGGCGAGCTCGTCGTGGTAGATCCGAAGGGCCGCGTACTCGGCCATCTCCTCTTCATTCAGGCCGTAGCGCCCCCGTCCGTCGCCGGCCTGGGAGAGGAAGCGTTGGTAGATCCGCTCGTGGTCACCGCTCAGCCGCCGGCGAATCAGCCCGTCGAGAGTGACATCAGGAGAGACCTCCCAGGTGCTTGCCCCGAAGGTGCCGGGGTTTGCGGCCACGAGCTCGCCGCTCGCTGCGAGACTTCGCAGCGCTTCCTCCACCCGGTCCCAGGACGCCGCATGGTCGCTGTCGGCAGGATGAATGCGTTCGATGGCATTGAGGAGTGCGTCCCCGTCGAGCGAAAAGCTGCTGGGTTGGCCGGGCTCGAGCGGCGTGGGGTCTACGCCAGCGATGCGCAGGGCGAGCTCGTGGGCGGGAGTAAGGCTGCGGTCGTCGACCGTTCGCTCGGCGTACGGCAATACCCGCACGCGTCGAGCTTGTGCGCCGTCGAGGTTGCGCGCCGCGAGCTGCGCGAGCGGGGGACGCATGCCGTTCAACAGACCGCGATAACGGCGCGCCACCCTATCGTCGTCGAGTCCGGTCACTCCCACGTCGGCGAGCCGCTGCTCGTAGGCCGAAAGACGTGCGGCGTCGGCGCGTTGTGCCTGAACGATGGCCATTCCCAAGCCGGCGCCCGGACTCGCTGCCATGAACATGCTGCTGGGCATGTCCGGCGTGTAGCGCTGGCCCGGATTGCCGTACTTCATCAGGTAGCGAAGGTTGACCGCGTCGACGTTGCGGTCGCCTGGGGTGCTCTCGCCGGTAAACCGAGGGTCGCGCAGCTCACCGTAGATGTCTTCGAGCGAGTATTCGCCCTCACCACTCCACCAGATCGAGTCGGTCCAGCCGCGGTTCAGAAAGTAGATGTAGTCTTCGTTCTCAAATTGCGCGGACGCGTTGCGAATGAACGCCATCGGGATCAGAAACTCGGGCGTATCGGCATCCCAGGTATCCCGGAGCTGCTGGATGAGCGCGTAGCGATCCACGTCACTCGCACCTTCGGGCGGAGTATGGCCCACCACCCGATTGTAGAGCTCGAGGGCGGCCACGCGCCGGTCTACGCCCTCCGATTCCATCGCAGCCAAATGGGCGCCGGTGCCCATGAGCTGTTGCACGAGCCGGCCCACTTCCTCGTGGTTCGGGCTGGAGCTGCGCAGCTCTGCTTCGAGCTGCCGTGCGAAGGCTTCGGCGTGCTGCAGCTCGACGTCGCGTTCATTGGTGGTGACCGCGGCGGTGGTTCGGCCCGGGTCGTCGGGCGCCATAGGCAGCTCGGGAATCTCCTCGAAGGGAACCGAGGGCAGCGTGTTGCGCCCGGGAGGGACTCCGACCGGGGCACGCAGCGCGGCTTGCGTGTCGGTGGGGACCGGCGCGATCGAGGCGAGGGCTGCGCGAATGTGGTCGCGGCCGACCGAGGAGACGAGGGAGTCCATCTCCTGGCTGCGCGCAATGTCGGCCCAATCGCTGACGAAGGAGCGAAGGCTCGGAATTTCGATCGAGCCCTCGAGCGGCTGCTGGAGCTGGTCTCGGTCGATCTGGTTGTGGGCGATCACCGCGGCGATCAACCGGACATTGGTCGTGGGGAGCCCCGCGCGCTCGAGCGCATCGACGACCGCCTCGTAGCCGGTGGTGGCTTCGGGGGTGCGTGTGCTCTGCCAGTCGAGTCGTCCGAGCACGTCGCGATTGATGGTGGGCGTTTCGGTCATGGTACTTCTAGGCTCCCGTCATTGCGGGGCTCCCTGCTCCCCGCTGCATCCCTCTCATCGAACCCTCTGTCCTACAAAGGCTCCGGTGTCGGATGAACAGACACATGTTTTCGAAGGTCGGCTCGATTTCTTGCTCTCCGGGAAGTCTCCGGCGGGTAAAAAAATCGTATATAAAACAGCCGATTAGACGGATCAGAGTCGGGCGGCGGCATAAACCGGATCGAAAAAACGCATAATGCGCCGCGTTAAGTCGCCTGGACCGGGGTTCGGCTCCAGCTCCCGTCCTCCGCGCGTTGCACGCGGCCTTCGTGCTCGAGCTTGCGCAGGTGGCTCTCGACGTTCGCCGCCGCCAGGGGCCACGCCGCCTTGGGCACGTCGATGTAGACCCGAGGAACGAGCTCTCCGGCGCCGCAGGGCGAGGTGAGCGCATCCAGAATGGCGGTTTCTCGGGCCTTTCGATGGGCGATATACTCGTCGATCTTTCGCAGCGCGGTCGCCACCGGCGGACCGTGCGCGGGAAACAGGAAACCGTGCCGGGGGAGCGCGCGCAGACGTTCGAGGGAGCCGAAGTAGTCGATCATGTCCCCGTCCGGCGCGGCGACGATCACCGTCCCGTTGCTCACGACCATGTCACCGGTGATCACGTGGCCGCGAGTCTCTTCGTAGAAGCACAGGTGCCCGCGGGCGTGACCTGGGGTGTGAAGGGCGCGCCAGTGGTCCTCCACGCCACCGGTGCGGAATACGGTGCGCTCGCCGTCCTCGATCAACCGGTCCACGTCCACCTGACCCCGGAGCGACTCGGCGGTGAGAGCATGGGCCGCCACCCGGAGCCCAAACACCTCCCGCAGGTGATTGACGCCGCCGACGTGGTCCGGATGGTGGTGAGTCAACCAAATTTCGCGCAGGCGTTTTCCCTTGGACTGTAAGTGGCGCAGGTACGTGTCGATACGGGCCTTTTCATCGTCGTACGGCGAAGCCGGATCGATGACCACCAGCTCGTCCCGTCCCACAACATAGCAGTTGGTGTGGGTCGCCGGCGGCAGCGTGGGTGTGCGGACGGGGATGATGTGCGCTCCGGCCACCATCTCACCGCCTTCGTGGTCATAGGTGCCTGCGCGGTTTTCGAGCGCGTCCGAGGCTGTCGCAATGTCGTCGTCATTCTCGAAAATCACACGAATCGTTTCCAAGACCGGGTAGGAAATGAACAGCTCGCCTCGATCGTGCCTCTTTATCGCTTCTCGCGTTGACACCCAGAGTCCATCTGAATTCTCGCGCGAGTCGAGACGAATCGGCTCGTCTCCCTCGAACCAAACCGCAAAGTACAGCGCGTCGAATTGCTGCGTGGCAAAAGGAGGGGTGACCCAGCGCCCCATGGGGATGAGCTCGACGCACGGGAGGCCGCCGCGGTCTTCGATCCAATGACGCCAGACAGTGGCATCCTGAAGCACCTCTTCGCGCAGCGCGACTGTGGGAGCGTTGTTTCCCGGGAGCACTCCGAGCTCCTCGAAGCTCTCGCGCAGCGCTGCGCTGTGATGAGGACTCTGCGCGAGGCCCGCGTCCGCGATCGCATGGTCTGCGGGATCCACGGTTCCGCCGGGAAAGGAGTGAAAGCCGCCGAGGAATTTCAAAGCCGGAGAGCGGCGGGCGAGATAGACCTCGAGGCGCCCGGTTCGGTGCCGGAGCGGGATCAATACTGCAGCCGCTCGATGCGCTCGCTTCGACACTGTGCGCCTCCGCCGAGGAGGTACCTCGCGTATCACCCGCTTTGCTGGGGTTCGGGGACAGAGTCAACTCAAGGCGTAAGCGTCTCACCCAGCTCGACAAAGCCGTTTCTGTTGAAGCTGTTCCGTCCCTCATCAAAGAGGACCATACGGTCGATTCGGAACATCTGGGAGCGTCCTTCCAAGATCAACGCGTAGTCACCCGGGGAGAGATCCCAATGGGCGTCCCACTTGGTGTCATTCGTATCGAGCGCGGATTTGCCGGTCCACCCCCACTCGTTGTTGTTGCCGCCAAAGAGCTTGATGCCATCGCCGATCGAGCTCTGTGGCTGATTCACGAAGGCGACGTAGTTGCCGCTCGCGTCTCTGATCTGAACGAAGGCATCGTTCGAGATGTCGCTGCGCCGGCACTGAGTCGTGGGATCGGGGCAGTCGTTGCCGGTCGGAAAGGCGACGCTCGTGCAGGTCCCGTGCTCGTGATTGCAGCCGCTCGTCGAGGTGTCGTCGACGTGGTTGTCGGGGTTCTTCCATTCTACACAGTGAGTGAATTTTGCCGCGCGCAATCGCAGCTCGTAGCGACCGCCCGTGGCCACGGAGAAGGTGAACTCGAGTGGGCTATTGGCGGGCCCATTGCAGATGCCGTTGCCCATGAACTGAAAGTATCCGTCACCCGTATAGCCGGGCAGCTCTGCCCGCATGTCCCACTCGAGGCTGCTCGTCAGGCTTGCGGACTCCATTTCCATGACGATATAGCCATCGGCCTCTGCGAACTGAGTGGTCGATACTGGAGGCCCATCGCTCGCGCCGTTTCCGTTTCCGTTTCCGTTTCCGTTGCCCGTGGTACCGTCGTCCGCCGTGTTCTCGTTCGACGTGTTCGTGTTCGTGTTCGTGTTCG
>CAYXVF010000110.1:0-14180 GCA_964468125.1 uncultured Bdellovibrionales bacterium | reverse complement strand
GTTCGTGTTCGTGTTCGTGTTCGCGTCGTCCACGTCATCGGCGGCTGCGCTACTGCCACCGCCACCGGCGTCGAGCTCGACCGACTCGCCCGGCTGGGTCACCTCGGGCGACCCGCAGGCCGGGAGCAGTGCGAGAGGGATCGTAGAAACCAGCAGATGAACGGTGCGCATCGGTGAAACTCTGGGTAGAGCGTGCCGCACGCGGGGCGACGTGCAAGGCGAAAAAGGGGAAATCGAGCTCCCACTTCCGCGCACAGCCCTCAACCGCCGGGGATTCGACTCGAGACGCGAGCTCCGGGGCTCTGAGTCCTTCGAGCCGTGACGATCTCAAGGCGTGTCACACGCTGCGGTGTAGCTCAGCGAGCAGGCGCGCTGCAGCAGCGCAATGCTCGCGTCGGCGCGGTTGGGGTCCCGCTGCAGCGCGAGCCCCAGGCGGTAGCAGCCTTCGCCGTCGCCTCGGTCGCAGGCTTTTTGGTAGGCCTCGCGCACGGCCGACTCGGGCGCGTCCACGACCTTTCCTGTGATCAGGTTGCCCCAGACCGTACACCCCGCCCCGTCGCTGGCGTCGCAGGCCGCTTTCGCGTAGCGCACGGCACTCGCGTTGGGGCGCCCATCCTGGTCGACGGAGTAGCGGTCCACGAGGCGCATGCACGCTTCGCCTCCCATCAGCTCGCATCCGCGTTCATAGTGCTCGCGCGCGGCGTCTGCCTGGAGTGGCGTGCCCGCAGGATCGCCAAAGTACAGGTCGCCGAGGCGTACGCAGGCCTGGGGGAGCCCCTTCTTGCAGCCCCGCGCGGCCTCCTCGAAGCGCCGGGTCACATCGCGTTCGCCCGCACGGTTGTAGTAAGCCAGGGCGCGGTCGAGGTCGGGGCTGACGCCTACTCCGAGGCGATAGGCGTCCCCAGCATCTCGGCAGGCACTCGCCGTCAAGTCGCAGGCGCGTTCCCAGAGCTCACCCGCGCGGTCACGATCACGCCGGTGGCCAGGCGAGGCCGAATAGCTCCGCGCGAGCTCCGCGCACGCCATCCCGTCTCCGTCGTTACAGCCTTTGAGTGGCAGATCCAGTAGCTCGTGGCGCTCACAACCGTCGCTCGACCCCGCGTCACAGGCGCGGGCAAACGCAGCCCGTGCCCGGTCGAGGTCTTTCGGCTGCCCTTGACCTGCTTGAAGCAGCTCACCGAGCTCGTAGCAGCCGCGCGGATCTTCGACCTCGCAGCTGCGTTGCAGGCTTGCTGCCGCCTCCTGCCAATCGGCCTCCGAGAGGGAGACACCGGGTCCGCCACTGAAAGTCCTGCCGAGGGCTAGGCAAGCGTCGGCAGAACCCTTGGCACAATCCACACGCGCGCGATGAATGCTCGGCACGTTCCAAAGGGGCTGGGTGCGCAGCGAATCGCAGGGGGAGCGGTGCACCACCTCGGCGCAGTGGCCGCCGAGGAGTGCGAGGGCGCGGGTGAGGTCGCGCGGCGTCTCGGGATTGTTCACAGAGCCCATGGAGAGGCGTCGTATCAGCTCGGCGCAGCCTGGCTCGAAGCCGAGCTCGCAGGAGCGCTCGAGGAGGGCGTTTGCGTGAACCGGGTTGCGTTCGCTGATGGCGAGTCCCGCGCTCATGCACGAAGCGCCGTTGGTGGTCTCGCTGCACTGGCGCAGAACGGCTTCGAGCAGGCCGTATCCTTCGAGGGCGTAGGTCGGAAGGCGGGCGCAGGCCGTGCCGTCGCCCTGGGCACAGGCACTCACGTCCGGGCTGGGGCTCTGGCTCACGGTGAGCACGACGAGCGCGAGAATGGTTTTGAGCATCGGCGAGCCTTTCATCGATCGAGGGCGCAAACCTGAAGCGAGCAAAAACGTCAACAGCAGCGAGGCGTGCTCCGCGCGGTTCCTAACGAGCGCTCGAGTCTGATCGTCTATTCCCCGTGACTCATTGCGTCGACCGGGACGCCCTGGCATCTAAACGAGCGAGATGTACGCCAAAAGGAGGGTGAGATGGCCTTGAACGCGATCGTGATGACCCTGATGCTTCTGGCTGCCCTCGGCATCTTCGCGGTGTTGATGACCCCGCGAATGCGCCTCCTGGCAGCGGTTCAGCCCACAAATCGCTTCGACAACGTCCCGGAGCGGGTCAAGAGCGTTCTGAAATTCGCCATCGGCCAGTGGCGCATGCCGAGGGACCTCGTGGCGGGCGTTGCCCACATCTTCATTTTTGCGGGCTTTATGGTCGTTTCCCTCGCGACGATTCAGCACATCGTGCACGCCTATTCGCCGGGTTGGCACCTTCTGCCGAGCCCCTTGAATGAGATCTATACGCTGGTGAAGGACCTGATCGAGGTTCTGGTCCTCGTCGGCGTGAGCTACGCGCTCTATCGCAGGCTCTCGCCCCGACCTTCCCGCGTGGGCCGCTCCTGGGAAGGCGTGTTCATCCTCCTGATGATCACGACCCTGATGGTGACGGACTTCTTGAGCTACGGCGCTTGGATGCAGGCGGCAGCCGGTGACGGCACGGCCCCCTTCGTTTGGTGGAATCCCGTAGGCTGGCTGTTTGGACAGTCGGTGGCCGGCGCGAGCACGGGGACGGCGCAATTGGTGGGGGACGCGGCCTGGTGGATTCACGTAGCCACGGTTCTCACGTTTCTAAACTTCCTACCGATCGGAAAACACTTTCACGTCATCACCGGCATACCGGACGTGTACTTCCGCAACCTCGAGCCCTATGGCGCCGTACCGAAGATGGACCTCGAGGACGAAGAAGCCGCGAGCTACGGGATGCGCTCGGTGGCGGATATGCACTGGAAAATGGTGCTCGACACCTATTCGTGCACGGAGTGCGGACGCTGCAACGTCTATTGTCCGACGATGCTCACGGGCAAGCCACTGAGTCACCGCGAGCTAAACAAGGACCTCAAGGCCGAGCTCTACGAGCACAAGGAGGCGCTCCTATCCGGGGAGAAAGAGAAGGTCGAAGCGCTGCCAGACCTCGTCGGCAACCGAATCAAGCCGGAGACCATCTGGGCCTGCACCACCTGCGGCGCTTGCGAGCAGGAGTGCCCGGTCTTCATCGAGCAAACCCCGCGGATCATCGCGATGCGTCAGTACAAGGTGTTGATGGAAGGCGACGTTTCGCCGGAGCTGCAGCGGGCCTACAAGGGGATGGAGAACAACCAGAATCCCTGGGGCGTGGGCTACGACAAACGTGACGAGTGGGCGGAAGGTCTCGACATTCCCCAGCTGGGCGAGCTCCAGCTGAAGGACGGCGAGGAGCCGCCGCTGCTCTATTGGATCGGGTGCGCAGGCAGCTTCGACGATCGGACGAAGAAGGTGACCCTCGCGATGGTGAAGATCCTGCGGGCGGCCGGGGTGAAATTCGCGATCCTCGGCAAAGAGGAAGCGTGCACCGGTGACCCGGCACGCCGGACCGGGAACGAATATCTCTACCAAATGCTAGCGTCGCAAAACGTCGAGACTCTGAATGGCTACAATGTCAAGAAGATCGTGACGAACTGTCCGCACTGCATGCACACGATCAAAACCGAATATCCGCAGTTCGGCGGCGAGTATGAGGTGGTGCACCACAGCCAGCTGATCGACGAGCTCATCAAGGACGGTAAGCTGAACCTCACCGAAGAGGTGAATGAGTCCGTCACCTATCACGACAGCTGCTACATCGGCCGCTATCACGGGATCTACGACGCGCCGCGGAACGTCATCGAAGCGGTCAAGGGAACCACCTTCAAGGAGCTTCCTCGCAACAAGTCACGCTCCGTGTGCTGCGGCGCAGGCGGCGGCCGCTTCTGGATGGAAGAGGACATCGGCGAGCGCATCAACGTGCACCGCGCAAACGAAGCGGTGGAGATGCACACCGACACCGTGGCCAATGCGTGTCCCTTCTGCCTGATCATGATGCGAGACGGCATCAACCACCTGGAGAAACCTCAGGAGGCGAAGGACATCGCGGAGATCGTGGCCGCCGCGATCTCCTGAGCACCTTGCCGGCCTCGACCCCGTCGACGCTATCGAGCGGGGCGGCGCCACGGGTCAGGGGTGTGACATATTGGACGCGCAGCTTTAGTGCATCGGGCTCTTTCTCGCGGATCTTCTCGAAGGCGGCGCAGAGATTGGCTTCGCGGTCGGCGAGCACGCGAGGTCGCTGCTCGTCTTCGGTCGCGTCCACCCGCTCCGATCCGTTCTCGAGGGCGTCGTGTTGGGTTCGGTGAAGCGACTTCAGGCGGTCGGGAATGTCGCTCACGTTCAAAAAGGTATCGCGCTGGGTTTCGTCTGGGCTCTACGGTGAAGATCCGCTCTTCGTCGACCCGGGCGCGAGCTGGGCGCTCCAATCCACGAGCCCCGCGGTGCGGACGGGCACGGCGCTCAGCGAGGTGGTCTTTGACTTCGACGGGGTGTGCTACGACGCTCCTCCGAGCCGCGGTGCCTTCGCATCGCCCGCCTCCTGAGCCCTTGCGCCGAGCCCCGCGGGCACCGTAGACCCTTGCCCATGAAACGGATCGTTCTACTCGTGGTCGCGGGGGCATTCGCCGTCGCCTGTGAAAAACAACCGGAGCCCGCGGCGAAACCGATCAGCGTCGCCGGCGACAGCCAGCCCGAGCCCAAGGAGCCCCCTCCCCACGCGCCCGTGGCCGCGATGGGGGGCGCGGTCTCGAAGGAGCTCCTGGTCGAAGGGGTGATCGAGGCCGGGGAGGGCGTCACCTTGCCCGCTTCGGGGACGCTGTTCGTGATGGGGCGCCTGAAGCGGGAGGGCGCCCAGGGACCGCTCGTGCTCACCCGCCGGGTGCACCCGGTGAAGCTCCCGATGGAATTCTCGCTGACCGGCGCCGACCTGATGATGCAGGGGGTCGAGCTGCCGGAGGAGTTTGCGCTCTCGGTGCGCTTGGATCAGGACGGAGACGCGATCTCGCGGACTCCGGGGGATCTCACCGGTGAAATCGCGACGGTTCAGAAGGGCCAAAAAGGGGTGAAGCTGGTGCTCGAAAGCACCATCACCGAGGCCAAACCGAGCGCTCCGGTGCAGTGAGGCCGCGGCTCCCTCGACTTCGTCACGCGACCGTCGCCGGGGCGAAAAAAAAGCGCAAAAAAGGCGAGCAACCGGCGGTGGTTCGTGTACGACAAATTAGAGAGGGATTTTTCGAAGGAGCATCCTTTATGGCCGCCGCCACCGCCTTGTTGACCACCCCCGACACCCGAACCGTTGAAGGACGGCTCACGCTCGCGCTAGAGAACTATCGTTCGTGGGCAGGGGGACTTGGATTGATTCACAACAACTTCGGGACGGACTGGGCCACTGAGTTGCTACACGCTGAAGAGCGTGTCCTTCGCGCTTTTGACGAGTTCCTCGCCGGCAAGCCAGACGACGTTGAGCGTCGTGAGGTGGAAGAGGTGCTCGAAGCGGAAGGCCTGAACCTCCCGCAAAGGTAGGTATGGTCGAAAAAGTCGATTGGATCTGGGATCACGGTGAATACGTCCCATGGGATGAGTCCACCGTTCACACTCTCACACACACCCTTCACTACGGTCTCGGAGTCTTCGAGGGGATTCGTTGCTACGCGCAGCGCGACGGAGGCGCGGCGGTCTTTCGACTGCGCGAGCACATCGCTCGACTCTATGAGTCAGCCGGCATGTGCCTCATGGAGATCCCCTTCTCGCAGCAGCAGCTCGTCGAGGTCTGTCTCGATCTCGTGAAACGCAACGGGCTGGAGGCGGGTTGTTACCTCCGACCGATCGCGTTTCTCAGTGCGGGGCAGATGGGGCTCGCGGCGAGCAACGACGTGCGGGTGACCATCGCTTCCTGGGCTTGGGGCGCCTACCTCGGCGAAGACGGTGTGAAGAACGGGATCCGCACTCGTGTGTCGAGCTTCAGACGTCCCAAGGCGGACACGAGCCTGCCCAAGGGGAAGATCTGTGGGCAGTACGTGATGAGCATCTTGGCCAAGCGCGAGGCGCTCGCCGACGGATACTCCGAAGCGCTCATGTTGGACACTGAAGGGCGCGTGTGTGAAGGGACCGGCGAAAACCTCTTCCTGGTCAAAGGTGGCCGGATCTCCACGCCGCCTTTGGGCCAGGCGATCCTCGCAGGGATCACTCGCGCTACGGTCATCGAGATGCTCGAGAGCCAGGGGCGCACGGTCCATGAGGAAACGATCACGCGCGAGCAGCTCTACACGGCCGACGAGATCTTTCTGTGCGGCACTGCCGCTGAGGTGACCCCGGTGCGCGAGGTAGACCGGCGCGAGATCGGAACCGGCAAGCCGGGCGAGATCACCAAGTGGGTTCAGCAGGAGTACGCTGCTGCGGTGCGCGGGGAGCGCGAGCAGTGGGTCCACTACTGCGAACGGGTAGACGGAAAGGACTCGCACGCTGCGAGCGCCTGAGTGCCCTCGGGTGATTAGCTTCACCGCATGAGCAATTTGAACGAAACATTCGAGAGCCAGGTCATCTTGCGTGAGATGGCCGAAGACGACTTCGAGCGCATCGTTGCGCTGCAGCATCGCTGCTTTCCGTACATGAAGCCCTGGACGCGAAAGCAGTTCGATAGTTTGCTCAGTCACTTCCCCGAGGGGCAAACGGTCGTTGAGATCGACGGCGAGCTCGCGGCCTCTTCGAGTAGCCTGATCGTCGACTATCGCGAGTACGATGATTGGCACGACTGGGTGACCGTCTCGGACAACGGGATGATCCGAAACCACGACGCGGAGGGCGACACTCTCTATGGCATCGAGATCCAGGTCGACCCCGCCCACCGAGGCAAGAAGCTCGCCCGTCGGCTCTATGAAGCGCGCAAGGAGCTGTGCCGTCGCTACAACCTCGCACGGATCCTGATCGGGGGCCGCATTCCTGGCTTTGCAGAGCACAGTGACTCGATGTCCGCGCAGGACTACGTCGATCGCGTCCTCCGCAAAGAGCTCTACGATTCGGTCCTCACCACCCAGCTCTCCAACGGCTTCGTGTTGCGGCAAATCGTCGAGGACTACCTTCCGAGCGACGAGGATTCGGCGGGGTACGCAACGATCCTCGAGTGGTCGAACCTCGAGTATGTTCCGCCGGGCTCGCGTAAACGCTCCCGTCGCGCCTACGAAGGGGTGCGTGTCGCCACCGTGCAGTACCAGATGCGCGAGATCACCAGCTGGGAGGAGTTTGCCCGGCAGGTCGAGTTCCATGTGGACGTGGCGAGCGACTCCAAGGCGGACTTCGTCTGCTTTCCGGAGCTGTTCACGCTGCAGCTGCTTTGCCTGGTTGGGGAGCACGAGTCCGGCGCGGCGGCACGGGAGCTCACGACCTACGCGGACACCTACAAGGAGCTCTTCAACGACCTCGCCACGCGCTACAACATCAACATCATCGCCGGCTCCCTATTCGAGATGCTCGACGATGGCATCGTGGAGAACGCGGCTTATCTCTTCCGCCGCGACGGAAGCATAGGCCGGCAGCCCAAGATCCACGTGACGCCGAACGAGCGTCGCTGGTGGGGCGTCACCGGTGGAGATTCGCTCGAGGTCTTCGATACGGACCGGGGCCCCATCGCCATCCTGGTCTGCTACGACGTTGAGTTTCCTGAGCTCGTGCGTGTCGTCGCGGACCGGGGCGCCAAGATTCTCTTCGTTCCCTTCAACACAAACGACCGCCAAGGCTATCAGCGCGTCCGGATCTGCTCGCAGGCGCGGGCGGTAGAAAACCAGATGTACGTGGTGACCTCGGGCTGCGTCGGCAACCTCCCGTTTGTGGAGAACGCCGATATTCACTACGCGGTTTCGGGGATCTTCACCCCGAGCGATGTGGGTTTTGCCCGCGACGGTATCGCCGAAGCCGCCGACGCGAATGTCGAAACGGTGCTGCTCCAAGAGGTGGACCTGCAGCAGCTTCGCCGCGCTCGACGCGCCGGGACCGTCCAGACGCTGAGCGACCGACGCTCCGATCTCTACGAGGTCGTCTGGAAGAAGTGACGGGTCGCGACGGTCCGTTCGGACCGCCTCTGCGGCCATCTTGGAGAATTCGCCGCATTGAGGGTCTTCCCGCTAGAGACACTCAGAGGTCGCTCTTAGAATCGCCTTTCTCTTGCGCCATGGCGTGGTAGGCTGATTCATGGTGGGTGAGAGGGCGCCACAAGGTCTGCTCGAGGCAGTGCTGAAGAGCATGGATCACGAGGTGGTCGTCTACGATCGCGGCCTGCGCGCGACCTACTGCAACAGCGCATATCTCGACCGTCGCGGACTCGACGCCAGCGCGGTCCTCGGGCGGACGATCTCGGAATCCACCGGGAGTCGAACGCTCGCCGACACCCTCGGGCCGGCGATGGAGCGGGCCTTCGAGGGCGAGCGCGCATGGCTTGCTCGCGCGGAGCACGAGTCGAAGGATCCGAATTCGTTTGGACCTGCGCGCCGGAAACACGCTCGTTTTCGGGGATGCGAGTCAATTGCATCGAGTGATCATGAACCTCGCGCTCAACGGGATCGAGTCGATGTCCACCGCTGGGGAGCTTCGCCTGGCGACGCTGATCGACGAGGATTCCTACGTTCTCCGCGTGGAGGACTCCGGAAGTGGGATCTCCGACGAGATTCGCGCGCGTATCTTCGAGCCGTTCTTCACCACGAAACCGAGTGGCACGGGTCTCGGATTGCCCGCGGTGCTTGGGATTGTGGAGCAGCATCGCGGCCGCATTGACGTTGTCGGTCTCGAGAAAGGTACGCGCTTTGAGGTGCGCCTTCCGCTCGCGAGCGAACACCCACTGCCCGCAAACGCGCACGTCCTCGTGGTGGAGGACGATCCGAGCGTGCGCGAGGTGATGCGGCGCCTGTGCATCGAGCTCGGTGTGCGATGCACCTGTGTCGGGGGCGTCGAGGAAGCGCTGGCGTTGACGCGCGAAGTGACCTTCGACGCGCTTCTGGTCGACTGGGAGCTCGAAGACGGCACCGCCTTCGAGCTACACGAAGCACTCAAGGCCCGCGATCCAACCCACCCGCCCTTCATCGTGGCCTCGGGACAAGGCTCCGACCTCCAGCTCGAGCAGATGATGCGGGACTGCACCGCACTCTATTTGGGCAAACCCTTCGGATTGCGCGAGCTCCGCGACGCTCTCATCCGTGTGCTCATCGATTGAGGCGTTGCCAACTGCGCTGCGCGTTTGTTAGCTCCCGGCACATAGAATGGGGATGAGGTAAATGTCCGGAGATGACACTCTTGGGCCGGGGGAGCTCCCGGCGACGCTTGCGCGCGTGGACCGGCGAGCCTTTTTGCAGATGACGGCGGGGGTTGCTGCCGCGCTCCCGATGATCGCCTGCGGCGCTGATGCGGTGGCTCCGCCAACGCAGCCGGCACTCGCGCCTGAGCCCGAGAACACACCGGACACTCCGACGGCGCCTGGAGACCGCGATCCACCACGCATGACGCTCGACCCGCAGGCTGTCCGGCAAGACGATCAGCTCTTTCCCAACGCGAATCTCGTCGGAAGCATGAAGACGACTAGCGTCTTCATGGCCGCCCATTTTGCGGACCTGCGGGGGAAGACGCTCCTCGTCTGGAAGCCCACGGGCGACGGGAACGTGCCGGTGCACGAGGCTTTTTTGGAGCCGGATGCGCACGGCTACGCGCAAGCGCCGGTGAATGGTCTCGAGCCCGGGCAGTGGTATCGCTACGCCTATTTTTCAGGAGAGCCCGAAGCGTTCGATGCGCGTAGTCTGATCGGAAGCTTCAGGACCGCACTTCCGGAAGACTCGCGCGAGCCCGTGACCATCGCGATCTCCGCGTGTAACGGGGGGCGCTTCGACCCGAATGCGCCCCCCGCCGGCCCCTACGCCTACCCGGCACTCGAAACGACCGCCACTCAGTACTACGATGCGTTCATTCATCTGGGAGATCAGGCTTATCTCGACGATGTCTTCGCGACCGGCGGCAGCAAGGGGGCCTATTTGAACGCCTGGAAGTACTACCTCGGAAGCACGGGCATGCGAGCGGCCTACGCGCAGGCCGGCATGTACTGCACCTGGGACGATCACGAGGTGACCGACAACGGAGACGTTAACCCCTGGAGCGATGATCCCTACGACATCGAGCGCATTCGCAACGGGCGGGCGGCCTATTTTCGCGCGATGCCGCTCGAGCCCCACCCGGAAGACCCGATGCGCCTGTGGCGCTCCTTTCGCTGGGGGCGCACCGTCGAGCTCATTCTCCTCGATTCTCGTTATGAAAGAAATGAGCCGAGCAGCGGGCTCTACATCAGCGCAGAGCAGATGGAGTGGTTCAAGGGACGCCTGCGCGACAGCCCATGTCACTTCAAGGTGATCGGCAATTCGGTTCCCATGACGGACATGCCCTTCTACTTCGATCTCGTGAACAAGAACGACCGCTGGGAGGGCTACGCGGCGCAACGGCAGGAGCTCCTCGACTTCATCGAAGGTGAAGCGATTGAAAACGTCTGGTTTCTCTCCGGGGACGTCCATACGAACTTCGTGTCCAAGGTTGAGACGAGTGGTCTCGGTCCTGCCGGGCGCGTCAGGGAAATCACCGTCACGGGTGGAAACACGAGCGTCCCGGTCTACGGCTCAAACATTCAGTGGTCCCGTGCCGCTCCCCGCGCCTGTCTCATCACCTTTTTTCCAGACGGCGACGAGGTAAACGTGCGCTACATCAACCCGGAAACCGGCGAGATCGACTACGAAGCGGACTTGAGTCGCAGGGACTGAATCCCGACCCTCGGGATCTTCCTTGATTTTTTGATCTCAAATCGAAATCAAGGCTCCGCGGGTCGCGCGCTCGGGCGGGCGCCGGTCCGAAATGGAGATGGGATTCTATGGTGATGAAGTATGTCGTGGGAGCGGCCTCGCTCTCCCTCGTTCTCGTTGCGTGCAGCGGCGCAGACCTCAACCCCGATGACGGCCGCGTCAAAGACACTCTGGCGAGCCACAGCCAGCAGGTGCGGCGCTACCTGGTCGTTTTTGACGGCGATCCGGTGCCGACCTACGGCGGCTCGGTCGCCGGCTTCAGTGCGACGAGTCGAGCGGCGACGGGTGGCGCACGGGTAGATGTGAACAGCACGGAGGTTCAGGCCTACCGCAGCTTCCTTAGAGTCGAGCAGACCGACCGCGTCCGCAGCCTGCAGCGCCGTCACGGCGACATCGTCGTCATGAAAGACTATCAACTCGCGCTCAACGGCGTCGCCGTCGAGATGAGCGAGGCGACCGCGCATCGAGTGGCGCTGAGCGACGGCGTTCGGGCGGTCTACCCGGACGAGATCGTCTTCCCCACGACCGCGAGCACCATCGACTTCATCGGCGCTTCTCCCGTGCATGATGGCACCGCCAACGGCACACCGTATCTGGGCGAGGGTATGGTCGTCGGCATCATCGACACCGGGATCAACCCGCGTCACCCCGCTTTTCAGGCCACCGGAGACGACGGCTACACGGTGCAGGCGCCGAGCTTCGTGCAGGAAGGCGGTTATCTCGGGGATTGTGCGACCACCGCAGGGATCTGCAACGACAAGCTGATCGGGGCTTATGGCTTCGTGGGCGACGACCCGGTGAATCAGGTGAACGGAGACCCGTCGAGCTTCGACAGTGATGGTCACGGCTCGCACGTCGCCTCCACCGCGGCGGGCAATGTGGTGTTTGACGCGGTGCTTCCGGACGCGGACGGCAAGCCCGGCGAGTTCAGCTTCGAGGAGGTGTCCGGTGTGGCGCCGCACGCGAACATCATCAGCTACAAGGTGTGCGCCCGGGGCTGCTCCGTGCAGGCGATCGTTTCGGCGGTCGAGCAGGGGATCGCGGACGGGGTCGACGTATTGAATCACTCGATCAGCAGCGGCGGCGGTAGCCCCTGGGTATCACCGCAAGCGCTCGCCTTTCTCAACGCCCGTGCGGCAGGGATCTTCGTCGCGAACTCTGCTGGGAACAGCGGACCGGCGGCGGGTACGGCCGAAGCAGCGGGCAATGCGCCCTGGGCGGCGGCAGTGGCGGCGAGCACGCACGATCGAACCTTCACCGAAAAGACCGTGAGCTTCGAAGGGGGCGATACACCCGCACCGGCGACGATGGCGGGACGAAGCGTGAGTGGTGGGATCACCGCGCCGGTGGTCTACGCCGGCGACTTCGACAACGGCGTCGACGAGACCCCCGAGCAATGCCTCGTCCCCTTCCCCGAGGGAACTTTCAACGGCGAGATCGTGGTGTGCGACCGCGGGCAGATCGCGCGGGTGGCCAAGGGACAACACGTTCGAGACGGCGGCGCTGGGGGCCTCATTCTCGCGAACCTCGAAGGTGGCGCGAACACGGTGAATGACGACCCGCACGTGCTCCCTGCGATCCACGTGAGCACGGCAGACGGGACGGTACTACGCGCATGGCTCGCCAGCGGCGAGGGGCATGTGGCGACGATCGACGGCATGGTGAGCATTGTGTCGGACCCCGAGCGCGCAGACCTCGTGGTGGGTTTCTCCTCGCGCGGCCCGTACACCGGTTTTGACATACTCGCGCCGAACATCGCCGCTCCCGGCGCTGAGATTTTCGCGGCCGGCGCGGGCCTGACGGAGGCGCAGCTCCTCTTCATGCAGGAGAACTTCGATGCGCGCGGTCAGGCATCTGTGCCCGGACCCTTCGGCACGATCAGCGGTACCTCCATGGCGTCGCCGCACATCGCCGGCGCCGCCGCCCTGGTGAAGCAGGCCCATCCGGACTGGACCGATGCGGAGGTGCTCTCCGCGATGCAGACGACGGGGACCCGCGACATGCTCGCGATGCAACCGGACAGCCTAACGCCGGGCACCCCCTTTGACCGCGGTCTCGGTCGCGTGCGCGTCGATCTCGCCGTCCGGGCGGGATTGGTCCTCGACGAGAGCCCCTTGGGCTTTTTCAATGCGAACCCGGCAGCGGGCGGTGACCCGAGCGCACTCAACGTCGCGGCGATGGTCGACGGCGCCTGCCAGACTCGCTGCAGCTGGACCCGAACCGTTCGCGCGACCACCGACGGGGTGTGGACCGCGACGGCGGACGTGCCGTGGTTGAATGTGACGCCCATCGCATTTGCGCTCTCAGCGGGAGAGACCCAGACGCTCACAGTCACCGCTGACTCCACGGCGTTTCCCCAGGCGCAGTTCCAGTTCGGTGAAGTGATGCTTCGCGCGACCGACGGTAGGCTTCCTGAGGCTCATCTCGCGGTCGTCGCGCGCGCGGTCAGCGATGCGGAGACGGTCGTGGAGAGCTTCTCCGGTGACGTCGAGCCGGAAGAGGAAGACCGCTACGGACCCTTCGAGGTGCTTCCGGGCAGCTTATTCGTCGTCAACATGACCGGCGACGGAGATGCGGACCTCTATGTTCGCTATGGCACCGAGCCCACGACCGACGCCTTCAACTGCCGCCCCTTCCTGGGCGGGAGCAGCGAGTCCTGTCGAGTCTCGCTGCCAGCGGAGGTCGGTACCGCGTACATCATGGTGCGCGGTTTCGAGGCGTCGAGCTACGCCCTGGAGGTCGAGTACGCGCCCGCCGCTCCGGACAATCAGGTGACCGAGGTCTTCAACGGGGAGATCGCCCGCGGTGACTCGGTGACCTTTGGTCCCTTCCTCAATCAGCCGGGCACACCGGTGAACGTGGAGATGACCGGCAAGGGGGATCCAGACCTGATCGTACGATTCGACACGGAACCGTCGGTGCAAGGGCACGACTGCCGGCCGAGCCGCACCGGGGCCAACGAAGCGTGTGCCCTAATGGCGAGTGACACTCAGAGTGAGTTCTACGTCATGGTCTACGGCTACAGCAGCGGCACCTACCGAGTCCGCGTCACGTACCAGACACCGTAGGGAGGCCCGTCATGCCCGCGAAAGCGGGTGATCAGAAGGTCGAGTGCGATGTAGCTAAGGTTTGTCGGGGAATTTCGCTCGCGGATCGCGCCATGGAGTCATATGGTTGAGGGTTCAGACCCGCGTGAGCTGGAGTCTACCTGCGGCCAGGATTGGCTTCATGCGCCAATCAGTTGAAGATCGTCGCGTTCGGCTGTGCGTTGAAGGAGTCGATTCAGATTGTAGCCAAGTATCGAGCGCTGCCCGGCGGTGAGCATCATTGCCGTGCTTCGTACGTTCGGCCGGTTGAATGCGTACCGCCCGCTTTTGAGCGCACCAATGCTTCCTTCGACTTCGACCCGTCGTCTGCAGAGCTTCCGTTTGTTCTTCTCGTCGACTTCCCATTTCGCAGACC
>CAYXVF010000109.1:10707-19821 GCA_964468125.1 uncultured Bdellovibrionales bacterium | reverse complement strand
TTAAAATCCCTTGCTGGCAACAGCGTGCGGGTTCGAGTCCCGCCCTCGGCACCAAAACGCAAGATCTGACAAGGGACTTACGTATTCCCTCGTCCGGCAACGCGATGCCGGACTTTCGAGTCCCGCCCTCGGTACCAAGAACGTCCCGCCCTCGGGAAGCTAGCGCGGCAGCGCTGGCGGTGGTTCGGATGCGCCAGGCGCAGCGAGCTTGGCGTCGCGAAAGAGCAGCAGGGATACGTTGCACAAACATAAACCAATGGTTTATATTTGTGCAGATGTCGGCGAGCCCGAAATCGGCCCGGGAAACCGGCTGGGATGACCTATATGGCCTCGCAGAGGCGCAATCCGGACACTTTAGCGCTCAGCAGGCCGCCGAGATCGGCTTCTACCCGCAGCGCTTGCGCAAGTATCTGCTCTCCAAACGGATAGACCGAGTGCGCCGGGGGATCTATCGCCTCACGCACTTCCCGCCCGGGGAGCACGAGGAGTTGGTGGTCTACTGGCTCTGGTCCGAGCAGCAGGGCGTCTATTCTGGGGAGACCGCACTCAACCTGCACGAGCTGTCCGATGCGCTCCCGGCTCAACTGCACCTAACACTGCCCGAGGCATGGGGCTCACGCCGACTCCGGGTTCCCAAGGGGATCGTCCTGTACTTCGACGACCTTCCAGACATTCAGCGAACTTGGGTGGGAGCGGTCCCAGTCACCAAGCCCCAACGGACCATCGAAGACTGCATCAACATGCACGTTCAGCCCGATCTCATCGAGCAAGCCATCGCTCAGGCCCAAGATCGCGGACTCATTAGCAAGGCGGTGGCCGCCAAGCTCTCGAGGAAGCTCGGTGCCAAGGGATGACCGTGCGAACCTACACAACTCCGGCTGCGTTCAAGACCGCGCTCGAACAGCGCCTCAGGCAGACATCCGACGGCGGCGCGGACCTCAACCGTCGCCGCCAGCTTCTCGTCTTCGACCGCTTCCTCGCTCGCGTCAGCCAGGCCATGGGTGACGCGGTGATTCTGAAGGGAGGGTTGGTTCTCGAACTCCGCCTCCACCGGGCCCGGACCACCAAGGACATCGACCTGCGGATGAGCGGCTCATCCGATGACATCCTGGAGGGCCTACAGCAAGCAGGCCAACTAGAGTTGGCCGACTACATGACCTTCCTCGTGCAACCCGATACGAACCTTCCAGAGCTCACCGGCGATGGGATCATCTACGAAGGCTATCGGTTCAAGGCTGAGTGTCGGCTCGCGGGCAAAGTCTACGGCCAGGCCTTCGGGGTTGATGTCGCCTTCGGTGATCCGTTGGTGGGCGAGCCTGGGATCATCGAGGCCGAGGACAAGCTCGCCTTCGCCGGAATAAAACCGCCAACGCTCAGGCTCTACCCGCTGGTCTCGCACATCGCCGAGAAGCTGCACGCCTACACGATGCCGCGTGAACGGCCCAACTCGCGGGTAAAGGATCTCCCGGACATCGCGCTTCTCGCCACGGCCGGAACCATCGATCCCGATGCCCTTCGCGAAGCCCTGAAACAGACCTTCGAGAAGCGCGCCACTCACACGCTCCCCGAGACACTGCCATCACCGGCAGCGAGCTGGGAGCAGCACTACGCCGCGATGGCGCAACGTGACCAACTGCCGTGGCCAACCCTGGCCGAAGTCTTCACGACGATAGAACGGTCAACACTGCGCGGGCAACAACGTGAGCCCCGCGAGGTCGGCGCATCGAAGGGAAACGCGTGGTTCGTGAGCGGGCCGATGCGTCTCGCGCGGTGAGGCGGCCATCATGATCCGCGCGGCGGCGCGGCGCGCCCCGACAATATTCCTCGCCGTCGGGCCGAGCTCGAGCTCGGCGAGGGCCCCCATGACGAAAACCCGCGGGTGCCAGCGCAGCGTCGAATCCAACCGCGGGTAGCCGCAGGGCGCGACGGGGAGCTTCTCGTGCGTGACGAGACGATCGACGAGCACTCCGCCCGGTCGCTTCGACGTGAATCCGGTAGCAAGAAAGACATGGCGCCGCGTGCTCCACGCCCCCCAATCGATTTCGCCCTGCACGACGAGGTCCAGCACTCCATCGTTTCGAGCCCGCACGAGGGCGCGTTTGATCTCCGCGGGCATCGTGCCCCGGTTTCTGGCGGTATTGATGAGGGTGCGGCGCCGGACGAAGCATGATTGACGCTCGAATCGCTCCATGCACGCGGGACCGATCCAGCAGGGGTCACTATCGAAGGGCGCCGTGCGCAGCGGATGTCGACTCACGAGCTCCACCCGGTTGCCCTGTGCGACGAGCGCGAGCGCGAGTTGCGCGCCCGTCACCCCCGCGCCAATGACGACCACCGGCTCTGATGTATGGTGGGGCAACTCGAAACCGCGCGGGTCGAAGACGTGTCGTACCTCCCTGCCGAGGCTCTCGCTCGGACGAGCCGTTTCCGTCACCCCCAAGGCGAGCACGACCTGCCTTGCGATCAAGGGCGTCCCCGAGTCGCAGTGCACCGTCACATGGTCCGCACCGGGTTCGATCCGGAGCGCACGCCGTCTATGCAGGCCCTCTGCCAAGCCATGAGTTTTAGCGACAGCGTCGCAATGGGAGTCAAAAACCGAGAGGCGAGGCCGGGCATAGATCCCCCGAAAGCTTCGGTGTCGGTGTTTCCGCGCGCCAGCGTAGCTTTCGAGGTCCATTGCGCTCGGCCCGATGTGATGAACGGAGGGGGACCGCAAGTGGCTCATCTGGAGCCGCCGCGTGCGTGTTCGCCATTGCTGAAACAGGGGCTGGGGATCGACGAGCGTGATGTCACTCGCAGCCACGCCGCGCTCCCGCAGCTGTGCTGCGAGATGGGCTCCGTGTAGACCGGCTCCGATAATGAGCCATTCAGCGTCTGCGCTCGTCACTGCAGTGGCGGAAACGGGTTGGGGAGCTCAATCCACTCCGCGCTTTCGCGCTTCAAGAGCTCTTCGTCGAGCAGACACGCGTCGAGACGCGCTCGCAGCGCTGCTTCATCCATCTCGTGTCCGATGAAAACGAGCTGTTGGCAGCGGTCGCCGAAGCGTTCGCTCCATGTCGGCTTTTGGTCCGGTCGCTCGCCAGCCGGAAAAGCCCAACGCTCGCGCGGAATCGCCGCCCACCACATGCCGGCCGGTTGAATCGTGCGTTGGCCTCCCGCCTGGGACCACTCGTAAGCGACCCGATGATCGGGCGCGACCCAGAAGAAACCCTTCGATCGAATCACCCCCTGAAGTGCATTCCTCTCGTGCAAGAAGGCCCACAGCTTCTCTGCGTCGAATGGTTCATGGGCCCGATAGACGAAACTCGTGAAACCATACTCCTCGGTCTCCGGCTTGTGCTCGTTGGTGAGCTCCCGGATCCACGCCGCGGAGCCCGCCGCGCTCTCGTAGTCGAAGCGACCGGTATTGAGGACCTGCTCGAGGGGGACGCGGGCGTATTCGCTCCGAACGAGCTGGGCGCCCGGATTCAGGGTACGAATGGTGCCCTCAACGTGTTCGAGTGTCGCCTCGTCGACCCGATCGATCTTGTTGAGAAGGATCACGTCGGCGAATTCGACTTGATCGGTGAGAAGGTCGGTGACCGTTCGGTGATCGTCTTCGCCGAGCGACTGGCCTCGTCGCTGTAGCGATTCGGCCTTTTGATACTCGTCGAGAAAAGAAGAGACGTCGACCACTGTCACCATCGTATCGAGGCGAGCGAGATCGCCCAGGCTTGCGCCCGTTTCGTCCGCGAAGGTGAAGGTCTGGGCAACCGGAATGGGCTCGGAGATCCCCGTCGACTCGATCAGCAGGTAATCAAAACGCCCTTCGCGGGCGAGCCGCGCCACCTCCGCGAGTAGGTCCTCTCGTAGGGTGCAGCAAATGCAGCCGTTCGACATTTCGACCAAGCGCTCTTCAGAGCGTGAGAGCTCGGCTCCGCCGCGCTCAACCAACGAGGCGTCGATGTTCACCTCGCTCATGTCGTTCACGATGACCGCGACCCGCATGCCCTCCCGGTTGTTGAGTACGTGGTTGAGAAGCGTGGTTTTTCCCGCACCGAGAAAACCCGAGAGTACAGTTGTGGGAAGCTGTTTCACTGCTGTTCCTCGCTGGTGGAGCTCACTGTCGTTTCGTTCGGAGTATGAGCGGCGCGAATGTGCGCGACATGTGTTTTCGGCCCTCGAGCCAATGCTCGCGCTGGGAGTGGCCGCCGGCGAGGCTGATGAGCTCGACCTCGTGACCGGTTTCTCTGAGGAGCTTCTCCATGCGAACGCTCGATTCGTAGGGCACCCGCGTGTCGTTCGTTCCACGGACCAATACGATTCGGGTCTTCTTGCTGATCTTCTCCGGCCACTGAACGGCGGAAAGGCGCGCGAGCGCTCGGTCCGGGTCCGATTCGTAGCCCTCGACGACGCCGGGGTAGACGTGCTCGTGGAATTCCGCGCGCCGGGGATCGCCGACGAAGTCGGCCGCGGCCGCCTGAAGAATGGCGACCTGAAAACGGTCATCGTGAGCAAGAACGCGGTAGCCGGTGCCACGGCCACTCGAGAAGCCCCAGAGCGCAAGTCGCGAATGATCGAGACCAGGAATCTTCGCGATGGCCTTCAGAAGATTAGAGACATCGACACGCTCACCGGTGCCGAGAGTCGGCGAGCCCTCGCCTCGAAACGTCGGTGCGACAACGGCGAAGCCCTGCTCGGCGAGATGGCAAAACTCGAACACGTCCAGGGTCGTGATTTTGCCCCAACGTGCCGCGTCTCCCTGCGGGAACACAACCAGCCGCGCGGAGCTGCGGGTTATCGGCTTCTTCGGCTTCGCCAGGATCGCTCGAACGCGCAGGCCATCGCTCGCGTAGTGCAGACGCTCGAGGGAGACCTGCTCTCCTGCGACGCAGGACCCAAACTCCTTCTCGCTCAGATAGTGTTGGAGAGCGCTCGGCCGCTGCGCCGCGTCCGGCGACTTCTCCATTAACTCGGCCCACGACGGATACGAATCGAAGGGAAAGGCGTACCGCTCGCGTTCGGGCAAGGCGCCATCGGAGGCGCCCAAAACGGCGATGAGCAACAACGATGTCATGTCATCGTCTCGACGACGTTCTCCCTCGTTCATCGAAGTTGGGCGCCCGACCCGACCCTTTGCGGATGGATGCGAGCCGGACGCCCGGGAGATATTGAGACAAACGTTGTTGCACAAGCGCTGCATGTGCATCAAGATGTATTTTGAGAAACGATCGCAAATAGCTCGGAGCCGCGCTCGAGACCACTCGAGGGTCGTCTGCGAACGCACCGAAGCCGAACGTCGGTTTCTAGACCACGCACCGGGCTACCGTCTTAACGCAACTGAATTGCAAAGAAGATCTGATTAGCAATACTGTCGTTACACTATGAGTATACTTGAGGCTTCCTCCGTAACCCGCCGTTTTGGCGAAGTCGTCGCGGTCAACGAGCTCGATCTCGCGGTCGCTTCCGGTGAGCTCTTCTGTCTGCTCGGCGCCAACGGAGCGGGCAAAACCACCACCATCAATCTCTTCCTCGGCTTTCTCGCGCCGGACGACGGACGCATTCGGGTGGGGGGGGTGAACCCTGTCGCTCACCCGCACGCTGCGCGCCAGCAACTCGCCTACATTCCGGAGAACGTCGCGCTCTATCCCCACTTCACCGGTCTCGAAAACGTGGATCTCTTTTGCCGCATGGGCGGCATGAAGCTCGACGAGCAGGAGTTGCGGACGCTTCTCGAGCGGACTGGGCTCACCGAGGTCCAAGCCAATCGTCGGGTCGCGAGCTACTCGAAGGGCATGCGCCAGAAGGTTGGGCTCGCGATCGCCTACGCGCGCCAAGCGCGTGCGCTGCTCCTCGACGAGCCGCTCTCGGGGCTCGATCCAGCGGCGGCGAGCGAGTTCTGCGTCGAGCTCACGCGGATCCGTGAAGCTGGAGCGGCCGTCCTCATGACCACCCACGACATCTTCCGTGCGAAGGAGCTCGGTGGCACGATCGGCATCATGCGTGCGGGCCAGCTGGTGGAAGTGACGCGCGCCCAAGATGTGGATGCGCGAGACCTCGAGCGGCTCTACCTCCACCACATGGGGGCTGCTCCCGTCGAAGGGCTGGAGGCCCTTTCGTGACGGGGTTGATCCTCCGCCTCGAGCTTGCGAGCTGGCGCCGCGAGCCACGGCTTCTGGCGCTGCTGTGCGCCGTCGTCGTTGCGGTGATCGGCGCGACCGTCTGGGCCACGGTAGGCGATATCGCGCAAGGCCGGTCACAGCGGGCAGCTGCTGAGGCGGCCCGCGCCCAGTGGGAAGGTCGTGGCGCGGCGAATCCCCACGGGATGGCGCACTTCGGGGACTTCGCTTTTCGCCCGGCCGGGCCGTTAGCGCGCTTGGACCGTGGTGTACAAGCTCGGGTGGGAAAAGTTCTCTTCGTGGAAGGCCACCGCCAGGGCGTCCCGCTTCACGCGGACGCGCACCGGGCGGGCTCGGTCGCGCGTTTTCCCCGGCTCGATGCCGCCTTTGTGCTCCAAACAATCGTCCCGCTCCTGTTGATTTTCGTCGGCGCCACCGGCTTGATGGCCGACCGAGAGACCGGTCGCCTAAAGCTGGCGATGGTTCAGGGCGTTCGTGCTCGCTCGGTACTCTACGGGCGTTTCATGGCCCTGTGGGGACTGGCTCTATTGCTCCTTTTCACGGTTGTGGCGACCTCTTTCATCACGACCGCAAGCCTTGGCGCCAACGCCAACCCCCCGCTCGGGCGCCTCGTGTCTTTCCTGCTCGCCCACGCCCTGTTCTTCGCGGTTGTCGCAGCTGCGATCATCTCCGCGTCGATTTGGCTGACTTCGGCCCGGGCCTCGCTGCTGGCGCTGCTCGCGTCGTGGATCACAGCGACCGCTTTATTGCCTCCTGCAACCGCTGGCGTCGCTGCTGTGCTCTATGGCCTGCCTTCCCAGGATGCCTTCCAAGCCGAAATGCGTGCTTCACGCGAAGAAGGCCCCGACGGTCACAACCCGGAGGACGCCGAGCTCGAGCGACTGCGCCAGGCGACGCTGAAAGAACACGGCGTGAAAACGGTCGAGGAGCTCCCGATCAACTTCGACGGCCTGGCCATGCAAGTCGACGAAGAGTTCGGCAATCGGGTATGGGACGAGCACTTTGGCGCGCTGCGAGAAACGCTCGAGCGACAGGTCGTCGTCGGGAGTGCCGTTGCGCTCTTGAATCCGTTCCAGGCGATCGACCACGTGTCGATGGCACTCGCAGGTACGGACCTCGCTCACGATCTCGCCTTTCAGCAGCAGGCCGAGAGCTACCGGCGCTCCCTCGTCGAAGCGCTCAATCGGGAGCATGCGTACGGTGGCTCGAAGACGGGTGACTGGTCTTGGAAGGCTGACGCTGAGTTCTTTGCGTCGCTTCGCGTCTTTGCATATGAGCCGCCTGGGCCGATGCATGCGCTGAGGTCACGAATACCGGAATCGATCGGTCTCGTGCTCTGGGCGCTGGTCTTACTAATGGTTCTGCGGAGCGGCGCGGATCGCCTAGAGCGTGGAGCTCTTCCGTGCTGAGGGTCGCGTTTGCGTTCGAGACTCGTACGTTGCGGCGCTCTCGAAGCGCGTCGTTGGCTCTGATCGCTTTCCTGGCCATCGGTGTCCTAGCGCTCTTCGTCGGTGAACGCAGCGTAGACAAGTGGGAAGACGCGCTGCTGACGGCGCAGAGCGCGCAAGAAGATACAGTCGTTGAAGCTCGGGCGTTCTTCTCGACGGGCGAGTCGGGACCCGAGGACAAACCCTGGGTCAACCTCGCCCAGCCGCTGTGGCAAGACTGGTACTCGGGGACTCGCGTCCCGCGCACGCCCGGAGCACTCGCAGGGATCGCGGCCGGTGCGGTCGATCCGGCGCCAGCGGTGTTTCGCATCAGTCGACTAGCCGACCCGATGGCGGCGGGAGGATTCCGGATCGAGAACCCGGAGCTCGCAGCGGGGGCGATTGATTTGGTCTTTGTCCTGGGACTGCTCCTTCCTCTGCTGATTGCGGCGCTCGGACTCGACGTTGGAAGCCGGGAGCGCGAAGAGCGCCTCGACCGGTTTATCCGGGTCCAGGCGGGCGCCAGCGATCGATGGCTCGTGGGTCGAATGCTCGTCGTGACCGCGATCGCCGGTGGCGCTGCAGCCCTTCTGTGTCTCGCGGCGGGCGTCATTGGCGGCGCACGCTGGTGGGAGACCGGGGCGCTGATTCTCGCGGCGCTCGTCTATGCGGGCCTATGGGGTGGGCTGCTACTCGCGATCAATGCTCGCGCACGCACGGTGCGCAGCTCCGCTTTTGCTTTCGGTGCGCTCTGGACCCTCCTGTGCGTGCTCGTGCCGACCCTCAGCGCCGAGCTGGCGGTGGGCCGGGTTGAGGCCGACTACGCCCTCGCCGAGACCCTAGAGGCCCGGGACGCGCGGTACTCCTCTTACGAGAAGGATCTCGAACGAGTCCTGCCCGAACTCTACGCGCGCTATCCGGAGCTAAAGAAGGCTCCTGCTGCGGCCGACGACCCGATGGATCTTACCGTCTCACGACACGTCTTTGATGCGCTGGCCTTTGCCGCGCTCGAGAAACGTCACGCCGATCGCGCACGCGTGGAAGCCGAAGCCGTCAGACTCGCTGAGCGAACGGCATGGTTCTCCCCATCCGTTGCGGTCGGGCTCTTTCTCGAACGCTTGGCGGGCGTGGGCCCGGAAGCCGCCACCGCCTATCGTGGGCGTCTGGTTGCCGAGGTAGGGACCCGCGTGCGGTGGGTCGTGGAACACGCCTGGGCGAAGACGCCTCTCTCCGCGAGTGATTTCGAGTCTCTGCTCGAAGCCGCCCCCGCGGGATTTCGCGCAGAGCCGGTGGGACTCGCGTCCCCCTTGGTCGCCCTCCTGGCCTGGGCGGTTGCGAGTTGGCTTCTCGGTCTCGTGTGGGTAGCCCGCGAGGAACGCCATGTCTGAGCCTTCGCTCGTCGAACGCGCCTTCGACGCGGACCGCGCAGCGGCCTACGACGCTCAGTTTGCTCGGATGCTTGCGGTCAAGGATCTCATGCATCTGCTGGTGCAGGTGCGCTTTGCGTCGTTGCCCGAGGACGCGCACATTCTAATCGTCGGTGCCGAGACCGGTGCCGAGACCGGTGC
>CAYXVF010000109.1:0-10607 GCA_964468125.1 uncultured Bdellovibrionales bacterium | reverse complement strand
CGGTGCCGAGACCGGTGCCGAGACCGGTGCGGAGGCTCGCTTTCTCGCGGCGCGGTTTCCGCGCTGGCGTTTCACGTTGGCGGACCCTTCGAGCCCGATGCTCGCGATCGTGCGCGGCTTTGCCGTTGGGCCCTACTTGCGAATCCGGCGCGGCCCCGCCGTACCCGCGGTGCGCTCGTACTCCCCGTGGCCAACCTTCTCGTAGCGGGTGAAACCATGGCGCGAGACGTTTTCGCGGCTCAGCACGTGGCTCTCCCGACGCGACGAATGTTTGAGCACGACGGCCGGTGCTGAAAGGATCCGCCGCACCGGCTCACCGGTCTCCGGGTGCTTCGTCAACGTGGGATCGGACATGCGCTGCACGACCTCGAATCGCGTTGGCTTTTCGCTGTCACTAGGAATCGTCTCGTACTCGTAGACTGGCATGGCACTTCCCTCGTTCATTTCTCGTCCTAGGGGGGGCGGAGTTTCATCTGCTCGGGTGTAGGCCCTAGCAGGGTCGAGCGCGGTGTCCCTCGCAGCCCTAACCTCCATATCCTACGGCTTCAGCATCCGCAATCAACTTGCAGTTGCGATGTAATTGCGAGTATTGCTCATTGGGGATTTGCGACGAGGCATAACGTGAGTGCGTCATGAGGAGGACCGATGCCGGGCGAAGGCGGTTCGAGCTTGGCAAAGAAGCGCACAGACGCTGCTTCAACGTGCACGTTGCACGTCTGCATATCCTGTCGTGCCACGGGTTGCCCACGCGAGCCGCGGGATCAGCGCACGGGAGCACACTTCTATCGCGAGCTTCGTGCGATGTTCGGAGATCACCCATTGCGTGACCAGGTGGAGGTTCGCCCAGTCGAGTGTTTGAGCCTGTGTCCCCGTCCCTGTGGGATCGCGCTGTCGTCGCCGGGGAAATGGAGCTACCTGTTCGGTGACCAAAAGCTGATCGTGAGCGCAACAGACGTCGCCGCGTGTGTTGCAGTCTTCCTGCAGGCCCCCGACGGATTCATGCCGAGGGAGCAACGCCCAGCGACCCTGCGCGCGAGCATCTTGGGACGCGTGCCGCCCTTGGGCGGAGAAACCTGAATGCATCTCGCAGAAGGAACTTTGCCGCTGGAGCAAGCCATCGTCTGGAGTGCAGTTGCGGCACCGACGGTGGTTTGGAGTCTCCGTGGCGAACAACTGGCGCAACGTGAGAACGCGTCATCCTCCGTGGTCATGGCCGGCGTCACGAGCCTGCTGTTCGCGGGCACCCTGCTGCCACTTCCTGTCCCGATGGTCGGAGCAACGAGCCACATCTGTCTGACGCCCGTACTCGCACTCATGGTCGGTGTCCGCCGCATCGTTTGGCCGACGTTCTTTGTGCTCCTCTTACAGGCGGTTTTCTTCGCGCACGGAGGTATTACGACTCTGGGTGTCAACATGATGACACTCGGTGTGATCGGGCCTCTGTGCGCGGTTGGGCTCTGGGCGCTGATGCAAAGGCTCGGCGCAGACAACGCTTTGGGGCTCGGGATTGTATGTGGGCTAGGTGGTCTGAGTGTCTACGTCGCCGACGCTATCGTGCTCGCAGCGGCTTTGGCCGATGCGGCGGCTCCGCTCGCAACCTTCACCGCCGTGATCCTCGGCTTCGCGCCGGTCCAGGCCCCGCTGGCAATACTCGAGGCCATTGGCTCCGTCGGAATCGTGAGGCTGCTCGCGAACCGTCGGCCCGATCTCCTGTTGGACTCGCTGCGTACACTGCGGACCCCGTCGGCATCCAGCGCGTCCGCCCTCGTCATCATGCTGCTCGCGAGCGGCCTATCAGGCTGCAGTTACGAGGGAATCGACGGCACCGTATTCGGCACGACCGCGGAGTCGGCGGGACGTCCGCCAACCGACAGCATCTTCGATTTGAGCCAGGGAGAGATCGGACTCGCGATGACGATCGTCATCCTCTTCGGTCTTGGATTCGTTGCCGGACGCGCCTGGGAGAGACTGCTCCGTGGTAATCGCGATGCACTTCAACGCTAAACATTCGTTGTTTTTCGAGCGTCGCCAACCGGTATGGCGATCTGCATCCAGTCTTGCGCTGACGGTAGGCGTTCTGGTGGTGAACGCAGGTGCGAGCAGCACCGCCTTCTCGCTCGGGGGAGCGGCAATGGGCGCTGTCCTGCTCTCCATTGCCTACGCCCGCGGACACGCGAGAATCGAACCGATGATCGCGTGGACTCTGAGTCTCGTGGTCGTGGCATCGCTCGGCGGCGCGGCACTCAGTAGCGACGTGACGCTGCTTATGGGGATTGGGTCACGTGTTCTGTGCGGGGTGATCTGGGTTCTCTGGGTCGGTACCCAGGTGGATTGGGCGTCGTTGAGACTCATTCTTCTGGGACTCCGGCTCCCAGCGAGTGTGGTCGCCGCATTGGACCACGCCCTGATGCACGGAATTCTGACAAAGCGCGAGTGGTGCCGACGGCGCGACGCGGCTCGCCTGCGCTTGGGGTCAATTCGCTTGCCCCTTTCCTCCTGGGGAGCGGTACTCGGCGAGGGCGCGCTACGCGCGTTCGTTCGACTCGAGCGCGTCGAGGAGAACGCGCTGCTGCGCGCTGGTTCGATCGCCAGGACGGACAAGATGGAGGACGTGCTACTCGACAGCGTCGACGTTGAGCGCGACGGACAGCTGGTTCTCGAGAAGCTCGAGATGCGTCTGGAGCCACGGGAGTGGCTTCTCGTTTGTGGGCCGAGCGGGGCCGGTAAGTCGAGTTTGCTGCGCCTCCTTGCCGGACTCGATGGCCCGTCCCAGGGGACCATGACGCGATTCGGAAACACGGTCTCGCCCGGTACCAGATTGCGCGACCGGCTCGATGGTCGCGTCGCGCTTCTTACGCAGAACCCGGAGGACCACTTCATCGCGAGCACCGTCGCCGAGGATATCGCCTGGGGCTTGCTCCGACGAGACGTCGACGCCGTTGAGGCGCGAAATCGGACGAATGAAACGGCGGCGGCCCTGCGCGTCGGACACCTATTGGATCGTCCGTGCCATAGCCTGAGTTTTGGAGAGCAGCGCCGAGTGGCACTCGCTGGACTCCTGGTACTCGAGCCGACGTTGCTCCTTCTCGACGAACCGACGTCCGGTCTGGATCCGGTCGCCGCGCACGAGCTCCGCGTGTTGGTGCAGCGGTCTGTCGAACGAACGGGCGCAACCTGCGTGTGGGCGACCCATGACTTGGATACGGTACCGCCCCAGGCCGAGCGCATGATTCTCCTGCGCAACCGACGAGTCCTCTACGATGGGACTACAACCGAAGGCTTGACGCAGCCCTGGCTTCTCCGAGCCGGCCTTGCGGTCGAACAATAATAGCTACTTAGTGTCAACTCACGCGAGGAGGTGTCAGATGAACAAGGTACCGGTCACCATCATCACGGGCTTTCTCGGCTCGGGCAAGACCACCCTACTCAATCGCATTTTGAGCGAAGAGCATGGCAAGCGCATAGCCGTCATCGAGAACGAGTACGGCGAAGTCGGTATCGACCAAGCCTTGGTGATCAACGCGGATGAAGAAATCTTCGAGATGTCGAACGGGTGCATCTGCTGCACCGTGCGAGGAGACCTGATTCGCGTACTCGGCAATCTCATGAAGCGGCGCGACAAGTTCGACTACGTCTTGGTGGAAACCACCGGGCTCGCCGACCCCGGCCCTGTCGCACAGACCTTTTTCATGGATGATGAGATCCGAGACGAGTTCTCGCTCGATGGGATCGTCACCCTCGTTGACGCCGCTCACATTGAGCAACAGCTCGGGCGAAGTGACGAAAGCACCGAGCAGGTGGCTTTCGCAGATGTGCTCGTCCTGAACAAGACCGACCTCGTGGATGACGAAGCTCTAGACAACCTCGAGGCGCGACTTCGAGACATGAACCGAATGGCGCGCGTGGTCCGAAGCGAGAACGCGAATGTGGCGATCGATACCGTACTCAATCTCCAGGCCTTCAACCTGGATGACGTGCTCGAGCGGCGACCGGCATTTTTGGAGCCTGAGTATCCCTTCGAATGGACCGGCGTCTACTCGCTCGACGCGGGCACCTACGAAATCGACCTGGCCGAAGGCCCCGATCCCGCGATGTCACTGGTTGTTGTAGGCGATCAAGGCACGGATGACGCTGCGCTGCGTGAAGGAGCGGAGTGGTGCGTGCGTCGTTATGCCGAACCGGCCGAGCCCATCGGCCCGGGCACGACGATCCCGATTGGAACGCACGTTGAGCTGAAACTCGACGCTCCGGGCCGAAAATCGTTCATCTTGGAGATCGATTCACCCAACCGAGTTGGTCTCTACGCTCAGCACACCGCAGAAGAGTTCGACCTTCAGGTCCGTGCTGGGGAGAAGGTGATTCCTGTCAAAGTCCAGCGCACATGGGTCGCGCAGCATGAGCACGATGATGAGGTAAGCTCGATTTCGATTGAACGGGATGGCGACGTCGACCCCAACCTCCTGAACGCGTGGCTGGGCAAGCTTTTGAGCGAACGCGGCGTCGACATTTTCCGGATGAAGGGCTTCATCAGCCTCGCTGGGGAGTCACGGCGCTTTGTCTTCCAAGGGGTGCACATGCTCTTCGATGGACAGCCGGACCGCCCATGGGGGGCTACCCCCCGGCGCAACCAGCTGGTGTTTATCGGCCGCAATCTCGACGAAGAGGCGATGACGCGGGGCTTCGACGCGTGCTTGAAGTAAGGGACACCCCAAGCGGCATTCTGCGCTATGGCTGGTTTGCGGAGGTTGGGGACTACGCGATTGCCGGCGGCTGGGCGCGAGGCGGAAACGTGCTGCTGGTCGGCGATGCTGCGGGCGGAGTCTACGGATTCAATGGCAAATCCGGCGCGGTGCTGTGGTCGCATCTCGATGCTCACCCGGGGGGGCTTCTGGCGATCGCGATTCATCCAGGGGGAGCCGTATTCGCGAGCGCTGGCCAGGACGGCCGCGTGGTGCTCTGGAGCTCGGATGGCGAGATCCGCCAGACTATCGACGTCGGTGAGGGTTGGGTAGATCACCTGGCGTGGTCACCATCTGGACATTTATTGGCATGCGCATACTCCCGGCGGGTTTTGGTTGTCGACACAGGGGGGACTGAGGTGTGGCGTTCGGAGGACCATCCCAGCACGGTGAGCGCCATCGTTTGGTCAGGAGCGGGTGAGCTCGCCACGGCGTGCTACGGACGGGTGTCGTTCTTCGTGCTGCCCTCCGGCGAGCTGCGTGACAAACTCGAGTGGAAGGGTTCGCTGGTGTCGCTGGAATTGAGTCCAGACGGCGACGTCGTCGCCTGCGGCAGCCAGGACAACACGGTGCATTTTTGGCGCCGGTCCACCGGCCATGACTCCATGATGGCCGGTTACCCGGGCAAGCCATCCGCTTTGGCGTTCGACTCAACCGGTACTGTTCTCGCTACGGGCGGCGGTCACCTGGTGACGGTGTGGAGCTTCACGGGAGACGGCCCCGAGGGGACGACGCCCGGAGTGCTCGAGCTGCACGTTCAACCGCTCACGAGCCTTACCTTCGCCAACCGTGGCCTACTCTTAGCGTCAGGCGCCCGCGATGGCGTGGCAGTGGTCTGGTCGCTCAAGGAAGATGGCCAGGGCGTCCCTGTAGGCGCCGCGCGCGTGACGGACGTTGTTGGGAGCTTGCACTGGCGGCCGGATGGGCGCGCTCTGGCGGCGCTCGATGCTCGCGGCGGCGTGACGGCTTGGCGGGTTAATCGGTGAGTTGAGTGGCCGGTCCACCTGCCACGGGAGGTCGAGGCTTAGCCAGGCTCAGCGTCTTTCATCGCTCGACCGGAAATTTCGCGAGCTTGCGCTGCAACGTGCGACGATGCAGGCCCAAGAGCTTTGCCGCCTTGCGAATGCTGCCCCCACACTCGGTCAGAACTCGGTTGATGTGCTCCCATTCGGCGCGGGCGAGCGAAGGCACTTCGGCCGGTGACTCGGGCTGCTCGCCGTCCGGTACGTCGCCTCGATTGAGTGCGAGCAGGATCTCATCCACGCTCGCGGGTTTCTGCACGAAGCTGACCGCACCGAGTCGCACCGCTTCCACCGCCGTCGCAATGCTGCCGTAGGCGGTGAGCACGATCACACGCGTTTGCGGATCGATGCGCAGGAGCTCTCGTACGACACTGAGGCCCCACTCGCCCGGCATGCGAAGATCGACGACCGCGAGCTCCGGACTCTCCTCCTGTGCGGCGGTGATCGCTTCAGCTCCGCTCGATGCGGCCCGAACGTCGAGGTTGCGCTTTTCGAGTGCCCGCCTCAAGCGATCGCGGAAGCGCTCGTCGTCATCGACGATGAGTACGGACTGACGTAGCTCTCGTTTCATGGATTCTCACTGGCGGGTAGCGTCACCCGTACCGTAGTGCCGCGTGCGACGACTGATTCGATCTGCAGGCGTCCTCCGACGTGCTCGATCAGGGAGCGGGCGATGAACAGGCCGAGTCCCATGCCCTCTTCCGGTCGAGTGGTGAAAAACGGCTCGGTGCTCTTGGCCAGAACCTGAGCGTCCATCCCCCGGCCGCCGTCGGTGATCGTGACCTCGATTTCACCGTTGAGCGCTCGGGCGGTCAACTCAACCTTAGACTTGCTCGCCTGGAGCGCGTTGCGGATCAGTTGGCGCAGAGCCTGGTCGGTCACCGCGGGCGGCCACTCGACCTTGGGCAGTGGCTCGCTCACCTGAAGCTCGACGCGGGTCGACTCGGAACCGAGCTCGTCGATCAAGGACTCGAGGATCAGCGCCAGTGGCCGAGTGTCACGCTTTTCCGCGTCGAGCTCGACCGCTCCGGAGCTCATGCGGTCGAGCACACTCCGGGCCCGAGCCACTTCTTCGGCAATGAGGTTCACGTCTTCGAGAGCATCGGTGGGGGCGTTGGACCGCTCCAGCGTGTCGCGAAGCTCGTCGGTGGCAATGCGAATCGTCCCGAGCGGGTTGCCGAGCTCGTGCGCTGCACCGGCGGCGAGCGTCGCTACCGCGAGAACATGCCGCGTGCGCTCGCGGTCCTCTCGCTCGCGCCGAAGCTCGGCGGCAAGGCGCGCGACGAATCGAACGATGGCAACGGCCGCGACGACATAGGCGAGCCACATGCCCTGGAGGTGGAGCGAGAAGCTCCCTTCGTGAACATGGCCCGCCGCGGGGAGCGGGAGATGAAAGGCGAAGAGAAGGGCGAAGCCCCCGCTCGACGCCACCACCGCAAGCCACATCCAGAACGTCTCAAGAAGCGTCGCTGCGAGGGCCACGTAAACGATATACAGAACGGAGAAGGGGTTAGCAGGTCCACCGGTCAGTGCGAGGGCCACGGTCAGTACACATACGTCCAGGAGCACGCTGCCCCCAATGGCATCGTGCGGTCGCGCGAGAAACCAGTTCGCAAACACGTTGGTGATCGCGAGCACGACTCCTGCGCTCATCAGCCCCCCCACCGCAAGCGCTGACGCACCGACCGTCCATGCGAGCAGGGCGGAGGCGAAGTAGAGCGCTGCGAATACCCATCGCAGTGGCAACACCGCGTGCAGGACACCGCGGTCCCTCAGAGGTTGAAGGCGGCGCTGCATTGTACGTTGAGCGCGTAGCTCTCCACCCACTGAATCGTCTCCGTCTGGCGGACGAGCGGAAGGCGCGCCCCGGCGCCGCAGCCTGCTCGTTTCGACCAGCTGAAATGAAGACCAACGCCTGCGGACACGATATGACGTCCACCGAGTCGAGCCCGTCGAATCTCGCCGTCTTCGTCGTTTTCCACGTCGAGTCGGTCGGCCCAGTGTCGATTATAGGCAAGCTCGGTGCTCACACCGAAGTCCCGGTCGATCCGAGTAAACAGGGATGTACTCGCGAGCACGTCGGTTCCCCAGAGAATCCCATCCTCGGTCTCGGTCAACGGCTGTCGCACCTGTAGGCCCAGCGCAGGCTTTAGACGGCCTAGATCCCAAATAGCTCGCGTGCGCCACTGAGCCGCGAAGGTATCCGCCCCGAGCGAGGTGCGGGTGTCCGAGGTGCGCAGATCGAGGCCGCCACTGTCCGTCGTCGCAAATTCCGCCGCCGAGCGCACCGCCTCCGGCTCGTAGCGACCGGTGGGCAAGACGAATCCAAGCTCGCTCAGGACATCGAGACTGCGTAGGGAGAACCAACGCCCCGCACTCAGGGTGGCGTCGCCCACTCCGGCTTGGTCGCCCGAAATGCCCGCGGAGGCGGCCGCGGCAAGGATCCATCCCTCCTCGGTGAACAGACGGCTGGTCAACAGCAGCGTATGGACGTCGAGTGGCGCCGTGTCTCCGGTGAAGGTGCCGTCACTGGGCGACACCGGGTCGAAGCGACTGAAAACGTAACCGCTCGATGCTTCGACCTTGGCGCCGGTGAGATCAGAGTCGACGGCGAGCTCGGTGGGCGCATCGATCCGGCCGACCGCGCTGTCGTGGTGGCCGAGCAGTGCGGATAGGGCGAGCGCGAAGGTCATGGCTCAAACGGATTCGACAGGCGAGGGTCTTCGAGAAAGTCCGGATCGGTGAGGCTCTCGAGAAACGCGATCAAGTCCTGTCGCTCGGCATCGCTCAAGCGAAATCCCTGAACGAATCCGCTCTTCAGGGGGCTTGTCCGTCCATCTCCGGCATTCGGGCCGCTCTCGATCAGCCGCCCGCCGGCCTCGTAGACCCGGACCACTTCCTCCAAGGTCTCGATGCTGCCGTCGTGCATGTATGGCGCGGTCACCGCGACGTTGCGTAAGCTCGGTGCCCGGAACTTGCCCATGTCTCTCGGATCCTCGGTCACCTCGAATAGACCGGTATCGGACGCTGGATAGGCCCCTTGGCCGTTCAGATTGTAGAGACCGGTGTTGTGAAAATCCTCCGCTTCAAAAGCCGAGTCCGCATGGATAGACGAGAGGGTAAAATTGAACCCACCGTGGCAATGATGACACTCGGTAGTCTCGGAAAAGAAGATCTCCGCACCGCGTTTGGCGCTTTCGCTCAACGCATCGGGCTGACCCTGGTAGGTGAATCGATCGAACGGGGAATTGCCCGAGATCAGAATCCGATTGAACGAAGCGAGCGCACGAATGATCTGGGGCCAATCGATCTGCTCTTGCAGCTCGGGGTAGGCGGAAGCGAAGGCGTCGCGATAAAGCGGCTCCGACCGCAGGCGCTCGAGGATTTCGTTCTCATGGCCCGTTGCACCGAGCTCGACGGGATGCTCAGCAAAGAGAGGAATGAGCACCTGCTGCTCGATGGTATCTAGGAGGGAGCTCGCCCAAGTCAGATTTGCGTTGTAGGCGACATTGGTGAGCCCCTGGCTGTTGCGGTGGAGAAGTGTGCCGGTTGAGCCCGTGGCCAGTTTTCGACCGTCGGAGAAGGCAAGTCGTTGTTGGTGGCAGCTGGCGCAAGACTGGGTGCCGTTTCCGGAGAGCCGCGTGTCGTAGAACAGGAATCGCCCGAGCGCGATTTTCTCCTCGGTGAGCGGATTCGATTCCGGAACCTGAGGCTCGGGAAAGCCGGAAGGCAGCCGCAAGAGCTCGGCGAGAGGGGTCGTTGGTGTCGCTTCGACCTCTTCCGAGCCGCACCCCAGGAGCACCGTCAAACCTAAAACGAGTCGCTTCAACGGACAAACACGGTTTGAGTGGCGCAGTCATCACGACAGGCTCCGCTCAGGAAATCCAAGCCGAGCGCCGAGAACACGGGAGCGCAATCGACTTCTTCCATCGGTGCGGACATGCACCCCGGAGGAGAGTCGACCAAGTTCGATGCGAGGTCCGCGTTCGCGATGAGAGCGTCGAGGGCGAGGGTGAGTGAATCGCCGGGCGTGAAATCATCAAATTGCACCCGCGGACGGTTCGATCGACCACAACTCGATGGCGGCGCGGTGTTGGGTTGGTCATCGTTATCGCAAGCCCGCGAGCCCAGGTGGACGTTCCAGCGGTTGGCACCGATTGGCATCCAATCGACCCGCACGAACTTGTACCCATCCTTCCACGCCCAGAACATGCCCGGTGAGTTGAGAGGGGCAGGAGCCGTCGCATCGTCGAGGTGATTGAGCGAAAACGGGATCCCCACGGTAAAGCGAAGGCCGCGGTAGTCGCCTTCGGCAATTCGACCGGTCACCCGCGAATTGGTCTCCTGGGTTCCGCTACTGCTGCAACTCCCCGCTCCGTCCTCAAAGTCGAGCAACGCGACACTGTCGGTCTGCCAGATCGAGTCCTGGTCCAACGTCAGCGTGCGCCACTCGCCCCCGGCGGTGCGCAGCTCGATTTCGGAGACGAAGAGTCGGGCATCGGCGATCATCGCCGAATTGCCGGCGGCATCGACCGCGTTGTACTCAGTGTCGCAAGCGGCGGTGAGCCCTCCGACGGTGGCTTCGAACCCGATCTCGACCGGGACGTCGCCGGTCTCATCATCCGAGCCACAGGCAACGAGGCAAGCGACACAGCACACGGCCAGGGGCCGAAAGGAAGGCGTCATCCTGTTCATGGTGCCGGAGATAAGCGTCCGGCAGCCGGCGAAGGGAGGTGGCAAATTGTCACCGGGGCGATCCCGCCTCCCGACGGTGAGAGAAACATCCCGCCGCGGTTGAGCGGTCACGCGCTAGCCGTCGAGCCGAATCGAGCTCACGAGTTGTCGC
>CAYXVF010000108.1:0-20137 GCA_964468125.1 uncultured Bdellovibrionales bacterium | reverse complement strand
AGCGTCGGTGAAAGCCAAGGTAGCTCAGTTGACGGGTTTGCCTCTTCGAGGCACAGACCACGTCGACCCAGTCGACGCGGTCGGCACCTGGCGCAAAAAGCGTCGGTGAAAGCCAAGGTAGCTCAGTTGGTAGAGCAGCTGATTCGTAATCAGCAGGTCGGGAGTTCGAGTCTCCTCCTTGGCTCCAGCCGACGCTGGACGCAAACTTCCTCGAGAATTCGGCGACGCGACGCCTGATCAGGGCGTCGGGAGCTGCGGGCCAACGCCGTCCGTGCCATCGGTGACGAAAGTCCGATCCGCAGGCGGGGGACCCGAGTCCTCGTTCCCGCCGCTCAGGGCGACGGTGGTAGCCACCGCGGCAACGACGACGGCGCCGCCGGCGGTCCAAACCCACCACTCCTCGTACCAGCGAGGAGCCGCGCGCACCTGCGTGGAAACCGACGCAGGGTTCAGGGGATCAGCGGAGGTCGTCGCCGTCGCGGGCAGGTCGAGCGGTACGATCGCGAGCTCTCCGTTCTCGTTTTCTTTCGGCGCCTCGTCACCCGGGGCCACGAGGTCGAGGTCGTCGTTGCCTTCTTGCGGTGCTACGAGCGAGAGGTCCTCGGCACCCTCCCCATCCCCTGCGCTCGGAGGGACCAACTCGAGCCCCAGCTCATCTCCACCGGCGCCCGCACCGCTTCCGACCACCGGCGCGAGCGGCGCCAACGCCAGTCCGGCGTCGTCTTCGGTCTCGAAGGTCGCGGCCACCTCCACCTCTTCCCCCGCCACCGCGGTGAGCTCCTGGCGAAACTCTTTGCCTTCCGCCTTGACCACGACATCGTGGGCGCCGACCTTCAGCTCGAAGCGCGCGGGAACCGGACCCCGCTCCAATCCGTCGACGTACACCTTCGCGCCCGAAAGTGGCGAGCTCACGCTCACGACTCCCGCGTAAGGCAGCAGCGGAGCGCGCACGGTCACCGTCTTCTTCTTCTCCACTTTGATCTTCTGCTCGAACTCGAGGTGTCCGAGCTTCTTGACCGTCACCTTGTACGTAGACGGGGCGATCTTGAGCGGTTTGAGCGGCGTTTTCCCCCAGAGCTTGCCATCGAGATAGACCGAAGCCCCTTCCGTCGCGGTCACGAGGGTGATCGTTCCCTTTGGGCCTCTCTTGCTGCGCTTCCGGCGCTTGCGTGCCGCGTCCGCGTCGAAGGCGACCAGGACGAACGCCGCGATCAGGCTGTAGGTAAGAAACGCTCGCATCGCGTTGCTACTTTAGCACGAGAGCGGTCGCCCGGTTAGCGCTCCTCGAAACCAACGACGACCCCTTCGTTTTCCGCCGCTTCGATCTGTGCCAGGAATGAGCGGAATTCGTCCCAATCGTCTGGCTCGATTCTTCGAACCTTCAGGACCAAACGGCGCTGAAAGGTGAGTTTGCGCTCCCTGAGCCCGTAGCCGGAGGCGTACTCCGCAAAGGGCGTGACGAGCTTCACGACCTCCGGAAGCTCGACTTCATACCCCACCGGCAGCTCCACCGTAACCGCGGTCTCCGTCCAGCTCGGCCCCGGCATCAGCGACGGCGAGCGTCGAGAGAATCGCCAGCGCCCGGGCAGCGATGGCCCCGCGAGGTCCACCGGACGAATCTGAAAGCGTTCGTAACCGAGCTTTTTCGCCGCTGATTTGGCCTTGGCGCTCATCGACAGGTCTTCTTCGATCACCTCGAGGTTATCGAACTTTCCTTTGACGAGCTCTATTGGAGTGTCATCACCCAGGAGAACCGTCACTACCGGATCCATGGTTGGCCGCTTCACTCCCCGCAGCGCGTCACGGACCGCCCGGGCCGGAGCACCCGTGAGGCTGCCACTCATTCCCCCCGTGAGCTCACCCTGAATGCTCAAGCGATACAGCCACTGAGTGATTCGGCGATTTCGCTGAGGCGGATCCGCGGGCACGTCCACCCATTCCGCCCGTCCGGGCTTGAAGACCAGCGCACGTCCGTTGGTCAGCTCGAGAGGGATCTCTCCGAATCGGCAGGTGCGGCAGAGCGGGTCCAAAAACGCGTACGCATCCTCCGGGATCGTACACAGCAGGCCCTGATTGATCGGATCCTCGCGACACGACGCATCGTCGGCGACCCGCTCGCTCACGTCCACCGCTACGACCGCGCGAACGAATGGGTAGAACGACGGCATCCCTTCGATCAGCGGCGGGCCCGCGTCCGAGGCCACGAGCGCATAATAGGCGGGCAGCTCGTTCCCGCGCATGCGTTTGGCGAGCATCGCGGCCGCATCGCGGCTCACCGCGGCTTCTCCACCGAGCAACATGGTCGCGCTCGCAGGTTCCTTCACGCCGATTCCGAACACGTCGAGGCCACGGATTTTGTCGCGCACGCTCGCAAAGCGCTGCTCCGGCGTTCCTTTGCCTCGGCCGCCAGCGCCCACGTTGAGCACCATTTGCTCGACCTTGTTTCGCACCGCCTCCCAGGTCTGCAGCCGGCGGGTTCCACCGCGCAAATCCGCTTCCACGACCACACTGGCCACCCAGGGCACGAGCCGCAGGGGATGCACCATGCGAGGCTCGATGTAGTAGGGCTGCACGTCCTTCTTGACGAAGACCAGCCGCTCACCGCCCTCTTCGGTTTTGCGCCGCAGAGGCGTGATCTCGCGCAGCTCCCCCCCCTCGCCGGTCCGGTACTCGATGCGAAGTGTCTTCGGAAGCACGATGGCCAACTCCGAGCGCGCGCGCGGCAAACGTCCACCGAGCGGCCACGGTTCGATGAAGTCTGCGTCCAGATAGACCCGTTCGTAGCGATATTCGACGACGCCGCCGATCACGGCCCCGGGAATGGTAAAGGTCAGCAGGTTGAGCTTGCGGTCTCGTTGCCCTTCGCCCTCCCAGGGACGCGATTCGATGCTGCGCGAATTGAGCGTCGTGACCCGCCCGTCGGGCGTGAGCGAACGCGCCCGAATGTTCGTGACCGTGGAGAAGCCGTCGACAGGAATCTGGACCTGAGCCCGCCCGAGGCCGTTCTCCCCCAGGATCTTGATGCGACGTCGGTGATCGAGCACCGCCACGATCCGGTCACCTCGGACCACCCGGTAGGTCAGGGTCGCGCTATCGTCCAGCACCGCCGCGCCGACCTCGCTCCACTCGCCCACGGCGGGCGATGGGGGGATCACCCGGGTGCCGAAATCCGGGGTGCTGCTACACGCGGCGATGAGAAAAAGTGCCGTCGAAAGGACGCCGAATCCGTACTTCACGTTATGCTCGAACCAGGATCTGGATTTTCAGGGTACGCCTGTTTCAGACTCAGACGGTAGCAGAAGATGACGGTCGAAGGGAAAACCACCTGCCTCGAGGTGCTGGTCAAGCGCCAAGGGCATCCCTATCTGCGGGTAACCCTCGACCAGTCCCCTGCGATCATCGGCCGTGAAGACGGCGCTGCGGTCCGACTGAACTCGAAAAAGGTCTCGCGCAACCACGCACGCCTCGAATTCTCCGACCGTGGCGTTCGCATCATCGACTCCGGGAGCCGCAATGGCTTTCGAGTAGACGGCGAGCTGACCGAGCAAGCGCATCTGACGCCCAAAAACACGGTGAAACTCGCCGACTTTGAGTTCCGGATCCGACTCACCCAGGATCCGCGTGTTCCCCCTGGCCCCGCCCACTACTACAGCGGCAACGCTACCCCCGATCGAACCTCCGCCGCCGGACGCGCCCAGCTCGTCGAGAACAAGAGCGCGAGACGCCTCCCCGAGGCACCCACCCGAGCCATGGAGAACGACCTCTCCGAAGGCTGGGCGGAGATCGAGCGCGAAGGCGAGGACGATACGAACATCACCCGGCGTCCAGTCGATCGAAAAGAGCGTGTCGCACCTGATTTGATGAGCTCCGAGCGCAGCGTCATGAACCAGCTGCAGTTCGCCCGGAGCCACGCGGACATCGAGGCGGCCGTGGGCGACGAGCTCGACGAAGAAGACGCGGACGAGTATCTGCGCCCGGACCTCGAGCCGCTCTTGAAGACGCTGCACGGCGAAACCAAGCAACTGATCCCGACGAACAACGAAAGCGACGTGGCGGTTGAGGTGATCTTCGCCGTCGGCGCCAGCATCGAAGACACCGCGCTCCTCGAGCCGGGCGAGCGCTTCTGGTGGGGAGGCAAACCGAGTCGACTCCGCGAACAGTTTCTCATCCCGAGCGAGAACCGCTTCCCACTCGTGACCCACCTCGAGAACGGCGACTACCTGGTGGACGTTCCTCAGCACCCAGGATGGAAACTGTTCCGAAAGGGAAAGGGGCCGCCGCCCGCGCACCGGACTGGCGTCCTGATGGGGATCGAGGCGCAACGGGACGAGCAGGTCGAGGTCTCCTACGGTCCCTTCACCTTCTACATTCGTTGCGTCGCAGTCCCCCCGCGCATCTACGCGCCGCGCCGGAGCGTCGCCCTGCCCGACCGACAGGCCTTGAGCGCGCTGGTGGCGAGCACGGTATTTCACGCCGTCCTCATGGCCATTCCGGTGGCCCCGCTCCCCACCCTCGACAGCGATCGCAACGCCACGGACCGCTTCGTGGAATTCGTGGCCGCCGACCTCACCCTCGACTTCGCGGAGCCAGAGCCAGATCCGGAGCCCGAGCCGGAACCGGAGCCGGAGCTCGAGCCCATTCAACCGATCGAGCCGGAAGCGGAGCCGACGCCGCCGGAGGTCACGCCAGAGGTGAGTGTCTCGGACAACACCACCCAGGCGCGAAGAAAACGCAGAAGCCGCAATCGCTTGGACATGAAGAAAGTCGAAGAGGCACCGCCACGTCAGGTCACCCAGGAGGCAAACGAAGAGTCAGGCACGGACGCTGGACCGAAGCGCTTACGAGGTGAGCTCTCGGTGGCGAACTTCAAGGTCACCGGTATGATCGACCACCTTCCCACGGTGAAGATCGACCCCGCAAAGGGTCCGAAGCTGCGCAGCGGCGCCCCGGTGCTACGCGGGGACAAGGGGAGTGAAGTTGGCGTGCTCGACAAGAGCGGCCAAGGCATGAGCCTGACGCCGCCCGGGCGGCTCTCGAAGGCCGACATCCGAAAAGTCGTCAACAAAAACTCGCGCGACATTGGGCGCTGCCAGGCGCGTGCTCAGAAGGAGCGGCCCGATCTCAACGGCAAGCTCGTCCTCCAGTGGACCGTGCTCACGGATGGCTCCTCCACCAACGCACGGGTCGTCTATGACGACATGGGCTCGCCGGAGTTCACAAATTGCGCGAAGGCCGCGGTGCTCGCCTGGATCTTCCCGGAGCCTCGTGGTGGCGCCGCAACGGTCTCGTACCCTTTCAAGGTACAAAACCTCAATCTTTGAGCGGCCGCGGGCCCGTCTCAATAGCTGACGACATAGGCCGTGTCGCTGAGTGTCGCCGGGTCCGTCGTCTGCGGCAATACAACATCGTCGTTGAGGGTCGCGTTCCGAACGCCGACCACCGAGTAGTTGTCTGGATCCGCGCTCAGCACGTTCATGGTTCCGAAACGCACCTCGAAATCCGCACCCGCCGCCACCGCGTCCTCGTAGAAGACCACTTGCACCTGGACGCTGCCGCCAAGGGTCGCATCGGAGGCCAGGAACCACTCGATGATCCACATCTGGCTCCCGGGTGTGCCCATCACCTCGGTGTAGATCCCTTGCGCGGGTGTCGTGACCGCCGTATCCGCGACCATCGGATCGTGGTGAAACGCCGCCAGGAGCGGTGCGGCAACCCCCGCAGCGGCCGCGAGATAGCCGGCGGCGTCCGTCGGTGCTTGGGCCCCGAGGTCGACGCCGGTCGTCCCGATCCCGAGGGTTCCGTTGGTCGCGGCGGTAAACGTGCTCGCCGCAGCGACCGTCGTTCCATAGAACTGGATGTCGAAGGGGCTCGTCAACGCGACCGTCCCGGCCGTAGGTCCAGGATTCAGGGTCTCGAGGGTGCCCGTGTCCGTGATGCTGTCAAAGGCGATGGCCGGGTCGAGATAGACTCCATCGACGGTCAGCGTCGGCGCGACGATGCTGTCCGTGACCGCACCCGCGTCCGCGCTGCCGTTAATTGTGAACGCGTAGTCGTCAGGAGTCGTGCCCGCCGGGACGGCGAGAACATAGCTGTACTCACCGGGGGTTCCCTCGGTGAATGGCACCGGGGCGATGAGCGCAGGGTCGATCGACGAGAGATTCGCAGTGATTCCGTTCGCGTCGATGGTCGCCCCTCCAACGGTGCTCGCCGTAACTGAGATGGTGACGTCACGCATTGCATTGATGTTGTTCGAGACGGCCGTGGGGTTCACCTGCGGGTTCGTCAGAATGAGCGCGGGGGCGTCATTGACAGTGAGCGGCAGAGTTGTGCTGTCACTGATCATTCCCGCACTCCCCGTCCCGGCAACATTAACGACGATGTCGTAGCTGCCCGTCGTCACCGTACCGGGCGCTGTGAAGCTCGCCGTGAAGCTCCCGTCACCCACGGTCGCGTCGTCCCCCATACCGTCGTCGAGCATCGGGACCATCGCCGGGCCGCCGACGGCGCTGAAATCCGCCGTGAATGAGTCCACGGTCGGGGAGCCGGTGAGCGTGAGCTCGGCGGTGAGGACGAGATTCTGCGGCGTGCCAGCTAGAAAGCCGTTCGGGGTCAAGAGAGGACTCGTGATCGCAATATCGTCGTTGATCGGCCGCACCTCTACCGCACACACGGGCCCCTCGTCGAAGGATTCGGAGAGGCCCATCCACTCCACGGCCACCGGGAAGGTGTAGGTCCCAACCGGGGTCGCACTCGGAATCGTCAGATCGATCGACCAGGTCGCGCCGGAGGTCAGCGCCATCGGGTCAAAGGCCGTGCGACCGAATTGCCTCAGATCGATCGTCACCGCGTCCATGGACGCCCGGCTCGCATCCGGACGGCGAACGTCCACGTCCACTTCGAGCTGCACGGTCGTATCCGTATCCGTGTAGATCGGTCCGCCGGTGCAGCGGACACCACCGAGCTCGATGCGCGCCACCTCTTGGGTCGTCCCCATCACCGGTTCGGTGAGGATCCCCGCCGCGGAGCTACTCGTGGCCTGCAGGCGGTAGTAGTAGGTGGTCGCGGGCTGGAGATTCAAATCCGTGAACACCGTGTTCGTCGTAGAGCCGACGACGGTGTTGAAGGTTCCCGTCGGCGAATCGTCCCGGGAGAGGGTGTAGTTGGTCGCCTCGGCGAGCAAGTCCCAAGCGAGGCTGACACTGTTTGTACTGACCGCGCTGACTCGGAAACCGCTCGGCGCCGGCAGCGTCATTCCGCCGTTGTTGTTGTTGTTGTTGTTGACCGATCCGTCGTTTTCGACCCGAACGGTGAGCCGATAGGCCCGCCTTGCACTCGCATCCGCACTGGTGACCTCGAAGACGATCGCCGTGGTGGGACCGGCGACGGGCACGGAGACCGACTCTCCCGCGCTCCTCGCGTCGCCCTGAATGGTCAGCGTGGCTCCGGAGTTGGTCGGCGTGGCGCTCACGGTCACGGAGCCCGTTCCCTGGGGAACCGTGGCGGTGTAGCGCGTCGTCGTGGCGGAGAAAGCGGGAGCGAGCGAGCCGGGATCCACATTGAGAGCGCTCAACGTCGGGTCGTTCGGTGGCGAGATGGTGTTGACGGTGTCGTTGTCGTTCCCGTTGCTGTCGACGTCCGGGCGGGAGGGACTGGTGCGCGTATCGCAGCCAACGATGGCGAACGTGGCAGCGGTCGCGATGATGATCCTGCTCATTTCACCCCCGAGAGTTGCAACGGATCTTAGCCGTTTCGCTCTCGGGGATCGACAAGACCCGTCTAGGCAGCGGCTGCGCTCGCTCCCCGCCGCGTGATGTGGCCGAAGAAGTGGCCAAAGGTGCGCACGGCGTCGAAGACCGCCTGCCGCTGCTTCCAAAAGGACTGGGTGTCGCCGTGGCTGATCAGCGGCGAGACGTTGAGGTGCACATCGCTGCCCTGGCGCTCGAGCAGTTGCGCCAGGCGAATCGATTCCTGCGGGGGGATCACGTCGTCCCCGGCGCCGTGGAGCAAGGTGACCGGTACGTTCACGCGCTCGACGATCGACGGCAGAGACATGCGATCGAGCAACTGGTCGTGGTCCGCGGCGATCATCCGCTCCATGTGCTCCAAGCGGCTCTCAACACGTTCCATCACACTCTCGAGCAGCGCACGCTCCTCGGCGGGCAAAGCCTCGAAATAGCGTGGATGCAGCGGCTCTTCGCGGCGCAGGGCTGCGTCCTCGATCGCAATGTCGAGCGCCGCCTCGATCCGTGGAATCGCCCCCGTCGAGCGGTGCAAGAAATTTCGCAGCACGATCATGCGCCCGTAGTCATGGGCGCTTTCGTCCCCGAGCAGGAAGCGAATCACGACCCGGGGATCGCAGTAGGTCCCCATGGCGAAGATCGCGGAGACGCGCCCGGAAACCTCCGGATGGGTACTCGCGATCAGGCTCATCGCCGCGGAGAAGGATGGCGCAAAGACGCCGACCGCTTCGCCTGCCCGTTCAGAGGTCTGTTGGATCGCGCCGGCGATCCGCTCGACGCTGTCATAAACGATTCGGGCCCGCCCCACGTCTGGAAAGCGTGGCGTGAACACCCGAACGCCCGATCCGGCGAACGCTTGGGACGCGGTGATCAAGCGGGGATCCCGATGCGCGCGCGTGTTCATGCCGTGCACCATCAGGACCGTCGCGAGGACGGGCCGCCTCGGTTCATAGACGTCCACCTCGAGACGCTGACCGTCATCCAGATGGAAATAGGTGGGCTTCGGGGTGATCCGGTCGACCCCTGGTCGAAAGAGATTGGCGAGAAACCGCAAAGCGATCGTCGAGTCGCGCATGTGGGCAGATTTACGCCTCCCCGGTGTCGACCCGGCGTCGCGCGGGCAACGGCGCGCCCACGTTTGTGAAAAATAGCGCGCCGAGGCCCGGAACCACGATCCCGCGGCTATTCGTCGTCGCCTTCGTCGTCCGGCTCTTCGCCGCCGTCCGCGTCGCCGTCCTGCGCGCCTTCGCTCTCGTCCGCGGCGGGCTTGAGCTGGTCAAAGATCGCATTGATGCTACCGATCATCTTGTCCGCGCTCTCCTTCGGCTCCCCTGCCTTCTTGCGACGGGCGTAGAGCTCGTAGCCGGCCTCGAGCGCGACCTCGTCGTCGTCTTTCGGGCCTTTGACGCCGATTGTGCCTTCGCAGACGCAGAAATAGCTCTTTCGCTTCTTTTCCTCGATGAAGAACTTCGTGCCTCGCACTCCGGCTACGGCATTGCCCGTGACGACCTCGTACGGGGTGCCCGGGGTGATCCAGGAGTAGAGCTTACCCAGGGCGAGGCTCACGCTCACCCCTTCCTCATCGCTGATCTTGCCGATCTCGAGTCGCGCTCCCGGCCCGAGACGAACCCGAGAGCCGTCGTTCATGTGAATGTCGAGCTCGCCCTTCTTCGTAGCGATCACGTCGCCGGCGCTCAGAGCCTGCCCAGATTTTGCGGGCTTCTTGTTGACCGTGGCCTTGCCCTTGAGAGCCCCGATGGTCGCAGCGATGGGTTGTTTTTCTTCTTTCGCTTCCGCCTCGGGTTCCGCAGCCTCGGCTTCGGCCGAGTCACCCTCTTCCCCCGCCTGCTCAGGGGGGGGGGCCGGAGGCGCCTCGGGCTCGGACGAGCACGCAGCGAGTGAGAAAGCCAGAGAAAGAAGAGCCAAACGAAGCCGCATAAGAGATACCTCCGCGCGTACTGTAGAACGATTCCGTGGGTAGACGCACGAAAGTCGTCTACCCGGGTATACGCAGCCGCGCGGTCTTGGTTACCCGTTTCTCAAAAGAAACGGCCTCGAGTTAGGAGCGCCCGGCCGACGCTCCTACCTTCACCTACTCACCGCCACGAAACTACGGGCGCGTCAGTGGTGCCGTCGTCATTTCTTGCTCTCGATCCACCGGTCGATCTTCGATCCGAGAACATCCAGTGGCAAGGCCCCGTCGATCAGGATTTGGCGATGAAACTCCCTGATGTCGAATTTTGCGCCGAGGGCTTTCTCCGCTTTGGTCCGCATGCGCTGGATGGCGAGCTGACCGGTCTTGTAGGCCAATGCCTGGCCGGGGATCGCCATGTAGCGTTCGACCTCGGCGACCACGTCGGACTCGGCCATCGACGAGTTTTCTAGCATGAAAGCGATCGCCTCTTCGCGGGTCCATTTCTTGTGGTGCAGGCCCGAATCGACCACGAGACGCATGGCTCGAAGCATCTCGTCGCTCAGGCGTCCGTAGTACTGCATCGGATCCGTGAACATGCCGAGCTCTTTGCCGATCGATTCGGCGTAGAGGGCCCACCCTTCGCTAAACGCCGTATAGCCACCAAAGCGACGGAAACGCGGCAAGGACTCGACCTCTTGCGCAATGGCGATTTGAAAATGGTGCCCCGGCGACGCCTCGTGGAGGGAGAGCGTTTCCATGCCGAACTTGGGCTGAGCTTTCAGGTCCCGGGTGTTGACGTAGAAAATCCCCGGTCGGCTGCCGTCCGGCGACGCCGGTTGGTATGACGCGCCGGCCGCGGAGCCTTCGCGAAAGGCCTCCACCGGACGAACCTCATAGTCCGCCTTCGGCATCACGTCGAACATCTTCGGGAGGAGCTCGTTCACCCTTGCCTGAAGATCGCGATAGCCTTGCAGCAGCTCTTCCTTGTTGTCGTAGTAGAACTTCGGCTCCTCCTTCACGTAAGCAAAAAACTCGGCCAGCGTGCCCTCGAAACCCACCTCCTGCATAACCTGCTTCATCTCGCCCTTGATGCGCGCCACCTCGTCGAGACCGATCTGGTGGAGCTCATCAGCACTGAGATCCGTCGTGGTGCTCTGCTTCACCCGGAAGGCGTACCATTCCTCTCCGCCCGGCAGGTCCCAGTAGCCGTGTGTCTCTCGCGCGGCCGCCATGTACTCGTCCTCGAGAAAATCGTGGAAGCGCCGGTACGCGGGGATCACCTCATTCTTCACGAGCGTCGTATACTCTGCGGTGATTCTCTTCTTCTCCTCTTCGCCGATCGAGTCGGGAAAGCTCTTCAACGGCATCATGAAGATGCTCTCATCGAGATCGTCCACTACGTGTGCCGCGAGCTGCGGGAGAATCTTTTCGACGATCACCTTAGGCAGCACGACGTTCTTCGCGACCCCTTCGCGCATGTTGACGATCATCTGGTCCATCAGTGGCGCGGCAGCGCGCGCACGCATGACCCATGCGTCGTAGTCGGCGACGGTTCTAAAGGGTTGCGCGCTGCGTCCGGAGCCAAGCTGGGCGAGAAAATTGGGGATCGACCAGAATTGCGAAATCGGGATCAGCTCGCCTGGGAACTTCTCACCTTCGATCGACTGCTCGCGCTGGGACACAAAAATGTCGTAGGTCAAAGCGTCCTGCCCTTCGAGCACGCTGCGGTCCACCTCGTCACGTACCCGGTCGAGCCAGTAGCGCTCGTAGACGCGTTGACTCTCGAGCGCCGCGGGGCTCAGGAAGTTCGGAAGCGAGTAGTTGTAGCGCGGGTCCCCGAGGAAGGTCGCTTGAATCGGGTTCATGGCCAAACCCCGCTCGAAATACTGCTCCACCAGGGCGTTCAGCTTCTCGGCCTCGGCCTTCGGATCCGCCTCGCCGTCGGGCGCGGCCGCTTTCGGGCCCTGGCTTTGGGGTGCGGCACAGGCCGCCACGAGGGCGACGAGTGCCGCCGTGAGGATCAATCGCATGTTCATACTCCCGGAGCGGTCGGCGCGTCCTTCGGGAAGATCGGGGTCAAAACACCCGCCACTGCCACGACCACCGCGCAACCGACCAAATTAAACCAAAGAAATCCCAAATCGCTGTAGAGAAAGCACAGAAGCACGGCGATCTGCCCGACCACCGCACCCGAAACCACCGCCCTCGATCCGATTCGCCTCAAGAAGAATGCCACGAGAAAAATTCCAAGTATCGGACCGTAGAAGATCGACCCGAGAATGTTCACCGCCTCGATCAGGTTGTCGAGGAGCGACGCGAAGGTGGCGAAAGCGAGCGCGAGCAACCCCCAAAAAACCGTCAGCAGCTTCGACGCCCGCAAATAGTGGCGATCATCCGCGTCCGGTCGCACCACTCGCCGGTAGAAGTCGACCATCGAGGTGGTACCGAGTGCGTTGAGCTCGCTCGCGGTCGACGACATGGCCGCGGACATGATCACCGCGATCAGCAGCCCCACGAGGCCCGCGGGCAAGGTGTTGATGACGAAGGTGATGAAGACGTAGTCCGCGTCTTCGGTCTCCGTGTCGGGCTTCGCCGCCTTGACCGCGGCCTTCACCGCGTTGCGCGCCGATTGCAGCTCTGCGTGCGCCGCGCGAAGCTCAGTAGGGTCATCGGTCACCAGGAAAGCCTCAGCCGCCGCACGTTGCCGCGCGTGTACCTCCGAATAGTGCTGTTCGGCCGCGATCAGAGCGCTCGCCTGTTCGGATCCGCGCACCACATCGACGGCGGCCTGGTTGAAGAACGCCGGGGGCTGAACGAACACGTAGTAGACGAAAACCAGAATCCCGATGAACAGAATCCCGAACTGCATCGGGACCTTGAACACGCCATTGAAGAGCAGACCCAGGCGACTCTGGGTGAGCGACTGGCTCGAGATGTAGCGTTGGACCTGCGATTGATCCGTCCCGAAATACGCGAGCGCCAGGAAGAAACCACCGGTGAGCCCGGACCAGAGATTGTAGCGATCTTTTAGGTTGAAGGAAAAATCGACCACGTCCATGCGTCCGAGCGCGCCGGCGATTCTTGCGGCGTCACCCAAGGAAACATCCTGCGGAAGCTTCGACACGACGATGAAGCCCGCGATCACCATGCCCGTCAGGATCACAATCATCTGCTGCTTCTGCGTTTGGCTCACCGCCTGCGTGCCGCCCAAGACCGTGTAGATGATCACCACGACGCCGATGATCACGTTCGTGATCTCGAGTGACCACCCGAGGAGAGAGCTCAGAATGATCGCTGGTGCGTAGATCGTGATTCCCGCCGCCAATCCGCGCGAAACGAGAAAGAGAAAGGCCGTGAGAATCCGCACCTTCACGTCGAAGCGTCGCTCGAGATACTCGTATGCGGTGTAGACTTCGAGTCGGTAGTAGATCGGCACCATCACCGCGCTGATCACGACCATCGCCAAGGGCAGCCCGAAATAGAACTGCACGAAGCGCATGCCGTCGTCGTAGGCCTGCCCCGGCGTGGAGAGAAACGTGATGGCGCTCGCCTGTGTCGCCATGACCGAGAGCCCAACGGTGTACCAGCGCAGAGTGTTGTCACCCTTCAGGTAGCTCTTCGTGTCGGTGATGTTGCGACTCTTCCAAACTCCATAGGCAACGATGCCAATGAGCGTCGCCGTCAGAACCACCCAGTCCAGAGCGCTCATCCGTAGACCCCGGTGATCCAAATGAAAAGGAGAATCCACGCCGCCAGGTGCAGCAGCACCGCAGCGTAGACCGCGGGCCAGCTACGCAGAGGGCCGGGAAGTCCGGGCCCCTCTTCGACTTGTTTTTCGTCGTCCATTTCAGCGGCTCAGTATGTTCACGAGCAGGCGGTAGGCTCCAGGCACGCCAGCAGGAAGCTGCCGGAAGAAGGACAGCCCGGTGTAGATGAAGCGGCCTTTTCCGTGCCGCGCGACGAGGGTCGACCCGGCGAGTGGCTCCTCGCCCGCATCGTTCATCTCAAAGGGCGTCACGTAGCGCTCGTCCCAGGACGACGCGAAGTAGAGCCCGCGCTCCTGAACCCATCCATCAAAGTCGGACTGGCTGAGCCGATTGGGCCCGTTCAAGATATCGCTCTTCACCGTGACCGCGGCGGTCTGGTCGGTCACCCGCTTTCGGCTGATCTCGAATGGGTATGGGCCAATGGGGCGGGCGAGGGAGTCGATCCAGTTATTGGTGTTGTACTGGACGATGAGTGTTCCTCCCCGTTCCACAAAGGCGAGGAGCGCATCAACCCGCGGGAAGAGCTCGGGTCGCACGTTGAACGCGCGGACCCCGATCATCACCGCATGAAAGCGCTCGAGCTTCTCGGGGACCAAATCCGACGGCTCCACGAGCTCCACATCGAGACCCACGGCCCCCAACAGCTCAGCGACCCGGTCACCGGTGCCCTGCACGTAAGCGATCGGTCCCGCGATTCCCGAAGTATCGAGGTCGATCGAAACGGCCCGCATGACCGCGGGTTCGAGCACGACCGTTGGTGCCAAGTGGGGGTAGTCGATCACCGTCCGCGACCAGGCATCGGCCCCGTCGACCTGCGGCACCACCGCTCCGCTCTTCGCCCCATCGGACGTCAGCTCGAAGCCGAGCAGCTGTTCTTCACCCGCCCGTCCGAAGCTCAGCGGGTGCTCTCGAGGCTCCGCGCGGACGCCGTCGGGGACCGATAGAGAGAAGGTCCCCGTGGCTGCCTTGCGGTTTCCTCGAAGGCGGAAGGTGACAACCTTGGAGAGCCCGGGAAGCAACGTCAGTACCGGTTGAGACGGCGTTACGGTGATCGCCGGCTCGACGCGAACGAGCTGAGCGCGCTCCCCGAGCACTGGGTCGACATCCGGATACACCACGGGACGGCGAACGGTCAGGAGATCGCCGCCCTCAATCTTCAACGTGAGCTCCAACGTGAACGGCGCAGCACCCAGCCCGGACCACTCCGCCGGGAGTCGTTCGTGCTTCAACCAGTCGATGGGCGACGGCGAAGCATTCGCGGGTATGGCGACACTGAGCTCGGTCGGCTGGTTTGCTCTTAGGGCCAGGCGCTCGGCGATGACGCGCCCGTCCAAGAGAAGCCGCGCACCGGCGAGCTCGTGTTTCGCTCGCTGGACCGCAATATCGGCCACGAAATCGAGTGTCTCACCGGCTACAACCGTCGCCGACCCGCTTCGAAGGGTTACGCGCAGCCCCGCGCAACCGGCGATGACCGAGCTCAAACGCTCCCGCGTCGTGTCTCGAAGCGAACGGTCTTCGACGCGATCGAGCGCACGAAAGGCCTCCCAGAGACCAGGGAGCGCTCTTTCCGGCGCCGCCGCATCGAAGCGCTCGAGCGCGCGCTCCAGACCCTTGCGGACTCCCTCGCCCCCCTTCACCGAACGCCAGGTCGTATCGATCCCGGAGAAGAGCGATCCGTCCGGCTTCGTTCCAGCGACAGTGACGTAGTACTCCGTGGTACGGTCGTAGCGAGCGATGCTCCCAAAGCCCTGACTCTTGTGGCTCGTCCGAGAGACCGCTGCGACCTCGGGAATACTCATTCCGAGCTGTGGAATGAAATCGCCCACGTCGTGGATCACATGAGATTCTGCGTCTGGCTGACGCCACCAACTCGGCTGATTGTAGAGGATGCGAACCGGCTTCCAGGGTTTTACCTCGTCGAGCTGTTCCGTGAAGCGCGTGCCATCAGCCGCAGCCTCGAAGGCTTCACGGGCGAGAATAGCCGAGGCCAGGTGGTGCCCATGCGTTCCCCCCTCCTCCGGGAACCGGGTCACGATCACGTGCGGCCGGAATTTTCGCACGACCCATACGACATCGCTCAAAACCTCGTCGTGCCCCCAAATCTCGAGGCTCTCTCGAGAGGATTTCGAGTAACCGAAGTCAGTGGCGCGGGTGAAGAATTGTTCCCCGCCGTCAATGCTCCGCGCGCGTCCGAGCTCCATCGACCGAATCACACCGAGGTGATCGCCGATCTCGGTTCCGATGCGGTTTTGCCCGCCGTCCCCACGCGTGATGGATAGATAGGCTACGCGATAACGCCCGGCTGAGGCGTGATAGCTGATGAACCGAGTGTTTTCATCATCGGGGTGCGCGGCCACGTAGAGAACACGCCCCGTGTTCAACAGCCGCTCTATTTCCAGCTCGAGCACCCCCGAATGGCCCGCTCCGAAACCAGGCGTTGGGGTCATCAACAAACTCCAGACAATCAGTGGCATGACTTTACTCTAGACGATCGAACGGTAGAGCGACTCGTACTGGTCGAGTATCGGGTTAGGGTCGCCAATCTGCGTGGCTCGTGCTCGTGCGGCAGCACGCTGCTGGGCCATCAGACTCGTGTCCGTCAGCAAGCTAATCACCGACGCAGCCATCGCATCTACGTCACCCACCGTGTGTAGAAAGCCCCCCTCGCCGTGCTTTACCACCTCGGGAAGCCCTCCCGCGTGGGATCCGACAACGGGTAAGGCGCAAGCCATCGCTTCGAGGGCAGCGAGCCCAAAGCTTTCCGTTTCACTCGGCAGGACGAAGACACTGGCGGAGGCGAGCCGCTTGGCCACGTCGACATCGACGCCGGCAAAATCAATCGCACCGGTGAGTCCGCTGCTCCGAACGCGCGATTCCATCGCCTCGCGATCGGGACCGTCACCGACGATCGTCAACCGTAGCTGCGGGAGAGAGGCGCGCGCACGCTCAAAAATGGCTATGACGTCGAGGCCCCGCTTCACTGGGCGCAGGTTTGAGACGTGGATCAGCCGCGGTGTCTCCGGGGGATCTCCCGGATGAAAAGCATCGAGATCCACGAAATTGTGGATCACCTCGAAACGCTCCGCCTCGAACCCAAAGCGATCGGTCGCAGCCCGTTGCAGTGCCAGGGAAGGGACCACGAGCGCATCGTTTTGCTCGAGTGCCCACCGGGTGAGCATGCGATGCTCCTCGGCCACCGTGTGTTGGGTCACGTCGGTCCCGTGAAGTGTGGTGACGAGCGCCGGCCCGCCGCCACCGAGCGTCTGTCGCACGAGCGCCGCGGAGACCGCGTGCGGTACGGCGTAGTGCACGTGGATCAAGTCGATGGGTCGTTTCTGGTGCAGATCGAGCAGCGTCGTGGCGAGCGACCAAGCGTAGGCGCCAGGACTGAAGAGGGGGTGCTTGATGCGGTGCACGGTGCACAGATTCAGGTTGCCTGCGCTCGCTGCACGCAAGGGGGGACGCGGTGAAACGAATGACACCGAGTGCCCGCGCCGGGCAAGCAGTCTGGCGGATTCAAAGCCGACGATCCCGCTGCCGCCGTGGGTCGAAAAGGCCGCGACCGCGATGTTCAAGGGCTTCACAGCGCGCCTCCTGTCGGGATGGGGGCGGGCTCCACCACTGTCGGCCGTCCGGGCGCGGACTCGGGCGCGGAAGTCAGGGCGTTCTTGAATCCCTCGACCCCGAAGCGCGCAAAGTAGCGAGCGCACCCGTGAACCCGCTCCTGTGGCGCGCCAGTCGGAAACAGGTGTCTTCGCAGGGTGTCGAGCCGCTGATTCAGCGTCTCATCGCTCCGGGCTTGCGCGTCCTCGACGCGACTCGCCAGCTTGCCGAGCGCAAAGCCGATGGTCTTGCAGGTCAGCTGCAAGGACCGCGAGAGATTCGTATCGATCGCCAGGAGCTCAGCCTCCGCCGCACCGAGCTCGTCTTCCAACGCGCCAACGAGTCGTTCCCGAAGCGCCTCCGGGTCTACGCGCATGCGGCTCCGGGCCACCGCATCCAGAGCCTCGGGGCTCAGCTCTTCGGGATCGAGCCTGAGCTTGTCGAGTGCGCGCCGCACCGCCGGCTCCACGACAGTGAAGTGCCTCCGAGGGACTACCAGTGGCATCGCGACCTCAAAGCGCTCGTAAAGCGGCTGCAACTCCGAGAAATAGGAAATCTCTCCAGGCCCGCCGACGTAGGCCACGGTTGGAAGGAGTGTGTCTTGGAGCACTGGGCGCAGCAGCGCGGAGGAGCTAAAGCGCATCGGTTCGTGCTCGAGAGCGCGACGGATCTCAGCCCTGCTCACCTCACCGCCCTTCCCTGCAAGGGCGTAGCCGTTCGCACCGGGCTTCAGGCGAAAGCGCTCTCCCTCGACCTCGTCCGCGTGAAAAAAGCTCAGGCTGCACTCCGGACGGACGGTAACTTGAACCCGAAAGCCCTCTGCTTCGAGAGCTTCAGCGCGCCGGGTGAGGTCCTGGCCGATCTCCGTGCTTTCCCGAACCGCCCGCTCGTGGATCGGGGCGGCGAGCTCCGCCACGGTCTGACAGCGTGGGTTCAAGAACAGGAGGCCTTCCTCCGCGAGATACTCGGCGACCACTTGAGTGAACGCCTCGACCCACGACGCGCCGGGTCGATAGTGGGTACGGTAGCGCTCGACCTCACGCTCTCCCTCGGGCAGCCAGAGCAAAGAGTGCTCGAGGCGGTCCAAAGCCGGAAGAATCGCTTCGTCCAAACGACGATGTGCGATCGAGCGCCGAGAAGAATCCGCCGGCAGACGTGCCTCGAAGGAATCACCGTTGCTGTCCACGGAGCGGTAGACCGCGACCTCGTCGAAGTCGTGATCCTCCGTTTGCAGCCAGAAGACGGGCACCACCGGCCGATGGGTCTGCGCTTCTAGACGCTTCGCCCACTCCACCGCAGTCAGTGCTTTGTAGAGGGTGTAGAGTGGCCCGAGGAAGAGTCCGAGCTGCTGTCCCGTGACGACTACGGTCGCCCCCTCCAACGCGAGGCGATCGAGCTGTCGATGGCGTGCGGCCGACTCACCGAGCGCCGCGTTCTGGACCCTGAGCTCGTCGAGCAAGACAGGGGAGACAGACCGTCCTCCCGCCTCTTCGACAATCTTAGGCCATTCATTGGCGGATTGATATCGCGGTGGCAGGAATCCCGCGCTCCGGGGATCGCACTCGTAGTATGCGGCGGCGAACCCCTGCAGCATCCGGTCCTACTTCGCCCAAGTCGCGAGCGCGGCTTCTACATCTTTCGCGTAGAAGCGCTCGAAGGTCGAGTCGCTCTTGCCGAGCTCTTGGGCGCTCCTCGCGAGGGCGGTCGCGTCTTCTTTCTTGCCCATGGCTGCGAGGGTCTCCGCCTTGTACCAGGTCGCCCACCAGGTCTCTTTCACGGCGAGGGACATGTCGAGGTGCTTCAGGGCTTCTTCGTTTTTGCCCTGGTCCTTCAGGTAACGGCCCGTGCGCATCAGCGTGCGCCAGGAATCGCGGACAGCGCCGTCGACGTTCTTCGCGACGATCGTGTCGGTATCGACTTCCACCGGGACGATCACCTTGAAAGTCGACCATTCGAGCACGAGGTCGGTTCCCGTATCGGTGGTGTTCTCGAACAGGTAGGCGAGTCGCTCACGGGAGCGGATCACCTGTGATTTGACCTTCGCCTTGGCGACGACGGCCTTTTCGTCGAGCTCGACGGGGCTGCCCCCCTCTTTGCTGAGCACGCCATACCAACCGCCTTTGGTGGGGATCGTGCCGAAACGGTAGGTGCCCGCGGGGATGCTCTCGCCCAGGGCCTTCACGTCGTTCTCGAAGGTCACGGTCGTGGCCGCATTGGCGCCTGCGCGCCAGTACTCACCCAGGGGCAGGAGCTTGCCGAGGAGGACGCGCCCCCGCACGGCGGGGCTCGAGTAGTCGACGGAGATGTCGGTGACACCGACGGTCTGCTCCACGCGCGCGTGGGGCGAGGGCTGGGGCAACTCCTGAGCGGCAAGCGCAACAGGAGTGAGAAGAACAGAAAGGACCACGGACGTGCGAATCATGTATCGAAACTCCCGAAATCGAGTAAGGCTGCAAAATACCGCGGACGAGGGCGAGGTAAGGCAGCTTTCAGGCGGTGTCAAACCCACCGGCGGTGGCAACCATTCCGCTCCGCGGCCTATTGCAACTCAGTTGCGATTGCGCAGCTCTCGCAGCCAACGCAGCGCGTCGGCGCGCGGAATCTCACGCTGTCCGCGATAGAAGCTCAGGGAGCGGGCGAGGATCAGCGACACCCGTTCCGTGAGGGGAAGATCGAGAAAGCTCTGCACGTCGAAGGTGCCACGATTCGGCACGACGACCCGGTCAAAGGGGGCGCCGTTGGGCCCGGGTGTGAGCGCCACGTTCACCGGTCCAGCACGTCGTCGCGCGTTCCGGCAACGATGGAGATCGATTCCTCGATGAGCTCAGGGGCAATGCCGAGCTCGCGGAGCGTCGCCCGTAGATGACCGGCGATCGCGTCGAAATGGCGGTCGTCGAGTCCGAGGTGTCGATGCGCGGTGCGCAAATCGCGCCCCCGATATTCTTCCGGGCCGCCGAAGGCCCAGGCCATGAACGACACCTGCTTTCGGGTCTGCGGTGGCACGTTGGAGACGAATGCTGAGCCCCGCAAGGGAGCGCAGGTGGGTGTGAACGATGTAGCGCGCGGTACAGGATTTGGACGCGGGCGGCTAGCCCTGTGACCTCTGGCTCTCG
>CAYXVF010000107.1:0-20296 GCA_964468125.1 uncultured Bdellovibrionales bacterium | reverse complement strand
CCCTTCACGATCGACGAAGGGATCTCGGTCGGTGCAATCCTGCAAGCGGAGTTCGTGCGCGACGGCTTCGCAAAATCGACGGTGGAGGTGCCGCAGGTGCAAGAAGGCGAGGTCCCTCCGGCGCTGTTTGCCGAGCTTGTCCCGGATACCGAGGCCAACAAGGCGGCGTTGAGCTTCACGAGCAAACCGAGCGGCGCGGACGTCTACGTCGGGGGGCACAAGCTCGAGGGCAAAACCCCCCTCGAAGAGATCAAGGTCACCGCACGCCAGCTTCATCGGATCGAGATTCGCCTCGAGGGTCACGCCCCGCATGTGGAGAGCGTCTACGTCGAGCCCGGCGGCCGGGAGCTCATCAGCGCCTACCTCCGGCCCAAAGACGACGAGTCGGCGCCGCTGGCTGAAGAAGAGGAGCCTGCGATCGAGGAGGAGCCCGAGCTCGTCGCCGAGACCGATCGCGACTCCCAGACGTCGGCGCGCACCCAGCGCCCGTCCGGGCCGAAGCGACGGCCCAAGGGGTATTTGAAGATCGACGCCCCGATTCCGATGAAGGTCTATTCTGGGGGACGCCTGCTCGGGCAAACGCCGCTGCGGCGCGAGTCGCTTCCGACGGGACCCGCCCGTTTGCGATTCGAGAGCCCGAGCGAGGGGTTCTTCCTGACCCGGCGGGTCCGGATTCGCTCCGGTGAGACCGCCGAACTCGACCTGGCCCTGCGCAAGGGCAACGTCGCGCTACAGGCGACGCCCTGGGCGCGGGTCCGTCGCGGCAACAAGCCCCCCGTGGAAACCCCGACGCGCCTCTCCGGCCTCTTCGAAGGCGAGTACCGCCTACGCTTCGAGTGTCCAGACGGTAGCACACGCACGGAGATCGCGAGGGTATCCGCGGGAAACACCAGCACCTTGAGCGTGGACTGCCGTAGCAACTGAGCTACCGGCCGAGACCCCCGGGGTCAGTGCATTCGTTCGACGACTTCGTGCTCGAGGTCACGCACCACAGGGACCAGCTCGCGAACGTCGAAGAAGAGTCCTTGCACGATCCGTCCCGCGCGGCGCGCGATCGAGCCAAAGAGTGGCGAAGTGACCGCAAAGGTGTGGGCGGACATGCCGTGTCGCGCACGACGCCCGTCGCGAACGCAGGCGAGGGCATGGCGGAGGTCCGAGAGCCGGGTCACCGACAAGAGAACCAGGTCCACCGCTGTTTCGTCGAGCACTTCGACCACACCGCGCGGACCCACCGCATGGGACACGGACCAGCCGAGCGCGTTCGCGTAGATCGCAAAGAGCGCAGGCTCCAGGGCCGGCACAGACGTCGGCGTTTGCACCACGAGGATGTGCCCTGGATTGGGAGACAACCGCAGCGGAAGGCGCTGAGCCAACCAGCGCGCCTCGACGATCAGCGCAGCCACTCCGATACACCGATCGGTTGACGAGATCAGATCCAAGCGCCAGGCGCGCTCGAGATTACGCCCCGCTCCTGCGAGGAGCTCGGCGAGGATCGCGCCGACCGGTTGGTGGAGCGAGGCCAGCACCATGCCATGGAGCGCCCGCGAATCCAGAATCGCGAGCTCAGCGACTTCGCGGATTTCCTTCTCCGTGAAGCGAGCTGGAGACAGCGGTACCGACGGATGTCGATCCGCGAGGCGACGGACGATGTGTGGGACCGTCTTCGACGCGAGCTCGTGCGTGCGTGCGGCTCGCGGTGCAACCAGGGACAGCATTCGGCGTTCCCCCCTTCCCGACTTTTGAGAACCTTCCCTTAGCAAAAAAGAATGCACCATGACATGCATCAAGTTCGAGGGTTACGCGCGCTGCGCGGCCTCGATCCGATTGAGAAACGCGGGCACCTGACCGGCGTCCTCGAGCCGAGGGCGCGGGTCTTCTTCGACGAGCGCCGCGAGGCAGGGGTCGAGAGCGAGGCAGGCATGGCCACCGCGCAGCCGGTCATAGAGCGAAAACGCCTGCGCCAGCTGCTCTGCAGCCTCGACCAACACGAAGTACACCGCGTCCGATCCCACCTCTGGGGGCTCCCCCACCCGCGGTTCCACGGACCAGCCCGAGCAATCGCAGTAGATTTCGTAAAGCGTTGGGCTCAGGCTCAGATGCGTGGCTTCGGGGCGCAGGAGGATGACCGAACGAGCATCGAGGGAGGAACGTCGCGGCAGCTCCGGAGCCCAGCGAAGCGCGACGAGGCGAAGCGCCCCGATCGACAAGGCGAGCTCACTCTTCGAGCTATCGCCGTTCTCGTATCGATCTCGAAGAATCTGACCGGCACCCTGGAGCAGCTCGAGAAAGATCGCACCGATCGAAATGTGGTCGTTCAAGGCGCCGACGACGAATCGTTCCAATCCATCGCCATCGTTTGACTGCGCGAGCCCGGCGACCGCTTCGATGTCTCGGACGTCGAAGCGCATCAGGCGTAGAGTGGCTGTCATCCGCCCCCTCCGTTCGTCCCCACAGTGTGCGCCGGAATCGAAGAGGGCCTTGACCGCCATCAAGTGGCCAGGTGATGCACAACAACCGTCGCCTGGTTCCAGGCAGGGAACTGTCCGGCGGCTGCGACATAACGCCACGTTCGCCTTCGAATGCAAAAAGCCCCGGCAGCGACAGGCGCGGCCGGGGCTCGATGGAAGTGATTGTCAGTGTTGGATCAGTTGGTCTCTTCGAATTCCGCGTCGACCACCTGACCGTCTTCCTTTGGCGCAGCGCCGGCGTTCGGCTCGCCCTCGCCTGCTTCACCACCGGCGGTGGATGCCTGATACATCTTCTCCGCCATCTTGTGGCTCGCCTGCGTGAGCGTGTCCATCGCGGCCTTGATCGTGTCCGCGTTGCCGGTCTCGATCGCCTCGCGGGTCGCTTTCACCTTTGCTTCTATGTCGCTCTTGGTCGCGTCATCGAGCTTGTCCTTGTGCTCTTCCAGCGAGCGCTCGACCTGGTAGGCCAAGGTGTCGGCCTGGTTCTTGACCTCGACCTCTTCCTTGCGACGCTTGTCGTCGGCCTCGTGCTCCTTCGCCTCGTTGACCATGCGATCGATCTCGTCGTCGGAGATCGCACCGCCGGACTCGATTCGAATGGTCTGCTCCTTGCCGGACGCTTTGTCCTTCGCGGACACGTTCACAATGCCGTTGGCGTCGATGTCAAAGGTGACCTCGACCTGTGGCACGCCGCGGGGCGCCGGCGGGATTCCGTCCAGGTGGAACTTGCCGAGGGTTCGGTTTTGGCCCGCCATTGGACGCTCACCCTGCAGCACGTGGACCTCGACGCTCGTCTGACTGTCCGCGGCGGTGGAGAAGACCTCGCTCTTCTTGGTCGGAATCGTCGTGTTGCGCGGGATCAGGGTCGTCATCACGCCGCCCAAGGTCTCGATGCCGAGAGAGAGCGGGGTCACGTCGAGGAGCAGCAGATCCTTGACGTCACCGGAGAGAACACCGGCCTGAACCGCCGCACCGACAGCGACGACTTCGTCCGGGTTCACCGAGCGGTTCGGCTCCTTGCCGAAGAACTTCTTCACGGTCTCCTGGACGAGCGGCACACGCGTGGAGCCGCCGACGAGGATCACCTCATCGATGTCACCCGCGGTCTTGCCCGAGTCCTCGAGCGCCTTCTTGCAGGGCTCCATCGTGCGGTCGACGAAGTCGTGGATCAGACTCTCGAACTTCGCCCGGCTGAGTTTCAGATTGAGATGCTTCGGCCCGGAGGCATCCGCGGTCAAGAACGGCAGGTTGATGTCGGTCTCGCTCACCGAGGAGAGCTCTATCTTCGCCTTCTCGGCGGCTTCCTTCAGGCGCTGCATCACCATTCGGTCGCCCGAAACGTCGATGCCCTGATCCTTTTTGAACTCCGCCACGAGGTAGTCGATCAACACGTCGTCGAGGTTGTCGCCGCCGAGGTGCGTGTCGCCGTTCGTCGCGAGCACCTCTACCACGTTTTCGCCGACTTCGAGGATCGAAATGTCGAAGGTTCCACCACCGAAGTCATAGACCGCGATGATCTCGTCCTTCTTCTTGTCGAGCCCATAGGCGAGGGCCGCGGCGGTGGGCTCGTTGACGATTCGCTTGACGTCCAGCCCTGCGATCTTGCCCGCGTCCTTCGTCGCCTGACGCTGAGCGTCGTTGAAGTAGGCGGGAACGGTGATGACGGCTTCGGTCACTTCCTGGCCCAGGTACGCCTCGGCGGCGCGCTTGAGCTTCTGAAGAACCTTTGCGGAGATCTCCGGCGGGGCGAACTTCTTGCCCTTGGCGCTCACATACGCCTGACCCCCGGCACCTTCGACAATCTCGTAGGGCATCCGCTTGGTTTCACCCTCCACCTCGTTGAGGCGGCGGCCCATGAAGCGTTTGACCGAGAAGATGGTGTTCTCCGGATTCGTGATGGCCTGACGGCGGGCAACCTGGCCCACCATGACTTCATCGTCCTTGCCGAACGCGACGACCGACGGGGTGGTACGAGCGCCCTCTTCGTTGGTGATGACCTTCGGCTCCGAGCCTTCCATCACCGCGACGACGCTGTTGGTGGTCCCGAGGTCGATACCGATGATCTTTCCCATGACTCTCTCACTCCTTCTATGCGGCTTCGCACTGCGCCCCTTCGGTGCGCAATTCATTGATTTTACGAGCGATTGTGTGACCGAAAGCCGCGGCGAATGAGACGCGATTCCCGGCCTGTCTTCGTCGGAGCGCTTTTTGCTTCCCGACACCGCACAACGTGGGGCCCGGAGTCCTCAGCGCAAGAGGGAAATCGCCCGCGTCCGCGCCGCAACCGATCGGCATCTCACCGGTTGGAATCGATGTGAGCCCGGATTTCGAGGTTCACGTCCGGGGGCTATCGTGGTGCGTGGGTTGATTAGAATCCCAGCTGTGGCGTCTATACTCCGGCCTCATCCGGGGAATGGACGACGCCACCGATGCCACTCGCAGTGCTCATGCTCCTCGCAGCGACTCCGGGCCCCGGTGCACCCGCAGCCGACGTGGAGCAGGAGCGCGAGGTCGATCCCCTCGACGCCTTGCTCGAGCTGCCGCCTCTGGAGAACGCAGAATCCACCGTCGAGGTTCTCGAAGCCCCGTCGAGCGGTGGACCGAGCGCTTACCTCAACCTGGGAGCGCTCGTTTTGATGACCGCGGAGGGCAATTTTCCCAGGACCTTTCTCGATTCAGACGAAGAGATCGACGTGGTGTTCTTCCCGAACACCGGCGCCGAGCAGACCGTGACCGTTCAGGCCTGGGACATCGACTCGCTCCTGCGCCCGGGTCCACGCAATCTGTACCCCTCTCTCGTTTTGACGGCGGAGGGGGAGTGGTTTCCTGCGGACGGCGTGGGCTTCCGGACATTCCTCACCACGGGCGAGGTTCGCGCGGGTTCGACCCTCGAGCCGCCCGTTGAGGGACTGACGCTCTTCGGCGAATCGGCCGGAGAGTTTGCCGCTTCGGGCCTCTGGCTCGGCGCGGCGGAATTCATCGCCTACGCGGGGCCTGTGACCCTAGAGCTCGGCCGTCGCTTCGCCTCCGTTGGGGACGGCCGGGTGTACCAGGACGTTGGCACCGGCGTGTTTCTCACCATCGGTGACTACGACGTCGATGGCGGCCTGAGTCTGGACGCGAGCGCCTTCGCCGCCGGGCGACGCTTCAGCGACCTGGAGAAGCCGAGCCCGATGGTGACGCTGGCACTTCGCTACGACTGGGGGCTCATCAACGAGATCGAGCTGTTCGTTGCGAGCTATTGGGACCGGCGCGCCGCCATCGACGACGTCGCCCGAGCGACCCGCGCGGAAGCGGTGCTTCAGGGTGCGCTCAATACCCGCCTCTGCACTCAGCTCGCCGAGATCGCCCAGATCACCGAAACCGAGTGCGCGCAGGTCAGCCTCAACTCCGTCCTCCTCGACGAGAGCGGCGAGCGGGCCCAGCTCACCTATATCGGCGCTCGAATCGGCGCGCAGCTCGGACCCGTGCGTGTGCGTGGCAACGCGATCTTGAATCTCGGCTCCTACGAGTTCATCGACAGCAACGAAGCGACCGCGCGGTTGGTCCTGCGCGGCTTCGGCAGTGACCTCGACGTGGCGTTGAGTCTAGGCGCCCATTTTGCCGCGGGGCTGCTCGGCCTCTACTACACCGGCTACGACCCTGAGCTGTTGAGCGACCGCAACTACACGTCGTTCATCGCGGTCGCGCCCCTGTGGACCTACTCGACACTGTTTTTCACCAATGGGATCAACCAGACCTTCACCGCCGCCCGGGCCTCGGCGGCGGGGATCAACGGGCACGGCGTGCTGGGGGGCGGTCCCCGGCTCGAGTGGGCGCGAGACGAATGGACGGTCGAAGCGCGCGCCCTCGCCCTCTTTGCGGACGAGCCGATCGATGGGCGCACCGGCGGCGGCGGAAGCTTCTACGGATTCGAGCCGAATTTGATGATGCGATGGCAATGGGGCCAGAACCTGGGTTTCCAAGCGATCGGCGGCGTGTTGGTGCCGGGGAGCTTCTTCCCGGAGAATACGCTCGCCTACCGGGCATTGCTGATCGTGGATGGGAGCTTCGAGCTGTGATCGAGTGGGTCCTCATCGTCGCGGCGCGTTTGGCGCCATTGGGTGTTCCGGCCGAGCCGCCGCCCCCGCGTCCCGCCCGCACGAGTCCCGCTCCCAAGACCCCTGAGCGGCCATCCCCCGCGAAAGTGGCGCCGTCCGCCCGGAGCGCAAAAACGCCAACGGGCAGGCGAGCGCCGAAGCGCCCGCCGACCGCGGAAGAATTGCTGATGCTGCGGAATGCGGAGTTCCTGCGCATGCTCGACCTTCTCATCGACCTGCCGCTTCTCGCGGAGGATGAAGAGCTCGAGATCAGCGAGAAAGGGGAGAAAAAGTGATCCCCTTCATGGTGCGACTCGCAACTTTCGGACGCCGCGGCGGTTTGAAACAAACAGAAACGACCGACCCGGATCAGACGCTCATGCTGCGCTTTCGGGACGGCGACGAGGAGGCTTTCGTGCAGCTCTATCATGCCTATCGCGACCGCATCGTTGGGTTCACCACCCGAATGCTCGGATCGGCCTCGATGGGTGAGGAAGCCGCGCAGGATGTGTTCTTGAAGCTCTACAAGGCGGGTCCCCGCTACCAGCCGAGCGCGAAGCTCAGCACCTACCTCTATCGCATCGCGACACGCCACTGCCTGAATTTGCGCGACCGGCACAGTTTCAAAAAGACGCGCTCTGGCCTCGAGACCGATCGGGAGCGCTCCTCTGCGGTCGCACCCGACGATGCGACCCGACGCCGAGAGCTTCGAGACGCGCTGCGCACGGCGCTCTCCGAGCTGCCCGAAAAACAGCGCGCCGCGCTCCTACTCGTCCACTACGAGGGTCAAAGCTACAAGGAAGCGGCATCGACACTCGGTGTCAGCGAATCCGCTCTCAAGTCGCTCATTCACCGGGCGCGCGGTCAGCTCGCGACTCTGCTCGACCCGGAGCTCTCCCAGCCGATGGAGGTACCACATGCAGTGTAAGGAAGCACTCCAGGCGATCCTCGATGCGCAGTACGAGGGTCGCGAGCCTCCCGCGGAGGCGGTCGAAGCCTTGAAGCGCGAAGACTGTCGTGCGCTCCTTGAGCGCTCGCGCAAGCTCGACGCCCTCCTTGCCCTCAACGACGCGCACGAACCAGGCCCAGGCTTCGACACGCGTTTCTTCGCAAAGCTCGAAGAACACAAGCAAGGCAAGCGGCACCCCTTCCTCCCCGCACTGTTCGGAACCCTGACCGTCGGAGCCGCCACCGCGGCCGTGCTCGCGGTCACCGTGACGTCGAGTCCTCCGAGTGTGGCACCGGAACACTCCGTCGACGAGATCGCCATGATTCGCGACCTCGAGCTGCTCGAGGAATATGAAGTGGTCGAGAAGCTCGATGAGGTCGAGACCTTCGAGCTGTTGGCGGCGGTCAACGCCGAAACCTTCGATCGCCTGATCGACGAGGAGCTCTAATCATGCGGTGGTTGATGATCACGATGGTCGCGGCCCTTCTGGGAACGACGCCCCCCGCCCAGGCGCAGGAGTCGGCGGAAAGCCCGCCCCAGGAAGAGGTCCTTCGCCGTTGGGAAGAGCTCTCGGAGGAGGAGCGCGCCGAGCTGCGCCGCGCCTTCGAGAAGTTCCAATCGCTGGCGCCGGAAGACCGGCAGCGTTTGGTTCGACGCTACCGGCGCTTCCAGGAGCTTCCCGGCGATCGCCGAGCCGAGCTGCGCGAGCAATACCGGCGCTTCAATGAGCTCCCGGAGATGGAGCGGCAGACGATTCGCGAGAGTTTCCAGCGCTTCCGGGACATGCCACCGGCACGCCGACGTCAGCTGCGCCGCGCCTACCGTCGCCTGCTCACCCTCAGCCCAGCGGAGCGCCGCGAGTACGTGCGCAAGCTCTCGCGCTGGCGCAGCCTGTCGCCGGAGCAACGAGAGTCGGTTCGCCAGAGAATTCGTGAACGGCGCCTCGAGCGGGAGCAGCGACAGCCACGACCTCAACGTTGAGCCTTCGGCACAGCCCCCGCGGCACGCGTGACGTCGGAGTTCCCAGAAATCGAGCGGCTAGACGCGAGTCGACCGAGGTAGGATAGTCTAGTCGCGCATGTCCGACGTCGGCCGATCGATGCTGAAGCTCACGCCTGGAATGGCCCCGGGCGCGGAGTGCAACGAGCCCCTACTCGAGGTTCCCGTCATCGCGCTGAGCACCGCCGAGGAAGTGGTCCACCAGCTCCTCGAGGCACCGCTGCTCAAGGACCGCTACGGTGATTCGGTCACGGATCAGGATCGGGAAGCGCTCAGAGCCTGGGTCGAGGCGAACCTCCCTGCGGCCCAGGCGCCGCTTCTTGTTCCGCCGAGTCTCGACGCCCTGCGCAGCTGGTGGGCGGCGCAACGAGCGCGAGCGAGCCTCCCCGCGCGTCCGGAAGGCTCGAAGGATGGAGAGCGCGCCGCCGAAGCGCGGACCCATGCCCCGACAACGAAGGAGAAACTCGACGCCGCGCGCCGGACCCTCGCCGGGCTGCGCACCCATCAGACCGCGAGCGAATACCACGGGGTGCTTTCCGGTCCCGCCCTCGACCGCGTGCTCGCTCTCGTCGCGCCGATTCTCCGGACCGATTTCGCGCAGGCGAGCGTGGAGTCGCGCGCCGCGGTGATCGCCGACGCGATCGTCGAAGGAGTCGATCCCGCGGAGCTCCGTGCCGCCCTAGGCAGCTTTTCCGGTGCCATCGCCCTGCGCCACCTCGAGGCCGCACTCGAGCGCGCGGGGATCGACCACGCGGGTCCCTGCGCCTTTCGGGCGCTGCGATCGATCGAGGCGACCGCGGCGCAAGGCGCCGTCCTGCGCCTCGAGCCCAAGACGGAGATCCCAGCGCTGCCGATCCCGGCGGAGAACGCCCAGGGCACGGTGGTGAGCCTCGAGGCGATTGCGCGTGCGAGCGAATCGCTGCGCGCCTCGGAGCTCGCGCCCCATCTCGCGAGCGCGCAGCTCGCCCACGCGGTGCGCGCCGAAGTCGGTCGAGGCGATGCGATCGACTTCGGCCCTCTTCTCGCCCAGTTCTCCACCCAAGAAGAGCTCTTCGAGACCCTGACACTGATTCTCAGACGGTCGGAGGTGCCCGATCCGGATGAAGTCGCGCGCGCATTCGTGCAACACGAGCTCGCCACACTGCTGTTCTCCAAACGAATCGTCGAGCCCCTGCGGGCGCTCGCGCAGCAACGCGCCCGTGAATCCATCGCGATGCTCGACACGCTGCTCCACTCCCCAGGTGCGCTCGATGCTCTCCTCGACGGTCTCGCTCAGGAGGGACAGGCCCCGGACCGAGTGCGCGATGCGCTCGGGCAACTCGGGATCAGGGCCCCGAGTCGCCTGCACGTGATCGTGGACCTGCGCGCTCCGGTGGCCGCCCTCCTCGATGCGCCGCGAACGGAGCAACGTGAGACGCTCCTCGGTTGGATCCGAGAGTCGCGCCGCGATCTCGAAGCACTGCGGGGCTCGCTAAAGAATGCGATGTTTCAGCGCGACCTCGCGAATTTCCTAGGCCAGGACGCGGACCGTTTTGTAGATCTCCGAGATCTCTCGATCGAGGAAATCAGTGGCCCACCACGCAACGTCGCCCACGCACTGATCGCAGAGCAGCTCGACGCCCGCGATCCGGACGAAGCTCGGGGGTGGGTCGCGTTCTTCACCGGCGCGGTGATCGGCTACTCCACCGCCGGTCTCGGCCGCGCCCTCGACGTCGCTCTCGGCGGGACCGTCGGCGGTCTGCCCACCTATCTCGAGAAGCTGATCGAGGCGGATCGAGTTGAAAAGCGGGCCTCGTTGGGGCTCGCCAATGCGAGCGCGGCGGGCCAGCTGCGAAGCGTCGCCCTCGCGGAGCTCGGTGTGGGGATCGCCGCGGGCGGCCTTCTCGACCAGCTGATGCACGCGGTGCAGAGCGTGGACGACGTGGTCGAGGGCGCTCGGCGGCTCGCCCAACCGGCGCGCACCTATGACGAGGTCATGCCCGCGAACCTGCTCGGCGACTCGGAACGCGACACGGCAGTCGGCCCGCTGGTGCAGGCAGCGGCCCGGGAGCTCGCCTTTGTCCCCGGGCCGCAGGAAGCCGCGCGGCACCGCTTGGGGCTCGCTGTCGCCTCGGTGGTGCTCGAGGCGATGAAGCCGAAACCCGGTGCGATCTTGCGCTCCTTGGGGCTCTCGGACGCGGAGCGAGCGACCGTGCTGACGCTCTATTGCGCAACGATGGGAGAGACGTTGCCTGCCCTGCGCGCCCGCGATCCGAAGGCCTTTCCCCGCCGGGTCGCCGAAGATCTACGCGCGCTGTGCGAGGGGCTGCGGCTCATCGGTGGACGTTCCGAGCCGAGCTGAGGCACGGGTCATTCGAGTAGCTCACCCCACAGTCGCGAGCGTGCTCTGGAGCAGAATCATCCACTGCTGAACGATGCCCGGGAGGGCATCCGGTGTTGGGGGTTCGGCGCGGTAGCGCCGATAGGCATCGTCGAGGTCTGGGTTTCGGCCAATGAGTGATGCGACGAGGTCGACCACCTGCGCCATTTGAATGCGCGTGCCGTCGAGGTCCTCGTCAGCGAGGGAAGCGGCCCGCTCCACCAATGAGAGGCCGTCGGCGATGCGCTGCCGGTCATGGATCACCAGAACTTCGCGATGGTTGATCGCTTGCATCGACTCGAGGAACTTCGAGAAGCCCTCCACCGCCATCCGGAGTCGCGCCATCGGAAGACCGTCTTTGTGATGTCGCATGAGGAAGAGCTCGCGGCGGAAATCGATCACCGCCTTCTTGTCCTCAGCGCGCATCGTTCGGTACTCCGGGCGGGCCGAGAAGCGTTGCAAGCGATCAGCGACGGCCACGACCAGCGGCACCGCCGCCTCCGGACTCGCATCGGCGATCGCGTGGTTGAACCGGCTGACGTGGTAGTTCAGGTCGGCGATCGCCACCCGAAGGCGCACCGCCTCCCCAACCGCGGAGCGATAGGAGGGCAGGATCTCATCGCGTCTCGCGCTCTGCTCAAAGACCCCGAGTAGCCCGAAGAAGAGGCCCTGAACCGCCTTGTTGAGCTTGTGCTGATGGTCATCGAGCTCGGCGAGAAGTGGCCAGGGATCGTCCTGGGAGAGCGCAAACTTCAGCCGTTCCGCAAATCCCAAGACGCGACTGCGCAACATGCCGCCATAGGCGTGGGCAGCGTCAGCCACTCGATCTTCCTCGGAGAGCTCGCTCTTGCGCGCGTCCTCGCTCGACAAGCCGGTCCCCTCTCCGGTGGGCCCATCGACCAGGTCGAACTCGAGATCAAAGTCGTCATCGAGGTCGTCGTCCGGCTCTGGCGGCGGCGGGTAGGTCTCGGCGATGTGGCTCAGGAGACGGTTGATGCTGGCGACCGCCGCCAAGACATAGGGGGCGAGCTCGACGTATCTTTCGCTGTGGGCCTGCTCGCGCTCCTCAAACTGGTCCTGAGGCAGGTGAATGCGGCCGAGATCGTTGAGCGCCTGCATGGCATGGCGCAGGGTCAGGTCCAAGTGGGCGCGCAGCTCCGGCTGACCGATCCCCTGGAGGATCTCCAGGGTCTTCTCGGACAGGGCGACCTGCGGGCCGGTGCTGGGGGCCTCGGCTGTCTCCATACCCTTAGTCTATCCCGGGAACCGGCCAGCCTTGAAGAGCGTTGACCCGCTGTGTATGGTCCGCCCGCTTCGCGGTGTAGGGCTCGGCAAAACCGTCGAATTCATCGCCTGCGACTGCAAGAGAGCACGATCCAATGAGAATGATCCCCCCTTTGGCCCTCGGAGCCACGATCGTTTGCTCGGGCTTCTCGCCCGCATGGGCTCAGGATTCAGAGGCCGAACCGTCCCCCCCTGCCGCCGAGAGCTCGAGCGCCGAGGACGAAGCCGGCGAAGAAGAGGACGGAAGCTCAGCCAGCGACGCGGTGGAGGCGCAAACCCGAAGAGAGCCCCCCGCGCAACCCCGTACGGAGGAGGAGCCGGCGCCTCCCGCCGACCTCCCGGAGGTACCCGAGCCGCCTTCGAGCCTGCCCGAAGCGCCAGAGAGCGGCGAGCAAGGCGACGAGCTCTCGCTTTCCGACTGGGAAAGGGACGACTGGATGCTCCTGCAGCCGGAGCTGTCATTGGTGGAGCTCAACGGCTACTTCCGCGTGCGCAGTCAGATGTTTCGGCGGCTCAACTTCGGCAACGGCGAGCTCGGGGCGGAAGACCCGAGCCGTTTCGAGGTCAATCAGGATGTCACTACGGACCCGGAAAACCCGAGCGACCGGCAGGACGTCAACCTCGCGGGGACGGACCTTCGCCTACGCCTCGAGCCCGTCATCAACGTGACCGAGAAGGTTCAGATCATCAGCACTTTCGACATCTTCGACAATTTGGTGGCGGGCTCCACACCGCTCTCCTACCCGTTCTTTCGTGAAAACCCTGACAGCGCCGACGCCCGGCGCACGCCCGTCAACATCCTCAATCGCTCCCAAGGCGTGCCCGAAGCGGGCTTCAACGCCGTGCGCGATGCCATCTTGGTCCGGCGAGTCTACGCCCGGCTGACCGCGCTGAACGACCAGCTCCAGTTCGACATCGGCCGCATGCCGGACCACTGGGGGCTCGGCATGATGATCAACGACGGCGACTGCCTCGACTGTGATTTCGGCGACGTCGTCGACCGGGCGATGATCGGATTTAAAGCGGTGGGCCACCTGTTCCAGGCGGGGATCACCCTGGTGGACACGGGGCCGACCTTTTCCCCGTTCTACACGCAGTGGGGTCCGATCTATGACCGCGCGCGCTCGGACGATGTTGACCAGTACGACCTTCGCGCGCAGAAGGTCGATCACCCCGATGACATTCGCGAGCGCGTGCTCCAAGGCGAAACGGTCGTCAACTATGGCCTCTTGAACGCCTTCCGGCTGCAAAACGACGGCCTGAACTATCAGTACTACGACACCGACACCTTCGACCCGAGTGCCCCTGTGAACACGACCGGCGATGGTGGAACGGACTTCTACGTCCGCGAAAACCGCGGCGGCTTTCTCTACATCGGCGACGTGTTCGTGCGCCTGTGGTCCGGCCCCTGGCTCCTCGAAGGGGAAGCCGCGGCGATGCTCGGCGAGTTCGAAGATCTGCTCCTCGACCCGGACGGCAGTCAGACGCAAATCCAGATGTTTGGTGGCTACATCAACATCGCCCACTCCTTTGACCTCGCGCCACGCTCCGGCGCGACACTTTCACTTCGCGGCGCGGCAGCAAGCGGCGACCGGGGCCGAAGCGGTCTCGTGGGCCGCGGCTTTGGCGTGCTCGATCGAACGGACTCGCAGCGCGGCAGCACGGCGACGGGCGACGAAACGGACGACCGGTTGAGCGCCTTCCAGTTTTCGCCGGACTTTCACCTGGACCAACTCCTCTTTCGACGCGTGATCGGAACCTTCGCGGACGCATGGATGGCGGGACCGCAGCTGCAGTACTTCTTTGACAACGCGGTCGAGGCACGCCTCGCGGTCAACTACGCGCAGACCTGGTTCAACCGGAACACGCCAGGAGACGGCCTCGGCCTGGGCGTCGAAGTCGACACGGAGCTCATCTTTGGCGCGCCGTCGAAGACGGCGAGCGGAGGTGAAATCTTCGCGACCGCGCAGGCCAGCATGCTCTTCCCCCTCGCAGGGTTTAACCCGGCGGCGTTCGACGACATCGGTGGCGGCGCTTTTGCGTGGTCGATCCAAGCGCGTTTGTACCTGACGTTCTAGGGCGCTTGATTCCCGGCACGAGAAACGCTCTTTAGCCAAGGGCGATGGACTACTTCGAGCGCCGAGACGGTATTCTTCACGCAGACGACGTCGACCTGCGCGAGGTCGCGCGTGCGGTCGGCACGCCTACCTACGTCTATTCAGCGGCCACGCTCGAGCGCCACATTCGCGTCATGACCGAAGCGCTCGAGCCCTTGCCCCATTTGCTGTGCTACGCGGTCAAGGCCAACGGCAACCTCGCGGTGCTGCAGCTCCTTCGCGAGCTCGGCGCAGGGTTCGACGCGGTCTCCGTCGGCGAGCTCGTCCGGGTTTGGCGCGCGGGCGGCGACCTCGGAAAGACCATCGTCAGCGGCGTCGGCAAACGGGACGACGAGATCGCCGCCGCTCTGAGAGCGGGCTGCCGCTACATCTGCGTCGAGTCCTCCGCGGAGCTCGACGCCGTAATCGCGGTCGCTGAGCGGCTTCAACGGGTGGCGCCAGTGACCGTGCGGGTCAATCCGGACGTCGACGCAAAAACCCATCCCTACATCTCCACGGGTCTAAAGGAGAACAAGTTCGGTGTTCCGAGCGACGAGGCGCACGCCCTCTACGCGCGGGGCAATGCGAGTCCGCACGTGAAGATGGTCGGGGTTTCCTGCCACATCGGCTCACAGATCACGCAGCTCGAGCCATTTCTCGACGCCGCCTCGCTCGTCGCCGAGCTCGCCCGATCGCTCCGAAGCGAAGGCGCTCCCCTCGAGCACGTCGGAATGGGAGGTGGCCTGGGCATTCCCTACGCCGGAGAGGAGCCGCCTCCACCGGCACGCTACGGCGAAGCCCTGCGCGACGTGCTCGGGCCCCTTGGGCTGACGGTGATCCTCGAGCCTGGACGGGTCGTAGTGGGCAACGCCGGCGTGCTCCTCACGCGTACCCGGCGCCTGAAGCGCCACGGCAGCCATTACTTCGCCATCGTCGATGCGGGGATGAACGATCTGCTCCGCCCCGCCCTCTACCAGGCGCACCACACGCTCGTCGCGGTGGAAGACCGGGGAGGTGCACGCGGTCGCTACGACGTCGTGGGTCCGGTCTGCGAGAGCGCCGACACCTTCGGCCTCGACCGGGAGTTGCCCGAGCTCCGGGAAGGCGACCTCATCGCCGTCCGCAGCGCCGGCGCCTACGGTTTCGTGATGGCGTCGACGTACAACGGCCGCCCGAGGCCGGCGGAGGTGCTCTGTCGTGACGGCCGCGTCATCGTCGTGCGAGAGCGTGAGTCCCTGGCCGATCTCTATCGGGGCGAACGGACTTTGAATGGCGATCCAGTAGACGCAGAGCTCCCGGATTTCATCGAGCAGGAGAATGAACCATGAAGCTACGCGGCACGTTCACCGCGCTGGCCACCCCCTTCAACGCGGACGGCAGCATCGACTTCGGCGCGCTCGACGCGCTCGTGGACTCGAACCTCGAGGGAGGCGTGAGCGGACTGGTCCCCTGTGGGACCACAGGCGAGGCAGCGACTCTCGACGACGACGAACGCTTTTCTGTGGTGGAGTGGGTCGCCAGACGCGCCAGCGGTGTGCCGATCATTGCCGGCACGGGAACGAACAACACGGCGCAAAGCGTCGAGCTGCACCGGCGCGCTGCGGACCACGGAGCGACCCATTCACTCGCGGTCACGCCCTACTACAACAAACCCACTCCCGCGGGACTCATCGCCCATTACAGCGCGATGGCCGACGCCGCGCCTTTGCCGATCGTGCTCTACAACGTGCCCGGCCGCACCGGTTGCGACATGCAGCCTGAGGTCGTGATCGAGCTCGCAAAGAACCCGCGCATCGTAGCGATCAAGGAGGCCACCGGCGACCTCGACCGGGTGACCACTCTTCGCCGCGAGACACGCGAAGACTTTGCAATCCTGAGTGGCGATGACCCGACCGCCGCCGCCCTCGTCTTCGCCGGCGGAGACGGGGTGGTCTCGGTCTGCTCGAACTTTGCTCCGAAGGAAATGAGTGGCCTGATCCAAGCGGCGCTCGACGGCGATGTCCACCGGAGCCGCGCGCTACAGAACCGATTGCAGCTGCTCAACGCGGCACTCTTCGTCGAGTCCAACCCGATTCCACTGAAAGCAGCGCTCGCGATGAAGGGGATCGGCTCCGAGCACTATCGCCTGCCGCTCGTACCGATGGCGCCCTCGAACCGAGCTCGCCTCGAGGCGGTGCTTCGGGACGACGGCTGGCTCTGAGGAGCTTCAGACCTCGACGACCTCGGCCTCGTAGCGCTCGTCCATCGACGCGTTCTTCTTCACAGACTCCACGCCGTTCTGCGCTCCGGACTTTGCCTTGTACCCTTCGCTCGCGAGAATGTTCTCGTCGTTGGCGGCCTTTAGGCGGAAGCGGATTTCGCCGGCGTTGTCTTTGTAGATTTCGAATTCGCAGCCATGGTGAGCTCCTCTGCGTGTGAAAAGTGTGGACGGAGTCTAGCCGGAGTCCCGGTCACGCTCCAGGAGACCTCGGAGGGAGGCGACCTCTTCTCGGAGCGCGTCGATCTTGCCTTCGAGCACCTCTGTCTTTGCTTCGAGAGCGTCTGTGTTGTCGAGGGTCATTTCGTCGACGAAGACCGCGTTCGCCATCGAGAGGCCCAGAATCCCACCGACCAACACAGACACGACGAAATACGCGCGCGCCAGGGTCGCCATCCACTCGTTTCCACTGCGCTCTGCAAGGAGGTCCGGAACCGCAAACCAATCCTCGAGCGTGAAGACCTTGAACATCGTGTAGAGCGAGCTGAACGGATTGCCGAAGAGCTCCGGGGCGACGTCGCGAAACAGGAAGGTGGCCCCTAGGGCCAGGATCACGTTCAGCAGAAAGAGCGCGAGAAATACACCGATGGAGGCACGAAGCGCCCTGCCCACGCCGGCGAAGATGTGCTCCCGATCTGGAATGAAGCGCAGGAGACGAAAGAGTCGAAAAAGTCGGCCGAGACGAAGAATCAGGATCCCGCCAAAGGTCTCGAGGTCGGCAACCGGGGCAAAGAGCGCAGGCGAGCTCAGCATCACCACCACGAAGTCAAAGCGGTTCCATTCGCTCCGAAAGTACTCTTTGCGCTGCAGTCCGATCTTCAGCGCCGCTTCCAAGACGAAGTAGACGATGCACCCGTAGTCGATCGAGTCGAGGAGCACGTGGGTCGAGGTGTTGTGAGGAATATAGCCGAGCACCACCATGACGGTGGCGTTCAGCAAGATCATGAAAACGACGACGGGCTCGGACACCAGTAGGGACAACCAAGTGCGCACGGCTCCTTTATGGCCTAACTCCGGCGTCGGTCTCAAACACCGCCGCCCCGGCGATGGGTTGCAGCTCGACCCGGTCGCGGACGAGCGCGGCGCGAAGCTCGAGGACGAGCTCTCGCAACTCGGGATCGGCGCCGTCGTTGCCTTCCCACGCGTCGTTGAAGCTGCGGCTGCGTCTGATCCGGGAGTTGTTCTCGTCTCGGAGAAAATCCGTGACCACCAGCGCGTAGCGCGTCTCGGGTTGGGGGACTGCACCGTGGAGCCGCACGAGCAGGAGCCTCGGACGGGCGCCATCGGCGGGAAGAAGCTCTACCGTGACGGGTACGCGACTCGGGACGTCGTCCAGCGTAGTCAGGTATACCGTCGCATCCCGGTCGAGGCTGTCCTCCGGAAGCGTCGTCGGGTCGATGTCGCCGGTGATGGGAAGGACGATTGCGCCATCGCTCCAGGAGCCGTTGAGCGTCGCCCGTGCTGCCTCGAGCAATTCCGAGTCCGTCTCGCTTGCATTCTCATCGAGCCCCCCCTCGCGCAGCTCAAAGGGAAGCGGAAGCTCCCAGTAGCCGCGCTGGGGCTCGACGAGCACCCGCGTGTCATACTCGACAAACGGCGCATCGCAGCCGAAGAGCAGCACGAGCGCACACAAGCTCACTCTCATGCCTCGACCTCCGCAGTTTTGCCAACCGGGGCGGCCGCGTCCACTTCCGGGCTCTGCCCCAGGAAGCGCAGAACCGCCCACAACGCTCCGACACTCAGAACCAAGGAGATCCACGGCGACAGCCCGAACCCCGCGGGGACATAGCCGAGCCCGATGGTGATGGCCCCGATCGTCAGCGCATAGGGCGCCTGCGTTCGTGTGTGATCGACGTGGTCCGAAGCGCAAGCGATCGACGAGAGCACGGTCGTGTCCGAGATCGGCGAGCAATGGTCCCCGAAAACCGCACCACCTAGGATCGCGCTCGCGGTCGCCATGAATACCCCTTCCGTCGATGGGTTCATCGCGGCTTCCGCGACCAGAGGGATCACCACTGGGAAGAGCACCGCCATCGTGCCCCAGGAGGTCCCGGTGGCCGAAGCGATGAGCGCCGATAGAAAGAAGGCGAGGGAAGGAAGCGTCCAGAGTGGCAGCGCGCCACTCAATGCGCCGCTCGCGTAGGCCCCCGCCTGCAGATCGCCCATGACAGAGCCGATACTCCAGGCGAGCACCAGCGTGATCACTGCGAGCATCATCGCCTGAATCCCCCGGACCAGCGCGTCGAAGGCGGACTCCAGAGTGATCGCCCGGACGAAGCCGGCAAAGATCATCGACGCCGCCACCCCGGCCCCGGCACCATAGAGGAGCGCGTCATAGGACGCCGAGTTGCCGAGGATGAACCCGAATGTGCGAACGAACCCATCCGCTTGCGCCGTCGCGTAGCCGGCTGGATCGCTCACCGCCGCAGCGAGCCCTGTCGCCATCAGGACGACAAACGCCACCGCGATGAGCACGACGATCGGGCCGAAGGCGAGCCAGGCCCGCGGCTCGGGCTCTTTATCACCTGCGTTGCCAGCGAGAATGTTCTCGTCCATCAACGGCGTCGCACCCTCCCGCAGAAGCCCGTCTCCGCGGCGCGCTCGGCGCTCGGCCGCGAGCATCGGGCCGAAGTCACGGCCGGTCCAAGCGACCATCGCGACGAAGACGAGGGAGAGGATTTGGTAGAAACGCGACGGGAGCCCGGTGATGAAGACCTCGTAGGCGTCGCGCTCGAGGCCACTCGCCTGCATTGCCTCGGCGAGCACGGAGACTTCGTAGCCGATCCAGGTGCTCACGATCGCGATGCTCGAGATCGGTGCAGCTGTCGAATCGACGATGTAAGACAGCTTTTCGCGCGAAATTTTGAGCCCGTCGGTGACCGGCCGCATCGTATTCCCTACGAGCAAGGAGCTCGCGTAGTCATCGAAGAAGACGAGCATCCCCATGCCCCAGGAGGCGAGCGAAGCGCTGCGAGGGGTTTTAGCGTATTTGACCAGGCTCTGGACGATTCCTGCTGTACCGCCGCTCGCTGTGATCACCCCCACCATGCCGCCCATGAGTAAGGTGAACATCATGATCTTCGCGTGGTCTGCGTCCGCGGCGGACCCGACCATGACATCCAGTGTTCGCCCGAAGCCACCGAGGGGGTTCGCGCCGAGCAAGAGGACACCGACGTAAATCCCGCCCACCAGGGAGAGAATCACCTGGCGACTGATCAGCGCAAGCGCGATGGCGAGAATTGCCGGTGCGAGGGAGAGCCATCCGGGGAGGATCGGGACCTCGGTGCGGAGCGAGAGCGACTCTAGAGCGACCTCGACCTCACGCGCGTCGATCCGCGCCGGAGGGAGCGTCAGGCTCGCCCCCGCGAAGGCAACCTCACTGGGAAGGGTGAGGCCGGTGACGGAGACCGGGCCGTCGATCGGCACCGGTGTGCCGTCCTCGTTCACGGCACGCAGCGTGATGCCCTCGACGCCTTCAGCCCCAACCCAGAGACGACGGCTCGGCCATTCGACCTCGAGCTCAGTTCCGGCGGGAACCTCCGCGCGTACGGGAAGTGTCGTTCCCAACAGCAATAGGAGCGCGCCCGCGCGAACGAGCGCCGGGCCCATGGGTTCAAATCGTCTCATCACGTCCGAGGCCTGGAGTGTGGTGTATCGGTCTCCGCACCGCCGATGATGCCTCAATTCCATCTCCGATCGGAATCGCATTAGACGGTCGTTCCGCCCGTCTGAGAGCGGGAATTGTCGGTTTGTAAGCCGCGGAGGGTGCACGCGTCGAAGACTCGCGCGGGGTGCGAGTCTCGAT
>CAYXVF010000106.1:0-20469 GCA_964468125.1 uncultured Bdellovibrionales bacterium | reverse complement strand
GTGGTGAGGGCGGAGGGGATCGAACCCACGACCCGCGGATTAAGAGTCCGCTGCTCTACCAGCTGAGCTACGCCCCCACCAAGGGCTATGCCCTTCGGGGCCCGCCCGAAGGGAGCCGCGGTAATAAAAAGTTTGAACCGCGATCGTCAAGAGGGAATGGCGAATTTCTCGAAGCGCTAGCGGTGCCGATAGCGTAAGAGTCGCGGCAGGTGGCGCTCCTCCCACGCTCTTGCCCGGTCGTAGTCCGGATAGGTCTGCTCGAGGGCGAGGAACTCGGGCGGATGCACGTGCCGGCGACCGTTGACCTCCTCCACCCCGTACGCCTCGTGCAGCATTTCGTGAAACATCACCCATGCGACGTAGAACTCGGGCACGAAACTCTGATCCAGGCAGGGATGCATTCGGATCAAATCATCGTCGGCGACGTAGCATCCGAGCTGAATCGAGCGACGATAGCGCCGTGAACCGGGGCGACCCCAGGTGACCCGGGCGTTCGAGGCGCCGTGAAAAAATTCCTGGTTCAGACGGTCGAAGATCGGCTGCAGGTCGTGCACGCGCCCGATCGGCTGGAGGCGCCCCACGGCCCGGCGAACCTGATCCATGTTCGCCTCGATGAAGCGATCGAGGAGACGCCCTGCCCGTCCGTCCCGGTCCATGTCGCTCAGGTAGAGCGCGAGGGCGTCCCAGACGTCCTGCGGGGCCCGGAGGAACATGTGGTGGAGGCGCAGATGCAGAGTGCCCCGGGAGAGCTTGGAGGTCATCATCGTGCGCCGGTTGTCCGTGATCGTGAGCCGAATGGGCTTCTCCACCACCGCGAGGAGAAACTCCGCGAGGTGCTCGGGAGCGGTCTCCGATCGGGGCGCGAGTGGCGCTTCTGAGGCGACGAGCACGGGCCGAGCCAGCTCCTCCGCACGAGGTGGTGCCACGCCCTCCCGGCGCGCCACGCCCTCCCGCGCGGTTTCGACTTCGACCGCGGCACTCCAAAGTCCCATTTGCCGCATTCTCTAATAGTAACAACGGCCTCCGACAGTGCGACCGGCGCCCCCTTCTGGTGTATCCTTCGGGCTCGTGACCTTTGGCGCCTATACCACGATCGATCGACTCGCCATCGGCGGGACCGCGGAGATCTTTCGCGCGTCACGCCGGACCGTCGACGGCACGGAGATCGTCATCATCAAACGGCTCACCGAGGAGAGCCGCGCGGACGAGGAGCTTCGTACCCTCTTCGAGCTCGAGGCGGATCTCGGCCGCCAGCTGACCCACCCGAACATCGCGAGGCTCCTCGACATGGGTTTCGAGGGGAGCGACCTCTTCCTCGTCTTCGAGTACCTCGATGGACCCAACCTGCAGCGCCTCCTCGACGAGGTGCGCCGGCGCGAGCTCATCCTCCCCTTCGAGTTGTCCGCGGCGATCCTCTGCCAGGTCCTCGATGCCCTTCACTTTGCCCATGAGCTGCGGTCACCGAGTGGCGAGCGCATTGGCGTCGTACACCGGGATGTCAACGCACGCAACGTCCTCACGAGCTTTGACGGGCACGTCGCGCTGATCGACTTCGGGATCGCGCGGACGCAGGAGTTTGAGGGGGGCACCGCGGAAGAGGTCGTGCGCGGCAAGCTCGGCTCCGTCGCCCCAGAGCAGCTCCGCGCCGAACCAATCGACCACCGGACGGACCTGTTCGCCGTGGGCGTCCTCATGTACGAGATGTTGATCGGCTCCCATCCGTTCAAGCACACGGGAAGCGACGAAGGCAGTGTGCTCGACGCGATTCTGAACGGTGATTTTCTGGAGCCGTCCGCCATCGCACCGGAGCTGCCCGCGGAAGTGCTCAAGGTGATCCAGACGGCGCTCTCCCCCCGTGTCTCTGAGCGGCCGCAGAGCGCAAAGAGCGTCGCGGATGTCCTCGCTCCCTACAGCGACGCGGCGGCGGAGAACACACTGTCCGACATGCTCCGCAAGCTCTTCCCGAGCCACCTCGCGGCCGTTCAGAACCTGCGCTACCTCGCCGAGGGCTGAGGGACGCCTTCGCCGGCACGTGTGTCTCTATCTTGCTGCCTGCGCGGGGAGTGCTACGATCTCCACCTGGGAGACGGTTGGAGGTGTTCCGGATGAAGTCCCAGATGAAATGGGGTGTGTGGGCTGCGGGCGCGCTGGCGCTGAGCGCGTGCTCGACCGAGGCGAGCAGCGCGGACGACGAAGACGCGGGGGTCGAGCAGTTCTCGATCAACGTGGAAGCGGACCGGAGCCGTATCCTGGAGGAAGAGCAAGACCTGCAGGAGCAACAGAAATCGGTCGAGGAAAAGCGCGCGGAGCTCGAAGACGCGCAGAAGAAGATCGCCGAGAAGCTCGCAAGCCTGAAGAAGAGCGACCGAAAGCAGCGCGCCGCCCTCGAGGCGGAGCAGGCCAAGCTCGCCGAGCAGGCGAGCTCGATGGAAGCGCGACTCACGCGCTTTGAGCGAGAGCGGCAGCGTCTCGAGCGGCAGAAGGATCAGCTCCTCAACAAGAGCACGAGCGACGTCAACGCGTTGCAGCGGCGGGTCCAACAACAGTCCCAGCAGATCAGCGCGCTCGAGAGCTCACTCTCGCGTACGAGCCAGAAGCTCAATGAGCTCGAACAGATCGTCAAATCCCTCAAGTCTCGGGGTATGAGCACGCGCACGGTCGTGGTGGAGCGCCCGCGCGGCGCGAGCAGCAAAAAAGTGGACAAGGGCGACGTGGACGCGGCGAAGAAATCCTTTCGGCGCGCGCTGCGCAATCGAGAGTTTCTCCTCTCCGATCTCTCCGCCGCAGCGAGGCGTTCCCTGTCGGACGCAGAGGCCGCGACCCAGGAAAAAGACTACGAGCAGGCACTGGTGCACTACCAAGCGGTCCTCGACAGCGTGAACAACACCCACGTCGACGTGGAGTTCATCGACGCCAAGACCAAGCGGGCGGATCAACTGGTCCGTGCGGGCTCGATTCCGAGCCAGAAGGTCAATCCGATTCTGCGGGACCTCGGCGAGGCGGTGGCCGATGGAAAGTACGTGGAAGCGAACATGCACCTGAACAAGGTCTTCAGGCTCGCCCAACGCAATTGACTCTGCGCTCTCGTCATCGCGGCCGTCCCGTGTTATCCGCGCGCCATGGATGAGCTGCACGAGAACCGGCGCGCGGTCCGCATCCTCGTCTACGTGGTCCTCGCGGCGACGGTCCTAACGTCTTTCCTGACGACAGGCCCGCTCTGGGACCGCGTGCGCCTCGGCGAGCTGCCCTTGTGGCTTCCGTTCGTAGCGCCGGTGCTGTTCACGGTGTTCGTGGTCGTCTTTTCGCTGGATCGATACATTCTCGTCCGGCGGCGAGACTACCCGGTGGCCCGGGCGATGCTACAGCTCGGCCTCGCGGTGGTCTTTCTCGCTTTTCTGTGGCCGCAGCAGGCCAGGGAGCTGCGTGCCGCTCACGAGATTCCACCGCTTCGCGATGCGCTCGAGCTTCTCGCCCATCGCCAGCCGTCTGTACGGGCGCTGGCGTGCGCGGTCTTGGCGCAAGAAGGAAGCGCTCAGGAAAGCCGAGCCGAGATCGAGACGTTGCTCGCGCGCGAGACCGACCCGCGGGTCCGCAACCGATGCGAAGCCGCCCTGCGCGCCCTCGCCACGAAGTGACCTCAAGCGTGCTCGGCAAAGACCTCAGCGGTAAAGGTCAAAACCAGCACGCCCGACTCGCGCCAGGCATCCGGGCTGAGGCCCGCCTTGCGGCAGGTGTTGTTGAGAAACGTCTCCCGGTCCCAACCCCGGTCCCGTGCGACCTGGGGCAAGAGCACGCCCCGTTTGCCTCGCCCCTCCACCACCAAGCCGTGGGCCCCCACCTCGACCGCGTCCGGGTGCGTGGGGGTGGGTGCGCTGAGCGCTGAAATGTCGATCGTGCAACTGTCGAGTTCATCGGAGGCCAGGGGCGGAAAACGGGGATCACGCGAGGCCGCCGCCACCGCCATCTCCTCCACGGTTCTCCAGAGCGGACAGTCAGCCTCGAAGGTCCCGATACAACCGCGCAGCTCCTTGCCGTTCTGAAACAGCGTGACGAAACAGCCGCGAAACCCGAGCGCTTCCTCAGGCACGCGTGCGGGGGCATCGAGGGCGCCGCTCCGTAGGTGGGCAGCGATGGCGGCGCGAGCCCGCCCGAGGAGAAAGGTCTGCGTGTCCGGGGTCATGCTCAAAACAGTAACGGACATCTTACAACCGTGAAAGTTGAACCCTGGGGCGACGCTCCGTAGATTTAGGGCATCATGGCTGAGGACTCGTCCGCAAAAGCGAACCGTGTGGTGGTCGTAGACGACTCGTCCACCGTGCTGCGGGTGATGGAGAGCATCCTTCGCCAGCACGGCTACGAGGCGCACAGCACCGACGACGGCAGCAACGCGGTCGACCTCGTGCGCGAGGTCATGCCCGATCTGATCTTCGTCGACTTCGCCATGCCAGGGGTGAACGGCTTCGAGGTGTGCCAACGCCTCGGTGAGCACCCGGACCTCGAGTCGATCCCCATCGTCATCATGAGCACCAAGGGTGATCCGATCGGTGACCGATTCGTGCGCGAGATGGGCATCGTCGATCACATCACGAAGCCCTTCGCCCCAGAAGCGCTGATCGCCCTCGTCGAGCATTGCCTGAATCGCGCCAAGCTTCCGAGACCGACGCGACGACGAGAAGTCGTCGACACGAGCCTCGCCGAACAATTATTGGCCAAGCATCTCGGCACACTCGCGGGGGTCGAGCCCGAAAAGCTTCGGGAAGCGCTCCGGTCGGTCATCAACGACCCGGAGTGGGTCGAAGAAGCACGACGCCTGCTTCAGCTCGCCGATGGAACCCCGGCCCTCGCTGGTGACATCGCGCAGTGTGGTCTGTCCGAGGTCCTGCAAATGATCGGTCTTCAGCGCCAGACCGGTCGCTTCACGGTCCGGAGCCGAAACGTCGAAATCATCGCCTGGTTTCGAATGGGCTCGGTGCGCCTCGTGACGGGCACGGGAATCGAAGAAGAGCACATGCTCGGCTCCATTCTCGTGCGCCAGGGCCGTCTCAGCGCGGACCAACTCGGCACGTTGCTGAAGCAGCGAAAAACCGAGGGCCGTCGATTCGGGGCCTCGGCGATCGAGGCGGGTTGGATCAACGACCTGGACCTCGAACGGGCCATGCGAGCGCAGAGCTCGGAGCTGGTCTACGAGCTGTTGCGCTTCGGCACCGGCAGCTTCGACTTCATGCGCTACGAGGAGCTCCCGGAGTGGGTGCTCGAATTCGGCTTCGCGCTCACCGTAGACGAGCTGCTCATGGAGGGGTTTCGCCGGGTGGACGAGTGGGGGCTCATAGAGACCGCGATCCCGTCCTTCGACTCGGTCCCCGAGGTCCGGGTGGAGGCTCCGGAGACCCTCACGGAGGTCGAGCAGCGGGTTTATCGCTCGATCGACGGGTCGACCACCGTCCGGGCGATCATCGACGAGTCGAGCCTGGGCACCTTCGAGGGTGCCCGGGTCCTCTACCGGCTCGTCTCCTCCCGGGTTGTGACGCTCCGGACCCAGGCGGGCAACCGCAGTCAAAACATCGTCGGCTGAGCACATCGTGCTAGGATTCGGGGGCTATGGCCCGTGCCCTCGGAATTGACCTCGGAACCACCAACTCTTGCGTCGCAGTCGTCGAAAGCGACACACCCCTGGTCGTCCCGGTCGACAAGGGGCGCTACACGCTCCCGTCCGTCGTCGCCGTTGCCGAGGAGGGTCGTTATCTGATCGGCCGCCTCGCGAAACGGCAAGCGGTGCTGAATGCAGAGAACACCATCGTCGCCGCGAAGCGGTTGATCGGTCGCGCCTTCGACGACAGTCAGACCCAGGCCGCGATTCGCTCGCTGCCGTTCGCGTGCGTTCGCGGCGAAAACGGTGACGTCCGAATCAAAGTCAAGGAGCGAACCTTCGCGGTGCAGGAGGTGTTGGCCCTTCTCCTTCGCGAGCTTCGGCAAGCGGCGGTGGATTACTTCAACGAGCAGATCGACCAGGCGGTCATCACCGTCCCCGCCTATTTCAATGACAAACAGCGTCAGGCCGTGAAGGACGCGTCTCGGATCGCAGGGCTCGAGCTTCTTCGCATCATCAACGAGCCGACGGCGGCGGCCCTCGCCTACGGTGTCCTGGGCGAGGGGCGTGAGCGGAAAGTCGCAGTCTACGATCTCGGCGGCGGCACCTTTGATGTCTCCGTATTGCAGATCGAAGACGGGACAGTTGAGGTCATCGCCACCGCGGGTGATTCATTCCTCGGTGGACGCGACTTCGACGACCGCATTCTCGAATCGTTGGTCTCAAAGCTCGAACGTGACTACGGCGTATCCCTTCAGAGCGACCGCAACGCGATCCAGCGGCTACGCGAAGCCGCGGAGACGGCGAAGATCGAGCTCAGCGAACGCAACACGGTCGAGATCGCGCTGCCGTTTTTGAGCGCCAAACGCGACGGGCAACCGATCCATCTGCAGACGACGCTCACGCGCGAGGCCTACGAACGCATGGTGAGCGACTTGATCGACAAGACCGTTCGCTTGTTCAGCGAGACAATCAGCGGCGCCGGGCTGACGCCCGCGGAGATCGATGACGTCATCCTGGTCGGTGGCATGACTCGAACCCCTAGGATCCACCAGGAGGTCGCGCACGTCGCTGGGCGACAGCCCTCCTCGGGTGTTCATCCCGATCTCGTCGTCTCCGTTGGAGCCGCCATTCAGGGTTCGATGCTCTTGGGTGACACCGCGGACTACATTCTGCTCGACGTGACTCCTCACAATCTCGGAATCATTACGCTCGGCGGCATGGCGGAGACCATCATCCCCAAAGACACGACGATCCCCACGGAGCTCAAGAAGATCTTCACGACCGTGCGCGACAACCAACAGCAGGTGAAGATCGTGGTCTATCAGGGCGACTCCCGAAAGATCGTCGGAAACGAGCTGCTCGGCGAATTCGTCCTCAGTGAGCTACGGCCGGCGCCACGCGGTCAGGTACGCGTCGAAGTCAGTTTTGCGATCTCGGCGGATGGATTGGTGACCGTCGCTGCCCGGGACCTCGAAACCGGTCGCGAGCAGCGGATCCAGGTGACTGGGTCTCACCGACTGGAAGAAGAGGAGATCCGCAAGATGATCGCGGATCACCAGGACGACCTGGTCGCCACCATCGACCAGGCGATCGATGCGTTCGTATCGGCCTGATCCCCGGCGATTTACATAGTTTTGTATCTGGGCCGGTTGTCAGGTAGGTATCCAGGGAGGCGGCAGGGAACCGCTTCGGAACGACGACCAGGAGTGATCCAGACCATGGGTGGCTACAGCGAGCTGCTTCGACGCGTCACATTCTTCGAGGGCCTCAACGATGAGGTTCTCGCGCAGCTCAGTAGCTGCTTGAAGCCCATGGAGTACGCGAAGGACGCACTCGTGGTGGGGCAAGATGACCCTGGGGATTCGATGTTCATCATCGAGAAGGGGCGAGTGAAGGTCGTGCTCTACGGTGAGTCCGGACGCGAAATGATCCTGTCGATCTTTCGCGCGGGCGACGTGGTCGGCGAAATGAGCCTCCTCGACGGTCAACCGCGCTCGGCGAACGTGATCGCGCTCGAGGAGAGCCGACTCTTGAGCCTCTCCCGCAACGATTTCGTTAAGCTTCTGCAGACCCAGCCGGCGATCGCGCTCAATGTGCTTCAGGAGATGAGCATTCGACTGCGCCGCGCCGACGACGTCATCGGCAACCTCGCCCTTCTCGATGTCTACGGTCGCGTGGCGCGAGTTCTCGTGGACATGGCCGAGCGGGACGGTGAGAAAACGGACGAAGGAATCATGATCAAGGAGCGTCCCACCCAACAGGACCTCGCCTCCATGATCGGGACGAGCCGTGAGACCGTATCGCGCGTGCTCTCAGAGTTTCAGCGGCGCGGCTTCTTGTCGATGCAGGGCAAGAAAATCCTGTTGTCGCACAGCTTTGCCGAAGAAGAAATCTTCGCCACTCACTCCTAGGGCTCAGCGACGCTCCCGGCGTTTACTCTTCTTGTCCTCAGGCTTCGCCGCCGCGGCCTCTTTCTCTTTCGATCTTTCGTAGTCGTCGATGATCTGCCGCACATCTTTTGCATCCGGCGCCTCGGGCTCGAGCTGCAGATAGCGTCGGTAGTGCTGAACCGCTTCTTCGTTGCGCTTTAGCTCGGCGTAGACGACGCCGAGCAACCGGTGAGACTTGCCGAAGGCAGGATCGAGGGCGAGCGACTCGTGCACCTTGTCGATCGCGTCATCTAGCTTCTTCTTCTTGTAGAGGTCGTTCGCGTCGGCCCAGAGTTTGCGCGACTCGATCCGGATCTGTTGCGCCTTCAAGGTGCTTTCGTCGACACCAGCGTTCGGGTCCGCAACAGTCTCGATCAGCACGTCCTTGTAGAGGAACGCGCCCACAACCGCCGCAAGTAGCAGGACCATCGCCCCGCCAGCGATGTAGAGGCCCTTGTGCCCGCCTTTGAGCTCATCGCCGACCTGCCGGTCAATGAGTGTCGGATCTCGCTTGGGCTCTTCGCGCGCCTGAATCGTCGGCAGACTGGGCAATGCGGGCAGCCCGGCCGGCTCTTCCGCCGTTGGGGGGGCGGCCTTCGGCTTGGCCGGCATGGGCGGGGGCATTGGCGGGGGCCCCGCCGAGGGCGCCCCGACGGACCAGCCTTCATCACGGGCCCCTGCCTGTCCCTCGGGGGCCGCAGCCGGTGCCGGGCCGACGCCCGAAGTGTCATCGAATTCGGCGAAGGAGCCGCCGCCACCCTCGAACCCCGCGACTTCAGTGCCGTCGCTCAGACGCCGGTCTTCCTCCGGCTCTTCCCCTGGGACCGGAGGAAGATCGAACTGGGGAAAGCTCGGGAGATTGAGGTGAGCGGGGAGCTCAACTTCGCCCCTGTTCGCGCTCACCGTGGCATCGGTCGTGCTCTCCGTAGGCAAAGAAAAGTCGATCGCCGGGAGCTGGAGGTGGGCCGGCAAGCCCGCGCTGCCCCCGTCGCTCGAATCGGTCTCCGTCTCAGGCTCCGACGCATCCTCGTCGGCCCCCCCGATCTCCACGGAAGTCGTCGGGCCGCTCGGACTGTTCACGGCGAACGGGTCGTCTTCCGGGGCTGCGTCGTCCGAAGCGAACGGGTCGCTTTCCGCAGCTGCGTCGTCCGCGGCAAACGGGTCCTCGCTCGCCCCCTCCGCTGCGGCAAACGGCTCATCGGCAGGCTCGGTCTCGCCCGTCGCGACCGGAACGTCGCTCCCGAGCGCCCCGGCTCCATCGTCAGTCTCCGGTGCGTCGAAGTCTCCTAGATCGACGCCTTCGCCTTCGCCTTCGTCCTCGTCTCTGTGTTCGCGCTCCGGCGCGTCACCGTGCTCGTCACCTTCCGCGTTGTCTTCCGGTGTAAAGACGTCGAACTCGCCGGTGGGCGTATGGCCCAGATCGTCGAGCTTTTGCGCCTCTTGCAGCTGGGGAGGCAAAGTGTTCGGGCCCACGTCGCCCGTGTCCTGGTCGAGCCAGTCGAGCGATCCCGTTTGCGCCGCGGCCGAGGCGGCGGAAGGCTCGAGCCCTGGCTCATCGCTCGACTCGAAGAGCCCTGGGCTCGGCGAATCGTCCGGGGGCAGATCGGAGCTGGTGAAGAGGTCGTCCCCGAGTCCCTGCGATTCGGAGTCCTCTGGCCAGTTCTGCTTTTCGTCGTCGCTCATCGACTCATTGCCCCAGTCCTCGCGCGGAGCCGGTGGAGGGGCGGCAGGCGCCACGTTGGGCAACCGCGACTCGACAAAGATCGCGGAGAACGGCAACCCGATCGCACAATCCACCTCATAGGTCGCGGCGATGCAGCCCTCCCGATTGGGACGCACCGGCTCTCCGTGCGAGAAGTATGTTTGACTTCCGCACTGCGGGCAAATCCCGGAAGCTTGAAGCTCTGCATCGACATTCGGCGTCGTGAAGCTGCACCTGGGGCACGTGGCTTCCATTGAGATCAGAAGTATGGCGCAAGGTCGCCCGCTGGTCCAATCGTAGCCATTCGCAGTTTATGATGGCAGCCAGCCAACGAGTGCGGCGCGGGCAAAGGCGAGATAGGGCTCCGGCGCGAGCCCTCCCAAGAGCGAGACCCCAGCACACATCCAGAGCCCGGCGGAGAGCCAGGGGGAGTGCAAGACTCTCGATTCGGCTGGCGGTGCGAAAACCAGCGCCATGACACGCAGATAGCAGGCGGCTCCGACCACACTCGCGAGCGCGGCGACGAGCACCAGTGGCCAACGCCCACTCTCAATGGCAGCCGCAAAGAGCGCGAACCGGCCGAAGAAGCCGGCGCTCGGCGGGATGCCCGCGAGCGCCAACATGAAGACCGCCATCGCGAGTCCCAGCGCGCGGTGGGTGCGCGCCATTCCCGTAATGTCTTCGAGCGCAGGTCCTTCCGGTTTCGATTCGCGCCCTTCGAACGCGAGCACCACGCCGAAGGCCCCCACGCTCATCGCACCGTAGGCGACCAGGTAGTACGCGATAGCCACCACCGCTCCGCTCTCGGGCGACGCCACGAAAGCGACGAGCCCCACACACACGTATCCGGCATGCGCGACCGAAGCGTAGGCGAGCAGACGCTTCACCGAAGTCTGTCGGAGCGCGAGGAGATTCCCGATCACCATCGTCGAGACTGCGATCACCTCCAGCGCCTGCACGAACGTGCCCCTGCGGATTGCATCCCCCGCCATCGTCGCAGCGACGACGCGGAGCAGAGCGGCGAAGGCGGCGGCTTTTGCACCGGCGGCGATGAACGCCGTGGTCGGCGTTGGCGCGCCCTCGTACACGTCCGGCGCCCACATGTGGAAGGGAGCCACGGCCACCTCGAAACACAGGCCCGCCACCAGGAGCCCCGCTCCCGCCCAGCCGAGCACCGAAACCGCACCGCTCGAGTAGACCTCTACGACGTCGCTCAGGACGAGGCTCGGCTCCGCACTGATCCGTCCGACCTCGCCGTAGATCAGGGCGATTCCGAACAACGCGAATGCCGCAGCGTAGGCGCCGTAGACAAAATACTTGAGCGCGGCTTCCTGGGACTTTCGGGAGGAGCGATCGAACGCGCTCAGGAAACAAACACCGAATGCCATGAGCTCGAGCCCGACAAACAGCGTCATCAGATCACCCGCGTAAACCAGGATGAGCATTCCCGCAGCTGTCAGGAGGAGCAACCCGTAGTACTCCGCCGCCTGCATGCGATGCTCCTCGAGGTAGGGCACGCTGACGAGTACGGAGAGCAACGAGCCGAGGAGCACGGTGGACCCGAAAACCACTCCGAATCCGTCAAGGAGAACCGTAGCCCCCAACACGCTGCCCTCAGTGCGCAGCACCGAGAGCAATGAGAACGAGAGGCCGAGCGCGGTCAGCGCCGCGAAATGGGACGGGCGCAGCAACACCTTGCGCCCAGCTACGGCGAGAAGAAGAATCGCGCACCCCATCAGCACCAGCGGCGTCAGCGGCGAGCGCGTCGCGAGTGCGTCGAAGACACTCATCGATCGAAGCTCCGCTCTCGGATCGGAAGATCCGCAGCACTCCGAAAATCCCGAGCGTAGCGCTCGGCGGTGGGCTCGATGACGTCGAGCAAAGGTTTCGGATAGACGCCGCAGCCCAGGGCCACGAGCATCAGGGGCAGCAACACCACCAATTCGCGCAGGTTCAGGTCGGGCAGGCTCCGGTTTTCCTCCCGATCGATCGGACCCAAGAGCAAACGTTGAGTAGCTCGAAGGAAATAAATGGCGGTGAGAATACACCCGACGGCTGCGAGGACCGCAAAGACGGCGAAGACTTCGCTGAACGCGCTGGTTTGAAGCACGTAATCGTTCAGGGGGCGAAGCAAGAGTCCACCCTCGAAGTCGTTCACTGGAGGCAAGAGGAGTCCCGCGGCGAGCAACGCCGTGGCGACGGTAGCAGCGGCACGGGTTCCAGGACCCAAATGCCGCTGAGCTCGTCCCATCGCTAGCGTGACGAGAATCACCGCCCCGACGCCCAGCGCCCCGGCGAGCGCACAGACAAAGGTCGCGAGCTGCCCGGTGGTCGCCTCGATGAGGACACCCTCGCTCGAAAAAGTCCCAACCAGAATCAAAAGCTCACCGACGAAGCCGTTCAGTCCGGGCAGCCCCGCCGAGCTCAGCATCAGAAAGCCAAAGGTGAACGCATAGCGCGGCATGACCGCAGCGAGGCCGCCGAAGGCGTCGAGCTCGGTGGTGTGGCGACGCTCGTAGACCACGCCCACCAGCAACAGCAGTCCCGCCGTCGACACCCCGTGGCTCACCATGTGAACCACTCCCCCTGTCACGCCGCTCACCGTCATCGCTGCGAGCCCGAGGAGCACGAACCCGAGCTGGCTGAATGAGGCGTAGGCGATGAGGCGTTTCAGGTCTGTCTGCACCATGGCGAGCAAGGCGCCATAGAGGATGCCAATCACCGCGAGCGTACCGAGCGCCGGAAGAAAAACGAGCGCCGCCTTCGGAAACATCATCATTGGAAAACGCAAGAGGCTGTGAGCCCCGACTTTGAGTGACACCGCGGCCAAGAGTACGGCGAGGCCCGTAGGCGCTTCGACGCAGGCGTCCGGAAACCAGCTGTGGAAGGGAAAAACGGGCGCCTTGATGGCAAAGGCGAGAGCGAATGCGAGAAAGAGCCAGAGCGATGCTTCCCCGAGCTCGCGATTCCGAAGCCGCTCCGTCACCTCGAGCCAATCGAAGGTGAGTCCCCCCGGATCCCGCACTGCCCACACGGTGTAGAGAATCGCGACGAGCATCAAGACCGCGCCGCTCGAGTTGAACAGGACGAGCTTCCCGTCGATGCGCCGGAGCCCGCTCCCGTACCCGAGCAGGAAGAACGTCGGCACGAGCATCAGCTCGTAGAACACGTAGAACAAGAAGAGATCGGTCGCGACAAAGGCCCCGAGCATGCAGGTTTGAAGCGCGAGCAGACCGATGAGGTAGTCTCGGCTCCCCGTACGCACACTCGGAAAGCTCGAGACGATCACGATGGGCTGCAGGAGCGCAGTGAGCACAACCAGCAGGAGGCTCACTCCGTCCACCGCCACAGCGTAGCGGATTCCGAAGGTCGGAACCCATTCGGCCGACTCGGCGAGCTGCATCGTCGAGACCCCAGGGTCGAAACGGAGCCACGCCAGGCCAGTCAATCCCCAACCCACGACAGAGAGCGCCAGGGCGAATCTCCGCGCCGCCGGCCCTTCCGCGGGAAATGCAAACAAACAGCCGGCACCGAGCAATGGCAAGAAGACAATCAACGTCAACAGGTGATCGGAGAGGAGACTCACCGCTCCTCCTCGAGCGTAGGGGTATCGGCCTCGGGTGGTAGCGGTCGATAGGGAGCGAGCCAGCCGTAGAGCAGGATCGCGACTGAGATGGCAAAGATGGCCAGGTAACGCTGAATGTTACCGCTGTGGAACAGCTGCAGGAAAAAGCCGAGTCCCGCAAGGAGGCGTGCAACGCCTGTGACGATACCCTCGATGATCACGCGTTCGACCACGCGATAGAGTACGAGCTTTGAGCCTCCCCAGATCGGCTGGAGGAGCACCGTTTCGTACAGCGCGTCGAGGTGCCAGGCGTTGTGCAATCGCGCATGAAGCCATTTCCCAGGCTCTTCGGAGGCGAGTCGGGTGAGCAGGGGATGCACCCCCCGGGCGTAGAATCCGAGGGCGAGGAAGAAACCGCCCAGCGACGCAGCCGCAGCGGCCAGGAACAGCGCCCATCTCGTGGCCACATGGGGCGCCGGGAGGGAGATGGGAGCAGCTCCAAGGACCGGCTCCAGCCACTCACGAACGAGCCACTCACGGCCGCCGAGCAAACCGGGCCAGGCCAAACCTCCGACGGCGACGGCCAAGAGACCCAATGCGACGAGCGGGGCGAGCTGCGTTCGCGAGGACTCCTGCGCACTGGCTGCACCCTCACCTCGTGGCGCGCCAGACCAAAAGACCAAAAAGAACCCGCGCCAGAGTGCAAAGGCGCTCGTCGCACTGGCGACGATTCCCGATCCCCACAGGACGTAGCCTGCTCGACCGACGGACGATTCAGAGAGCGTCGCCCCCCAGGCATTCCAAAGGATCAGCTCGCTCGAGATGAAACCGGCGCTGAGGGGAAACCCGCTGAGCACGAGGGTGACGAGAAGAACGCTTCCGTGGGTCCACGGCATCGAGAGACGCAGGCCACCCATGCGCCGCATGTCGCGCTCCTCGCCGGTCGCCCGTATCACCGAGTCCGCGCCGAGAAAGAGACACGCTTTGGCGAATCCGTGCACGACGAGGTGCAGGAGCGCAACGCCCATCGCCCCCACCCCTACGGCGACGAAGGTGAAGCCGAGTTGGGACACGGTGGAATAGGCGAGCATCTTGGAGAGGTCGGATTGCGCACAGGCGACTGCGGCCGCGACAAGAGCGGTGAGCGCGCCGAGCAGAGCAACGGTGGACATCGCGACGGGCGCTGCGTTGAGGAGAGAGCCGGTGCGGGTCAGGAGATAGACCCCGGCAGCGACCGTCAACACAGATTGAAGCAACGCCGTGGCAGGCCTCGGCGCCGTCGTCGAGTCCGGGAGCCAAACGTAGAGCGGGATCAGCGCGGACTTACTCGCCGCGCCCAGAAAGAGCAGCAAGGCCGCCGCGGTCGCGACGCTTGGACTCAGACCCACGGCGGCTACGTCGATCGCTGCCAGCGTCAGGGTGCCGGTGCCACGAAACAAGACCATCATCGCCACGAGCATCCCGAAGTCACCGATGCGGTTCGCAACGAAGGCCTTCCTGCTCGCTCGGGCATGGGCGTCTTCGTCGAACCAAAAACCGACCAGCAGGGCGGTGCAGCCCCCCAGGCCCTGCCATCCCACGAAGAGCAGCGGAAGCGAGTCGGCGAGGACGAGCAGCAGCATCGCCGAGGATGAGAGGTTCAGGCAGGCGGTGTAGCGGGGGTAGGCTGGGTCATCACGCATCGATCCGGCCGAGTAGAGATGGATCCATGCGGCGAGCGAAGTCAGCAGAAGGCACATGAGCGCGGCCAACCGGTCAAAAACGAGGGCGAAGCCGACCTCGAGAGCGCCTGCTGCGATCCAGGTGAACAGCTCAGTGCGAATCTCGGTGTCCGATCGAGCGATCGTGCTCGCGAGAACGACGCTTCCTGCGAAGGCCGCCAGGATGGGGGCGAGCCCAATGACGGTGACCGCCGTTTTCGAGAAACGCGCCCCGAAGAGGCCGTTGAGGGTCGCCCCGAGCAGCGGGACGAGCGCCACCAACACCACGAGTGGCTCGGGTGTCATCGAACAAAGCTCCCGCGATTTCTGCGATTTCTGCGCGTTTCGACAGGTCTAGGGCGACATCGAGCGGGGAGTCAAGGGAGGGCTCCCGTGTCGGAGACGATCCGACACTGTAGTAGAGCGTCGCTATTTGCGGTGCCAGAGCGCATTTTCGGCACCAATTCACCGACCTGCCGTTTATGTCCCCCAGCCGCCAATGAGGAGTAGCCGCCATGACCACCGATGAGATCGATATCCGCCCCCACCAGCGAAAGCAGCGCACCCTGGAGGAAATGGGCGAGGAATACGGTGGGGGGGACAGCCAGACCATGCAGCTCACCCCGGAGCAGCTCGCGATGCTCAACGAGCTCGCCGGCATGGGGAATCAACCGCGCGCGGACTTCCAGCTCGAAGACACGCAGCCGGTGACCATCAACTACGGCGACACGCAGCCGATCCTCGTGGATGCAGACCCGGACGAGCAGGCGTGATAGATCCGCCGCATGGCGGATACGATTTTCACCAAGATTCTGAACGGCGAGATTCCCTGCCATCGCGTCTACGAAGACGACGCGGTGCTGGCCTTTCTCGATATCGGCCCCCTCTCACGCGGTCATACGCTGGTGATCCCGAAGGAGCCGGCCCCCACCCTCGACCAGCTCTCGGACGACTCGGCGGCCGCGATCGGTCGGGTGCTCCCGCGCCTCTGTCGCGCGGTGAAAGAGGTCACCGGTTGCGCGGACTACAACATTCTTCAGAACAATGGCGCCCCGGCCCACCAGGCGGTTTTTCACGTGCACTTTCACATCATTCCAAAGCCGAATGCGGAGGAGGGACTCGGCGTGGGCTGGCCGAGCCAGGGTGACTTTGACCACGACGACGGCGCGAAGCTCGCCGAGGCCCTTCGAGCGGCGCTTGAGACCTAAACTCAACCTCGACGACGGTCTTGCCGCTGAAGACGTGGCTGCCGGTCAGGAAGAAGTAGGCGACAGTGCCGAGGGCGTAGAGATCCGGTCGACTCCCTGCGGGCCGGTGAGGCCAGATCAAGCCCAGGGTCACCGTGAGCTCCAGCAAGTCGCTCACGTGCGCGAAGAGGTCGACGGCGAGCAGGACCTGAACGTAGAGACGTACCCGTTCCTGCAGCTCCGCAGCGCGCTCCTCTCTCACCCGCATGGACGCTGTGTGACGGGAGCGGCGGCAAAAGGCAAGCGGACGACCCGCTGCACGCCTCGCGGCGACGTGCTCGAGAGCCTCAGCTAGGGGCGTCCGTGTTTCCGGAGAGCTCGATGTCGGTGATCTCCGCCGGCGCGCCTAGGCGCATCGGCGGCCCCCAGTAGCCAGTCCCCCGGCTGACGTAGATCTGCGCGCGCGTGTCGTGGCGATGGAGCCCTGACACATAGGGTTGCGCGAGCATCACCAGAATCCCAAAGGGCCAGAGCTGCCCGCCGTGGGTATGCCCCGACAGGACCAGGTCGACGCCGTGCTTCGTCGCCTCTTTGATCTGCACCGGTTGGTGGGCGAGCAAGATCACCGTTTCCGACGGGTCGAGGCCACCCAAGGCTTTCTCGTAGTCCGGGCCGTGTCCGCCTCCGAAACCGCCGGCGGTGTGGTCGTCGACACCCGCAAGATAGAAGGTCGCGCCCGCGTGCTCGATCGCGACGCGCTCGTTGCGCAGAACACGAACACCGAGTGTCGGCAAGAAATCCATCCACTGAGAGACGCCGCTGTAGTACTCGTGGTTGCCGGTGCTGAAGTAGACGCCATGACAGGTTTTCAAGTCGCGAAGCGGGGACACCGCATCGCCCAGCTCGCGCACAGAGCCGTCGACGAGATCTCCGGTGATCACCACCAGATCGGGCTCGAGCGCGTTCACCTTGGCGACGACGGCTTCCAGGTAAGCCTTGGCGACGGTGGGGCCGATGTGAATGTCGCTCAGTTGAACGAGCCGCAGCCCCTGGAGCGAGGCGGGCATCTTTTCGAGGATGACCGAGACCTTTTTGACCCCGGGGATCTGAGTCGCCGCGCGAACGGCAAAGCCGGTGAGTAGGGCGCTGCCAAACACGGCGCTGCTGCTAAACATGCGCACCATGGCGAGGCGCCGGGTCGGCTCGAGGGGAGCATCGCCACCGCCGCTCAAGGTGAAGAGCTTGGCCAAGTCTCCGGCAAAGAGCAGGAGCACCGCGTAGAACGCCATCCCGAACCAAACGTAGGCCGGCACGATCAGGCCCTTGGTCCAGCCGCCGTCAAAGACACGATACAGCACGGGCGCTGCGATCATCCCGACCCCCGCCACGATGATCGCCACGGTCGCCACTCGACCCCATGGCGACGGCAGCTGCGTATCTCGGACCCAACGTGTCCAGAGGTAGTAGTGCCCGCTTGCGACCACGAGCGAGAGCACCGACAGGAAGATCAGGACGGAAGCGAGACGGCCCATTCCAGGAAAGTAGGTACCGCGCTCGCGCTTGGCACCCTCTTGCCTAGAGCGGCAATTCCGAATCGAGCAGCCCTTCGTTCGGGAGGGCGCGAAAGGTTTCGAAGCGGGCGATCTCTTTCGGCGTGAGCACCGGTAAAATCCAGCTTTTGAGCTCGTCCAACGAGCGAAACGTCTTGCGCGCCGGACTGCCCGCTTGTCGCACCATGCGCTCGATCTGCATCGAAAACACGGCGGAATTCCCGAGCAGCATTCCGTTGCGCTCGATCCTCGCGTTGTCTGAGCGGAGAAGATCGACCACTCGGTCGATCCATTCCGGAGGAAGGACCGAGGCCTGTTCGAGATCCGCGAAAACGACGAAGCTCCCCGCCTGTCGACGCATGATCGCCGCGGTCCGAGTGATGAAGTGGTCGACGTCGTCTCCGTCGATTGGAGAGGCCCAGCGCGTTTCGATCAGTCGGCCTAACTTGCAATCCACGTACATCATCACGAACGCCAGCTTCACCCGGAATCAACCGAGAGAAGAAGCCATTTGTCGACTCATTTCAAGGAGAGCTGGAAACGCTTCACCGTGCTGAGGACGTTGTTCGAGACACACACTTGCCTCGCGCCTCCGCACTGGACCAACGCCGAGGGAAAAAACACGTCGCGTTCGGTCGCACCGAGACTGCTGAATGTCCGAGCGAACGGGAAGCCCTCTTTGTTTCGGAACGAAGAGATACGATTGGTGCCCGACTCGGTGACCAAAACGAATCTCTCGCGCTTGTCCATGGTGATCCCGAAGGGGAGAAAGAGCTGACCTTCTCCTGTCCCAAATCCACCGAAGCTCGCGAGGAGCTCGCCGCTCCGAGCCTCGAACACGCGAACGAGACTGTTCCCCGTGTCGGTCACGAACACCCGGTCGCGGCGATCGATGTGAATGCGCGCGGGCGCAACGAGCAGTCCCGCTCCCACGGCCTGGAGGAAATTGAACTCAGGGTCGAACTTCTGGACCCGATTGTTGAAATTGTCGGTGACGAAGAAGTTCCCTTCCGAATCGGCCTGGACATCGAAAGGAAAGAAGAACTGCCCCGGACCAAACCCAAACTCGCCATAGCGGGCCACCTCGTTGCCGCCTTTGTCGAAGACGACGACCTGGTGCAGAGCGGAAGTCGCATAGACCAAGTCATCGATGACGCTCACGCCGTTGACGAACAGGAGGTCTCCCGGCACGAAACCAAAGCCGGGCGTACCGAAGGTGCGGACGAGCTCGCCGCTATCGAAGTCGAAGACTTGGATCCGCCCGTTGTTCGTATCGGCCACATAGAGCTCACCGGCCGGTCGGTCGTAGAACACGCCCCCAGGAGCGTTCAGGAAGCCGGGCGCGGTTCGTGGAGCCCCGATCACTCGCACCGGTGTCACCAGGTTGTCCGGCGCGAAGAGCTTCACTTGGTGCCGGCCAGTCTCGGTGACGACGATGGTCCCGTCGTCCAAGAGGAGCGTGCTGTTCGGATTGAGAAGAATTGGGAACCCGCCGAAGAGACTGACGAAGTTGAGATCCGTGTCGAGAACCTGAACGCGATTGTTGAGAGAATCGCTGACGTAAACGAGACCGTCGCGAACGAACACGGAGCGAGGAAAGTTGAATTGCCCCGGACCGGCCCCGGGACCGCCACTCACCGCCAACAGATTGCAGTCGAGATCGATTTTGAGAATGTTCTGCGCGTTCGCGTTGGCGATGAACAGAACGCCCTCGGAGTAGAAGATGTCGTTTGGAATGAACAAGCCGAGTGGACTGCACTCCGAGACCTTCGTGCCGTCCGGGTCGAAGACCACGATTCGATTGCTGAATTCGTCGAGGACGTAGATCGAGCCCACCTCGTCGAGGGTCACCGCCCGGGGACCGACGAGCTCGCCGGCGCCGATCGTGTCGATGAATTGCCCGTCGACGGCGAAGCGACTCACCCGACGGCCTCCGAGCTCACTCACGTAAAGGACATCTTCAAAGACCTCGATTTCGACCGGAGCGTTTAGCTCGCCGCGCGCGTTCCCCCTGCTCCCGATCACGTCGAGCAGATTGCCCGCCGGGTCGAACTTCTTGACCACGCCACCAGCGGTCTCGGCGATGTAGAGGTTGTTGTTGCTGTCCGCCACGCCCGTGGGGGAGTTGAAGAAATCGAGCGACTCCTCCCCAAAGCTCTTCACCAGTCGAACCCCAGGATTGCGAACCTCGCGGCGATCCTTCTTCTTCGCCACGGCGGTCGACGCGCTGAGCGCGAGAGCTAGGAATAGAACGGTACTGCGTGTCATGGACTCCCCCGGTTGCAGATTTGGCTTCAGGAGTATTGTAACCGAGTTCGGCGTTCTTCCCCGTCAAAGTTCTCCCGTTCGGCCTCGGGAGCACTGCGCCCGACACACTTTGTGCGCATTGTAGGGGTAGCAGAAGAAAGGAGAGTCACCGTGAGACGCTCCATGATGCTGGTCCTGATGCTCCTCTTCACCTTTGGTCTCTCCGCGTGCTCCAAGAAGTCGATGGTGGGTTTTCGCCTGCCGGACGGTGATCCGGTGGCTGGCAAGCACACCTTCGTCGAGCTCGGCTGCACCCAATGCCACCGAGTTTTCGCGGTGAGCGGGCTCCCCGAGCCCACGGTGGCGCCGCCGGTGAAGATGCTCGGCGGGGCCTACGAGCCCGCACCCACCGATGCGGACCTGATGACCTCGATCATCACTCCGTCCGAGGACATCGCGCGCGCCTACCCCGGTCAGGTGCACACGTTCCCCGGCAGCG
>CAYXVF010000105.1:13611-20990 GCA_964468125.1 uncultured Bdellovibrionales bacterium | reverse complement strand
ACCGTTTTTTGTGGTGCTCCCGTGCTAGCGTGCGCCCATGGCAGTGGAGCTCGAGCCGAAGTACTACCTCGCGCATTTCGAGAGCCTGCTCGCACACGTGGAAGAGCAGTACGCGGGCCTCTGGACCGAGAAGGAAGCGGGTTTCGTCGAGGCGTTCCGAGCGCTTTCCGAGGATGCGCGCGCGCTCTTCGTGCGTATGAACAATCGGCGCGGCGAGCTCTTTCGTCTGGACCGGCTGGCCTATCCGGAGCTGGACGCATGCGCGATCAACGAGCTCCTGGCTGAAGGCTTCGTGTTCTCGCTCGGCTCGGACAATGTGGATGCGCTGATCGAGCTCACGTCGCGTTTCAACCTGAGGGAGTGGCGAAGTGTTCTCGAGACCCTGAGAGTCACGCTCCCCAAACGGGCAAAGCGTGACGTCGTCTGGGCGGCGGTGATCGACGCGCCGGCGCGGCGAGTTCTTCCGCTTCTCCTCGAACGTTGGCCCGTGGTTCGCCTCGCACACGTGGAGACGGTCGAGGCGCTCATGTTCATGTTCTTCGGCTCGCTCAGAGGGCACCTCTCTGAGTTTGTCGTTCGAGACGTCGGGCACGTGCGTCTCGAGCACTACGACGTGGCGCGTCTGACTCCGCGTTTTGCGAACCGGCACGCGCTCGACGAGTGCCTCGACGTCGCCCGGGCGGCGCGGGAGCTGTCCGTCCGGGGTGAAACCGAGCCCCCCGATGCGGTCTTCGCCTGGCTCCTAGAATGGGCGTGCGCTCGCGGTCCTCTCGGTCCCGCCGCCCGCAGCACCTTGGACCGCATGTTTGTGAGAGTTGGCCGTGCGCTCGAGCGGGAGAAGCTCGATCCGATCGCGCTCCATGCCTACAAGCTCGCTTCGGCGCCACCGGCGCGGGAGAGGCGCGCGCGCGTGCACTACCGGCTGAAGGAGTCGGCCGCGGCCCTCGCGGTCTGTGAAGAGATCCGCCAGTCCCCGCGCTGCGCCGAGGAGCGTCTGTTCGCGGAAGATTTCAGTGACCGAATTCTGCGGAAACGTCGGCGCAAGCGCACGACGGAGACCCTTCGTTCGGCCGAGCTCCTGCGGGTTGAGCTCCTCCCCGGGGAGGCGGTGGAGTCGGCGGTCGTACGCCGCTTTGTCTCGGATGGCCTCGGCGCCGTCCACGTCGAGAATCGTCTGTGGCGCGCACTCTTTGGTCTGCTGCTTTGGGAAGTGCTCTTCGATGAAGAGGCCTGCGCATTGCACCATCCGCTCCAGCGCGGTCCCTCAGATCTACGGGAGCAGGGGTTCTTCGAGCGACGACGGGAAGCCATCGAGCGCGCATTGAAAACGTTTGAGGGCGATGACGGAGCTCGACGTCTAGCGCGTCGGATCGAAGACAAGCGCGGAACGACGAACCCGATGGTCACCTGGGACGACGCGCTGCTCGCGGTGGTCAAAGTCGCGTTTGACCGCCTGCCTTTTCCTGCGCTTCGCGCGGTGCTGACGGAAATGGCGCGCGACTTGGGAAACGGGTCTACGGGCTTTCCCGACCTGTTCGTTTGGGGCGAGGAGCAGTACGAGCTGGTGGAGGTGAAGTCCGAAAACGATGCGCTCTCGGTGCAGCAGCTGCATTGGCTCGGAACATTCCGTCGCCTGGCGATCCCCGCGCGCGTTCTTCGCGTCGAGCGCGCGAATTACGCGGTGCCGCGCTCCTCGAAGACGGAAACCCGAGGCTCGTAGCCCAAGAGATCGCGGGACCGTGTGCCGTCTAAAATCGCGTTGAAGTGGAAACGCCATCGGTTCATGTCGTAGCGAAAGCGATGGCCTCTCAGTGTCGCACGCGCTGCGTAGAGTGGGCCCAGGACGAAATCGGGCAGCGGGATTTCCACGCAGTGCCAGCGGCGAATGAGCTCGGAAAGCGGTAGCGTGTCGAGCCCCGGAAGGTTGAAGACGCCTTCGGCCTCGGCTGTTGCCGCGAGGTAGAGCCCCTCCACCACGTCGCTCACGCTGATCAGGTTCATCATCGGATCGAAGCCAAGTGGCGAAAAGCACACGCGCGAAGAGAGGTAGTCGTAGAGCTGACTGCCCACGTGGGGAGCCAGACACTCGGCGACTCGGAGCACGGCGATCTGCAGCTGCGACATCCCCATACGGGTGCAGGTGGTGAGGTCCGCCTCCACCCGATCGCGCACCCATTGGGGCGCCCGCGGCGAGAGCTCGAGGGGGTGGTGCTCGGGAATCACGGCGGGCGCGTCAGGGCGCACCCGGTAGATCTCCGAGTGGCTCTTCAGGATGAAGCGCTCGAAGGTCGGGTGTTCTTCGGCGAGATGGATGAGGAGTCGCGTGAGCGCGACATTGAGCTTCCAAACGCCTGAGCCTCTGCGCGCCGCGTCCCGGTGAAGGGCCATGTGGACCAACGTGTCGATCTCGAGCCGTCGTGCCGGGCCGAACATGAGCTCACGCACCCGTCGAGCGTGCGTGAGGTCCGCTCGCTCGTAGGTGAGACGCGGCCCAGGACGAAAGATCGTGGCTTCCAGCGGCTCGACGCCGACCGCGAGGACGTGCTCGGCGCCACGATCGAGGAGCCGACCGACGAGCTGCTCGCCCACCGGGGTCGTAGCGCCCGTGACGAGATAGCGCCTCATCCGAAGACTCCCCGGCGTTCCTCTAGACCGCGTGCGATGAGCGCCTGGACCGCCTCTCGCACTCGCTCGGCCCGCTCGTGAACGAGCTCCGGATTTCTCGCGTCGTTCGGCTCCGTATCGGAAAACAGGTCGATCGGCTCACCGTAGTAGATGTGGTACTTCACCGGCAGAGGGAAGGGAGTCAGTGTCAGCGGGAAATAAGGCACGCCTGTCTGCTTGGGCAACGGGATCCGAGCGAGCTGCGGCATTTGCTCCTCCGCCCCGATGACGGCCGTCGGAATGACCGGCACGCGATGGCGAATCGCGAGCTCCGCGTGCCCCTCGCGCCAGGTGCGGATCTGATAGCGCTCGGAAAAGCGCTTGCCGATCCCTGGAACCCCCTCGGGGAACAAACCGATGAGCTCGCCGCGCTCCAACAGGTGTCGCACGTTTTCGCGGCTGCCTCCGATCGCGCCAACACGCCAGTAGAACACGCTCACCAGCGGCAACCGGGGCACGAAATGATCCACCGCGACGCGCAGAGGCCGCGGAGGCGAGGTCTTCATCCCAACGTCGCAGGCGAGCATCATTGCGTCGAAGGGGAGGGCGCCGCTGTGGTTCGAGACGAGGATCGCCCCCCCGTCGTCGGGAATGTTCATCGCGCCGCTCGAGCTGACCCGAAACCAGACGTCGTAGAGCGGCTTGAGGGTGGCATAGCCGAGGCGCATCCAGGCCGGGTGCGCGCCAAAAGCGTCGTAGCCGTAGCCCTCGTCGGCCACCTGCAGCTCCTGGAGGTGCTCCCAGTCACCGTGGCTGAAGAATATCCGGGCAAGGGCATCGACACGATCAGGGTGAAGCGACCACATGGCACGACCCTACTCCCGTTCGAGACGGGACCAACCTGATCTGGGTCATGAGCCGGCATAGAGAAACGAATAAACATAATTTTAATTATGCACACTCCGCGGAATATGACGGAATCTGCGCTAAAATCGAACAATCGCTTGAATGGATTTGATTGCGCGCAATGCGATCGCTTTAAAAGACAAGACCTGCGCGATCGACGTTGAGTGTCAGTAGTTGGTCTGGGTTACGTTGATGTTCTGAGCGTTCGAGCTACCGAAGCCGAAGCCGAGGGAGAGCCCGAGGGTTGGGGTGTAGCGGGTTTCGCTCGTGTCAGCGAAGACGATGTCTCTGGTGGATCGATAGAAGGGCAAAGTCGCGTCAAAGGCGATGAACATGCGGATCGTGCTGGCGCGCAGGAGCTCGTAGCCGAGGGTGACCTCGCCCTGGAGACCGCCGCCCGCGAAGGTGTCGGTGACTGTCTCGTTTGGGTCTTCCGGGTTTCCGATCTGGTCGACGATCGCCGCGCCGCCATAGCTGATTCCGAGCCCAACGTAGGGCGATGAGTTGCCGCGCGCGTCGAAGAAGTAGAGTCCCATGAGCTTGAGCAAGCTGCCCGAAATGCCGACGTCCGTCTCGTCGTTTTCCACGTCGCGATCCGTACCGATGTAGATGTTCGCCGACGCATCGATGCCGAAGTGGTCGAGCTCGTAGCGGTATCCAAACCCGATGCTCGGACCCCAATCGAACTCGCCGCCGAGAATGCTCCCGGCTCCGAGACGCAGATACCACATCGAATCCGCAGCGGCCCGACGGGGGGCTGCCTGATCCATCGTTACGTTGTCGCGGGCGATCGAACCGTCGTTAGTCATCGGCGTGCCCGCGATCAACGAGCGAACCATCTGGCTATAGATCCGGGGCAGGTCTTCGATCGTGTTCACCCGGCCGCTGCGCTCGCCCCGCGGCCCATTCATCACCGCCTGCACGCTCTTTCCGAGCTTCAGGTTGTAGATGGTGTAGAGCTCGCCGCAGGGCGGTGGCACCACCGTTTCTCCCTCTTGGCGGAAGGCGGACTCGACCACTTTGACGACCGCTTTTTGGTCGCCCGGCTGAAGTGTGTCGCTGGCTTCATCGAGAGTCACGCAGACCTCTGCTGCGGCAGGGGTGGAAGACAGGAGGAGCACGAGACAGGTGACGGGAGCGAGCTTCGACATTCGAGATCTCCTATTTCGCCTTTGACGGTGGAGAGCGGCGCCTATTCAGTCGATCACTTGGACCCAGGAAGCGCGCGAGCGGGCATCGGTCGGCGCCGATACTGATGTTCATCGTTGGTTCGGGCCCGCGAGCTTGTTACCTCAGAGGCCACCACGACTCCAAGACCAGCATTCGGGAGAGCCGCCATGCCTCGTGTCCTACTTCAAGATGACGCCTTGGACCTTCTGCCGGAGCTCCTAGAAGAGCTCGGTGCCCGCAGGGTCGTGCTCGTGACCGGCCCGGAGAAGCGTTTTCTCGACCGCGTTCGATCGCTCTTGGAGGCCTTTGAGCTCGAGATGGCGCCCTTTGCGGAGGTTCACGTGCCCGAACGCTGCGTCATCGCGGCGAGTGACGTCGTGAAGCGCTTCGATGCGGATACCATCGTGACTCTGGGGGGCGGTGCCGCCACCGGTCTAGGCAAAGCCCTTCGCCTCGAGCACGACCTCAAATTCGTCGCCATCCCCACGACCTATGCGGGCTCGGAGATGACGAACATCTACGGGGTGACGAGCGCCGCAAACAAACGCACCGGGCGCGACGATCAGGTCGTACCCGATGCGGTGCTCTACGACCCGTGTTTCACCCGACGAATGCCCAAGTCGCTCACGGTCACGAGCCTGCTCAACGCGCTCGCTCACCCGGTTAGCGCCCTGTCCACCGGTCTCGTCACGGCGGAGAAGCGGGAATCGGTGCTGGGGGCGGCGGCTCTGGTATTCAACGCGGCGCTGCAGCTGATCGAACGACCGCTTCATCCTCAGGCCCGGCTCGATGCGATTCGCGGCGCGCAGCTCGCCGGGGAGGTGCTCCGTCACAACGAGATGGGTGAGCACCACGCGCTCGCCCACGCCCTCGGAGGACGCTTCAATCTGCCCCACGCCGAGCTGCACGCGCTCCTGCTGCCCCACACCCTCGACTCCCTCCGGGAGGAGCACCCCGACGACTTCGACGCACTGAGCGATGCCACCGGCGAGCGAGATCTGCCCGCGGCGGTGTTCGACCTGCTTCGACGCGCGGGCGTGCGATTGTCGCTGCGCTCGCTCGACGTCTCTTTGGACGCGCTCGAGGCGCTGCTCTCGGAGCGCGGGGAGCTTCCGGCGGAGCGCGCTTGGCTCGCGTTCCATGGCCGCCGACCCTCGGTGCGGGTTCGCAGGGAGGATTGGGATCTGGGCCGACCGGTGTCGGTTTGGGGCAACCTCGAGACCGCCGAAAAGGTCGTCATCGCGGTCCACGGGCGCGGAAGCGATGCGGACGAGGTGCTCGCGCACGTGCTCGAGTGGCCCCATGCGCTCGAAGACGTCGCCATCGTGGCACCGCAGGCGGACGGTTCCGCGTGGTATGCGGCCTCCTACCGAAACGCGGCCGAGACCGCACCCGAGGCGCTCGCGAGCGCCCTCGGAACCATCGACGCGGTCCTCGAACGGGTGCTCGACTACGTACCGCGCGAAATGGTGGCGCTCTACGGCTTCAGCCAGGGCGCCTGCCTCGCCGCCGAGTACGTCGCCCGGGCCGCGGAGCCGCTCGGTGCTTTGATCGCCGTCGCCGGTGCTCGAATCGGCCCGGTCGCTCAGTGGCCGGATGTCGCTGGGCATCTGGACGAAATGCCGGTCCTCCTGTCGCTCGCGGAGGACGACGCGTGGATTGACTTCGACGACTTTCTCGCGACGCGTGAGTACTTCGAGAAACGCGGCGCCGATGTGACCTTTCACGCCTTTCCCGGGGAGGGACACCTGGTCAGTACCCCCGTTCGGGTCGAGGCGTCGCGCTGGTTGTCGAACGAGGGGCTGGAGGAGGACCGCACGGGTTTCGGCAACAGCTTCGAGGTGGAGCTCATGCCGGGAGCCCTGCCGCGGGACATGAACACGCCTCGCTGGGTCGAGTACGGCTTGTACTCGGAACAGGTCAACGCAACCGCGTTCGTCGCGCCCCGCGCGCACAACGTGCGCTCCTGGATCTACCGGGTTCGGCCGTCGGCGCAGCTCGGCCGCTTCGAGCCGCTCGAGCACCCGACACTCACCGGCAATTTTGGTACTACACCCTCCGAGGTGAACCTGGTGGGATTTGCTCCGCCAGAGATACCGGAGGATCCGGCGGACTTCGTGGACGGGCTGATCACGATCGGCGGCAACGGAAGTCCGGAGTCGCGCCAGGGCTACGCCGTTCACATGTACGTTGCGAATCGCAACATGGAGGGGAGGGCGTTCTACAACGCGGACGGGGAGCTTCTAATTGTGCCGCAGGCGGGCCGTCTCCACCTTCTGACGGAGACCGGCGTCTTGATGGTTGCTCCTGGTGAGGTCGTCATCGTGCCCCGGGGATTGCGCTTCTCCGTGGCGCTGCTCGACGGCGCCGCACGTGGCTACGTCGGCGAGACCTTCGGCTACGGTTTCGAGCTGCCCGAGCGCGGCCTCGCTGGCGCGAACGGCTTTGCCGACCCCCGGCACTTTCGCATCCCCGATCCCTGGTTCGAGGATCGACTCGAGCCCGGCTACCGCATTACGGCCAAGCTCGGGGGGCGGCTCCACGAAGCCCGGCAAGACTACTCACCCTTTGACGTGGTGGCCTGGCACGGCAACTACACCCCCTACGCCTATGACCTCGAGATGTACTCGCCGTTTTCCGCGGCGCGCTTCGACCACCCGGACCCGTCGATCTACACCGTGCTCTCCGCTCCCCTCGAC
>CAYXVF010000105.1:0-13511 GCA_964468125.1 uncultured Bdellovibrionales bacterium | reverse complement strand
CTCGACTACTGGCACGACCAGTGGGGCGCCTATCGGACTCACTTTGACCCGGAGGACGAAGGGTGAACGTGTACGAGCTCTACTACTGGAATCACATCCCCGGCCGCGGGGAATTCGTACGGCTCGTCCTCGCCGAGGTGGGTGCGTCTTATCGCGACGTCGCACGGGAAGAGGGCAACGGCGTGATCATGGCGTTCTACGAACACGAACGGCCCGAGCATCCGGTCTTCGCCCCGCCGATCCTCAAAGACGGCGAGCTGGTGATCGCCCAGGTGGCGAACATCTGCCAATACCTGGCGATCAAGCACGGCCTGGTGGAGCAGGACCTCGGGCGTCGCGCCCTCGCCAATCAGTTGCAGCTCACCATCGCCGATGCGGTAATGAGCGTGCACGACACCCACCATCCCTTGGGCAAGTCGCTCTATTATGAAGAGCAAAAGGAGGCGGCAAAGGAGCGGGCGCGTTTCTTCACTTCGTCGCGCCTCGAGCAGTGGCTCGAGTATTTCGCCAAGGTCCTCGAGTACAACCGAGGCGACTACCTGCTCGGCGGGTTCACCTATCCGGACCTGTCCCTGTTCCAGCTCCTCGAAGGCATTCACTACGCCTTTCCCGAGGCCTACGGGCGAGTGATCGCGAAGTACCGCGCCCTGGATGTTTTGCGCGAGCGCGTCCGAGACCGCGAACGGATCGCCGCCTATCTCCGCTCTCCTGCGCGTCAGAATTTCAACGAGGACGGGATCTTCCGCCGCTACCCAGAGCTCGACGAGTAGTGGGTCTGCCCTAGGAGACCTGTGATCAAGCGACGCTCTTCGAGCTGTCCTTGGGCATGAGGCGCGAGGCTTGGGCGGCGATCAGCGCACGCAGCTGGGGAGCCCCGGGGCAGCTCGGGACAGCCTCGGAGGCCTTTTCGATGAGCTCGCTGAGGCGTCGCTTCGCGCCCTCCACACCGAGCTCGCTCACCGCGCTCGGTCGGCACAGCGCGGCGTCGCGGTCGACCGGTTTTCCGAGCGTCTCCGGGTCCGAAATCACGTCACGAAGATCGTCCGCCACCTGGTACGCGCGGCCGATGAATCGGCCCATCTCCCGCCAGCGCTCGCTGTCAGCTCCCGCGGCGAGGGCGCCACCGACGGAGGCCGCGACGAACAGCGCGCCGGTCTTCGCCTGATGGTATTCCTCGAGCAGCGTCGCCGGCTCGCTCTCCCACGCTTGTCCCGCTACTAGCCCTTTCTTGCTGCCCACCGCCTCCGCGAGTAGGGCGAGAAGCGCCGGGAGTCGCTCCGGGTGCTCGGCGGCCGCGCGGCCCAGGGTCTCAAAAGCCATCACGATCAGCGCGTCGCCCGTGAGAATCGCAATGGGCTCGCCAAAGGCTAGGTGAACCGTGGCTTTCCCGCGCCGGTATGGGGCGTCGTCGAAGCAGGGGAGATCGTCATGAACGAGGGACGCACAGTGCAACAGCTCGATCGCGGCGGCGATCCCGTCGGCGACCTTCGGAGCGTCGTCACCGCATGCGGACGCGACCGCAAGGCAGATCTGAGGGCGAACCCTGGCACCGCCGGGGAAGACCGCGTGCTGGAGCGCGCGACGGAGCTGCGGGGGCGTACTGCTTGCGGTGGATTGGTCGATCGCTGCGCGGATCGCGTTTTCGACTCTGCTCTTCATCGGGCTCCTCCTGCATGTGCGTGCGCGGGATCCGCGAACCCCAGGCGTTCTTTGAACCTTACTTTACGATGTGTTCCGTGTGGTTGACAGGGATCAAAAAGGCGACGCAACGAGGGGAGATCGGCACTCGGAGGTGCCCATCCGCTTCGAGCTGGCCTAAAATCCCGGTGACGATGGGTGGAACGAAGTACAGCCACGGAATCGACCCGGAAGTGCTCCTGCGCTCCGGGCCCTACAGCGCGGTTTGGTTCGCCATGGACGGCACGCTGATCGAAATCAACGATACAGCGGCGCAGGGCATGGGTGCCTCCCGGGAGGCGTTGATCGGGCGCTCGTGCTGGGATCTCTTCCCGGAGCTCGCCGACACCTTGCGCGCCCGCTTTGAGCAGGTCGCCGCTTCCGACGGCCCGCTCACGTTCGTTGACGAAGTCCCGCTCCCGAGCGGCGTCCGGGTGTTCGAGTCCATCGATACGCCGATCCGCGACGCGTCTGGCCGCTGCATCGCCATGCAGGTTTACTCCGTCGATGTAACCGAACGACTCGAGACCGAGCGTGCCCTGGATCAAGCGGAGCTGAAAGCGCGCGAGAGCGAGCGGCGCTTCGCCGAAGCGATGGAAGCGGTCCGCGACGGGGTCTGGGACTGGAACGTCCGAACCAATGATTTCTACGTCTCCGCGAGCTTCTTTCGGCAGCTCGGATACACCGAGGAAGACCTGCACGGGCACAGCGTCGAGTGGTTCTTCAACGTGCTACACCCCGAGGATCGCGATCGGGTGCGGGCGGAGATGGAAGCGCACTTTCGAGGGGAGACCCCCGAGTACCGGACGCAGTTTCGCTGGCGCCACAAAGACGGAGACTACCGCTGGACCTTGGTCCGCGGGCGCGCAGTCGAATGCGACGAGGACGGGGCGGCGGTGCGCATTGTGGGAACATCCATCGACACCACCGAGCGTCGGGCTCTCGAGTCGCGCCTCCTCGAAGCGGAAAAAATGGAAGCGATCGGTCGCCTCGCCGGTGGAGTCGCCCATGACTTCAACAATCTTCTCACCGCGGTCACGATCCGAATCGACATGCTCCACGAGCTGCCCCTGCCGCAGGAAGCAATCGCGAGCCTGGAGCAGATCTCTGCGGCGGCGGAGCGGGCATCGCGCCTCACCTTGCAGCTGCTCTCCTTTGCCCGCCGTCGTTTGGTTGAGCCTGAAGCCGTCGCCGTGGACGACGTGCTCGAGGACCTGCAAACGCTGCTCGAGAGCATACTCCCGAGCTCGATCGAGCTTCGCATGGAGCTCGGCGCTCCGGGCAAACAGGTGATGTTCGACCTGGCTCAGCTCGAGCAGATCGTCGTGAACCTCACGATCAACGCCCGTAACGCAATGCCTAACGGCGGGACCTTGACACTGAGTACCGCCGTCGAAACGATAGGGCTCGAGAACCACACGTCCGAGGAGGCAGGCGTGAAACAGGAGTGCGTGGTCGTACGGGTTCGCGACACGGGGGTCGGCATGGATGAGGCCACCGCGTCGCGCATCTTCGAGCCGTTCTTCACAACGAAGGACGGCTCCGGCAACGGGCTAGGACTCGCGTCTTCCTACGGTATCGTGCGGCAAGCCCACGGGGACATCCGCGTGGAGAGCGAACCTGGCTCGGGATCCTGTTTTGTCGTCGTCTTGCCGCTGTCGAGTGGTGCATCCTCCGCCGAGGAGAAGCCCTCGGGAGAGCTCGTGAGCGTTCTGTTGGTGGAGGACGATGACATGGTGCGCGAGCCTTCGGTCCGAGTCCTGGAACGCCATGGCTTCCTCGTGCGCTCAGCAGCCTCCGCCGAGGAAGCGCTCGAAATCGATGCGGCCTCATCAGAGCCGCCAACTGTGCTCGTGACCGACATGATGATGCCCGGAATGAACGGGCGCGCACTCACGGAAAAGCTGCGCGCTCGTCACCCGTCGCTGCGGGTGCTCTTGATTTCGGGCTACACCGACGGTGAGGAGCTCCGAGAGCTGTCAAACCACACAGCCACTGAGTTTTTGGCCAAGCCTTTCAGCGCGAAGACGCTGGTCCGATCGATCCAGGACCTGGTCTCCTCGACTCGGTCTTGAAACCCCGTCCGCTACCTTTGGTGGCCGAGGTAGACCTGCATGGACGGAGCTCGCGCGGCGAGTTCGCGAAGCCAGGCGAGCTGCTCGCGATGCATCGCCTGGTCTTCCGTGAAATCGCCGCTTTCGACCGCGTGCTCCCAGCCGAAGCGCGTGTGGCACGTGTCGACGGTCAACAACACGGGGCCTTCGGTCGTGCGAGCAACGAAGGCGAGGCTGCCGGCGGTATGGCCGGGGACGTGAAGGGCGAAGAAGCTCTGGTCTCCGAATACGTCGAGCACTCTCTGATCACCGACGTCGAGCTCGCGAAGTGCTCCCTGCGCCTCCATTGCGCGGCTGATCGACCCGCGCACGAACAGGTTCAAGAACGACGTGGTCGCGGTTTCGCCTGGCCCGACGTAGAGCGGGGTCTCGGCCGGGAGGTCTGGCAGCCCCATCACGTGGTCGAGGTGGAGGTGGGAGAGAAAAACTCCATCGGGAGCGCCGTGGGTGGCGATCCATTCTGCGGTGCTGGTCTCGACTTCGAGACGGTCGAGGTTCATCTGGGATGCCACCATGCCGCCGACGAAAGTGTCCGCGTCGGGGTCGGCGAACTGTTCGGCCACGCCGCTGTCGATCCAGAAGGTGCCAGCGTCCGGATGGCGCACGACATAGAAATAGATCTCGATCGGTTCCAGTCCGTCCTCGAGCGCGGCGGCCTTCGGATGATCGAGGTTGATGAGCCCCGCACGCGACACCGCCCAACGCGCCGCTACGACGCGTTCGAGGGTCACCGGACCCGACGACCCGAGCGAGCCCTCGAGGACGCTGGCACTCGTCGGGGTGCCGAAGGACGAGGACACGGTCCGATGGCTCGTGACCGTGCAGCCCATCAGACCGGCCAAGACGCCGAGTAGAATGATCGCGCTGTATTGCAGGAAGATGCATCGTGCCATGGAATCGCTCCGTGAAACACTTGAGCCGGTGTGATGAGAAGATACTGTGCTATCCGTGATCGCATGGAAATTGACTAAATATGCATGTAGCTATCCATTTATGGATGCATCGGTGTCGAGTTGGGACGATTTGCGGGTCTTCTTGGCGGTGGCCGAGTCCGGCAGCTTCAGCGCGGCCGCACGGGCTCTTCGGGTCGGGCAACCCACGATCAGCCGTCGCATCGGAGAGCTCGAGGAGCGGGTTGGAACCACACTGTTCGTCCGTGGCAAGGACGGCGCGACCCTGACCGCGGAGGCGCAGGCGCTTCTTCCCGCGGCGCGCAGAATGGACGAGGCGGCGACAGACTGGGCGCGCACGCTCGACGCGGGCGACGTACGCCCGCGGGGACGGGTGAAGGTGACTGCGCCGCCGGGGATCGCCTGGGCGTTGCTCGTGCCCTTCGCGAGGCAGCTCGCCGCCGAGCTCCCGGAGATCGAGCTTTCCGTTCACGCCTCCGTCGGCTTTCTCGATCTCAGGCGCGGGGAGGCGGATTTGGCGATCCGAACCCGGGCGCCGACGGGAGCGGAGCTCGAATCCCTCACGTCCGTGACCTTCGGCGTTAGCGCCATGGTGAGCCCGACGCTCCTCGCGCAACTGCCGAACCCCTGCGCGCTCTCGGATGTGCCCTGGATCGCATGGGCCGAGCCCTATGAGGAGCTCCCCCCGAATCCGCAGCTCGAGGAACTCATTCCGGATTTCCGCCCCGTGTTTCGCGCAGACAACTACCTGGTGCAGCTGCAGGCCGCGCAGCTCGGCCTGGGCGCCATGCCCTTGGCCCCCGAGCTCGGGCGTCTCGTGGGCAATCTCGGACTCGTTCCCATCCCGGGTTTGAACCTCGACGCGTACCGCACGGAAATCTTTGTCATCGCGTCTAAAACCGCGATGCGTTCAGCACGAACCCGGGCGGTCGCGGCCCGACTCGTAGGCCTTCTGGAGCAACTTGGGGCAAAATAAACAGTGTTCGCGGCAAAAGAGCGGTATCGACTTGGCCTGTAAGTGGTATCTTTACTTCTTTAGGTTTGGAGCAAGCGGTCACGTACTCGAGAAGACGCGCTCGGCCTGGCGGTTGTTTTGTAGCGAAGGAGAGGTCGAATGATGCGCCAACCCCCACACCAGCTTCCCGACGTTCCTCGCTGGATCGAAGTTCGCGCAATGCTCCAGAGCCACCGCGCCCGCATCGAATACGAGCGCGACGGCATCATCATCAGCGACCGCTTCTCGCGCCTCGCGGCGGTGATCGGAACGCCCTCCTTTGAGACGCTGCTCCTGGAGACCGAAGACGCAGAAGAAGTGCTTTGCACGCTAGAAGATCGAGACTGGGTCGGCAGCGCCCTCGAGACCTGGGATTCGGAGATCGCGACGCTCTACACCTTACCGAGCCTAGACGGTCTGGAGCCTGGGGGCGTTGGGGTCTCGCCCCTGACGTGCACCGTCGACCTGGAGCACCTCGAGGCAGAGCTTCGGGACGAAATCGTCAGTGCTCTCGCACGCCACGAAGTCCTCGCGACCGAGGTCGATGGGAATCCCGTGAGTTTTGCCTATGCGGCCTGGCAGACGGAGGGCTTCTTCGACATCGCGGTCGATACGGCGGAAGCGTTCCGGCGGCAGGGCCTCGCCCGGGCGGTGGTGAGCGAGTTGATCCGTCGCTGCAGTGCGACAGGCCGCCGGGCGGTTTGGGGAGCGGTAGAAAGCAACGTCGCTTCGCATGAGTTCGCCCAATCTCTCGGTTTTGTCCCTTCAGATCAGCTCGCCGTGTTTACCCGCCCCAAGTGCGGCTGAGAAGGCGGATGTGATCGCCGTCATACGCTCCAAAATCGTCACCCGATAGTCTCCCGATTGTCAGGTGGCCTCGATTATTGTTTCGAGCTGGCAGGAGAGGGGGCGAGCGGCTAGCCTCCGAGGGGAGATCTGGATGAGCCATCCGACTGATCCGTTGGGCGCCATCGCGCCGCGGAGCATACACGCACCGAATCCGGTCGTCGACGGTTACCTCTCGACGGTCGGGCTTCGGGAGGCCGCCCAGCAGCTCGACTACATCGCGTCGCTCGTGGCTGCGGACATGGCCCCGGAAGGCGCCCCGGACCTCCCGGCGGATGTACTGCGCGACTGGGGGAGAAGCATGCGCGCCCTGATCCCAGCTGCTGCGGCCGCCGAGCGCGAGGGCTCGCCCGGTTTGCCCTACGCCAACGCGGATTTCTTTGAGCTCGGGATAACGCTCGAGCAGCTTCGATCGGTCGTGAAGCGCGACGAGCGGGGTGCCGATCCCTTCTCGAAAGACGGCTGGTCGGAAGCGACTCCCTCGTTTCAGAACCGAGCCGAGCTCGACGAGCGCTTTGAGCTGTCCAGCGTCGGGGTCCGAACCCGCCGAAGTTGAGGGTGATTTTCGAAAGAAGCCCTTGCTATTCGAAGGCCGATGTCTATTATTCGCGCCCTCGGACGGCCCAGGGTGCATTGGAGCATCCTTTGGAGCGCGTCTAGAATTCCCGGTGAGGGGGTGATTTCAGTTGGCAAGCGTTCAGGTTCGTGACGGTGAGCATATCGACAAGGCGATTCGCCGCTTCAAGAAGAAGGTCGAGGCTGCCGGAATCCTGAAGGAAGCGCGCAAGCGTGAAGCGTATCTCAAGCCTTCGATTCAGAAGAAGGAAAAGAAGCGCATCGCGGAAAAGCGCCGCCGACGCTCCCAAGCCCGCTCGCGTCGCTGACGCGGAGCCCGTTGGGAACCGACCGCTCTCCGACGGAGAGCCGTCCCGTGACAATCGCACAGACGACGCGGGTCGCTTCACGGGGAAGCGGCTCGTACCAACCGCAAGCCTCCGCTGACCACGCGAGTGGCAAGTGAAGGTTCTGGAGAGGCCAGAACCACACGCGGGCAAAGGCTTCTAGACCGGTATTGGGTCGGTCCTCGAATGGGCGAGGGCGCCGAGACCGGGAGAAAGATCAAGTTTCTACATGGATCAGCAAACCCACGAGGGTGATGTTCTTCGAGAAGACGGACTGACGTTCGCAGAAATGTTTGAGGCTTCCCTTCAGCGCCAGGATGCGGTGAAGGAAGGCGAAGTGGTCTCTGGCCGCGTGATCGAAGTGGGCAAAGATCACGTGCTCATCGACATCGGCTACAAGTCCGAGGCCACCGTTTCCCTGTCCGAGTTCACCGTCATCGAAGGCGAGCCCAAGGTCGAAGTGGGTGACACGATCGACGTGTTCGTCGAGAGCCGCGAAGATGACAGCGGTCTCGTTATCGTCAGCAAAGAAAAGGCTGACAAGCTGCGCGTCTGGGACGACATCTCCGCGGCGGCCGAGCGCGACGAGCTGATCGAAGGTGTGATCGTCGCCCGCGTGAAGGGCGGCCTGAGCGTCGACATCGGAGTGAAGGCATTCCTGCCCGGCAGCCAGGTGGACCTTCGCCCGATCCGCAACCTCGACAAGATGATCGGTGAGCGCTTCGAGTTCAAGGTCATCAAATTCAACAAGAAGCGTGGAAACATTGTGCTTTCCCGCCGCGTCCTCCTCGAGCAGGAACGCGAAGAACAGAAGAAGGACACGCTCAAGAAGCTCGCCGAGGGCGAGGTCATGGTGGGCGTGGTCAAGAACCTCACCGACTACGGCGCATTCGTCGACCTCGGTGGCATCGACGGTCTGCTCCACATCACCGACATGAGCTGGGGCCGGGTGAATCACCCGAGCGAGATGTTCAACATCGGCGACGAGATCAAAGTGAAGATCTTGAAGTTCGATGCGGACAGCGAGCGCGTCAGCCTCGGCTACAAGCAGATCACTGAAGACCCGTGGACCACCGCCGCCGAGAAGTATCCGGTCGGCAAGAAGGTGCACGGCAAGGTCGTGAGTCTCACCGATTACGGCGCGTTCATCGAGCTCGAGCCGGGCATCGAGGGCCTCGTGCACGTGAGCGAGATGAGCTGGACCAAAAGGGTCAAGCACCCGAGCAAGCTCGTGAATGTCGGCGACGCGGTCGACGCGATCGTTCTCGACATCGATCTGCCGCAGAAGCGCATCAGCCTCGGCATGAAGCAGGTCGAGCCGAACCCCTGGGACATGCTCAAGGACCAGTACCCGGTGGGCGCGGTCATTCGCGGCGTCGTCCGCAACATCACCGACTTCGGGATCTTCGTCGGCGTGGAGGAAGGCATCGATGGCCTGGTCCACGTCAGCGACCTGTCCTGGACTCACCGTGTGAAGCATCCCTCGGAGCTCTTCAAGAAGGGCGACGAAGTCGAGGCGGTCGTGCTGAACATCGACGCTGAGAACGAGCGGTTCTCGCTCGGCATCAAGCAGCTCACCGACGATCCGTGGGACAACCTGCCGCGCAACTACCCGCGCGGAACCAAGGTGAAGGGCAAGGTCATGAAGGTCACCGATTACGGTGCCTTCGTCGAGATCGAGCCCGGCATCGATGGTCTCGTCCACATCTCCGAGCTCTCGGAGGAGCGGGTCGACAAGACGGAAGACGTGCTGAAGCCTGGCGACGATGTGGACGTGATGGTCCTCGACGTCGACGCGGCGGACCGTCGGATCTCGCTGTCGCTCAAGGCGGCCCTCGACGGCACGAGCGATTACCGCGCGTACCAGTTCGACGAGCCGGATGCGAGCCGCACCACCATGGGTGATGCGTTCGCCGACAAGCTCTCGGGCATTCAGATTTCGGACACGAAGTCGAACGACGACGCGTGATTGCGATTTGAGGTGCAGGCCCCGGGAGATCCACCCCGGGGCCTGTGCTGTCGTTCGGCGATGACCGCTCTGTGGGGCGTCTCATGCGTCACGCAGAGCTGCCTCGGAGAATGCTGGCCTGCGAGGCCGCGTCGAGGTAGGACCGATTCCGTTACCCTTGCGAGTTGCCCCCATGACCAAGAGCGAGCTCATCCGCGCGGTGTCCGAAAAGATGCCTCACCTGCCGGTGCGAGACCTCGAAATCGTCGTCAACACGATTTTCGACACGATGACCGACGCCCTCAAGGTGGGCGACCGGATCGAGATCCGCGGATTTGGCAGCTTCACAGTGCGTCAGCGCCGCGCGCGCGCAGGGCGCAACCCTAAGACGGGCGAGACTATCGAGGTACCGTCAAAGCGCGTGCCGTTCTTCACCGTCGGTCACGATCTGAAGAAGCGGGTGGACGACGGCCGCACGAAGTACCCCCTCCAGGAAGGGGACGACTTCGCACCGGTTGACGTGAGTGAAGACGAGGCCACTCCGGCGCCCTCGACGGAGGAGCGTCTCGGGCGCGAACGCTACGTGGTGGCCCCGCACGAGGATCCGGGCTCCTTCGAGGTCTGACGACTAAGGGCGGCGGAGCCGGTCGAACGAGCCGTCGCGCCCCGCCGCACCGTCCGGGGCGGTCAGAGCACGCAGAGTCTCGGTGAAGTTGGTAAGCCCACGGGTCAGCTCGGCGCAGAGTTCGTTGCCTTCTTCCACTCGACGACTCGATGCAGGGTCGGCGATGACCGCAGCGCTGAACCGTACGTCATTCCAGCGGGTCTGCAGGTTGCCGAGCTCCGATTCGATCACCGAGGCCCCGCGCTGGATCGTCGCGAGCTCAGCCTCGAAGCTCAAGGAGCGGGGGAGTCGTTCGAGCCGCGCTTCGAGCCCTTCGAGCCGGCTCTGTAGCGCGAAGAGGTCGGTACTGATCGGTCCGATCGCGTGGGTAGCCATGCCTGCGGCACCCTCCGCATCGAGCACCCCCTCGCGGAAGGTGCAATGCGCCTCGATGCTCTCCTGGCGTTCGCGCTGCAGCACCTGCTCCGCCTCGTCCCGAATTCGCAGGAGCGCTTCTTGTGCGAGCGCGCGGGTCGCTTCTGCGTCGCCTTCGACCGCAGCGAAGGCCACGGCGTTGAAGGGGTTGTCGGTGCCAAAGGCGGCTTCCGCGCCCGCGACGATCGCGTTGATGACCGGCGCGGTATCTCCGGCCTGAGTCGCGCCCACCGTTGGGTTCTTCAGCGCGTCCACGAGGGAGTCGTCACTCGCGCCTTGGAAGACGCTCCGGTAGATCGCTGGATTCGGCACGCGCAGCCCGTTCAACGGGCCCGTGCTCAATGCCGCCGCCGCGTTTCGAGTGACCACGTACGCCGTGCCGGCCGCGTGGGCTTCGAGGCGGTCGCGTGCGCGCGACTCTTCGGCGGTTCCGTCGAGCTGCGAATCTTCCAGAGTCTCGATCGCCGCCTCGGCGCTCATCTGGCGCATTTCTCGGAGCGTCTGCCCGATCGGCTCCTGCTGGAGCTCACCGAGCTCGGCGCGAAGATCCGCTATTTGGGCTCGCACCACATCCAACTGACTCATCCTGCTGTCTCCATCGTCGAAAAAAGTCCAAACCAGGGCTCAATCGGCTTTCGAGATGCGTTATCGGCGGCGCGTCCGAGGCGTTGCGCGAAAAGAAGGAAAAACGGGCCCTCTGGGGCTGAGTGCCCGGACGGGAACGAATTTTCTGCGACCGCAATGCGTCCCTCCGCTACCGAAAGGGAGAAAACCGATGAGGACCATGGGTGGAATCTGTGTGGTGTTGCTCCTGAGCGCGTGCGGGGGGGCCCCGGAGCCCGAGCCGTTTTTTGGTTCCTCGAGCGGCAACGGCAATGCCGATCCCGGGTCAGGCGCCAACGCTAACTCTAACGACAACATGTCGAGCGGGGGACGATGCTGGCTTGCGAGGGACAGGTGACCGCCTCTCCCGCGTTCTTTTTCGGGGAGGGGCCACGGGTGCTCACAGGCACGATCAATCTCCCCAGCACGGTGAGCGCCGGCACCTTCGGCAATCTCTTCATTCGCAGCGGGTTTCAGTCGAACACGATTCCGTTCACGGTTCCTACCTCCGGCACCTCCATCACTTTTGCCTGGTGCGAGCTCGAGGCACGTAGTGACTATCAGGTGGGTGCCGCGATCGACGTGGACGGAGATGCCGACGTGCTCGGCCCCGCGGATTGGGAAGGCTACTACCCCGGAACGGTGAACGAACCGGTCGGACTCGGTTTTGGCGATGAAATCGATTTGAGTGCCGGTGACGCGGACGTGAACTTCGGAATCAACGTCCCGTAGTCCCCGGCTGTTCAGCGAAAGCGGTCGAGGCGGAGGAATCGGTGGGGCAGGACGCTTTCGCCCTCGAGGGCGAGGTCGCGGACGAGCTCCCCGAGGACCGAGGCGAATTTGAAGCCGTGTCCCGACAGGCCCGCGACGGCGAGCACGTTCGGGTGCACGTGGTCGACGATGAAGTGCTCGTCCGGGGACATCGTGTACATGCACGCCGCGTGGTCACGCGGGGCTCCGGCGAGCCCGGCGAGGTGCCGCCGGGCGAAGCTCAACGTCCCGCGCAGCTCTTTCGGATCGATGGAGCGCGGCAAAAAGAGCGGGTCGCGCACGGGTTCACCGCCGCTGTGCTCCGCGAGCTTGACGCCGCGGCCATCGGAAAGTGCTGGGAATCCGTAGTAGTAGCGCGAGCGTTCGGGGGACGTTGGCACCTCGAAGAACCACACCGGCAGCTGCGCACACCTCGAGTCGAGGGGGGCGAGCCAGTGGAGATGTTTTCGCAGGATCCGAAGCTCGACGCCGAGCTCCGCGAGCAGTGGCCCCGCCCAAGCTCCGGCGCACACGACGAGCGTCTTGCACGCGAGCGCCTCTCCATCTTCCAGCCAGACCTTCGCGCCCGAGGCATCGCTTTCCCAGCGGGCTACCGCCCGTCCGATTTCGACCGTGGCCCCGTGCGCTTGCGCGAGCGACACGTGCGTCTGCACGCACTTTTCGACCTCGAGATAGCCGCCCGCGGGCTCGAAGAGAGCGACCGCATCCTCCGGTGGTGAGAAGCCCAAGGAGCGAACCTCGGACGTTGGCACCTCATCGAGAGGCAGACCGTGCTCGGCGGCGCTGCGGCGGGTTCCCTGAACCACCGCACGATCGGGCAAACCCACTGTGAGCACGCCCGTTCGATGGAAGAGTCGGGTGCCAGCGTCCTCTTCGAGTCTGCACCACAGCTCGGTGGCGCGCGTCAGAAGCGGGACGTAGTCCGGGTGCTCGAAGTAGGCCTGGCGAATGACCCGCGTATCCCCGTGCGAGCTGCCCCGGTCGTGCCCGGGCGGGAAGCGGTCGAGACCGAGGACGTTGGCACCGGCGCGGGCCAGATGGAAGAGGGCGGCGCTGCCGACCCCACCGCAGCCGCCGAGGACGATCACGTCGAGCATGCGGTGCCAGCGTACGCCGCGTGCGAATGATCCGCCAGGGCAGACGGGTCACGGAGGGAGGATCACATCCACAATGATGCTGATCGTACCTGAAGAGGAGTCGTACAAGGCCAGATCCGCAAGACCGCTTCCATCAAAATCCAGGAACGCGTCGAAATCTCCGCCTGCTTCAGAGGATAGGATCTGGGTCGCAAAGCCTCCGCTCCCGTCGCCTTCGAGCGGCTCAAACTCGCTGTCGTTCAGGACCAAGAGGTCGAGAGCATCATCGCCTGTCGCATCGCCCAGGAGGATGCGCGCGGGCGCGGCGGTCGTCGCGATCACCGTTGGGGGGCCGTAGACACGACCGCTGGCCACATTCGGGATCAGAGCGCGTGGCGGGCTAGCATTGAACAGTGAAGTACGGCCGGTTGGTGCTTTGCGGACCTCTCCGGTGACCGGGTCACAGATTCGGCCCTCGGTCTCGGTTTTTCGGTGGAAGCGCTGTCGGTCTCGGCCACGGAAGCGGTTTCCGTGACGGAGGCCGCGGCCGTCGGATCAACCGTTCACTGGCCACCCAGATTCGGCGGTCGGCCTCCAGTATCCCGCTCAACATCGGAGAGGGTTGCTACA
>CAYXVF010000104.1:5767-21097 GCA_964468125.1 uncultured Bdellovibrionales bacterium | reverse complement strand
CTATTCAGTTTTCAAAGACCGGCGGGGAAACCGTTGGGTTTGCCCCGATGGGGAGACCGTAAGTATTTCACTGGCCCCAAGGGGTCAAGACAAAACGAGCGGAAAAAGGATCTCCTTTTCACCCCGACCCGTTCCCGTGGAATCGGGTTCTCGCGAAAACTGTCAACCGCGCTCGACCCATCCCCATGAATCCCCTGACCTGGATCACGTTCGCCGCCGCGCCAAGCCCTGAATACCCCAGGAGCCGTAGGTGAGGCGTCGCCACAGCGCTTCCATTGGACCTTGGCTGTAACGCGACAACCACAGGGTCGAGAATCCGATCTGGAAAACAAAGATCGCCGCGGCCATCGCAAAGCCCTGCAGCACCGAGATACGGCCCATGAGGCCGAGACCGATCCCACTGAGGAAGAGTGTGTTACACACTAATGAGTGGCTCAGATAGTTGGTGAGCGCCATTCGCCCCACCGGCGTAAATATCCGGGCAAAGGGGCCCAGTACGGGAAAGGCGAGCAAAAACGCTGCGCCATAGGCGAGTCCCAGCGGAAGCGTCCCGATCTGTGATGCGAGGCTGTTTTGTGAATGGGGCGGAAGCTGGGCGTATGAGATGCTCGCCGGAACTCCTATCAAGACGCCCACGAGCACGGTCCCCCACAATAGACGCGAGTTCTCGATCAAGGAGCCCTCCACCAAACGGCGCCCTGACCATAGACCCAGGACCATCGTCCCCAGTACTTTAGTCACCCGCCAGTTTCCCAAACGGTCGCCGACGTTGAAGAACACCCCCGGAAGATTCCAGGCAACGAGGTCAAAGGCGCTGCCCGCAGACAGAACCTCGAAGGCTGGATGTGTTTCGTCGCGATAGCCAAGTGCTTCCCAGATCGCGTCACCCGCCGCGAAGAAGGGCGCCTCGAGCGCCACGCCCAGTGTTTCCATCAGCATCGGACCAGCGATCGACACGGGGAACACCAGAGCAAGCCCCCAAAGCAGGAGCCCTCGGTCACTCATCCTGTGAAACGAAGGCAGCAAGAACCCGAGCAACGCGTAGAGAACGAGAATGTCCCCTGCCCAAATGAACGTCACGTGCACTAAGCCGATGGCCAGCAGTATCGCGGTCCTTCGTCGAAAGATCCGCATCCCATCCGCGCCACGCTTCTCGAGCCGGTCGAGCTGCAAGGCGAAGCCGAGGCCGAACAAAAAGGAGAAGAGCGTATAGAACTTACCGTCGAGGACGCCGTTGAAAAAAGCCGCGAAAGCTGCGGGAGAGAAGTCGCCGAAGAGCACCCCGAAATGCTCCGGCTGTGCGAAAGGTAGGCCGACCCACCAGCCGATGTTCGCGAAGAGGATCCCTAGGAGCGCAAAGCCTCGAAGCGCGTCTATCGCCTCGATGCGCTGGGTCGCAGCACCCACCGGTGATTGTCCAGGAGCGTCCGCCAAGACTCAACGGTAGGTCAGTCTCTCACGAGCTTCAAGCGGTCGCGCAGATAATGAATAAACGCGGGGCTCACCCCCTCCTCCGTCAACACGTCCGGGCTCACAGGAAGCTCACGCATCACAAACGAGTCATTCGCACGGACCCGTCTGGGAAAATCGTGATGGACAATTGCGCCCTTGCCAATGAATGCGAAGTCTCCCCCGCGCTCGAGAGCCTCTTGTACGTCACGAGCGCCTTGGATTTTTCCGCTCACGCCCAACCGGACGTCGCCCCGGTCGAAGTCCGTGAAGTAGTCCATCAAGTCCCGACCCGACCCGTCGTCCTCTTCTGGTGCCTTGCGAAAATCCCAGAGGGAGACATCCAAAAACTCAATGTCGTAGTTTCGGACGAGCTCAATCGCCACCTCGCGCATCTCCGAAAGCTCAAGCCCAAAGCGCTCAGGCGAAAGTCGGACGCCGAGAATGAAATCCGGCCCGCATGCCGCTCGCACCCGGCGGCTGACGTCCAGGAGGAAGCGCGACCGATTCTCGAGAGGCCCACCGAAACGGTCGCTGCGGCGATTGAGAGTCGGGCTCAGGAATTGCGTGAACAAGTAGCCGTGAGCCCCGTGAACCTCGACGCCGTCAAAACCGGCGCGCTCCGCTCGCCGCGCGCCTTCGACGAAAGCGCGGGTGAGTTCTTCGATCTCGTCTTCGCTCAAAGCGCGCGCATCACGAGCCATCGATATTCCTCGTCCGACAATGCTCCATCATCGTGACTCTGAGTGTTTGTGAGCGGTGCGAGCCAGATCCGGTTGGAGCTCGAAGGGCCCCGGCACAGAGTGAGTGGCTCGAAGGGATTCACGCGGGGACCCGCTCCCCAGCCCAGTCGAAGACACCTCCGCTGTCGTCCGTCGTGAGCGAGCTCAAGACCTCGTCCAAGCGCTCCGAGGAGTACTCCGGCGCAAAGAGCTTGGTCTCCGGAACTCCCCTCTGAAATGGCTTGGAGAGGGATGTATCCACGGTTCCAGGGTGCAGGCCCGCGACGATCAACTCGGGGTGTGTTCGTTTGAGCTCGATCGACGCGGTCTTGAGAAATTGATTCAGCGCAGCCTTCGAGGCCCGGTAACCGTACCAGCCCCCCATTCGGTTGTCTTCGATGCTACCCACCCGCGCCGAGAGTGCCGCGAAGAGTCCTCGGCTCTCCGCGTCGAAGAGCGGGATGAAGTACTTGGCCACGATCATCGGCCCGATCGCGTTGACCGCGAAGGTCGTCGCGAGCTTCGCGAAATCGAGCTGGCGCAGGGCCTTCTCCGGCCGGACACCCCGCGCTTCTTCATGGAGCATCCCGGAGGCCACGATGACCTCGTTGACCCCTTCTCCCACCTCGAGCGACGCGGCTTTCACGGTCGATTCGTCCTCGATATCGACGAACACGAGGCGCACGTTTCCCGGCAAGTCGACAGGTTCCGTCCGTGCGCATGCGACGACCTCCGCCCCTTGCTCGACCCGGCGCCTCACGAAGGCGCGACCAATTCCGCCGGAGGCTCCGACGATGACGCTCTTCTGTCGTGTACTCATGGAAGCAAGGTAGGCAGCGAGCGCGAGAACGCCAGGCGTGTCTCAGGCGCCCTCCCCTGTCTTTGAGTCCCCGGGTACATCCGCGGCCTCCTGCGGCACGATGTCGACCTGCCGCGTAACGCGGTCTTCCGGAGTCACCTCCGGCGGTCCGTCCACTTCCTGCGTGGGTCGATCCTCGAGCACGATACCCGGCGCCGACGCCGCGGAGGCATCGAGCGACCCTTCCACGGGAACAGGGATGGCACGGCGCAGAACATGTCCCTTGTAGCGCTTGTGGTAGAGCTCGGCCAACGTGAGAACCAGCGCGACGACGAGCGGGCCGTAGAGCAAACCGATCACCCCGAATAGGCCAAGCCCCGCGATGATGCTCATAAAGATCAGCAGACTGTGCATCTTCATCTGCTGTCCGATCATTTTTGTCTTCACGACGTTTTCAACGAATAGCGCTTGCGCAAAGTTGAAGCCGAAGAAGAGCGCCGCGGTCAGATACTTGCCGTTTAGGATCAGGTAGATCGATGCGGGAATGGTGACGACGGTGATTCCGACGAGCGGCAGAAAGGCAAAGATGGTCATCACCACGCCCCACAAAACGGGGGAGGGCAGCCCAGCCACCACCATCGTGATCGCACCGATCACGCCTTGAGCCACTGAGCCGAAACCGTTGCCAAAGAGAGTCGCGCGGCCAACCGCCGCGAACTTCTGCGCGAGCAGCTCCTCCTCGTCATCGGGTAGCGGCGAGGTCTCGAAAATGTAGCTCTTCAGCCGCTGTCCATCGATCAGCATGTAGAAGACGATGAGCAACATGATGAAGAAGTGCATCAAAAGCAAAAACAGGTTCGAGAGCTGGCTCGAGACCAGGCCGTAGACGATTTCAGCGACACTGCCAGATACGCTGGTGAGAGCATCCTGAACGAGCGCTGGGGTCCATTCGACGTTCGCCATCTCCGCACCGTGACGTAGAAAAAGCGCGAGAGGCCCTTCGCCGAAGAAATACAGCTCGATCTCATCGACCGTCAGCATCGAGATGGTGCTGTTGTAGAAGTTTGCCGCCTCTACGGTCAGACTGACGACGATGAACCCGGCGGGAATTGCTACAAGGACCGCTATGAGAAACGTGACGAGCGCGGACGCTACTAGCGGCCGGTCACCGAGTCGCACACGCAAGCTCTCGTAGACATCCCGGAAGAGCGCCGTGAACATGAACGCGAGAATGAAATCGGTGACGTAGCCCCAGAAGAGGTAGGCAAAAGCGCCGAGGAAGAACAGAAAGACCACCATGAAGAGCGCGATCGCGCCCGGCGAGTGATGCACATAGAACTGCTCGTCGTTCTCGCTCGTGATCTCAGGGGGCGGCGCCGCACGCTTTCTCATGGCAGCGAGTGTGCGGGCGGAGCCGACCGAGGGTCAACGGCGGAGCGCAGCTCGCGCCCCGCCGAAACAACAATCAGTCGGATGCGGGAGGCAGGGCGAGAAACTGGGTGAGCTCGCCGCGCTGCACCAATACGGGAATTGGACTGCTCCCTTGCGACGCGAGTGCCTTGCGCAACTCGTCCGGGGTCTCCACGGAGCTGCGGTTGACCTCGCGGATCAGGTCGCCCGGCCGAAGCCCTGCCCGCGCTGCGCGTGAGCCGCGCTCGACGTCAACCACCGCGACGCCGACGGCGTCCGAGGGCAGCCCGAACCGCTTTCGGAGATCGTCGTTGAGGCGCGTGACCCTCAACCCTGCCGCCGCTTCGCTGTTCTCCGCGGATGCGCCGCCTGGGTTGGCCGCGCTCGGAGTGTCGTCCCCCGGTCGAGCCCCCAGGGTGACCTCGAGCGTGCGCTTCTTGTCGTCGCGCAAAACGACGAGTTTCACCTCGCTGTTTGCCCCGGCGAGCGCGACCAGGTTTCGAAGCTCGCCGGAGCTTCGGACCGTCTCGCCGTTGACCGAGAGGATCACATCACCACGCTCGACGCCGCCCTTCTCCGCGGGACTGCCGTCGCTCACGCCCCCCACGAGCACACCGCGTGTGCCTTCATCCAGCCCCAGGGCCTGAGCGAGCTCGCGGTTCACATCCTGGATCGAGATGCCGAGAAAACCCCGGCTCACCGTCCCTGTGTCGATCAAGCTCTGCATGATTGTGCGAGCCATGTTGGACGGAATCGCAAAACCGATGCCTTGATAGCCGCCGCTGCGCGACAGGATGGCGGTGTTGATCCCGACGAGCTCGCCTCGCGTGTTGACGAGCGCGCCGCCGGAGTTGCCTGGATTGATCGCCGCGTCGGTCTGAATGAAGTCTTCGTAGTCGACGATGCCAACGTTTGCCCGCCCCGTGGCAGAAACGATTCCCATGGTCACGGTCTGACCGACACCAAACGGATTGCCGACCGCCAAAACGATGTCGCCCAAGCGTAGAGACTCCGCGTCTCCGAATCGCAAAGCCTGAAGGCCGTCGGGCGCCTCCTTGAGTCGAAGCACCCCCACGTCCGACTCCGGATCCGTTCCTACGATCTCCGCCTCGAGCTCGCGGCCGTCCGACAGAGTCACGGCGATCTCGGAGGCCCCTTCGACTACGTGATTGTTCGTCAGGATGATGCCGTCGTCACTGACGATGACGCCGGAGCCGAGACTGCGCTCACGTCGCTCCTGAGGCATTTGGCGGAAGCGGTCACCGAAGAACTGACGAAAGAAGGGGTCGTTGAACGGCGTAGGCCCCTGAGTGCGCTTCACCACCTTCTCCGTCGATATGTTGACGACGCTCCCCACGGTCTTCTCGGCGATGTCGGCGATCGATGGGGCACCGCCGTCCGTTCGGGCGAAGGCCGCCGACGGCAGGAACGCTTGCTCAACCGATGAGGACGCTCCCGGGGCGTTCGTGTTGTGCTCGACCCGCGGCCTCGAGCTGCAGTTGAATGCAGCCGTCGTGGCGAGCGAGCCCAAGGTCAAAAAGCCGATGGCCTGTGCGACCTGCTTTGCCTGATCAATCATCCGATACCTCCAAAGCGGGGGCATCAACCATCCCGGGCGCCCCCGCCTTTGTTCTTGTGCGTGCGAACTCCCCTGGAGCCTAGGTCTATTCCTTCCCCCGTCAACCGGCCCAACACGATTGGACGAACCAGCAGGGCCCCGCATCCGATGAGAGAGCGACGATTTTGGATTATGGTCATCATACTCGCCATCCACGTCGCTTCGGCTGAGCTTCACTCCGTCGCGACTTCCCGCTAAGCGTGGGCGGGAAGACCATGACTTCAGACGTGCTCCAACATGCCTGGTCGACCTTACCCGGGGCGATCCTGAGCGAGCTTCGAGTCGAGCGCAGCCGCGGCCTGGAACCCGCGGAGGTTGCAAACCGTCGAGCGCGTTTCGGCGACAATGCGCTGCGAGGAAAACCGCCCCGCTCCGCCTGGTCGGTCTTCGTCGCTCAATGGCAGAGCTTCATCATGCTCTTGCTCTTGGTGGCCGCCGGCGTATCACTCGTCTTCGGCGACTTCACCGAGGCGATCGCTGTCTTCGTCGTAATCATCATCAATGTGCTCATCGGCTTCGCGACCGAGCTGCGGGCCACGCGTTCGATGGAAGCCCTGCGCGCTCTCACGGATGTGAACGCGAAGGCGCGCCGCGGCGGGCAAATGCTCCTCATTCCGGCCAAAGAGCTCGTGGTCGGAGACATCGTGCAGGTAGAGGCGGGGGACACGATCCCCGCTGACCTGCGCTTGCTCGTCAGCTCCCACTGTGAAGTCGACGAATCGGCGCTCACTGGCGAATCCGTCCCCGTTTCAAAGAATCCGGAGCCCGTTGACGCCGATGCGGACCTCGCGGAACGCCATTGCATGGCCTATCGAGGCACGGCGCTGACTCGGGGTGTATGCACCGGGGTCGTCATCGCAACGGGACGACGGACGGAGCTCGGCCGCATCGCGAGCCTGATGGAAGAGGTCGAACGCGAGGACACGCCCCTCGAGCAGGAGCTGGACCGCTTTGGGCGAAAGCTCGCTTGGGTCGCGATAGCGCTCGCGGCCCTCGTGGCACTCACTGGAATGCTTCGCTCGGCGGACTGGGTCGCAATGATCGAGACGGGGATCGCCCTCGCGATCGCCACGGTCCCCGAGGGGCTGCCGATCGTCGCCACCATCGCCCTGGCCCGCGGCATGTACCGTATGGCCAAGCGCAACGCGCTGATCACCAAGCTCGCGGCGGTAGAAACCCTCGGGGCCGTCAGCGTGATCCTGAGTGACAAGACGGGCACCCTCACGGAAAACCGAATGACCGTCGAAGAGTTCGCTCTCGACGAAGGCTCCTTCGCGCTCGACGGTCACCATTTCTTCCGCGACGACGCGGCGGTTCCCGCGCAGGACTGCCCCCCTCTAAAACGCGCGTTGGACATCGCTGTCGCGTGCAACGACGCGAGCATCGCTCCGGACGGCGGTGAACCGGTAGGTGACCCGATGGAGGTCGCTCTGCTCCGCGCAGGGCTCGCCGGGGCGGTGACACAGGAAGCGCTCGAGGCGGAACGCCCGGAGCTTCGCGAGGAGGCCTTCGACCCGGAGCTCAAAATGATGGCGAGCCTTCGGCGCGAAGACGAGCGTGTCTGGTGCGCCGTGAAGGGGGCCCCTGAGGCGGTGCTCAAAGCGTCGAGGAGCGAGCTCAGTGCGGAAGGCGTCCGGCCGCTTTCCTCCGCGGCGCGGCAGCATTGGGAGAAGCTCGACCGGGCGCTCGCCGCATCCGGCCTGCGTGTCCTGGCACTGGCGGAGAAGCACACGCCCGAGCCTTCCGACTCTCCCTACCAAAACCTGACATTGATTGGCCTCGTCGGTTTGGTCGATCCGCCGCGACGGGACATCGCCCCGGCACTCGCGCAGTGCGCCGACGCTGGGATCCGCGTGGTCGTGCTCACCGGCGACCAACCGGCGACCGCCGCGCACGTAGGACGCGCGGTGGGTCTCCTGAACGACGGTGGCGGAATCGTGCTCGGCCGGGGCCTGGACCTCGAAAACGCTGCCGGACGCCAGGAGGCATTGCAGGCGTCGCTCGTCTGCCGGGTCAGCCCAGAGCAGAAGCTGCGCATGATCGAAGCTTACCAAGAGGCCGGCTTCATCGTGGCGATGCTCGGAGATGGCGTGAACGACGCGCCCGCTCTACGCCAAGCGGACATCGGGGTCGCCATGGGGCTTCGCGGCACCACCGTGGCACAGGAAGCGGCCTCGATGGTGCTTCAAGACGACCGCTTCTCCACGATCGTCGCCGCGATCGCCCAAGGCCGCGCAATCTTCGAGAACATCCGCAAATTCGTGGTTTATCTCTTGTCCTGCAACGTCAGCGAGCTGGCGGCCATTGGGGTCTCGTCGCTGCTGCCGATCCCCGTGGCACTCACCGCCCTGCAAATTCTGTTTCTGAACCTCGTAACCGATATCTTCCCCGCCCTGGCGCTCGGGGTGAGTGAAGCTGCGCCGGGCCTAATGAAGCGCCCGCCCCGGGCCAAAGGTGAGCCGATTGTCGATCGAGCCCGCTGGGTGCACATAGGAGCGTACGGCGCGGTCATGACGGTCGCTGTGCTCGCCACACTCTACGTCTCGCACGCGCTGTGGCACGCCGATCCGCGTGAATCGGTCACGCTCTCGTTTCTGACCCTCGCTCTCTCCCAGCTGCTCCACGTGTTCAACATGGCGGACGACGACGCGCCCCTCCTGCTCAACGAAGTAAGCCGGAACCGCTGGGTCTGGGGCGCGCTGCTTCTGTGCATCGCCCTCCTCGCTGTCGCGCTCTACACGCCCCCCATCGCGAGCGCCCTACGCTTGGTCCCGCCGGACGCACGCGGCTGGGGTCTCGTCGCCGCCATGAGTAGCGCGGTCTGGGCCATCGGCACTCTCTGGCGAGCCCTTCGGCGAAAACGCGTGTGACAGGGGCCCACACCCCTATTACCCGAGAAATAGGGCCCGGTTGCCCACGAGCGAAGAGTCGTGCACCCATGAGTGATGGGGTGGGTCTTCGTTTGCGCGGCGATGTCGGCAGGAGAGCTTCCAGCCGACTATTTCAATCACGGAGCGGCGCCTCTGGCCGTAGGTGAGGTCGCTGCGCCCGCGGAGTGCGGCGGTTGCCACCCGGATGTCTATGCGCAGTGGCGGGCGAGCCGTCACGCCGAGGCATGGACCAACTCCACTTTTGCCACTGAATACCAAAACCGACCGCAGCGTTGGTGTCAGAATTGTCATGCGCCCACGGCGGGACAGCAGGCGGTTCTTGCGGGCGAGATGAGCGCGGTCGGCAGCACAGATCCGCGCCATGGGGTGAGCTGCGCGGTCTGCCACATTCGCAATGGCACGCTCTACGCGCGCTCCCGTGGCGAAGAATCGCCGCACCTGACGGTAGTTGACCCTGAGTTTGGGAGCCCCGAGTGGTGCGGCGGATGCCATCAGTTCAACTTTCCACGTTTCGACGACGACGGCTTCGCGGGGCATACGGCTCACCCGATGCAGTCGACGGTGACGCAATATAGAAACGGGCCTTGGGGCGACGGCGCGACGACCTGTCGCGAATGCCACAGCGCCCATCGCTTTCCAGGCGCACGCGACCCAGAAATGCTCGAACGCGCCCTCGATGTGCAAGTCTGCGGGCTAGGGCCCGGGCGCCTCAGAGTGCGCCTGCGCAACGTCGGGGCGGGCCATACGGTCCCAACCGGGGACGTCCATCGCCACCTCGCGCTGCGGGCCTGGGTCTCCACTGAGCCAGAACGACTCTATGAGGCGTACCTCGGGCGGCGTTTCGATCCCGATCCCACGGGCGGGCGGCGGGTCGTCAGCGATACGCGCATTCCCGCCGGCGAGTGGCGCGACTACGATGTCGAGCTCGCGTGGATCAGCACCAGCACCACTTCGCCCGTCAATCTACTCCTGCGCTACGTGTACGTCGCCAATGAGTACCCTCGGGGTCCCATTCGCCCGAGCGAAGCGCTCTACGTCGATCTCTTCAGGCATCGAGGGCGCATCGATCTGCTCGAACCCTGCCACCTCCTTCTGACCCAAAACCAGGAACACCCATGATTCGTTTCGTCGCGATAGCCTCAATCCTGTGCACTACGAGCTCGGCTCTTGCCGACGAGGCGGTGGAACGCCGGCTGCACGTGGCGATGTCCAACGCCAGCTCCTTTCTTTGGAACGACTGGAATCGCTTTCAGGAAAACTACCATTCCAACTACATCGTAGACGGGGACCCCAAGACCGCTTGGGTCGAAGGGGTCGAGGGCGATGGCATCGGCGAGTGGGTTCAGCTGCCGGTGACGGAACTGGACGCGACCACAGAGGTTCGGCTCCGGATTCAGAACGGCTACCAGAAGAGCAAGAATCTCTACCGAGCCAACGCGCGACCGAAGATCATCACCGTCGAGCTCACCCCGTCGGGGGCGACGAAACAGTTCGAGCTGAAGGACGAGCGCGGATGGCAAGAGATCACGATGGAACAGGCGAAGGGGCCGCTGCGCGCTGTGACGATCCGAATCGGCGCGGTGTACCCGGGCACGCGCTACACGGACACCTGTATTTCGGACGTCGAGCTCTACGCGACCTCCAGTGCGCCGGAGAATCCCAGTTTTGAACGCTCCAAGCGCGAGCGGCTCCTCGCCTGGAAGAAGTCGCGCGTGGAAGCCGCGCGCCGTTTCAAGAACCAGAAGCGCGGGTCGTCACCCATTGCCCCCACCGGTTACAGGACCCGATACATCGAAACCGGCGAGAAGGCCTGTGGCGACGACCGGATATGCGCGCTTCTGAAGCGAGACGAGCTCAGCGACGAGGACCGCAGCCTCCTGCGGAAGGCGAGGGTGCTGATGACGGAGCCTGACGCGCACTTCCGGCCTGCGCAGGCGATCTCGAAGTCGAAGCAGGAGTTGCCCCCCGTTGACGGGCTGATCGGCCTAGACGTGTATACGCTCGGCGAGCTCGGCTACATTGAAGCCCTCACTCTGCCGAAGGATCAGGGCTACCTGAATCGCGAGACCATCGGCTTCTTCGACACGAAAGACCAAACGCCAGCGAGTTCCGCCTACAGCGAGCAGGGCGTCAAAGGCTGCGGGACCATGAAGCCCTACCAGGCAAAGAGGCTCTCCTGGGTTCACACGGAAAAGGATTCGGAGGGGCGCGAAGTGCTCTCCGCCCTGCTGATGTTCATGTGCGCCAAGGTCGAATCACGAGAAGGATTCTACGTCGCACGCATCCCTCAGCTCTTGGTCTTCGGGCCAAACGGAAGGCTGCGGGTTCACGCGATGTGGGACCAACCGGCGGTCCTGCAATGGCGAGGCGGTGAGCAGAACCCACGCATGGCCGCGGCGCACAAGCTCTACTACCCGGATCACATGACCTCCTACGAAGAGGTGGTGCGAACAGCGAGCCGCTAGGGTAACCAAGCGGGCAGACCCCAGGCGTCGCGCTTCGCTTCGTATACGTCAACGGGTAGGAGCACGTAGAGCGGTTGCCGCTCCGGTTCGAGCCAGCGAACGATCGCCTCGAGACGATCCGCGGCCATCGCCGTGCATCCAGCCGTGCCTCGTCCTGGCCGCCTCCAGATGTGCAGGAAGATGCACGAGCCCGCGCCACGCTCTGGCGTGCCGTCGATCATGCCGTTGTGGTCCACGAACACACCGAGACGATAGAGCGCGTCCTTGCGACGCATTCGCTCCGCGCTGCGCCAACGGCCCGCCGAGCGCGCCACGACGCGGTTGTAGTGCTCGGAGCTCGGGTCGTCGACGCATCGATCGCTCGCTTTCGATGCCCGGTACGGCAGTTTCACACCGTCGAGCGCGTTCGCGTAGCCAAAGGCTGAGCCGAGGGCGAAGACCCCGGCAGGCGCCCGTCCGTCCCCTTCAAGTTTGCCGCCTTTCACCACCGGGTGGAGCCCACGTCCCCAGGCGAGTCCGTTCACGCCGAAGACGACCGGCATCGGCGCCGCATCGACGGCGCGCCACGGTTCACCATCACGGTCGCGCTCGAAGCGACGCAAGTCCCCATTCGATGCGTCCCAGCTCGCCGCGCGGGCGACCAGCAACTGTGTGCTTCCATCGAGAGGCGACGCGGAAAGTCCTGAGATCAGCAACAGCACCACAACCATGGCCAAAGAATGCCACACCTGCTCGGGCCGATCGCTCCCTGTGAGGCTCAATCGCGTACATGACTCACGTCACGCAATTAATCGACGCGAACCCGAAACCTTCGGCCCGTCTCACCGATACCCCTGTGACCACCCCGAGCCGCCGCTCGATGTGCCGGAGTCCTTTCAACTCAGAAGATTTCGGCGATGGAGGGCTGACGATGAACGTCAGAACTGTGGATGGCTGCACTGTGGGGCAGCGGGATGAGCCGTTCTATCCGACCGGCAAAGTGTTCATCAACCGGATGCCGGGACCGGACCGGCCTTTTCCGCGGACCGCGTACATCACCTTCGCCGCCGACAGCTTCGGCGACAAGGCGCCGACGGCGCTGCGCATGGGATGCACGGGACCGGTTTATCCCGTCCGGCCCAAGATGGGTCCACGGGTGCGCTGCAATGCGAAACCTCAAGTCGAGCGATACGAGGCGCAGACGCCGTGCAGCCACTTTCCGCAGGCTGGGACGTACCTCGCGGAGGCGCGGGTAGACAACAAGTGGACCACGGTCGCACTCGTGGTCGACATCGCGCAGTAGATCCAGCAAATTCGCGCGGGTCGCTCGCCCGGTACTTGGCCCGGCGAGCGATCCACGCTTAGTCTCGCCGAATGCCCTCCCTGACGAAGGTCGAGAAAGTCGGCTACGCCCTCGGAGACACCGCTTCCAATCTCTACTGGAAGGTCTTTGAGTTCTTTCTACTCGCCTTCTACACCGACGTCTTTGGCCTCTCGCCGGCGGCGGCTGGAACGCTCTTTCTCACCGCGCGAATCTGGGACGCCATCAATGACCCCTTGATGGGGGCGCTCGCCGATCGAACCCGCACGCGCTGGGGTCGCTATCGTCCTTGGATGATCTGGATGGCGATCCCGATGGGGATCGCGGGCGTGCTCATGTTCAGCACCCCGGACCTGAGCGACCAGGGAAAGGTGATCTACGCCTATGTCACCTATTTCCTGATGATGATGATGTACACGGCCGTGAACATTCCCTACTCGGCGCTGATGGGGGTGATGACGCCCTCCCCGGAGGAACGGACCGCGCTCTCGTCCTATCGCTTCGTTGGGGCGTTTGCGGGCGGCGTGTTCGTCCAATTCTCCACACTTCTCCTCGTTCGGAGCTTTGGCGGGGGTGACGTCGCCGCGGGCTGGCAGTGGACGATGGCACTCTACGGCGTCTTGGCGACCATCCTGTTCGTGCTGACCTTCTTTGCCACTCGCGAACGAGTGGAGCCGATCGACGAAGGGCGGCTGACCCTGAAAGACAGCGTCGAATGTCTGCTCGAAAACCCACCGCTCGGTGCAATGCTGATTCTGGGGACCGTGATCCTAGCGAACCTCGCGATCCGCGGCTCCACCGTCCTCTACTATCTGCGCTACTACGTTGGGCCGAATGAGCTGCAGTTCTTTGGGATCGAAATCGGCAGCATCGAAGCTTTGGTGACGGTCTATCTGACCTCGGGGGGCATCGCGAACATTCTCGGAGTCGCCGCCACGCCCGCCCTGTCCAAGCTGCTCTCAAAGCGCAAGCTCTACATCGCGTGCATGAGTGCCGGCACCGTTCTCACCGTGATCTATTACTTCCTGCCCGGGAGCGCGGTTACGGAGATCCTCTGCCTCAACCTCGTGATCAATCTGGTGCTCGGTCCCACCGCGCCGTTGATGTTCGCCATGTACGGTGACGTCGCGGACTTCGGCGAATGGAAGACGGGCAAACGCACCACCGGGCTCGTTTTCTCAGCAGCGATGTTGTCGCTGAAGTTCGGCGGCGCCGTCGGCGGCTACACCACCGGGCTCATTCTCTCCGCCTATGGCTACATCGCCAATCAGGCGCAAAGCGACACCGCGCTCGAAGGCATTCTTCTGAGTGTCAGTCTGATCCCGGCTGCGCTCTGCGTGCTCGGAGTGCTCGCGATGGTGCTCTACAGCCTGGACGACGAGCGCATGGAGCAGATCGAGGCGGAGCTCGAAGCGCGACGACTCGCCCCAAACATCGCGTCACCGGCTGCGTGAGTGCCCGCCCCCTGCCTACTCGGCGACTGCCTAGGCTACTTGATGAAGTACCCCGAAACGTGCCACTTGCCGTCTTCGTCGAGCATGGGCGTGACCGTCTCTACTGCGGATTTCTTTTTCGCGAAGTGACTCTTGAACTGAATCACTACGTACTTGCCGTCCGGCGCTCCCGGGAGCGACTCGCGGTACTGGCGCGTCGTGACCTTGCGCGATTTCACATCACCCAGCGGCGCGCGCACGGCACGGACCTGTTGGGCCCAATCCTTCTGCGTCACCGCGTTCCGGAAAATCGACGCCGCCGTTTTCCAGCTCTCGTCATATTTGGCACGGTCCACCAACTCGAGCCAGGCCTTTGCTGCTTTCACCGCCGCCTTTTCCGAAGCTTCGTCGGCCGACACGGATGCTGGAAACAGGCACGAGCACAAGACGAGCGCGACCCCAGAGAAACGAAGTAGCATGACACCCTCCCTCCTCAAGCATGACTCGAGGGACCGTTTTTTTCCACGAATTCGGGTCTCGTAGCCAGCGATCCATCGGAAACGGACACCAATCGGGAAGCCCCCAGGACTCAGAGGCGCAGTCACCCGAGCATATAGTTGCCGCCCACTCCGTCGATGCTGCTGTGCCAGGTGACCCGACAGCACTCCTCTCGATCCTCCACGTCACCCACCTCGGCCATCAGCAACACCCCGAGACCCCCGCCGGCGCCCGTCGCTCCACCCACGGGCGAAAGGATTTCTGTATTTCGTCCCGGCCCATCCTTCCAGAGGCCCAGGTGGTTCGTGCCTTCACCAAATGCGGCCCAGGAGAAGAGGACGAGCTCGCCGCAGTGATTCCCGTCGCAGCCGCATGCGTTCTTCAGGCGCCGGGCGCGATGTAGACCCTGACGCTCGACCGAAGTCGCTCCCAGGGTCAGTCGCTTCAGTCGCGATTCGCGCGCCGCTTCGGGCGTCTCTGAGACAGTGCCGTCCGAGCGGACCCGCACACCTCACCGTTTTGCAGCTGAGCTTCGATCGCCAGACGATTCCCGCCATTGATGAAACGGTGCGCGCCGGCCTTCGTGGATGCGCCGACGATGGTCACAGAGAACGCGGCGATAGCACTCTTCGCGGCCCAGCGCGCTATAGCCGGGAGGCCTGATATGCGCTGACGTCCAGGGCCCGTGCGGCGGCTGCCCTCGATCAGCGCGTAGAAAACCGTAGAGGCCGGTCGCCACGATCGC
>CAYXVF010000104.1:0-5667 GCA_964468125.1 uncultured Bdellovibrionales bacterium | reverse complement strand
ACGATCGCTACGATCGCTACGATGAATCCCACCACGGGATCGTCGAGCAGGGATAGCATGAGCTCTCGCATCGACCCCACAAATAGCGCCCTCATCTCAGTCCAGGAACGAGCGGTATGGGAAAAGGAGCGGTATGGGAAAGGGTGTGACAGTGCGTTGTATCGACATAGGGGAGAACCCGGTGTGCCCCCGGAGCTCGCACGGTGGATCAGGTACACGACAGTGAACGCAACTACGTTGCGGAGCAGGTTAGCGATGTCGCGATCGAGTCCTATTTCAGTTACCCGCGCCCGGTGGCGCTGCCTTGGCGGTGTCGCGGTCTTTGCGTTGGTCGCGTGCTCGAGCGGCGAAGATGCGCCGAAGGCACCAGAGGTGCAGAATCTCGAGTGGAGTGATGCACGCTACCAGATCGCGCTCCGGCCCCGGGACGGTGCGGCCCCGATTGGAGCACTTCATGCCTGGGAGCTTCGACTCTCTTCGGCGTCGGGTCGAGCCGTCACCGATGCGCGGATTACGGTTGACGGGGGCATGCGCGCGCACGGACACGGTCTACCCACTCAGCCGAAGGCCATGGAGAGCGAGACACCGGGACTGTATCGAATCGACGGGGTGCAGTTCACCATGCACGGGACCTGGACTTTTGTGTTCACGATCGATGCGCCCGCAGGACGAAGTGTCGCTGAGCTCGATTTCGATGTGCGGTACTGATTGGCAGATGCGTCTCGTTGCGACACTTTTGTGTTGTTCGGCGCTTGCGTGCAGCCAGGAGGCCAGCTGGAGCGCGCGTGAAACACGGATTCTCGAGAGTCTTTCCGTGTCTCGATTTGAGAACGCAGCCTCGCCGAGCAACCGCTTTGCGGACTCCGCCGAGGTTGCAGCTTTTGGAAAGCGCCTATTCTTTGAGCCAGGTCTGAGTGGCAACGGCAAGCTTTCGTGTGCAAGTTGCCACGATCCCGAGCGGGCATTTGTCGACGGCCGTCCGCGTGCGGTCGGGATGGGACAGACTCAGCGCAACACGCCGACCCTTTTCGGGGTTGGTAGCTACGGATGGTTTTATTGGGACGGGCGAAGAGACTCGCTTTGGGCCCAGGCTTTGATTCCGCTCGAGGCTCCGAGCGAGATGGGCGCTTCCCGGATTCACACGCTCCGTGTGCTACGAAGCGACCCGGCGTACGCAGCGAGCTACCGTGCGCTGTTCGGTTCCGAGGTGCCTGACACCGACGGAATTGATCCACGCGCGAACGTTCTTGGTGGTAGCACCGCGAGGGCGGCCTGGGCGAAGGTGCCTCGCGCAAAGCGTGAAGAAGTCGACCGCGCGTTTGCAAACGTAGGCAAGGCGCTTGCCGCCTACGAGCGCGGTCTCGTGCCGCAGCCGACCCGCTTTGACCGCTATGTCGCGGCAATCAGGTCGGGGAATGAAACGGGCGCAGGTGAGCTGACCCCGGACGAGCAGCGCGGATTGCGTCTGTTTATCGACGGGGAGCGAACGCGCTGTCTCGACTGTCACAACGGCCCGATGCTCACGAACGGGAGTTTCCACAACATCGGGACGGGGAACTTCGATGGGCCTCAGCTCGACCACGGCCGTGAGCTCGGTGTGATGGCTGTGAAAGTCGACCCGTTCAATTGTATGGGGCCGTTTAGCGATGCCGATCCCGAAGACTGCGGCGGCTTGCGCTTTCTCGCCGAGGCGCACGTCGAGACCAGAGGCGCATTCAAGGTTCCGACCTTGCGTTATCTGGCTCGCACCGGACCCTACATGCACGACGGACGTTTCGCGTCGCTCGCCGAGGTCGTTGCCCACTACGAGCGCGCGGAGCCGGACGCCCACGGCCAGAGCGAGCTTCGACCGCTGTCTCTGACCTCGGATGAGCGCCGGTCGCTCGTTGCGTTCCTGCGCGCCCTGAGCCCCTAGTTCCCGTAGCGCACATGACCCCTTTTTTGTCCGGCCGCGGCGCAACTCGGCTGCCCCGCCGTCGATAACCCTCGTGCCGCTTAGCTGACCGTTCGGGCGGCAGGAGCCGACCGATGTCCGACGCTGTCCGCACCCTGCGAGCCCTTGCGCAATCCCTAGAAAATCCGGCCGACCGGGCTGAAGCGCTCGACGTCGTCGATACGCTCGATCGCGCTCAGAGCGACGGTGACAAAGCGATTCACATCGACGAGCACTTTTCCGCCGAAGTCGCGGTTCGCGAGCTCATGTATCGCTTTGATGCTCAGAGCACCGAGCACGCGTTCGTGAAGCAGCTTCGTGAGACGATGTGGTTCGGCTACCAGGAGGACAACGACCGGTTTACACCCTACCGCTTGATTCATCGCGACGGAGCGTTTGCCGCGGAAGCCGCCGGCGAGGAGTTCCGGGTCGACCGCGATGAGGTGGCGACGCACATCACGGTCAGCCAATTCGAGCAGCTCCTGGGAGAGCGCTACGAGGTTCTCTACGGTCGTCAAAACGGAATCGACGTCGACGAAGGAAGCCGGGTCTTCGGTGCGATGCGCGTGCGCGACCGCGTGACCGGAGACGAGATTGAGGCCCATCGGCTTCTGCCTTCGGTGAGTGCCGAGCTGCTGCTCCAGAGTCGTCTCACCGTTGGCGAAATGGAAGGACGTTCAGAGTCCCGCCTCGATTTCGTCTCGATGATTCATGGACAGGAGCAGGTCGGGGTTCGCGACTGGGAGCGCATACGGTTGCCCGAGTTCCTGAGTACTCGGCCGATCAACGCCCGGGGCACACGGCTGTCATTCATTCTCGCTCGGGAGCTGGCGCGCCAGGGCCGGGTGTCCGAGGACGACGTTCGTGCCTGGATTGCGGAAGACGATTCGGATGCCGCGACCGAGGAGGTTCTGAAGCACATCGAGTACCTGAGCCTCGGCGCCTACAACGGATACGACACGACGTTCGCCCGCGGATTCGATGTCGACGACCACGGAATGGCCTATGATCGAATGCGCTACGCACTCGAGCACGGCGTGGTGATTTTTTCCCACGACGAAGACATGGATCAGGTGCTCCCGGACTACCGCTACGACGACGCGGTGCGCACACCGACCGGGCCGGCGATGCTCGTCTTTGACGCACCGATCGCCGAGCTGTCCACTGAAGAGATCTACGAGGCCTGGCCTGGCAAGCGCGACTACCTCTTCGGGCTCGACTCGATCGAGTTCGTCCTCGATCAACACGCACCGTCCCCCGCCTATCCTCAGAGCCCGGACGCAGCACATACGCCAATCGACTCGGCTGACCTCACCGTGGATGTCGCTTCCATGTACGATCGAATGTACGACCTGGTGGGCATCCTGCGCCGCGAGCCGCGCGAAGATGACTTTCGCGCCGCCGATGAACGCTTGAGCACCTCGTATGAACTGATGGAGCTGGTCGACCGTGTGGAGCCGATCATCACCGAGGCAGAGGCGGAGCTTCGCACCGTGCAGGCCGAGCAGTCCCGTATCGCGTACCGGGACGATGACCGCAGGGGTTTACGCGTCGACCGCGATGAGGTGCGACGGATCGAGAGTCGAGCCGAGACTCTCAGCGCGTTCGTCGAGGAAGCCCGCGCGGTTCGCGGGTTCGGTCGTCGCGCCATGGCGGTCTATTTCAACCAGGGCGAAAACCGGCCCGATCCAGCGAACCTTCTCGAAGACGTGGAGCAGGCGGCACTCCGGGCCAGCGCCACAGAGCCGAGCACCGTCGCCGCGGTCGTGCGCGCCCAGCAAGAGCTCATCGGCACGCGACAATCCGCCCGCTTGGAGCGCGCATTCTCTTCCCAAGATCACGAACAGCTCGACGCGTATGTGCCATGGTACCGGGACTGGCTCATCCCGGACTACGTCTTGCATGGCCTCATCTTCGGGACGTCCGTTGACGGACGCCTGGTCCGCGAGAGTGGAGATGCGCTTGATGTGGACGACGCTCACCTCGATGCATTCACCGCGAGCTACGAACGCGGTGAAGTGGTCACCAATCAGTCGCTCGATGCGCTCCTCGCCAATGAAAGTCCGCAGTATCGGTCCGATCGCGCCGAGCTGAACTCAGTACGCCCGGTCTTTCTGACGCTGGAAAGCGTTGGCCGTGCTGCGGGCGCGGCATCCGGCGCGCTTCGCTCCGCCGAGCATGCGATCTTGATGCGCAACATCACGCCGATGACAGTGACCCGTTCCTACACGACGACCGACTCCAACGGGAATACGCGAACCGAGTACCGCACTGAGCCGAACCCAACCTACTACATGTGGGCGGCGATCGCGGCCGCTGCGTCCGCGCGAGCAGAGGCGGAGGTCGAAGAGCTGAATCGCCACTTACAGTCCCTGCGTGAGCACCTCGAAGCGGAAGGGTTTCAGTCACGCTTTGGGGGGGTGGTCGACGAGCAAATCAACTGGTTCCTCGGCTCGCTGTGGGGGAACTGGTTCTTCGGTTCGTTCGATAGCTGGGACGTCAATCGGATGCAGCGGCAGCTCGATGAGGTGTTGACCAATCTCCAACCGGTGGTGGGCGAAGTCGGGCCCGTCTACGCCCGCTACCACGCAGCGGTGAGTCAGGGGCTCTCCGCTCGCCGCCGTGAGCTTCTCGACCGCTAGCAGAAGCCCAAAAAGCGCGCACCCGCGACGTGGGCGCGCCGAAAACGACCAGCATGCTGGACCCGAATTGCGGCCCGAGACACGTTGACTGGTCGTTGCAGCCCGAGCGACCGTCCGGGTCTGCGTCTAGTTCGATCGCGTCCAATCCCGTCGCTCTTCCGGAGGTCCCACGCACATCCCCATGGGTACCTCGAAGCCCTGAAACGCTGGGCGCGCCGGGTCAGATACATCGACGACATTGGAACCCCTCGTTGAACGCGAGGCCATCGTCGTCGACCGCAGCCACCATCACATCGCCGTCGACGTCGACATTCTCGAACCGGCTTTCGTTGAGGACAGTGGTGAAGACGTTCGAGAGGGTGAGCGGCTCGTCGGGCACCTGAACGTCTACGATTCTCAAGAAATTGGATCGGCTTCCGTACAGCTAGGGAAACTCCATCTTCACGCTGTTGCCCCCCCTACGCTCGCGGTCGTTTCGATCTGCGAACTCTCGAGGTCGGTCACATCGATGATGAAGAGATCGCTCGCCGACACCGCCAGCCGCCCTCTATCGAAGTCCATCGCGGCGGGGCCGACGGAGAGCGGTATGGTCGCAGCGAACTCCGGTGTGCGCAGAGCCTCCGAAACGATATCGACCCCAGCAGTGCCCGCCGTCGCGGAGACGTAGCCGTTGGCAAAGCGCGCAAGCTGCGTGCTCTGCGACGTAGGAAGGCTATCGACCAGGCTCGGTGAGGCCGGCGTGGTGACGTCGAAAATCAGAACGCCCGCGGCGTTACCCGCAACATTGGCCCGGTTCCCCACGACATGAATGTCTCGGGTTGGGGGTTGGCGGTCCCTAAGGAAGATGTGTCGTAGGCACTGAAACGTTGAAGGCCACCGACCCAGAGCTCGTTGGGACGCGTGCGAGCCGAGTAAGTAGAGGGCCGCCAAAAGTTGGCGTCCTTCCTCGTCGCGTCCGGCTCGATGAAACGCGATTCGGTCAGTGGTAGTAGCCGCCCCCTCGCACGTTCTCGTGCATAGGGAGCGACTGCTGGGCTGGGAGCTCGTCTTCAACGCGGTCCTTGTTGTTCTTCAACGTCGCTTCGATGCTGC
>CAYXVF010000103.1:0-21145 GCA_964468125.1 uncultured Bdellovibrionales bacterium | reverse complement strand
AAAAAGAGGGCTTACGGGTATAGGAGCTTCAACAACTACCGGTTGGCGTTGCTAACGAGCTGTGAGACCTAGGGTTTTTGGGACGACCCACTACGAAGTGACGAGAACCAGAACCCGATGCCGAAAAATTAACACGTATGGCGCGGCCGAAGGGACTCGAACCCCTGACCTACGGGTTCGAAGCCCGTTGCTCTATCCAGCTGAGCTACGACCGCAGCCGCCACCTCAATAGCGCTGGATGGGTTTCCGCACAAGAGATCCGTGGCGTGTCGCGGCTCAAAGTGACTCGATGTGATACACCAGTGCCCAGATCTGCTCGCGGGCCAGGACCGGGCCCCAGGGGACCATGACCTGCGGTTGGCTCGGGTCGTCGGGCTTCGCGCCGTCGCGAATCGATCGATAGATCCCTGCACGCATCGCGTCGCCCCCGAAAAAGAACCCCATGGCCGGACCCATGCCGCCCCATTCGCGCGGCGGTGGGTTCATCGTCGCCGCGAGCTCTTCGTCGACGCGCCCGTCGATCCCGTGACAGCTGGCGCACAGCGATCCCCAGAGCGCCGCACCTTCGGCCGCGGTCTGCTGGTCGTAGAACCCCTCGGGAACGTCGTCTTCCGGAAGCGCCTCGTCCCGCGCCTTCGCCTCCGCCACGGTGATCCCGAGTCCCTGAGCGCGGTAGGTGAACCAGCTCTCGCCGAGGTGTGGGGTGGCTTCGACGCCCGGTCGCGGTGCCAGCGTCGCGGCACAGGACAGAGTGCAAGGCAGGGCCAGGAGCAGTGCGTATTTCATCGACGTCGCCCTAACCGCGTCGGGGCCGAACGATCAAGCGGGGACTCGCGATCAAGTCCGCCATCGGTGGGGCGCCACAACTCGGACCCGCGCCTTCAACCGCCGTGAATAAACCCCAGAAGCGGAACCGAGCGGTCCGTTCGTGAGTGACAGTCAGTCGTATTGAAACGTCGGACACGCCGCTACTCGTTCGACGCGAGCCAGGCCGCTCCGTCCCATTCAATGACCCGGTGAGTTCGCAACGGCTCGAGGCCGAGATAGCCCATGTCAAACAGCACTTCGCCGGTCAGCAGATCAAATCCGCAGTTGTGATGCGGACAGCGCAGGCAGCTGCCATGAAGCTCCGCGAGGTCCATGCGCTGCGGAAGATGCCCGCATTCGTTGGCGACCGCATGGAGCGTGTCGCCGACTCTCGCGACAATCCACGACTCGTCGTCGACGTCAAAAACGCGAAGGTCGCCATCTCTCAGATCATTCACCGGTCCGAGCTTCTTCATCTCCCTTCGACCTTAGAGTATCTCCGGGACATGAACAGCACCCTCGTCGTCTTCGTTGCCTCCATCGGAGGGCTTCTCACGATTCAGGCCATCGCCAACGCCCGATTGGGCCAGCTCGGAGGCACGCCCATCACCGGGGCGGTCGCAAATTTTGTCGTTGGCCTCGTCGCGCTCTCGGTGATCGTCGCCAGCGGCATCGTGGGCCGGCCAAAATGGGCGGCGCTCGCGGACGCCCCCTGGTGGACTTGGTGCGGTGGCTTCATCGGTGCCACCTTCGTCACCACCATGATCATCGCTGTCCCCCGGATTGGCGCAGTGACCGCCTTTACCGCCGTCATCTTGGGGCAGCTGACCGCTTCGACCGTGATCGATAGCTATGGGCTACTCGGAATGCCCACCTCGACTCTCAGTGGTGCGCGCGTGCTCGGGCTCGCTCTGATCGGTCTGGGGGTCTTTCTCACGCAGCGCTAATTGGATTCCGATAGCTTGCGATCGAACTCGGCCAAGCGCAGCTCGTATTCTGCGCGATGCCCGGTCACCAGGTAGACCGAGAAAGCCACGAGTAGAAGGGTTCCAAGCAGCGCCAGCATGACCCCCAGGAATCCGAGATACCAGCCAGCGGGGAACACCGATAAGCCGAGAAGCCCGAGCCAGGGCACCCGTCTGAGGTCGCGCTCGCAGCTCGCGAGGTTTCGCGAACAAAAGTCGCGCTCCTCCTGGAGACGCTGTCGCTGCTCCGGTCCCATCGGATGGACCTTGGCGGAAATGCGACCCTCGGGTCAAACAACCGGTCGATCGCCGCTGGCGCCTTTGCTTTCGTTTCGTCACACTCGGTGTCCGAATGTCAGATTGCGATCGACCGAGGGTGCTCGTGACCCTGAAGAACCGAGCTGCGTTTAACGACGCCTACACCGCCGGCGGCGACCACGGTGCGCTTTGGGTAGGGGCCGTCGACTGCGAGGTCGGCGCGCGCGTCGAGATCGAGCTCGTGTTCGTCGCTGAGCTGATGATCTTTCATTTTCGCGGGATCGTCGACTTTCGGGACCCGGAGCGCGGCTTTCGCGTCTGTATCGACAAGGACGACCGAAAGGCGCGTGATGCGATCGTGCAGTTCGTCCGTGGCAATACCGATACGTCAGTCGCGCGCCGTGCGCGCCGCTTTCCCGCACAGCTTGCGGTGCAGTGGGCCGATGGGGGGGCGATGACCCCAGGGGAGACGATCGACCTCAGCTCGAGCGGTACGGCGATTCGCAGCGAAGCCTTGCCGGCGAAGGGCTCCCTGGTCGCCATCCGCTTTCTCGAACAGGACATTCTGGTCCACGGGGACGTCGTGTGGCTCTCCCGTGAGCCGCAACCGCGCTTCGGAGTGATGTTCATGATCGGCGAAGAGCCGAAACGCGCCGCGGTGCAACGATTGGTCAGCGCGGTGTTGGAGGCTCGGGCCACAACGATGTAGAGCAGCCGCCATGAGTTCCCTTCAACGGGTGGCGGTGCTGCGATTCAGCTCGGTCGGCGACATCGTCCTGACCACTCCCGCACTCCACGCGTTCAAACGCGCAAGGCCCGACGTCGACCTCGTCTTTGTCACCAAGGCCGGCATGCGCCCGCTGATCGCCCACTCGCCCCACGTGGACCAATTGGTGTTCCTCCAACGCGAGGAGTCGCCCAGCGCGCTGGCGGCGCGCATTCGAGAGCTCGAAGTCGACGGGGTCGTTGATCTGCATGCGAACCTCCGCTCCCGTCGCGTTCGCAACGCGGTTCGAGCGGCACGCACGGTCGTCTGGAAAAAGCGCCCTTGGCAGGACAACCTCCCCGTTCGCCTCGGCCTCCGCCCCTACTGCGCCCGGATGATGATCAGCGAGCGCTACCATCAGGCGATGGAGCGTTTTCTCGAGCGAGCGCTCGAGCCAGGGGAGCTGCGCTACGTCGTTGGACCGAGCGACCAGGAGGAAGCGGACCGAGCTCTCGCCGAAGCTGGGATCGAAAGGTCGGAGACACTCATCGGCATTTCGCCGGGTGCGAAATGGGAGACGAAGCGTTGGCCGATCGAACGTTTCGCCGAGCTCACGCGTCGAGTCGTGCGCTCCGGCTGGCGGGCGGTCCTCACCGGGAGCGCCGACGAAGCCGCGCTCACCGAGCGGATCGCCGGAGAAGTCGATGGGGCCGTGTCGCTGGTGGGCAAGCTCTCCCTCGGGGCCCTGGGAGGGGTGATCGCCCGCTGTTCCGCATTCGTCGCGAACGACAGCGGTCCGATGCACATCGCCCGGGGTTTGGGCGTACCGACTCTCGCATTTTTCGGCAGTACGGCTCCCGCGCAGTTCGATTTCAGCGGTCATGCCTTGATGTTCGCGGGGGTGTCCTGCTCACCGTGCCACTTCTACGGCCGAAAGCGCTGCCCTCGAGGCCATTTCCGCTGCATGCTCGACCTCGATGTGGACCGGGCCTGGGCGGCCCTCGCCGAACGGGTGGGCAAGGGCCCGGTACCCCTGGTCCACGGCTAGCTGGTTGCGCAGGCGCAGGGGATCGCCGAGAAGATCGCCCGAGGAGAAGCACATGGTTTCTGAGATCTTCGACGCGCGCCTGTGGGACGCGGTCCCGGGCTTTGACCTCGAGGACGTGACCTACCATCGCGCCAAGGCGCACGGCACGGTCCGAATCGCCATCGACCGGCCAGAGGTGCGCAATGCCTTTCGGCCCAAGACCGTGGACGAGCTCTACCGCTGTCTCGAGCACGCGCGCACAACCAGCGACGTCGGCTGCGTGCTCCTGACCGGCAACGGTCCTTCGCCCAAGGACGGGGGCTGGGCGTTTTGTTCCGGCGGCGACCAGCGGATTCGCGGCAAAGACGGTTATAAGTACGAAGGAGACGCGGCTGGCGAGGTCGACCCGGCGCGCCTCGGACGCTTACACATTCTCGAGGTGCAGCGGCTGATCCGCTTCATGCCGAAGGTAGTGATCGCGGTCGTTCCCGGTTGGGCCGTGGGGGGAGGCCACAGCCTGCACGTCGTGTGCGACCTCACGCTGGCGAGTCGGGAGCATGCGGTCTTCAAGCAGACCGACCCAGATGTCGCGAGCTTCGACTCGGGCTACGGCTCCGCCTACCTCGCGCGCATGGTCGGACAGAAACGGGCCCGCGAAGTGTTCTTTCTCGGGCTCGACTACTCGGCGGAAGACGCCTTCCTGATGGGAATGGTGAACAAGGTGGTCGAGCACAGCGAGCTCGAGCGTGTCGCCCTCGAATGGGGCGAGATCATCAACGGCAAATCCCCCACCGCGATGCGCATGCTCAAATACGGGTTCAACCTGCCCGACGACGGACTCGTGGGGCAGCAGCTCTTCGCTGGCGAAGCGACGCGACTGGCCTACGGCACCGATGAGGCGCAGGAAGGTCGAGACGCCTTTCTGGAGAAGCGCAAACAGGATTACCGAGGATTTCCGTGGCACTACTGAGTCGTCTCCTGCTCGTCGGTGTCTTTCTCCTGCCGGTCGGTGCGTTGGCGAAGAGTCAGGTCAGAAACGCGGGCAATTTCGGGATCGGGCTGGGGTCAGGCTACGCGAGCGGTCTGTCGGGCAAGTACCTGTTGCGTGAGTCGACCGCGATTCAGGCGACCCTGGGCACCTTTGGACTCTTCGAGAGCCGGGCGGACGTCAGCGGGTTCGCCCTGGGCGCGGATTTTCTGGTGGAGATGCCCGAGTTTTTTCGCCTTTCTGCGGTTGAGCTCGCCTGGAACATCGGCGGCGGTTTGGGACTGTCCGTGTTCGACAGCGATTTTGGTGACGATCTCGCCATCAGCGTGCAGGGGGTATTGGGTTTCGAGGTCAACCTGGTACCCATTCCCCTCGATATCGTGATCGAATACCGCCCCGAGCTGCAGCTCGTTGAAGATGTCGAGTTTGATGTCTTCGATCTCGGTGCCCACGTTCGCTACTACTTCTGAAGGGGCCCGGAAGGGATTTGGTGCCCTTCGGATTCTGAAGTACGTTGCCGCTCATGCGTTCGATCCTGATCGCGATTCTTCTGTGCCTATCCAGCGTCGCCCGTGCCGAGGGGCCGGTGGTGGTGATCGGCCTCGATGCTGCGACCTTTGACATCATCGATCCGATGGTCGCGCGGGGTGAGCTCCCAAACATTGCGCGCCTGTTGAAGCGCGGCAGCCGCGCCGTCCTGAAGTCTGAGAAGCCCATCCGTTCCCCGGCGCTTTGGACGACCATTGCGACCGGCGAGCCTCGGCACGTGCACGGCATCTACGATTTCGTCACGGGCTCCAAGTACTGGCCCGAGGAGCAGCGCTCCAAAGACTCGCGTTTGGTCACGAGCGACATGCGGCGCTCGAGAGCGCTTTGGCAATACGCTTCCGACGCGGGACAAGAAGTGCTCGTGGTGGGCTGGCTGAACTCTTGGCCGGCGGAGAAGGTCAACGGCACGATGGTGGCGCCCTATGTGGCGCTCGGGCAGCACAAGCAGACGTCGATCAAGGGCAAGATCTACGAAGACGCCGAGGCTCAGACATACCCAAGGGAGCTGTTTCAGACGCTCGTTCCGCAGATCGTCTCCCCACAGGAAGTCGACGCGAAGCTCGTGGCGGAGCTCGTAGACGTGCCCCCTCCCGGCTCAGCGCTCTACACGAAGATTCCCAAGCTCGAACGCTACCTCTACACGGTCCGTTGGTCCCTCGCCTCCGCTCTCACCAATTTTGCGTTGATCGAGAAACGCTTGGCCGCCGGGGAATCGCCAAGGCTCGTGATGACCTATTTTGACGGGAGCGACACGCTCGCGCACCGCTTCTGGCTGTTTCGCGAGGCCGAGTCCAAGGTGCGCCAGCGTCTCGCCCGCCACGGTTTCGACCCCGAGCTCGCTCCGGAGCTCATCGCGCGCTTCGGAGGAATAGTAGATAACTACTATCGCTTCATCGATCGCCGGTTGGGCACGTTTCTCGAAGGCCTGCCGCAGGACAGCACGATTGTGCTGGTGTCCGACCACGGTTTTGGCTCCTATCCGAGGGCTCGAGCCATTCACAGCAGCACGCCCTTTGATGGCATGCATACGCTGAATGGCATCTTGATCGCGGCCGGCCCGGGCGTAAATCGAGGGCAACGCCTGGACGCTCTCACCCACTACGACCTCGTTCCAACCTTGCTCTATCGATTGGGTCTGCCCGTCCCGTCATCGCTGGAGGGTAGGGTCGTCTCCGAGCTCTTCACCGAGTCGTTCAATCGAGCGCGCGCGCAACGCGTGACGCGTGCCAGTACCCGCCGGGAGGCGAAAGAGGCAGCGACGAAGGAGACGCACTTCGAGGACGATGAAATCGAACGGCTTCGCTCCCTCGGGTACGTGCAGTAGGCGCTATCGCTCCGCTCGCGCCGCGGAGCCGAAATCACTCGTTCTCGTGACCGCGGTCACGACGCTCGCGCGAATGCCGATTGTGCGGACGAAACCGACGAGGCGGTCCCGAACCGTCTCTGCGTCCTGCAGCAGCTGAGCGAGGCCCGCCGGAGACTCGTCCGCTTCCACGGTGTCCGGGGCTTCGTCCTGGGCCCGAGCCACGCTCGCGACCAAGAGGAGGAGCTCGACCGAGAGCCCTCGACCCACGGCGGCGCGTGCAATGCGTTTCATGTGGAGCTCGATCGCACGAGCCAGGGAAAAAAGTGAACTGGCGCGCCACGGTTTGGATCCGCCACGCGGTCGTGGCATGACCTCCGTCCATGAGCGAGACCATTCTTGGAGTCATTGGCGGCAGCGGTGTCTACGGCATTGAGGAGCTCGAGGATCTCGAGTGGCGAACGGTGGAATCACCGTTTGGGAAGCCCTCCGATCAGCTCCTTTTCGGCACGCTGGATGGGCAGCAGCTCGTGTTTCTCCCGCGCCACGGGCGCGGCCATCGAATTCCACCGAGCGAGATCAACTTCCAGGCGAACATCGATGCGCTCAAGCGCGCCGGCGTGACCGACCTGATCTCCGTGAGCGCCGTGGGGTCGCTCAAAGAGGAGTATCCCCCTGGACACTTCGTTTTAGTCGACCAGTTCATCGATCGAACCTTCGCTCGGGCGAAGAGTTTCTTCACGACTGGCATGGTGGCCCACGTTTCCATGGCGCACCCAACCTGCTCGCGTTTGATCGATGTCATCTACGACGCCGCGAAGGCCCTCGAGATCCCCGTGAGCAAAGGGGGGACCTATCTCTGCATGGAGGGTCCACAATTCTCGACCCTTGCGGAGAGCGAGCTCTACCGCCATTGGGGCTGTGATGTGATCGGGATGACCAACATGCCCGAAGCGAAGCTCGCGCGCGAAGCCGAGCTCTGTTACGCGAGCGTCGCGATGGTGACCGATTACGATTGTTGGCACCCAGACCACGACAACGTGAACGTCGCCGACGTGATCAAGGTGCTGACGTCGAATTCGGAGAAGGGCAGAGCACTCGTCAAGGCGGTCGCGCCTGTGCTTCGTGGCCAGCGAACCGAGTGCGAGCAGGCATGTGACCGCTCCCTCGACACGGCGCTGATCACGGCCCCCGAAGCGCGAGACCCCGCGCTTCTCGCCAAGCTCGATGCGGTCGCCGGGCGAGTGCTCTAGAGTTCGTCGTTCATCAGCGATCCGCCCGGCGCGATCGCGAACGCCCGAAGAAATTCGTTCAAGTCGTTCAAGGCAACCGCCGAAACGCCGGGAAATCGCCCAAGTCCCCTGAATTCTTGGGTTTTTTGGTGACTTGTCTTGTCAGACCCCCCGTCGTTTGACGATATTGGCGTCATCCGCGAAGGGGTCGATCGACCGCCGCGGGACAGGGGAAGGATTGTTGAATGGGAAAAGAGCTTCCTGGGACGAAGACTCTCCAGCAGATGCCAGTGAGTTGTCTTACCTGTGATAATCGTACCAACAGCGAGTGGTGCGCGCTCGATCAGCCGGAGCTCGAGCTCTTGGATCAGGTCAAGACCACGAACGTGTACCAACCGGGTCAGGTGGTTTTCTATCAGGGAAATGCGTGCCTCGGCGTGTTCTGCGTCGAGGAGGGCACCGTGGCTCTCCGCAAAACCGACGTCAACGGCAACAGCGTGATCGTTCGGCTGGTGCAAGCAGGCGAAACGCTCGGCTATCGTTCTTACTTTTCGGGTGGGTCCTATTCGGCCAGCGCCGAAGCGCTGACCGCCGCGCGCGTCTGCTTCATCGACCGGGACGCCGTGGGTTCCTTGCTCGAACGCAATCCGAAGATCGGGCATGAGTTTCTGCGCCACATGGCGAAGGACCTCGAGCTTTCCGACTTGGAACAGCTGAACATGGCAACGCTCGACGTTCGGACGCGCTTGTCACATCTCTTGCTGACGCTCAAAGACCGCTTCTCCGAGGTGGACGACGACGGCAATATCATCGTCGAGCTTCCGCTCTCGCGACAAGACATGGCATCGATGCTCGGCACCCGTCCGGAAACCATCGCGAGAACCATCAAGGGTTTGGAGACCGATGGCGTCGCGCGCTTCAACGGCCGCACCGTGACCGTGAGCGACCTCGATCTGCTTCTCGACGAGGTCGAGCCAGCGCTCGCCTAGGCCGAGTCGCCTTCCTTTCTGGGATTGTCCTCTTCGTCCGCGAGCATGCGGACGGCCGGGGTCTGCAGGTCGTCGAACTGACCGCCTTTCGTCGCCCAGACGAACGCGAGCACCATCAGCGCCACGAAGACCAGTGCCAGCGGCACGACGATGAAGAGCACATCCATCTAGCGCTCGCCTGCCTGGGTAAAGGTGCGTGCGTGATAGGAGCTCACCACGACCGTGATCGAGCTCAGAGGCATCAGCACCGCCGCGAGGAGCGGCCCGACAATCCCTGCGATCGCGAGGCTAACTCCCACTACGTTGTAGGCGAGGGAGAAAGCCAGGTTGCGATGAATAACCGCCAGGGTCCGCCGCGCGCCTCCCAACAGGTCTCGCACGGGTGCGATCCCTTCGCGGGTCGCAAAGATGTCCGCCGCGGCAAGGCTCGCTTCGGCGCCTCCTTGAACCGCGACTCCCACATCCGCATTGGCGAGGGCCGCAGCGTCATTGACGCCATCTCCCACCATCACGACCGGGACCGTGCCTCGAAGTGACTCGACGAAGGCGCTCTTTTCCTCGGGACCGACGCCCCCACGAGTGTCCGCCGCCTCGAACTCCAATCGTTTCCCAACGGCCCTCGCAACCTCCGGGTGATCGCCGGTGAGGAGCACGGTGCGATGACCGGCCGCTCGAAGCTCGCGGAGCACCGGCAGCGCATCATCGCGAATCGCATCGCCTAATCCAGCGACCGCGCGCACCGTATCGTCGACCGCGATCAAGACGGGGCTCGTCGCCCGAGCGGTCAAAGTCGAGACAGTCTTGGCAACCCACTCCGGGATCGGCAGTTCCGCGCGCTCAATGAAGCGCGCCGAGCCGATGCGGTAGAGCTGGCCGTCGAGCTCCGCTTCGATCCCACCGCCGATGCTCGTACGCACCGCAGATGCAGGAACCTCGCGCGGACTCGGGTCCGCTTCGCGCAGGGCCCGAGCGGCGCTATGGGTCGAGTGCTGCTCGATTCCCGCGACCACGTCGGTCAATCTGTCATCGCCGTACCACCCGAGGAGCGTGAGTCCCCCGTGGGTCAAGGTGCCGGTCTTGTCGAAAACAAAGGTCGCCGGGCCGTGCAGCTTCTCCAGCGCATCTCCGCCTTTGATCAAAAGCCCTTGCCGGGCGGCGCGGCCGAGCGCGACAGTGATCGCCAGCGGTGTCGCGAGGCCGAGGGCGCACGGGCAGCTGATGATGAGGAGGGCGATCGCGCGCTCCATCCCCTCTGTCCACGACGTCTGCGCTCCTACGAGGAGTGCCAAGACCGCGAGCACGATCACCGTTACGACGAAGACACCGGCGATACGGTCGGCCTTGCCCACAATCTTGGCCTTGCGCTGGCGCGTTTCTTCCACCTGCTCCATCAGCTTGCCAACGCGGGTGTCGACGCCAGTTGCGATGGTCTCGATGAAGAGTGTGCCCGTCAGATTCACCGTGCCCGCATGGCATTCGGCACCGCGGCGCACTTCGTGCGGCCGCGACTCCCCGGTCAGGAGGGATTCGTCGACGCTGCTGTTTCCTGAGACGACGGTGCCATCCGCCGGGATCACTTCCCCGGCACGTACTTCGAGCACGTCCCCGCGGCCGACCGCCATAATCGGAATGGTCTCACGCTCCGAGCCCGTGACCCGGCGCGCATGGAGCGGAGTCAGTGAATGGCGAAGCTCCGCCGCATCGGCCGCGGCCCGCTGCTGTCGACGCTGTAGGTAGCGTCCGACGAGCAAGAGAAACACGAGCGATGCGACTGAATCGAAATAGACCTCACCGACTCCCCGGATGGTGTTGACCGCGCCAGAGGTGAAGCCTACGAGCAGGCCGAAAGCGATCGGGAGATCCATGTGCGCCCGACGCAGCTTCAAAGAGCTCCAGGCGCCGCGGAAGAATGGGGCGGCCGAGTAGAAGACGGACGGGATCGCGAGGCCCAAGCTTCCCCAGCGGAAGAACTGGCGATAGCTCGATTCCATGCCGGAGAAGTCGCCGCTGTAGAGGGCGGCGGCCATGAGCATGATGTTCCCGGCGGCGGCGAAGGCGACGGCCATCCGGATCATGAAGCGACGGTCTTCAGCCCGGCGCAGCTTGTCTTCAGCTACACCACGGTAGGGGTGAGGCGTGTACCCGAGGGCGTCGATCATGCCCGCGACCTGAGAGAGGGGCACGATCGCAGGGTCGTGCTCGATCGTGGCGAGGCCGCGGGCCATGTTCAGCCGGGCCTGCGTCACCCCGGGCAGGAGCGTCGGGAGCTTCTCGACCAACCAGACACAGCCGGCGCAATGGACGCCTTCGAGGTAGAGCTCGATACGGTGGCGGCCCGTGGGAAGAGTTTCGACGTAGCGCTCGGTGAACGTGGGGTCGTCGAACTCTTCGTACTTGCGCCCGCTCACTCGCGCTGGGCCGCCGCCCCGATCTTCGATCCCGCGCAGGGCGTAGAATTGCTCGAGGCCGTTGCTTTTGAGCAGCTGATAGACAGTCTCGCAGCCGGAGCAACAGAACTGTTCGTCGCTCTCCTGCCGGATTTGAGCGCTCGGGACCGGAAGACCGCAGTGGGTGCAGCTCATCTCGCCCTGAGAGTGCGGCTCGGCTGCGGGGACGGTGGTCATCTCAGTGGCAGGGCGCTTCCTCGGGGAGCTCCATGTCCCCTCCGAGGCCGGGCGCATGCCTCTCACCAGGAGGAACGTCGGTGTCGGCCACCTGTGTCTTCTCAGTCCAGCCGCTCATCTTGTCGATCTTGCCGGCACGAAGGCCGACGGAAGCGAGCCCCACGAAGACGAGGGCAAAAGCGGCGATGAGCGGCGCCTTGGCGCGCAGGGGGCCGAAGATCCGTCCTGCACCGACACCGATCGCCGCGAGCGCCGGGACCGTTCCGAGCCAGAAACCGGCCATGGTCAGCGCGCCGAGGGCGGCGCTTCCCGTCCCCGCCGCGACGGCGACAAACGCGTAGAGCCAGCCGCAGGGCAGCAATGCCGAGGCCAGGCCGAGACCGGCAGCTCGAACCGCGACCGGAAGGCGAAGAATGCGCTGACTGACCGCCAGCGAGAGGTCTTTGAATCCACGCCCCAGCGGGCCTTCGGGCAGGCGTCGCCCGAGGAGCTCGGCGAGCTTCACCGCGCCGTAGAATGCGATGAAGCCAGCGGCGAGGATCGCGGCGAGCTCTGCGACGCCCATCAGCGCCCCCCCCAGGTCGATGAGGCCGCCCAGAGCTCCCGCGATCGCGCCTAAAACCGAGTAAGCGACGAGACGTCCCCCGTTGTAGAGCAGGTGAGAAGAGGCTCGTCTTCTCGAGTCTCCCGCGTAGAGCAGTACCAGCGGGCCGCACATGCCTGCGCAGTGAAGGCTTCCAACGAGCGAAGCTCCGAGTACGGTGACAAACAGGGTCATTGAAGCCGCTCCTGCGGGCTCGCGCTCACATCGGCACGCGCAGTGTGAAGGAAACGCTCCTCACCCCGCGTCGCTTCGAATCGAAATTCGTAGGCTCCTTCGAACCGCGACGGAAGGCGCGCATAGAACCCTTCCGTGTCGCGGTCCATCACCGCGATCAGTTTTTGGCTGGCCCTCGCCACGTGGACGGCTTCCACTCGGAGGGTGGCGTCGGGGATGTCCCGTCCGAGGGCGTCTTCCAAGTCTGCACGGAGGAGGAGCTCCGCCCCTTCGAGACTCGGGGACACTTCCAACTTCCAACCCAGCGCTTCGCTTTCGCGAAGCTCTTGTCGGTGCTCATCCCAATTGACCGCCTTTTGGTAGTAGTCTTCTTCGATCGCGAAAGAGGGGTCGTCGGCGGCGGTCATGACCATTGAGAGATTCATCACCACGCCGCCCCCCAAGAGTCCGCCCAACAACCAGGGCCAATAGCCCCCGTCTTTGAAGCTCATTGACCGTCTCCAACTGGGCCGAGGAGCTTGAAGTCCTTGCGGCCCGTTACGCCCGAGTCGCTCTCGACCTCAACGGTGATCACGCGCTCGCCGCTTTCGCCAAAGGAGCTCACGGGCGCCGTGACAAACAGGGTGGTGCTGTCTGTACGATTCGCGGCGACCGGGAAGGGGTTGATCGGCGCCACGACCTGAAGGTCGTCACCGGGTACCGCGATGCTGTACTTCTGTGCTTCGCCCTCGCGATTGGCGATCCGCAGGCGAACGGCCGAGCGGACCTGCCCGTCTTCGAGGAGCTCGAAGGGGGCACCGGGATTACGGAGCAGCTCCATTTGCAGGCCCGTGGTGGAGCTGACAACGACAACGAGAGCCGTCACGAGTCCGATCAATACCACCGGGTAGAGGATGGTGCGCCCTCGGACGAGCCGGGTCTTCGTCTTTTCTTCGAGCGAGCGCTGCGATGTATAGCGGACCAACCCCCGTGGAGCGCCGATCCGATCCATGATCGCGTCGCAGGCGTCTGCGCACTGGGCGCATCCGATGCATTCGAGCTGAAGACCGTCGCGAATGTCGATGCCCGTGGGGCAGGTGTGCACGCAGGCTTTGCAGTCGATACAGTCCCCGAATTGCCGCTCAGTGACGCCGTCCTTGATCTCCTTGGCCGCGCCTTTGCCGCGGGGCTCGCCGCGGTTCGCGTCGAACCCGATGACGAGTGAATCCCGATCCAGGAGGGCAGATTGAAAGCGTGCGTAGGGGCAGATCACCGTGCACATCTGCTCACGGAAGTAGCTGAAGTCGAACATCATCAGCCCCACCGTGCCCGCCATCACGAGGAAGGGACCCGGGTGGTCCACCGGTGACCGGGTGACCCAGGTGCGCAGCGCATCCGTGCCCACGAAGTAAGCGAGGAAGGTGTGGGCCAGAACCATCGAGAACACCAGGAACAGGCCGTACTTGACCACTTGGGCCACCGGCTTTCGCTTGCCGCTCTTGTTCTTCCTCGCCCACTTGTCGAGAAACTGCTCGACCGGCCGGTAGAGCAGCTCCATGTAAACGGTCTGTGGGCAACCCCATCCGCACCACACCCTTCCCAGGAGCGCGGTGAGGAAGAAGATGGTGACGAAGATCGACAGCATCCCGAGCATCAACACGAGGGTGTCGGTGGACAGGAAGACTTTGCCGAAGAACGTGAATTCGCGCGCCGGAAGGTTGAGCCAGATCGCAGGGCGTCCGTTGATTCGAATCCACGGAAGCGCCACGAAGAGCGCGATCAGGCCCCAGCCCACCCAGGCGCGCGCTGTGAGGAACTTCCCGGGCGAGCGCTTGGGATTGAGCCAACGACGGGATCCGTCGTTGTTGAGGGTGGGGAGAACTCGCTCCTCCGGGGTGGCGAATACTTGATCGTTCATTCGTCTAACGCGTTGACCACGTCTCCGTTGTTTTCTGTAGCAGCGCCGCGTTCTCCCACCGGCTCGCCCTGTGGCTCTTTGCCCTCTACGTTCTTACCGCGGAGCGTGCCGACGTAGGCCACCACGTGCTGGAGATCTTGCGGGCTCAGAACTCGGTTCCACGCGGGCATGCCCTTCGCGAGCACGCCTTCGCTGACCGTTCCGTAGATTCCCATGAGGCTTCCGTCCCCGTGGAGCCAGTATTTGTCCGTGAGGTTCGGACCGATGAGACCGCCGCCCTCGGGTCCGTGGCAGGACTGGCAATTCGTGGCGTAGACCGCTTTGCCGGACTCCACCGAGGCCAGCGTCGTCGCCATGTCGCTCAGCGACTCCTCCGTCGCTTTGCTGGCCTTTGCCATCCTCGCTTCTTCGGCCTCTTCAAAGGCGGCGACCTCGGCGGTATAGGCTTCGTGAATGCCGACGCCGCTGCCGAGCTCGTAGTGAACGAAGTAGATCGCTGAGAAGATGACCGAGGCGTACCAGATGTTGAGCCACCAGCGCGGCATCGGGTTGTCGTACTCTTGAATGCCGTCGTAGTTGTGGTCGAGGAGGATGTCCTCTTCGTCTCTCTTGTTTTCGTCAGTCATTGCTGCGCCCCCGTTCGTGCACGGGCACGTAATCGTCCAACGGAATCTTGCTGGCCTCTTCGTAGTCGCTCGCCTTCTTGCGACTGAAGACGTACGCGACGACGCCCGCGAAGATGCCGAGGAACAACACCAGGCCTATGCTCGGCCAGATGGCCAGGTCGGCGTTGCCCATGATGTCGCTGAGTCGCATTTAGTGAGCCTCTCCTTCGATCGCCGCGGTGGGGCCTACCGGCGCTTCGGGCTTGGGCGGGTCTTTGAAGATGTCCGTGCCCAGTCGCTGGAGATAAGCCACCAAGGCGGTGATCTCCTTGTCCTGCAGACCCTTCGGTCCACCCTGCTCGACGATGCTCGACGCGATTCCTTCGGCCTGAGCGCGTGCCATCTGCTCCGCAGAATTCACCGCGTCTCCGTAGGGCACGCCAAGCATCACCATCGCATCTACCCTAGGTTGAATGGCCGAAAAGTCGATCGGCTTCTCGAGCATCCAGGGGTAGGGCGGCATGATCGACTGCTCGACCACATCGCGCGGATTGTTCATGTGGCGCACGTGCCAGAGGTCCGGATACTTGCCGCCGATCCGGTGCAGGTCCGGTCCGATGCGCCGTGAGCCCCACTGGAACGGGTGGTCGTAGACGAACTCGCCAGGCTTGCTGTACTCGCCGTAGCGCTCGGTCTCGTGCCGGAAGGGCCGAATCATCTGCGAATGGCAGTTGTAACAGCCTTCACCGATGTAGACGTCGCGTCCGTAGAGCTCGAGCGGCGTGTACGGTTGCACCGAGGCGATGGTCGGAACGTTGCTCTTGATGAGGAACGTCGGAATGATCTCGAAGAGTGAGGCGACGATGACCGAGACCGTCACCCAGATCGTGAAGGTCAACGCCTTTCCTTCCCAGATCCGGTGCCATTTCGCCTCCATGAAGTAGGCGAGCTGGTAGCCGAGGTTCAGCATCGGCACGCCCTTCTTCTCGAGCGCAGGGCGTGGGGCGAATTCCGGAGCGGTGTCGAGCGGTGCAGCTTCGTGCACATGTTCGGCGTACTCGGAAGGACGCTGGGTCCAAGTCATGGCAACGTTGAAAATCGCGAGCAGTGCTCCGACGAGGAACATCGTGCCGCCGACCAGGCGAACCCAGTACATCGGCATCAGCTGCATCACGGTCTCGACGAAGTTCGGATAGGCGAGGCGACCGGTCTCGTCGAAGGCACGCCACATCAGACCCTGAGTGACGCCCGCGCTGTAGATGGCGACGACGTAGAGCAGGATGCCGAGGGTGCCGACCCAGAAGTGCGTTTCCGCGAGCTTCTTGCTCCAGAGCTCCTTCGTCTGGAATAGGCGCGGCGCGAGCCAGTAGATCATCCCGAAGGTCATCATGCCGTTCCATCCGAGGGCGCCGGAGTGAACGTGGGCGATGGTCCAGTCGGTGTAGTGGGAGAGCGCGTTGACGCTCTTAATCGAGAGCAGCGGTCCCTCGAACGTCGACATGCCGTAGAAGGTGACGCCGACCACGAAGAACTTGAGAACCGGGTCCGCTGCGACTTTGTTCCAGGCGCCGCGCAGAGTGAGCAGGCCGTTGATCATGCCGCCCCACGACGGCATCCACAGCATCACCGAGAAGATCATGCCGAGGGTCGAAGCCCACTCGGGCAGTGAGGTGTAGTGCAGGTGGTGCGGGCCGGCCCAGATGTAGATGAACACCAGCGACCAGAAGTGCAGGATCGACAAGCGATAGGAGAACACCGGGCGGTTCGCCGCTTTCGGCAGGAAGTAGTACATCAGGCCGAGGAACGGCGTGGTGAGCACGAAGGCCACTGCGTTGTGCCCGTACCACCACTGCATGAACGCGTCTTGCACTCCTGCGTAGACCGAGTAGCTCTTGAAGAGCCCCGCAGGCACCACGAGGTTGTTGAAGATGTGCAGGATCGCGGTGGTCACCACGGTCGCGATGTAGAACCAGATCGCGACATACAGGTGTCGCTCGCGGCGCTTGGCGATCGTTCCGAAGAAGTTGATCCCGTAGATCACCCAGACCACCGCAATCGCGATGTCGATTGGCCACTCGAGCTCTGCGTATTCCTTGCTCTGGCTGATTCCGAAGGGAAGCGTCAGCGCTGCGGCGACGATGATCAGCTGCCAGCCCCAGAAGTGAATGCTAGAGAGCAGGTCGCTGAACATGCGCGCCTTCAGCAGTCTCTGGCTCGAGTAGTAGACTGCCGCGAAGACCGCGTTGCCTGCGAAAGCAAAGATCGCCGCGTTGGTGTGGAGCGGTCGCAAGCGACCGAAACTCGTGAAGGGCAAACCGAGGTTCGCCGCCGGCCAAGCGAGCTGCAGGGCGATCGTGACCCCTACCAGCATCGCGACGGCGCCCCAGATGAGGGTCGCCCACACAAATTTACGTACGATCGCATCGTCGTACGTGAACTTCTCCAACGTAGTCGCTGTCATGTTTTTGAAGGTCTCCGTCGCAGTCCCTGAAGGCTCTCAAGTCTCAAGAGCCTCCAATGGCTCGGAGACGGGTTGCGTAAAGTCTTCCAAGATTCGGTGGATCTCCGGATGCCGGCGGAGCTGCGTCCGAGAGATAAATAGAATGTCGCACGCGCGAGCGGTCGCGATGGTAGCGGGCATGCAGCGGTCGAGATGGTCGCAGGCCGGGATCAAAATCCCAAAGCTCTGGTCCGCCTCGAGGGAGGTCGCAATGTTTGCGCCGCCTCCGCGGGAGCGGAGGTAAACCATCCCCCTCAGCACGACGAAGAGTCCGCGGGAGATTTGACCTTGGTAAACCAAATCCTGGCTCGCCGGATAGTGACCAAAGGTCAGATCTGAATAGACCTGAAGTCGGTCGAGAAGCTCCGGCAGGCCGGAAACGATGCTCAGATACGTACTCACAGCGATAGCTGTACAAAGCCCACGCCGTAGAGCCCTTGATGGCTGTCAGTGGCCCGTTTGATCCATGTCAAGCGTCAGCCGAGCGCCACAGATCGCCCGAGAATTGCCTTAAACGGGGTCTCTGAGGGCAAGGTTCCAAAGCTCAACCCGCCTGTTCGCTTCAATCGACTCGCACAAAAAGCATCGCTAACCGCTGTGGGCGCATTTTCAACCAGGAGCGCGGCCTGGGTTGCTAATGCGAGTGCCTCTACCAACCGCCGTGCGCGGAGCTCGATCCCTTCACCCGCGCGCAGCTGAACGATCGATGTCTCCACGTGCTCGTCGAACGCCCGGTTGTGCCCCTTTGCCCGCTCGAGGAGCTTCACCAGCGCCTCGCCCGCATCCGGCGTGCGGTGCAGGGCGCGCAGGACGTCGAGGCAGATCACGTTGCCCGATCCCTCCCAGATGCTGTTGAGGGGAGCGTCGCGGAAAAGGCGTGCGATGGGGCTCTCCTCGACGTAACCGTTGCCTCCGTGACACTCGAGGGCCTCGTACACCATCGGCGTATTGCGCTTACAGACCCAGTACTTGGCGATCGGTGCGAGCACGCGGGCAAGCGCTGCCTCCTCAGGAACCGTTTCAGCGAGGTCAAAAGCGCGAGCCAAGCGCATCATGAGTGCCACCGCCGCTTCCACCTCGAGGCAGAGGTCCGCGAGGACATTCTGCATCAGCGGCTGTTCGATGAGCCGCTTGCCGAAGGCGCGTCGATGCTTTGCGTGGTGCAGCGCATTCACCAGCGCCAAGCGCATCATGCCCGCGGATCCGATCACACAGTCCAAGCGGGTATGGTGCACCATGTTGATGATGGTGGGCACCCCGCGACCGGGCTCGCCGACCATTCTCGCCCAGGTGCGATCGTATTCGATCTCAGACGAAGGATTCGAGCGATTGCCGAGCTTGTCTTTGAGACGCTGAATGAAGAATCGATTCTTTTCGCCGTCCGGCGTGAAGCGAGGCACGATGAAGCAGCTCAAGCCCTCGTCGCAGTGGGCCAGCGTCAAGAACGCATCCGCTTGCGGCGACGAGCAAAACCACTTGTGGCCCGTGAGCAGATACTCGCCCCCGGCACCACCGCCGTTGAGTGGCTCCGCCCTGGTGCTGTTGGCACGCACGTCCGAGCCGCCCTGCTTCTCGGTCATGGCCATCCCCATGATGGCGCCGCGTTTCTGTTCGGCGGGGATGAAGCGCTCGTCGTATTCGTTTGAAAGGACCCGGGGTTCCCAGAGCTCGGCGACCTCCGGTTGGTGACGAAGAGCGGGGACCACCGCGAAGGTCATCGTGATCGGGCAGGCGCAGCCGTTCTCGCCCTGGTTGAACAGGTAGTAGAGTGCCGCCCGGCCAACGTGGCCGCGCTCTTGCTCGGACCAGGGAAGCGAGTGGAGCCCGTGCTCGATCCCGAGGCGCATCATTGCGTGCCAGGAGGGGTGGAGCTCGACCCGGTCTTCCCGGTGCCCGTACCGATCGTGGGTGTGAAGCTTGGGCGGGTGGGCGTTGGCGAGTCGCGCGTGCTCGATCACGTCTGCGCTGCCGATCTGCCGTCCGAGCGCCTGCGCCCGGTCGAGCGCCCAGCCTGCGCCTTCTCGATCCATCGCTTCTCGCAACGGCACGTCCTCGGCGAAGGCGTCGTAGTCGCGGAGGTGCGGCGGTTGGTTCTCGACGGCGTGCGTATCGTATCGGCTCATGACACGAGCCTAGTCAAAGCGCCCGCCCGTGCCCAGCCCTCGATTCGGCGTTGACCGCTCACTCAAAGCGCGCCTAGTGCAGGAGGAAGAAGGGGAGCATCATGAGATCTTTGCTACTGATCGTAGTTGTCGCGACCGTTGCCTGTACACCGAACCGAAGACGACCCGAAAAGCCGGAACGAGAGCCCGTCCCGCTGATCAAACCCGATGCGGCGCCGGCTAGCGACGAACCGCAAGCCCCCGAAGCCGAGCTCACCGAATACACCTCCGTGAAGCTCACGAGCGATCTCAGCCACCTCTCAGACGCGCAGCGCGCCATGATCGGCAAGCTCATCGACGCGTCGGCCTGGATGGAGAAAGCGTTCTGGAAACAGGCGTATGGTGAGCCTGACCCGCGCTTGAGCTCCTTGAAGGACCCGGCACTCGAGCGCTTCGCTCGGATCAACTTCGGACCCTGGAACCGACTGGAAGGCAACGAGCCCTTCGTGCCTGGCGTGGGTGAGAAACCTGCCGGGGCACGATTCTATCCCGCGGACATCAGTAAAGAGTCGCTCGAGCGCGCAGCACAGGCACAACCGGCCCTGCTTTCCCTCTACACGATGGTTCGCCGGGACGCGCAAGGGCAGCTCGAAGCCATTCCCTACTCGCAATTCTTCGAAGAAGAGGTGAAAGCCGCGGCGAAACTCTTGCGCGAAGCGGCGGGGCTTGCCGAGGACCCGGGCTTCAAACGCTACCTAACCCTCCGGGCGACTGCGCTCGAAACCGACGAGTACTACGAGAGCGACATGGCGTGGATGGATATGAAGTCCAACCCGATCGATGTGGTGATCGGCCCGATCGAAACGTACGAAGACCAATTGATGGGAGCCAAGGCGGCGTTCGAGGGCTACGTACTCGTCAAAGATCTGGAATGGAGCCAGCGACTTCAACGCTACGCCGCGCTTCTGCCCGAGCTGCAGCGTGGACTACCGGTCGCGCCCCGCTACAAGAAGGAAACTCCCGGGACCGATTCGGATCTCAACGCCTACGACGTGATCTTCTACGCGGGGGATTGCAATGCGGGCTCTAAGACGATCGCCATCAATCTACCGAACGACGAAAAGGTGCAGCTCGCAAAGGGCACCCGGCGTCTGCAGCTCAAGAACGCCATGCGGGCAAAGTTCGACGAAATCTTGGTGCCTATCAGTCGCGTTTTGATCGATGAGAGCCAGCGCGCAAACGTCACCTTCGATGCGTTCTTTGCGAACACCATGTTCCACGAAGTGGCCCACGGCCTGGGGATCAAGAAGGTGCTCGGAAAGCAACAGACGGTTCGCGAAGCGTTGGGCAACCAGGCCTCCGCGCTCGAAGAAGGTAAGGCAGACGTCCTCGGCCTCTACATGGTCGAGTCGCTCCACGACAAGGGCGAGCTCGAAGGGGAGGCTCCGCTCCTCGACTACTACGTTACCTTCGCCGCCGGGATCTTCCGGTCGATCCGCTTCGGCGCCGCGAGCGCTCATGGCCGCGCAAATCTCGCGCGTTTCAATTTCTTCGAGGAGAAGGGCGCCTTCGCTCGCGGGGAAGACGGCACCTACCGGATAGACCCGATGAAAATGCACGACGCGGTGCAGGCACTGTCGCGCGAGATCCTGAAGCTCCAAGGAGACGGTGATTACCACGCGGTCGTAGCGTTCATGAAGACCTATGCGGTGCTCGGCCCGAATTTGCAGGAGGACCTCGCGCGCATCAACGCCGCGTCGATCCCGGTGGATATCGTGTTCGAGCAGGGCAAAGACGTTCTGGGTCTCTAGCTAG
>CAYXVF010000102.1:0-21195 GCA_964468125.1 uncultured Bdellovibrionales bacterium | reverse complement strand
CTAGGGCACATCTCACAATCCCTCCCGTCGCCAGACCCCGAGATCCGCTGCTGCGGCCGTCGTGCTCGACTGCCGCCATCCTCGCCGTATCACAGGATACGACTGCGGTGCCGACAGCCTGCGCACGCCGCCCTCGCGACGCGTCTCTCGGCGCTGGCTCGGTTGGCCTGGCCACTGACGTTCATGGCGGCCACCACCACTCTATAGCCCTCGAGGGCTTCACCCATTCGATCCCCCACGCCGCGGGGCACGAGAGCATTCGCCATGCACGCCGCAATCTGACACTGAGTCGCATGACCCCGGATTTGATCTACGATCAGGTGATAGGCATGGGTGTGGCAACCACTCTGAGCTTCTCCTGGGGAGGAAACCCGGGGGTCGGCTCTCTCCATCGTTTTCGCGATGCGGTCGAGCGCCGACGGCCGAACCCGCTCACCCTGCAGGAGCGCAGTCACGCGGACATGACCAATGCCTACGTCGCTGGTGCCAGCGGACTGCCCTTCGCAATCCTGAAAGGCTACCTCGGCTCGGACCTCGGGCGCGACAATCCGCGTGTTCGGGAGTTCGAGTGCCCGTTCACGGGAGAACGTGTGACAGCGACACCCGCTTTGAATACGGACGTCACGGTCATTCATGCTCAGCAGGCATTGGGCGGCCAGTGCCGGTGGTGCGCCGGAAATCGCCTCGATGGCACGCGAAGTGGTCCTGGTCCTGAAGCACTCGACACGGGCGATGGTGGAGAAGCTCGACCTCGTAACGTCACCGGGGTTTCTCGACGGGGGAGATGCGCGCGAACGCCTCGGAGTCCCCGGACGGGGGCCTCAGATGGTGATCACCGATCTCGGCGTCATGCGCCCGGACCCGGAAACGCGCGAGCTCACCCTCACTTCCGTTCACCCAGGTGTGGGCGTCGGCGACGTTCGCGCCGCCACTGGGTGGACGCGGCTGCGATGTTCATCGCGAGCGAAGACGCGGTGAAGCGCTACAGCCTCGACCCGGTCGCTCACCTGCTCGCGTCGGTCGTGGTAGGGGTATCCCCTCGGATCATGGGGATCGGACCCGCGCCCGCGGTGAAAAAGCTCTTGGAAAGAGCCAGGAAGACACTCAACGAAATCGACGTGATCGAGCTGAACGAAGCATTCGCGGCCCAAGTGCTCGCCTGCACCCGACTGCTGGGTTTGCCGGACGACGCGGAGCACGTAAACCCGAACGGCGGCGCCATCGCCCTCCGTCATCCTCTAGGTATGAGGGGGCCTAATCCACCCAACGGAAAGCGCGGCCCCATGATTTTTTGGCGAGGGCGGTGATCGCGTCGATGGTTTCGCGGGCCACCGCGTAGGCGTCCCCCTCTTCATAGGGGTTGTAGTGAAAGGCGTAGAGCCTCGCTACGAAGTGCTCGAAGGGAAGGGAGGACTCACCTTCGATCTCACCGTGACCGGCGATGGAGGGTTTGATGCCATCGCCCCAATCCTGACGTCCTTCGTTGTTCGGATTGAAGAAATAGGCCCGTAAGACGCCTTCCGGGTCTTCTGCGACGCGCAGGAGTGTCACCGCGTGGGGGCCGAGATAGTCACCGTGAGAGGTGGTGATCAAGAGGCCCACCGGATTCGGCCGCATCATCGCGTGCCCGTCCGTGTAGTCTGGGTGGTGCGTCGCATAGAAACGGCGGACGAATGCTTCGTAGCGTCCGACCGTCGTCTGGGCGAGGTCGAGAAAGACCGATGCGAAACCGCTCGGCACCTGCCGGCCATAGAGCGCTGGATTGACCCACTTGTGCCCGTCCTCCTGACGAAGAATCACGCGTTTCATCATCGCATCGTAGAGGCGGTCCAGGTGCGGTACCAACACTCGCGAGACGGGATCCAGATCGTCGTCGATGGTGGTGAGCAAACCACCTTGAAACTCATTGGTCCGCAACCATTCGCCCTCGAACTGCATCTCCACGAGGCCGTCTCGCGCCGCGGTCAACAGAATCTCGAGCAGGTAGCCCGGATGGTGTTCTGCCCACATGCTCAAGCCGCGCGCGCCTTGGCAGGTAGGATTGTTGCCTTGTCCAATGCCCAGAGGTTGACCGAGGACGGATAGGGCGCCGGCGAGGAGCACCGAATTTGCGGTGACTCCTTCGTGCGTGTGGCGCGCGAGAAGCGCATCGCGGACGTCCGCTCTGAGATCGAGCTCGATGATCCGTTCGAGTCCAGTGACCACCGCGGAGCGCGAGAAGACACCACGCTCCAAGGCGCGACCGAGTCCGTAGATCGCCTGCGCCGTCGCCGGCAAGATCGCCACGCGGAGTAAACGGTGCACGAGCTCTCGATTCTCGTCGAGGGCTGCCCGGCCGGTCGCGTTCACACCAAGGGCTTCGCCGAGCAGCTCCGGATACTTCTTGCGAAGCGCGCGGAGCAGGACGGCGTGTTCGGGGCACACGAGCCCGGTCGTGTTCATCGACGCCGCAAAGGCTCGCGCTTCGCGGGTGAGAGTGGCTTCGTCTTGTTGTGCGATCAGCTCACGATAGCCTGCCGGGTCCGCGTCTCGGCTGAGCTCCGTCGGACCCCGTACGGCCTCGCGGAAGAGCGCGAGCTTTTGGTCGTAACGGTCGGGCACGTCTTCCGCGGGAATGCGCTCGGCCATCGCGATCATCTTCAGCACGCGGTTTACGTTGATCGGGCGTTGGGCGCAGATCTGCTCGACCTCCGAAACGACGTCTTCTTTGAGCGTCGCGAGTCCGATGTCCCGCGCGATCAGTGAGAACAGAGCGATGTTTGACGCCCGGTGTGGCCCACCCTCCATTCGCTCGACTTCCGTGTCGCCCGGAAACAAGAGGTCCAGGTTGAGCGCCATGGTCTCGTTTAGAAATTCAGTGGCTTCTTCGGCGCTGATTTGCTCGTTCGACGCGCGGTCGGTGGCCAGGGCGAGCATGCGAAGCTCGCTCAAGGTTTCCACCACCGGATAGACGCCTGAACCACGGAGGCTGCCGGAAACCAGCGGCGGCTGGAGCTTGCCAGGGTCAACCCATGGGCCGCCCTCGAAAACACCGAGGGTGTCGAATTGGTCGGCCCGCTGATAGAGCACCTCGAGCCCCGCGAGACCACTGCCCATCAAGGCTTCAGCCGTTTGGAACACTTCCGTTTGGTACACGCTCCGGGCGAAGGCCTTTGCCTCCGCGAGGGAGCCAAGCGCTCGGTCCAGTTGTTTTTCGAGTACTTCGATCCGGCGGGAGCTGGCCCCATTCGAAGAGGAGCCAGCCGACCCAGTGTCAGGATACATAAAACCTAGCTTTCCTCGTCTCCGGCGCCCGGTTCGTCGTTGGTGTAGAACTCGACCTCTTCATACTCCCGCAGCAACTCGCGCATGCGGTCCGGGTCGTCACCGCGGAAATAGATCGTGCCGTAGTGGTCGCCGAATGCCACGCGGTGCGCGACTTTGGCATTCGCTGGAACGAAGAGGTTGTGTTTCTCGTAGTACGGGTCTTCGAGAATGTGGTCCGGGACACTGACTCGTGTGACCACGGAGCGCTTCGGGTAGACCATCAAGGAACCCGCGTAGGTGACCTGGTCGCGCTCGTTCGGGAAGAACGCCTCGAGCTCCTCTTCGGTAGTGTCCGGGTCGGCACAGAGCGCGAAACCCGCAAAGGGGCTGAAACCGTAGGCCTTCTCGATCAGCTCGAAAATGTGTCCGCCGGGCACGCGCGCTGCCACCTCACCGAAGCTCACCGCGTTTTCCGAGTTGATGAAGAACTCCGGGTGGATCATGCCGTATTCGATGTTGAACGCCTTGATCAGCTGCTCCACGGCCTGCCGGATCGCGTCGCGCCGTTCTTCGAGGAGCGGCGAGGCGGGAACGAAATTCGAGTGTCCAAGATGCACATATTCCGTGATGTTCAGGAAGCGAATCTGGCCCTGGTGAATGAAGACCTCGCAGGAGAACTCCTGGCCGTCGAGGTGCGTCTCTAGGAGGCACGGAAACTCGTCGTCGCGCAGCGAGTTGATGTCGTCCTCTGTGCGGAGCATCCGGTGCCCGTAGCTTCCGGCGGCTGCGAGTGGCTTTAGGTGCACCGGATCCGCCACGTCATCGTCGAGCTTTGAGAGCGACTTCTGGACCCGCTTGAAGAAGCGGTGGGCGTCTTCGCGAGCCTCCGCCTCCTCGAACACGCCCACTCGAATCCCGTGCATTTGCGCTCGCCGCTTCATCATCGCTTTGTCTCGGAATAATAGGTAGCGGGTGAATAGGCGAGGGTCGTCCCGAAACTTACCGTTCAGTGCTCCAGCCCACTCGACGCACTCCTCGAAGAGAGGCACTGCGACCTTTGCTCCCATCTCCGCCAAGGTGGTCGCCAATTGCTCCGACTGCTCGTTGTGACGCTCAAAGTCCCAAGTTGTGTATTCGATCCCGTGCTCTTCCATGTAGGCCTCAAAGCCCGGAGGCACGACCGCAACAAAGGGGCGCTCAATCTTGAACATCGCCTCCATCGCGGGAATCGAAAAGCCGAGCAGTGCGACCTTGCTCGCTCGCTGATTCATATTTCTCTCCTATTCGTGTTGGGCGCCGGTGAGGCGGGACTGGCCTCAGCTGTCCAGGTCGTACTGATAGAGCTCGAAGCCCTCTTCGTAGTAGGGCTTCAGGACGCCGTCGTTCCACACGAGGATCGCCTTCTTTTCGGTCTCGATGATGTCGAAGCCGTACTTCAGATACGCGCGCTTGGCCCATTCGGCCTCGGGATGGGCGATGAGATTCATCGTCGCGAGGCCGCGCTTCTTGCACTGACGCTCCGCGAAGCGCATCAGTCTCTGCCCAAAGCCGTTCCCGACGTAGCTCACGTCGAGGTAGATGTAGCCGAGGTAGGCGTGGTCGCCGAAGTACTGCAGCGAAATCGTCCCGATGGGATTGCCGCGGTACTCGCCGATGAAGAAGTCGCGCTTCTTGAAGTTTTCGAGCGCCCAGGCTTCGTCGACGTCGTGCTCCGTCATGTCCTTTTCGTCGACGAAGGGGCGATACCACTCTGCGGATGACGACACGAACTCAGCGACGTGCTTCATGTCCTCGAGCCGTGCCGGACGAATCTGGAATTCGCGGCGCGTGGCGTTTTGTGTTTCTGCGACAATGTTCTGACTGGCCATTGAAGGGTTCTCCTCATCATCAAGTTGTGTATTCAGAATTGATTTCGACGTAGCGCTTGCTCAAATCCGTGGTCAGCATGCGAGCAGAGCCGGGGCCGTAGCCGACGCCGAGTCGGATCGACACACGCGAACGGGTGAACGACTCACGAAGCGCATGCTCGGGAGCGGGCAGGGGCGCTCCTCTCGCAAAAACGCGGTGTCCCCCGATATCCAGGGTGAGCGACGAAGCATCGAGCGCTACACCTGCGGTTCCGGCGGCGGCGAGAATACGACCCCAGTTGGGATCGCCGCCCGCGAGGGCGGTCTTCACGAGCGACGAGCCCGCCACCGCGCGACCGACTGCCAAAGCAGCTGGGCGACTCGACGCGCCGGTGATCTCGATCTCCATCACCCGCGACGCGCCTTCGCCGTCTTCTACAATCTGCTCGGCAAGTGAGCGTGCAACCGCTGTAATGGCTGCGCCCAGCGGCTCCAAATCGGCACTGCCAAGAGCAACGTTCGCGCTGGGGGCCCGCGCCAGGAGCAAGACCGCGTCGTTAGTGCTCGTATCTCCATCGACGGTGATCGAGTGAAAGCTCTCGTCCACCGCGCTCCGAAGCGTCGCCTTGAGGGGCTCCGCGTCCATCGGAGCATCGGTGCCGATGAACGCGAGCATCGTCGCCATGTTGGGGTGGATCATGCCGGACCCCTTGGCGATGCCCCCGACGGTGAAGCTACGTCCATCATCGAGTTTGGCAACCGTCGCCGCCCGTTTCGGTCGCGTGTCGGTGGTGAGAATCGCGTCGGCGACACGGCCGCCGTCGCCACTCAGACCTCGCGCGCACGGAGAGACTCCCGCGAGTACGCGCTCGATCGGTAGCGGCGCACCGATCACTCCCGTGGAATAGACGAGCGCAGGCCCCCCCGCTGCGTGGGCGGCGGCGTCGCGCATTTGCTCGGCGTGCAACATCCCATCGTCACCGGTCAGCGCATTGGCATTGCCGCTATTGACCAATACGGTCTTTATGCGTGCGCTCCCCGCGAGGACTTCGCGACTGACATCGACGGGCGCCGCCACGATCTCGTTCGTGGTGAAGACGCCCGCGGCGACCATCGGCTCGTCTGCGACGATCAGTGCGAGGTCGTGCGCACCAGAAGGTTTCACGCCGGTCTTGACCGCCGCACCTCGAATGCCAGGGACGCTGAAGAGGTCACCGTTGTGTCGCGTATTCATCTCGCCTCCTCGCTCAACGCCATCGCGACACGTGGACGAGCGGCGCTCGGTGCAGGGCGGCGATGCAAGGTGAGCGACCATTCCTGGTCACTGAGCTCGAAGCCGAAACGTCGAAAGAACTCGGGCCGGCGCGTGACACAGACCGTACATAGGTCGAGTGATTGGGCCGCCTCGATCAATTCGCGGACCAGGGTACCCGCGAGGCCTCGTCCGCGTGCTTCCGGCGCGACGACGAGACCACGGATTTCCGCCCGGTCCTCATCCAACGGCTGGAGCGCACCCGCTGCGATGACCACACCGGTGCCATCGCGGATCACGCGGTAGGTCGACCAGTCCCGGTCAATTTTCGCGGCGGTAAGCGGATGGCAGTCGGGTACGGCGGAATCGAGAAGATCGCGCAGGCGCTCCGTGTCCGCGGGCAACGCAGGTTCGGTAGTGCCCCTGAAGGTCATGGCGACGAGGGCGGTCATTCGAAGACCTCGGCGATGGCGGCCTCGAGAACGTCGACGGCGCGGCTGAGCTCCTCCTCGCTGACGATGAGCGGCGGGAGGAACCGGATGGTGTTTTGGCCGGCCCCTACCAGAAGCACCCCTCGTTTTCGGGCGGCACTGACCACGTCCGCGACCCGGCCCTCGACCTCAACGCCGAGCATGAGCCCTTCGCCCCGAAGGTCGCGGACCGGCTCGAGGGTGGCTAAGGACTTTTCGAGACGCGCTCGCAGGAAGCGTCCCTTGCTGCGGACTTGCTTCAGGAATCCCGGGCGACGAATGGCGCGGAAGACGGCCTGCGCTACGTGCGTGACTACCGGGCCGCCGCCGAAGGTGGTTCCGTGGCAACCGGAGGTCAGATGGTCGGCGATCGCTTCGGTCATCAGGACCGCGCCGATGGGCAGGCCGTTGGCGAGTGGCTTGGCGAGCGTCATGAGGTCCGGCGTGACGCCGCTCGGCTCGTGCGCCCAGAGAGAGCCGGTCCGGCCGAGTCCGCACTGAATCTCATCGAAGATCAGCACTGCGCCGGTCGCGTCGCATCGCTCGCGCAGTCGGGCGAGAAAGCCGAGCGGCGGAACTCGAATTCCGCCTTCACCTTGAATCGGCTCGATGATCACCCCAGCGTTCCTCTCGTCGATTTCATCGAGGACGTGCGGTGAGCTCCAGTCGATGCAGGAGAACGCCGGGGGGAGAGGCTCGAAGGGTGTCCGGATCGCCTCTTTGTCCGTGCTAGCGAGCGCGCCAAGCGTGCGGCCGTGAAAAGAGCCTCGAAAGTACAGGATCTGCTGACGTCCCGGGCGGGCGAGACGCGCGAATTTGATCGCACCCTCCACCGCTTCGGCCCCGGAGTTGCAGAAGAAGACGCGGTCCGCAAAGGATTCGAGGACCAGGTCGGACGCGAGGGCTATCGGCGCGCGCGTATGAAACAGATTCGACACGTGGCCGAGCTGCTCACTCGCTTCGCGCAACGCGGACGCTGCGACCTCTGAGCGATGGCCGAGGGAAGTGACCGCGATGCCGCTCGTCATATCCAGATAGTGTCGACCCTCGGCGTCGATCAGCGTGCTCCCGCAGCCGTTTACGAAGAGACGATCCGGACGTGCGTAGGTGGGCGCGAGCACGCCTTCGCCGTGCGCAACGATCGCCCGCGCGTCTTCGCTGCGATTTAGAGCCTCTACAGTCGGTGTCACGGGGCGAACACCTCCGTCGCCGTGCCGCGGACGAGGCTCTCGAGGTTGCCCACGCGAACACGAGAGACGCCTCCGTCGATTGCCGCCACGCTCGCTTGCAGCTTCGGAATCATGCCGCCTGTCACGATGTCGCTCGCCATGAGCTTTTGCACCTCTCGAGGTTGCAGGGCGCGAAGCGGTCCTTCCGAGCCTCGCACCGCTTCGACGTCCGTGACGAAATCGAGCGAATAGGCGCCGAGGGCTACCGCGATACTCTGCGCGGCGACGTCTGCGTTTACGTTGAGCAGTCCGCCGTCTGGACCGAGCGAGACCGGTGCGAGCACGACTACCGTGCGATCGGCGAGAAGACGACGGAGGGGCTCGGGGCTGACCTCCGGGGGACCGCCGACCCGTCCGAGCCTCGCCTCGTTCAAAAACGACGCGCGCATCAGGCCGTAATCCGCACCAGAGATTCCCAGCGCTCGGACGCCATAGTCGTTCAGGTGCGCGACTACACGCTTGTTGACGAGTCCGCAGAGGATCATCGTGACCAGCGGCATGCCTTCGTTCGAGGTGACGCGCAGGCCGAGCTCTCGTCGGAAGGGAAGCCCGAGGCGCTCGTGAAACTCGCCGATCTCCTTGCCACCACCGTGAACCAAAACGACACGAACGCCGTCAGCGATCAGCTGTTTGACGTGCTGGGTCAGCGCGGCCAAGTACTCGATGTCATCGAGAGCCGCGCCCCCGACCTTCACCACTCGAATGTCACTCATCGTCGGACCTCAGTGCGGAGCTCGTGCTCGAAACCAGTGGTCTCGTGAAATCCGAGCATCAGGTTCATGTTCTGAATCGCCTGGCCGGCCGCGCCCTTCACCAGGTTGTCTATGGAGCTCGTTAGTACGACCTGCTCGGTGCCCTTCACCTCGTGGACGCCGAGGACGGCGCGGTTGCTACGGCTGGTTGCCCGGATTGTCGCAGGCGTTCCGAGCGGCAGAACCTCTACGAAAGGCTCGTTTTGGTACGCAGCACTCAGGATGTCGTGAACGCGCTCCGGCCGGGCTCCGCGGGCGGTGATCGTGGCGAGCATTCCGCGCTCTACGGGGATGACGTGCGGATTGAAAATGACGTGGTGCGGGTTGCCGCCCGCGACTGTGAGCGTCTGCTCGATCTCGGCGGTGTGACGGTGGCTGCGACCGAGGCCGTAGGGGCGTGCGTCGTCATAGACCGCGATGAACTGCGTCGCGCTCTTCAAACCGCGACCCGCTCCGGAAACTCCGCTCATGGCGTTGATCACGATGTCACCATCGAGGGCGTTTCCGGCGACGAGTGGTGCCAACGCAAGGGCGGAGCACGTCGGATAGCAGCCTGGATTGGCGACGAGCCGCGCTTCGGCGATGGCGCTGCGATTCAACTCGGTCAGGCCGTAAACCGCGGCGCTCGCGAGAAGCGCGCTGCGGGGGCTACCGTAGACCGAGTCGTGAAGCTCTGGGTCTTTGAGGCGGAAATCGCCGGAGAGGTCGATGACTCGCGGCTCTCCAGCAGAAGTCATCGCCTTTTCGACCCATGTCGCTGAATGGCGGTGAGGCAGTGCACTGAAGAGCAGCTCAACCCCTTCGGCCAGATCTTCGCGGGGCTCCGTGAGTGGAAAGGCCGGGGCGCTCGAATCCACGGCCCGCAGGGTTTGACCCGTGTGCTCGCGGCTGGTGGCGAAGCGAAGCTCGACCCCGGGATGCAGGAGGAGGCGCGCCACCAGCTCACAGCCGGTCGTGCCGGTCGCGCCGAGCACGCCTACGTTGTATTTCTTAGAATTTCGTGTCATTTCAACGCCTTGTCGGCTGGGATGTCGATCCCAACGCGATTCGCCCCCTAGATTCAGCAATTGCCATGCCAACGCCCCAGGGGCCGAGAGAATGGAATCGCCGCGGCCTCACTCTTGGATGAGACGTTCATGTCTCATTTGTGTGGGTCATGCTTGACCCATATGGTGCTATGTGAGACATCCGCGTCTCATGCCTGCCGCCGAACCCGAGCTCATCTCTGGCCCTCCGCAGCCGCCACTGGTTGTCTGTGTTGGTGTCGGTGTGTTGACGAAAGCGTTACGGCGCCTCGACATGCGAGTGTCCTCCTTTAAACGCTTGTCGAGCGTGTTGAATCCGTCGCGCCAGCAGGACGCCCGGATGATCCTCCTGGGCTCGTCCGTCCTTGCGGAAGCCGAGCTAGAAACGGTGATCCCAAAGCTCCGCGACGCATGGCCGCTGGTCGACGTGGTGGTTTGGTCGCCTCGTGCAAGTGGGTCGATTGTGCGCGCCGCACTCAACGCCGGAGCGCGCGACGTTATTCTGAAGTCTTCCGTCGATTCGGTGGCGAAAGAGGTGCGTCGGATTCTCGACGAGCAACAACTCCTGCCCCGTGCTGCTCGCCTCGATTTTCAGAGCGAGGAGCCCGCCTCCTTCGAGGGCATGCTGAGCCGAAGCCGAGCGATGTGGGATCTCTTCGACACGGCGACGCGGGTGGCCGCAAGCGATGCTACGGTCCTGATCCTCGGAGAGACCGGCACGGGCAAAGAGCTTCTCGCCCGCGCCATTCACCGTCGCTCCGCCCGCCTGGGACGCTTCGTGGCCCTCAACTGCGGGGCTATTAACGAGAACCTGATCGACGCCGAGCTCTTCGGCTACGAGAAGGGGGCATTCACAGGCGCGCTTCGCGACAAGGACGGATTATTCCGTCACGCAAATGAGGGCACGCTCATGCTCGACGAGGTTGGAAACATTCCCCTGACCGCGCAGTATCGTCTCTTGCGTGTACTGCAGGAGGGCGCCGTGCGGCCGGTGGGTGGCAACCGAGAGGAGCCCGTCGACGTGCGGGTCATCGCCGCAACGAGCAATGCACTGGAAGACGATGTCCAGCGCGGACGCTTTCGCGAAGACCTGTTTTACCGGCTCGATGTCTTGCGCCTGGAGATCCCCCCTTTGCGTGAGCGCAAGAATGACATCATCTTCCTGTTCGGGCAGTTCGCCAAGAAGGTGGGGGAGCACTACAACATCACCCGCCCCGAGGTGAGCGACGGCTTCCTCGACGCGTTGACCGAGTATGAATGGCCGGGCAACGTTCGGCAGCTCGAAAACTTCACTGAACGCCTGGTGCTCACGCACCACGACCAGCGGGTGACGAGCGACGACTTCGACGAGCTCATTCCGTTTCGTGGCAAGCGGGAGCTGCGACCGCGGGCGGCGAGCCCGGATCAGGTGGCGATCGATACCTCGAAGAGTCTCGCTGAAAACCTCGAGCCGATGCTTCGCCAGACCGAGCGTCGCTACATCGCAGCGTGTTTGCGGGCGACCGGCGGGCGAATTGGAAAGAGCGCGGAGCTGGCGGGGATCAGTCGGCGGACGCTGCTGCGCAAGCTCAAGCAGCACGGCATCGAAAAGCGCGACTACCGGGACGACAAGGGAGAGGAGAACGAGTGACCGATTGGATCAAGGCCGCGAGCAACTGGCTGTGGGGATACCCCATGATGTTGTTGGTGCTCGGCGTAGGGCTCTTCTACCTCGTTCGACTGCGTGCGGTTCAGGTTCGACTCCTTCCGCGCGCAATTCGCGCTACGGCTGGCTCCCGAGCGAGTGAAGCGGGAGCTGAAGGTGACGTCAGTCCCTTTGGGGCGCTGATGACGTCCGTCGGTGGGATCGTTGGGAATGGCAACATCGCGGGCGTCGCCACGGCGATCACCGCGGGGGGCCCAGGGGCGCTTTTTTGGATGTGGATCTCCGCGCTTCTCGGCGGTGGGACCATGTTTGCCGAGGGTGTGCTCGGGGTTCACACGCGTGAACGGGGAGAGGACGGGGTCTATTTGGGCGGACCCATGTACTACATGCGCGAAATCTGGAAGCCACTGGCTGTCTTCTATGCGCTCGGGCAGGCCTTTCGCGTTTGCACTTCCACCACGACGATTCAGGCGAACTCAATTGCTACCGTCGTGGAGTCCGAGCTGGGCATCGCGCCGCTCGTCGCCTGTGGACTCACTGCGGTGATCACGGGCTTCGTAGTGGTTGGGGGCGTTCAGCAGATCGGTCGGGTCATGGAGGTTCTGGCGCCCTTCATGGGCTTGCTCTACTTGAGCGGCGCCCTGATCGCGATCTTCTACTTCATAGAAGAGGTGCCAACGGTCTTGTCGATGGTGGTGAAGAACGCCTTCACCCCCGCGGCCGGGATCGGCGGCTTTGCCGGGGCGACAGTGACTCAAGCGTTTCGCTTCGGAATCGCCCGGGGAGTCTATTCGAATGAGGCGGGGACCGGCGTCGCGGCCATCGCGCACGCTTCCGCCCAGACCAAAGATCCGATCCGCCAGGGAACGATCGCGATGCTCGGCGTGTTCATCGACACGATCATCATCTGCAGCGCAACGGGGATCGTTCTTCTTGCCTCGGGGGCATACACGAGCGGCCTGGACTCTTCTGCGCTCACCGCCGAAGCCTTCAGTCGCGCCCTCGGGGCGGCGGGAGGACCGATCGTCGCCGCGGCTTCGGTTCTGTTCGGCATTTCGACCCTGATCACCTGCGAGTTTTATGGCGAGCAGTGTGCTGCCTATGTGTTTGGGGCCCGTGCCCGAGTGCCCTACAGGCTCCTGTTCAGCGTCGCGATTCTCGGTGGGGCCCTGGCCGGGGTCCGGGTGATATGGGCCTACGGAGACCTCCTGAGCGGTCTCATTGCCATCCCGAGCATCATCGCGCTCTTCGTCGTGAGCGGTACGGTGCTGCGGTTGATGCGTGACCGGGAGCAGGGCGAGTCGGTTGACGACGGTGGGTCCGGGCGCGCTACAGTGGCCTGATGGAAGCGATTCACGACGACACCATTCTCGCGAGCATTCTCCGAACGCTCCGGGCGAGCCTCCATGCGTGCCCGGAACCCGCTAATGATGAGAGCACCACCGCGAGCATCATCGAGGCATTTCTCCACGCCTACAGTCCAGACGCGATCTACACGCGCCTCGGTGGACATGGAGTGGCGGCAGTCTATCAAGGAGCGGAACCGGGACCGACCGTGCTCGTCCGGGCAGAGCTCGATGCGCTGAAGGTCGAGGACTTTGACGAGTCCGGCGAGCCCGTGGAGATCACCGCGCACCGTTGCGGGCACGATGCACACATGACGATGCTGGCGGGCCTCGCTCCGCTTTTCGCGCAAGAAAGACCCTCTAGGGGTCGCGTCGTTCTCCTGTTTCAACCGGCGGAGGAGACCGGTGAAGGCGCCGCGCGCATCATTGATGACCCTCAGTTCCAACAGATTCGACCTGACGCAGCCATCGCGCTTCACAATCTTCCGGGTTTTCCCCTTGGCGCAGTCGTAACCCGAGCCCATGGCTTCGCGAGTGCCTCCGTCGGCATGCGCGTCGTGTATCACGGCAAGGATTCGCATGCGGGTGAGCCGGAGAAGGCCCGCTCGCCGCGCTCCGCGATCGCACGTCTGATGGATGAGGTTCCAGAGCTCGGTCATGCGAAGCTCGAAGACAGACCCTATCGCCTAGCAACCGTGACGCACGCGGTGCTGGGGCGCGAATCCTTCGGGACGACTCCCGGCTTCGGTGAGCTCTGGGCAACCTTGCGCGCGGGCTCATCGGAATCTCTCCGCGTCCTCTGCGATGAAGCAGAGCGACGGGCGCGCCAGCTCGCGAGTGAGGCTGGGCTCGACGTGGAGATTGAATGGCGCGAAGGGTTTCCCGACACGCGCAACGATCCGGAGCTGACGCGCCTGCTCGTGGAGGAGTGCGAAGCCTCCGGGATCGCCGTGGTCGAGTTGCAGCAGGCCTTCCGCTGGTCCGAGGACTTTGGGCATTTCGGACGCGTTTGTCCGATCGTGCTGTTCGGACTCGGGGTTGGGGAAGAAGCCCCTGCCTTGCACACTCCCGCCTTCGTATTCCCGGACGAGGCGCTCGAGGTCGGCTTACGCGTACACTATCAAATGGTCCGCCGGCTCCTCGACCATCCGGAGCTGATCCCTGCCGATCACGACGGCTCGACGCCCAAGACTCGAACGGACCTCGCGGACGCCTCCAGCCGGGCATTCTAGGGTTATTCGCGGAATTCCGGGCAAATGAAGGGAAAGGTGCGATGTCATCGATATGTCATCACCCTGTCGTTGCTCTAGGTCGCCTTTTCGCTTCAATTGAGAACGTAGAGGTTGTCCGGTGCTGCGAAAAATTCTCCTGTCCATAGTCGCTCTGACCGCCGCCGCGTGCGCACCGGCGAATGCCGACCAAGAGTCGATCACCGTGTTCGCCGCAGCCTCCCTGACCGACGCATTCCAAGCGATGGCCACCGATTTCGAGGCGTCGCATCCGGGACTGCGGGTGAAGCTGAACTTCGCCGGGAGCCAGAGCCTTCGGACTCAGCTCGAGAACGGCGCTCGCGCCGATGTCTTCGCGTCCGCAAACCCAAAACACATGGAAGCCCTGCATCGTGCGGGCTTGGTCGGAGTCTCGCACGTCTTCGCGAGCAACGCGCTCGTGATCGCGGTTCCCGAAGACAACCCAGCGCGGATCGAGAAGTTTGAAGACCTCGCACAGGCGGAGCGGATCGTGCTCGCCGGTGAGGAGGTTCCCGCCGGCGCTTACGCGGCGCGGGTTCTGGCGAAGGCGCGCGACTCGCACGGTCACGCGTTTGTCAGCGCGGTGTACGGCAACGTCGTGTCTCGTGAGAACGACGTGCGCGCTACGCTGCAAAAGGTGGTTCTGGGCGAGGCCGATGCGGCATTGGTGTATGCGACCGACGCTGCGGCAGCAGGACTGCCCGTGATTGAGATCCCCTCCGAGCTCAACGTTCGTGCGACCTATCCGATCGGAACGGTTACCGGTTCCGAGCTCGGCGCACGCTTCACCGCGTGGGTGAGCTCGGCTGAGGGGCAACGGCGCCTGTACGAGCTCGGCTTCGGCTCCGGGACCGCCGGAATGAGTGCCTTGAGCCGCTAGCGAGGCTCCATGTTTGAGCGTCGAATCTGGTCCTTCGCGGTTGGAGTGAGCGCCGCTCTTCTCGTGCTCTTCTTGCTCCTCCCGGTGGCTGCCCTCGTCTTCACCCTGTCGCCGAGCGAGCTCTTGGCCGGGCTCACCCACCCCGCGGTATGGCCCGCGGTGCGTCTGAGTGTCTACACCACGCTCACGAGCTTGCTGATCGTCGTGGTGCTCGGCACGCCGCTCGCCTGGGTGGTCAGCCAACGACCCGAGCGGTGGGTGCGGGACGCGGAAACCCTGCTTCGCTTGCCCGCGGTCCTTCCACCGGCGGTGGCCGGGGTGGCTCTGCTCCTCGTCTTTGGGCGCCGAGGCGTGCTCGGTGCTTGGCTGGCGGAGATTGGAGTGTCGATCCCGTTCACGACCTCAGCGGTGATTCTCGCGGAAGTCTTCGTCTCCGCTCCGTTCTTTCTGCAGGCCGCGATCGCCGCGTTCCGGCGGGTGGACGCGGAGCAGATCGTGGTCGCCCGAACGCTCGGCGCCTCGCCCATGCGACTCTTTCATCGCGTCGCGATCCCCGGCGCGGCGGCGGGGCTGCTCAGCGGCGCGGGCATGGCCTGGGCCCGCGCCCTCGGTGAGTTCGGCGCCACGCTGATGTTCGCCGGCAACCTGCGCGGCGAGACGCAGACCCTGACCCTCGCGGTCTACTCGACCTTCGAATCGGACATGCGGGCGGCGCGTGCAATGTCGGCCATTCTCGTCGTGCTCGCCTTCACTCTGCTCTTTGCTCTCGGCCGTCGGGGGAGCTGAAGTGCTCACCCTCGATATCTCGGCGCGGGCCGGCGACTTTGATCTGCAAGTGAAGCTCGACGCGCTCGACGGAACGACCCTGATCGTTGGACCGAATGGCTCGGGCAAGAGCTCGCTCCTCAAGTGCATCCTCGGGGTCATGAAGCCCAGCAGCGGATCCATTCGCGTGGGAGAGCACGTGCTCTTCGATGCGCAGTCGGGGATCAGCGTGCCGATCGAGGAGCGCCGGATCGGATACGTTCCGCAGAGCTACGCACTCTTTCCGCACATGACCGCGCGCGAGAACGTCGAGTTCGGCCTGCGGCCCGGATCTTCCCGGGACATCGGGGAGTTGATGGAGCACCTCGACGTAGCCCGTGTTGCGGATCGAAAGGCGGCGGTTCTCTCGGGCGGTGAATCCCAGCGGGTCGCCCTCGCCCGTGCCCTAGCGCCGGAGCCGCGTTTGCTGCTGCTCGATGAGCCGATGGCGGCACTGGATCAGACGGCCCGCAAGCGCGTCCGAGGTTTCATCGCCGAGATCCTCGGGGAGCTCGATATCCCGGCGGTCGTGGTCTCCCATGAACGTGAAGACGTGTTCGCGCTCGGCCAGCGGGTCGCCGTGATCGAGCAGGGGCGGATCGTTCAAGTGGGCAGCTGCGACGAGATCGCTTCCTCGCCCGCGACCGAATTCGTGCACGACCTCTTCGCCTCCGAGCCGTCTCAGGGCGTGTGAGTCGTGACGGTACGGGTGACCGGGACCACGGTGAGGGGTTGATCGGTCTTCTCCACCTCGAGGTCCACGGGGGAAATCGCCCACGTCTCGTCGCCCAGACAGATGCCGTCGCCGGTTCCGCCGAGACTGGACGTCGTCGCGTTGGTGGCACCGCTGAATGTGATTGCACCGTCCTTCGCCGGGACCTTGACGACCAAAATGCCGTCTTCGCCGAACCCTTGTGAAGCGCCGGCGACGATCGCACCCCCATCCTTCGTGAGTACCACGGCCGGATAGGCGTCATTCTCGCGCTCGTCCGTTTCCGGCAGATCCGTTCCGCCGATGCGCACCGCCCACAGGATTTCCGCAAGGCCGCTGAGTCCGCCCACCCAGAAGTCTTCGCCCGCGGAAAAGCCATCGTACGTCCCTACGCCGAGGTAGCCGGTGGTGGGCAGAGGCGCGAGCTCGGTGAGGACGAGACCCAAGCCGCTCGCGACCGTCTCGATCCCAGTGAAGGCGATGTCACCCGCCGTGGGGTTCACCTTCATCACCACGCTCGCACGACCGGAGTTTCCAATACCGCCTCCGCCCAAGAGGATGTCCCCGTCGTCGGCGATGACTGCGGTCACCGCGTGCGCCTCTCCACCTAATGTTCCGCACACCGGGTAGTGGCGGGCGAAGACCAGTGTCCCGTCGGGAGCGAATCGCGCGACCCACGGCCACCAATCCACCGCCACATCGTCGTAGCGGCTGCCCGTGACCACGACTCCGCCGTCCGGGTAGGCGACCGCGCTGCGGAGCATGTCGCCGATCATAGGGTCGCCGAAACGCTTGGACCACAGGACCTCGCCGTTGCGGTCGAGACGAAGGAGCCACGCATCGGTCGCGCTCTGGGTGGTCGAGTCGTCGCCGTAGTTGCCCGCGACGTAGAGACCACCGTCCGGTGCCTCCGCGGCGCCAGTGAAGCGCAACCAGCGATCGCTCGTGTCCGGCGGCAGGAAACGTTGCGCCCAACGCAAGGCCCCGTCTTGAGTCACCTTCATCACGACGTAGGGGTGACCAACCACCCACAGGTCGGGGCTCGTGCCTTGGACCGTGCGCCCCACCATGACCTCGTTGATGAAACTGTCGGGCCAGTTCTCGACCGCCTCATAGCTGCGCGCCCAGAGGAGGTTGCCATCGCGGTCTACTTTGCTCAGGGCGATCACGTCCGAGCCAGCGATGACGAAGCGTCCGTCGATGGTCGGGGTGAGATCGGTCCATTCCACCTGGGCGTTGAAAGCCTCCACCGGATGCTCGTCGACGACCTCATTGAATGAGATCGCCCAGGGGTCGAAAGCCGGTGCCTGGAACACCGCCTCCCGTGGGTCGCCGGCCCAGCCCCCGTCGTCGCTCACAGGATCCAGAATCGGAGAAGCGCCGGGGCCTCCGACGAGCTCGCAGTCACCCTCGAGAAATGTCCTCTCCGGAATGAGGGGAAACTCGTCCTCCCAGTCGAAGATCTTTATCGTGCCGATCAGGGGCAGGTCTGGGAGTGTGACCTCGATTCCTGCCTCTCCCTTCAGTCCGCCACTGAATGTATAGCAAGGGTTTTGGTCGTTGTTTGCGTTTAGCTCGGCGAAGGCAAAGATTCCCGCTTTTGGTCCAGCGATTCCGTAGATCTTGAGCTTCAGCTCCGGGCCGATGTCGACGTAGGCACGGGCGCGGAGCGTCGCGCGTGCCACTGTTTCTTCGGTCGTAAAGTCCGACGTCGGTCCACGCAAATCGATCCCGTCCTTTGTGCTGATACTCGTGCCGAGACTCATCGTCGCGGTCGCACCGGCGGAGAGCTCGAATTGGCTCGAGGCCTCGCCTTCCAGATGCGCGAGGACCACTACGTCCGCTTTGAACCAAACCGGTGGGAGCGGGATGAGCCCGAGGGGGAGCGTGCCGATCACGTACTCTTCGCTGAATCCGCGGAAGGCAGCGCCTTTCACATCGAAGTTGGCGATCGCGTTCGCGTCGACGTCAAAGTCGAGACCGACGTCGGGGATCAAGTCCTTCGGATCGCAGCCACGATCGGTGATGGCGTTGAAGCCGCATTCGAGCGCTTCGAGGGGGGTCGTGAGAAGACCCTTCCAATCGAATTCGATGCCGATCGTAAACTCGAAGCCGCCGCCGAGCTTTCCGGTAACCCGCGCTTGGTCGTCGAGCGTGTCCGGGTCGCCATCGCCGTTGAACAAGAAGAAGTCGAGGTCCCCGACGATTTGCCCCGGGAGGGTTAGTGCTTGTTGCAGGCTTTGTCTCTGTCCTCCGGGGCCAATGAGCTCTGGTGTGTTGTCGTCGATTCCAGTGACTCTTCGCGTGGCGCGAATCTTCAGGCGCTCGAAGGCCATCTGAAGCGGAGCGGGACCACCGCGGACAATCAGCTCACTACCCGCCTCCTCGACCTCCGTGACGAGAAGCAGCAAGCCACTCGGTGTCGCCGACGTAGGAGATACGAGCAACACCTGCTTCGGCTCGAGCGTCTCGAGGGATGCTGGGACGCTGCTGAACCGTAGGGTGAAGTCGTCGTCCATGGAGACGAGCGCACCGGTGGCCGCGCTGTCGAGCTGAATGGTGCTGTCGAGAAGCTCGTACTCTATCACGTCGGCGGGAAGCTCATCGGCTTCCGTGGGCGGATCTCCCGAGCCGCAGGACATGAAGATGAGAGAGGAGACGAGAAGGCATATCGCGGGACGTAACATGGCCCACCCCCTGCACCACCATCGCGCTCGAGAGCATCTTAGGCAACAGGTTCAGTCCGATCGCGCGCGATATCCGAAGCCCGGAACGGTTTCCACGGTATCCGCGTAGTCCCGGAGATTCTTTCGGAGCCGACGCACGTGTGCATCCACCGTCCGCGGAGATCCACCGTGCTCGAGCATCCATACGGTGCGAAGCAGCTCGTCTCGGGTGAAGACGCGTCCGGGCTCAGCCATGAGCGTAGCCAAGAGCTTGAACTCGAGCGGACGCAGCTCCAAACGCTCGCCTTCGGCGGAGACCTCGTGGGTGGCCGGGTCGAGGAGCAGCTCGCCGCAGCGCAGAGGACTGCCCGGGGTAGCGACCTGCGCCTCGCGCGTCTCGGCGATCCGTCGCACCAGCGCCCGTACCCGGAGCACCACCTCCTGCAAATTGAATGGTTTGACGACGTAATCATCAGCGCCGGCCTCGAGTCCGCTGATCCGATCCTCGTCGGCCCCCAGGGCTGTGAGCATCAGCACGCCGATGGAGCCCAGGCTCGCGTCCCGACGCAGCTGCTGGCACAGCTCGTAGCCCGACATGTCCGGTAGCCCGACGTCCAAGACCATCACCGCTGGCGGCTGTCGCGCGGCAGCGATGAGCGCTTCAGCGGCGGAAGACGCGGTTTCGACGTCGAAGCCAGCCTCACCTAGGTTATAGGAAAGAAGTTGGCACACGTCGGGCTCATCGTCGACGACGAGGACTCGATCGCTCATTTCGGGCTCAACACTACCATGGGTATCTCGTGACCGTCCCCTTTCGCATCAAGCTCCTCGCGAGTCACGTCGCCGTTGCGTTGACCGTGAGTGCGGTGACCCTGATCGTAGTCGAGCGATCGGTGTCCGACCGCATGTCTGCCCAGCTCGACGCACGCCTCGAGTCCCAGGGCCTGGCGCTGACCCAATGGCTCGAGGGGGCGGGGCACCCAAACCGCCTGGCGCGCCGGCTCTCCGGCGTTGTCGGCGCGCGGGTGACCGTTTTTGATGAGCGATCCGAGGCGATCGGTGAATCGAACGACGAGGCGCTCCTCGCCGACGCCGTCGACGACGACCGGGGGGTGGTGGCGGAAACCGCGCGCAAGGGGGAGGTGCAGCACTACACCCGCTTCTCGTCAATCGCGAAGGGGCCCGTACGCTTCGTGGCGGTTCCAGCTCCAAACCAGGCGGTGATCCGTCTCGGCTTTCCTATCGGTGAAATCGAAGAGACGAAGTCCGAGGTTCGTCAGCAGCTCGCGGTCACCGGCGGGCTCTCGGTGCTTCTCGCCCTCGCGCTGGCCGCCCTGGTGGCGATCCCGCTGACGCGCCGTCTCAACGTCGCGATCGCCTATGCGCGTCGAGTAGGCGCCGGCGAGTACGATGCGCCCCTGCCCGTCGGGTCGAGCGACGAGGTGGGCGTGCTCACGGCAACCCTTCGAGATGCGGCCAACGAGCTACGCCGCACGGACGAGCGACGCAGGCAGTTTCTTGCCAACGTCGCCCACGAGCTACGCACCCCAGTCACCTCTATCCGCGGCTATGCCGAGACGCTTCTGAACCCCTCGGTCAAACCCGAGACGAGCTCCGAGTTTCTCGAGATCATTCACCGAAACTCTCTCCGGATCGGGAAACTCGTGGACGACTTGCTCGAGCTCGAAGCGATCGAGGTCGCCGGTCACGCGGGTTGCACGGAGCGTTTCGGGCTCGCGCCGCTCGCGGAGAACATCGCGAAGACGCTCGATGGCCTCGCGAAGGAAAACGGAGCGACCATCGAGGTCGCGATCCCGGAGACGGTGACGGCGTGTGCGGACCCGGAGGCGGTGGAACGCATTCTCTTGAATCTCGCAGACAACGCGGTTCGCCACGGCGGCGGCCGGGTTCGCGTGGAGGCGGAGTCCCGCGGGCGTTTCACGCTGGTGGTCGTGAGCGATGAGGGGGAGGGGATCCCGGAGGCCGAACGTTCGGTCGTCTTCGAGCGTTTTCAACGAGGCCAGCACGCCCGGCGGACGGGGACGGTCCTGGGGCTCGCCATCGCGCGCGA
>CAYXVF010000101.1:0-21286 GCA_964468125.1 uncultured Bdellovibrionales bacterium | reverse complement strand
GCCGGGGAGCGTTTGCTCGCTCCGCTGGCGAAGCTGCTGCGGGTTCAGGGCATCGTGGCACTTGGCGCCAGTCGCGTCGTGGCAAAAGAGATCGAGGGCGGCGTGGACGTGTTGTCACAGGTGATGCGCGTGCTCGACGTTCCACTCAACGTGATCGAAGAAGAGATCCGAACAGCTCGAGACTCAATGAAGGGCACACATGCAAATTTGCCACGCCTATCTGAAACATGAGCGCTCAGCGGCGTGAACGCGCGTGCCGTCGCGCTAAAGGACGGCGCGGAGAGGCTCATCTTCAGGCGGCGCTTTATTCGCGGGTGCGGAGTTGACGGCCCATTGCCAGAGGATTTTGTCCTTCACCGGTAGAGCAAGGAACAGATGTTCGATCAGCGCGAGCGCCAGAAGTGTCGCGACGAGCATCGTTCCCGTGGCTTCGAAGGAGCTCGCGCGGGCTGCGATGGCAACACTGCCCAACCACAGCAACACGCCGAATGCGCCGAGGACGGACGCGGGCATCAACGCATTTTTCTCCTTCGGGCCGAAGTAGCTGCTTAGATAACGCATGTGCGGTGGAATCAACTCCAAGGTGAAGTTGCGCACACCCAGATAGAGATTGAACTTCGCACTCAAGCGCATCACCCAGAGCACTGCGTAGGTCCAGAGGGCCACGCGATTCGGGGCCCCCCATGTCGCTACAGCAATGGCGAGGAGTGTCACCGCCAGCGCGAGCTCATGATAAATCACCGAGCCCGTCGCCAAAACAAAGCGACGCAGTCCGCGTACCCGAGGTGGCAGGGGCGAGCGCACCGGCCCCGTGAGCCATCCCATCAAGAACGTCATCTCGTGCCAACCCCAGATCACCAGCGCGCAGATGAACGACACATAGGCGGCGGCCGTCGTCGTGGCCGTCGAGAGCTCGACGACCCCCCAGAGCGCAAGCAGCGCTAGTACGGTCGCGAGCGACACACTCCACCGGTGCGTCCACGGCGACAGACCGTTGACGTACAAGATCGCGCAGGTCGAGAGCCACCAGACGACGAGCCCGAAGAGCGCGGGTAGAGCGAGCTCAGTCATCGCCTACCAGACCGGATAGAGGCGACTTGCCTCCGGCAGGGTGTTCTCCTCAGGGCGCAGCATGTACATGCGCAAAAAGGTCACGCCTGCCTTCGCTTTGAGCCCCATCACCTTGATCCGATTCCAAAGCCCGCCGTGCGCCTCCGCCGCCGCGACGGCGCGGTCGACCGCGAGGAGCGTATCGAGACCGCGACGGAACTTCGGGTTTTCGATGTCGAGGAGTACAGGGAACACTTGGCGCGAGATCTCTCGAGTGAGCGCAAACACCTTCATCCCATACTCGCTTGGGTCGATCCCCAGCGCCTCGTGAAAAAGTACGCGACGGTGATCGCGGACCCACATCGTGGCAAACACCGCGAGTTGAAAGAAGCGAATCCAAAGCCGGTTGACCCCTTTCAGGTATTTCCGGTCAGAGCGCATCAGCAGTGCAAACGCTTCGCCGTGGGTGAACTCGTCGGTACACCACTCCTCGAACCAATTGAAGATCGGGTGAAAGCGATACTGCGGGTTCGCTTCGAGGTGTCGATAGATCGTGATGTAGCGCGCGTAGCCGATTTTTTCAGACAGGTACGTCGCGTAGAAGATGAACTTCGGTCGAAAGAACGTGTACTGCTTTTTCTTGGTCAAAAAGCCCAGGTCCACGCCGATATCGAAGTCTTTCAGAGCGTCGTTGATGAAGCCCGCATGCCTCGCCTCGTCGCGAGCCATGCAGCGGAAGAGCTCCTTGATGTCCGGATTGGTGCCGCGCTTTTTCATCTCGGCGTAGAGGACACAACCCGAGAACTCCGCGGTCAGCGAGCTCACCAAGAAGTCGATGAGCTCCTTTTTGAGCTCCGGAGATACCGCGTTTGGGTCGAAGTCCCAGTCGTCACCGCGCTTGAAGTGATGGCGATTACGATCGCTGCGCAAGAAATCGATCAAGGCATCCCATTCCTCGCGCACCGCTGAGACGTCGATCGCGTCGAGCGCGTCGTAGTCCGTCGTGTAAAAGCGCGGGCTCAAGGCCGTGGTGCGTTGAGCCATCTGCGTCGTGAGGTTCGGCTCGTTGCTCGTGCGCAGGTCGCGCAAGCTGTTCTCCGCATCGATGTCGATGTCGAGATCTTCAATGGCGCTACTCATAGCGTCCTCCTCTCCGTAAAATCGACCTCGAGCAGGTCGAGACATTCCAAGTCGCCCATCACACGCGCCCACGCGCGATCCAAAAAACCCGCCTTTGTCACGGTAGCGGTCCGACGCTCAGTGACTTGCTCGCCGTAGGGTGGGTTGATCGGCGAGCCGTGCACGAGCACCTCGTCGCCGGGCCCGAGCGGGATGTCACCGTCGAGGTCGACATGCGCAGACAGGTCCTCAAAGGTGTGCGACACGGAGACCGTACAATCCACGTCAAAGGTTTGCCGACGCCACATCACTTGCTCCTTCCGTCATCCGTAGCGCACCGGCCTCCTCCATCAGCTCCACAAAAGTCTGCTTATGGATGCCAAAGGAGCCGATTTCAATCAGACCGTTGGTCTGCGGGTCGAACAGCGAGAGCCGGCCGTCAGCCCACGCCGTGAGCTGCATCGGCGTGACGAGCAGTAGATTCTCCGCGTTCCGCATTCGGATCATGCTCTTGATCACGCCGACAGCGAAAGAGCTCTCGCCGTTGCGGTAGACCGCCATCTCGCGCCCCGTCTGGACGTCCCACGCACTCATCGCGCCGTCCGGGAGCATTTCGAAGCGGACTTGCACGGTGGTCAGCGGCTCAGTGTCCGCGTACTCCACGAGCGGATTATCCCGCTTCACCCAGTATTTCTGATAGCTCACGATAGCCGTCATCGTGACGATGATCGCGAGCATCACGACCGCCCCATAGCCGACGGCGTTGGGAAACGGCTTGTGCTTGAATGGATCGCTCATAAATAGGTCACCTCTCGAACCCAGGAATGTACCATCGAATTCGTTCTCTTTATCATTTTAATGCGACGAGCGCAGGACGGGCCACGGGAGGAGTGCTTGGTGAGCGCGCAACAGCGAGCTCGCCCTGCTTTCGCTCGGTGGCATCCTTCATGGCGTCCACCAGCAGCGCACCCACCTCAGCGGCGTTGGGTACGGCCCGCATCATCGGGACCGGCTGAGAAAACCTCCACGGGCGCACGTGTGGCCACAGATGGACATAGCCCAAGACCGGAGCCTGCGCCGTGGTGAGCGGGATGTCGCCGTGGCCGGACTTAAAGAGCTTGAGAGACGCCGAATCGATCTGCTTGAACGGGATGTTGAAGCACATCTGGAGGGCAACGCCGAAGCGGAACACCACGCGATGAGTCGTGATGGTATAGATCGTCGAGCGGGCCATGGCCCACGCGATGAGCGCCATGATTCCAGTGCCCGCGGCAGCGAGCGGCGCGACCGCCAGCGCCGAGAGCAACGACATCACCAACCCGTCACCTTCGATAAACGCGACGATACCGCGTGCCGAAAGGAAGAGCGCGAAATACGCGGTGATCTCACGAATGTGAAACGCATGATTCGCCAAGACCCGCCAATCCGGCTTTCCTTGCCACAAGATCTCCTCGCCCTCGGGCGGGACGCCCGGGAGACCAGGGATGGGTTCGTACTCATACTCAATCATCTGAATTCACCGCCGAGATAGAGAGGAATCGCCGGGGCCAAGGGCTCCGCGCGCTCAGGCGTCGCATAAAGCCGGCCACCTGCGTAGTACGCCGAGATCATGTCCTCCTCGAGGGCGGTCACTTGCTCGGGATTCTTCAGCGCCGGCACGTCTTTGAACTGGCTGCCCAGAATAGCGTGCACCTTACAACGCTTCTTGTAGTTTGAGATCGACACGAATGCGATCGGGGTAAGCACCGTCTTGCCGCCGACGTCGACCTCGAGGAAGCGCACCAACTGGTCCGAAACGTCGACCCAGATGTCCGTGACCGTGCCGCCGACCTCATCGTCGTAGCCGACCATCTGGTAGCCGCGAGGGTCTTTATCCTCCTTCGCGACATGGAACCCTTCCGCCTTCGACATCGGCTGAATGAGTACGTGCCCCTCGTAAGTGAGCTCCGGCGTGTCTCTCCGCTTGGCGTAGGATGCGGGACCGACTCGATCGAGCATCGGGTTCTCCCCGTTCGGCACGAGCGGCGCACCCGCGAACGGTGCGAGTCGGTGGGCAGCGATCGGATCATTTTCGCGTTCCGAACGCGGCGCAAAGTGAGACGGCTCGCCGTGGGGCAACTTGTATTCCTTGGGCTTCGGAATGAGCCCTCCGATGCTCCCGATCACGCGACGAGGATGATCGGTCTCGAGTGGATAGCCCTCACGGCGATCGGTCCGCCGAATGTAGTAAATGAGCCACGCGAAGAAGATCCAAAAGACGTAGAGCGAGACCTGCGCTACGTCGATGTACTCCGTAATTGCTCCGGTTCCTTGTTCCATTTTCAGTTCCCACTTTCTCAGCTCGGAAGCTCCGCGAGTCCGAATCGCGAGGGAGATTCCTCGTCCGCAGACTGGAAGCGCACCATGGGTCCAACGACCATCAGTGTCATAAACAATAGTCCGATTTCACTCAAATAGACGAAGCTGTATCCGACCGAAGAGTCGACCAAACCCGCACCGAGCAGGCCATTGACTCCGAGACTGGAGACCACGTCTCGCGCGATTCCGCCGAAGAGGATGCTAAAACCGGCTGCAGTCGCCTGCACCGCACCCCAAGCACCGAGTGCCAGGCCGCTGCCGCCGTTTCGAGCGAGCGCCATCGCAGCCACGAGCGTTCCAACCCCGAAGAGTCCTCCACCAAAGCCGATCAGAACGGTGCCTGCTCGAAACAACATCGGCGACGCCATCGGTGCGGCGAAGACCACAGCGGTAAAGCCCGGGACGCCCGCAACGACCCCGAGCGCTGCGAGCAACGTTGGATCCTTCCCCTGACCGAGGGCCCGTGCGGACCATGCGAAGCCAACGAGCGCTCCAAAAGCCCACAGTGCTGTGAGTGCTGTCGTCGCTCCGACCGAAAGCCCGAGAACATCGCCACCGTAAGGCTCGAGCAAGATGTCTTGCATACTGAACGCGGCGGTGCCGAGACCGACGACCACGAGCAAGCGCAGCGCCGGGCCGCCCGAAGCGAGCTGCCGCCAGGATTCAGCAAAACTGGTCCGCTCACGCTCCGCGGTCGTCGTCTGTGGAGTTCGCAGTTCCTGCTTCCAGACCGCAATGATGTTCAACAACATGCTCACGACGGCAGCGCCTTGGACGAGCTGAACGAGAATCGTCGGCCGAAAGTCGAACCGGAGTATCCATCCAAAAACGATGGCGGAGAGCATCATTCCCAACAGCAGCATCACGTAGAGCAATGCGACGACGCGCGGTCGCGATTCCTCCGGAGCGAGATCCGTTGCGAGCGCCAGGCCAGCGGTCTGAGTCGTGTGCAGGCCGAAGCCCGTCATGACAAACGCGAGGCCAGCGGCAGCTTCGCCGGCGTAGGGGATGTTGATCGTACCGTTGCCGGAGAGCACCAGGATCGCCATCGGCATAATCGCGAGCCCCCCGTACATCATCAGTGAACCGACGAAGAGGTACGGCACACGACGCCATCCAAGCGCGGAGACATGGTTGTCTGAGCGATGACCGATGAGCGCACGCAGGGGCGCGAAGAGAATCGGCAAGGCGACCAGAGTCGAGACGAGCCACACCGGAATACCGAGCTCGACGACCATGACCCGATTGAGCGTGCCGTTCAGAAGCACGAGACCCATCCCGACAGAAACTTGAAAGAGCGAAAGGCGCAGCAAACGTCCGAGAGGAAGAGCCTCGGTCGCGGCGTCTGCGAATGGCATGAGTTGAGGTGGCAGGGACTTCACAAAGCCCATGAGACCTAGCTTACGACTCATGACCGGACACTCGCTTCCGCACGCAGCAGCACGCTTTGAGAGATATAAAAGCCACTGTCGACCCGCTCCGTCGCAGCCCATTCAAAGCGGCCGAGCGACGCGCGCTCCCCAATGGCACGACGAAGGTTCGCGACCGACGTAGGAACGATTCGAGGTGAGCGATCCCCGCGCGGGAAGAGCTTGCCCGCGGCGTGCATCATCGAAAGCAACGCCGTTCGTGGAGCGATGGTAAACGCAAAGCAACCATCGCAACGCGCCGCCAACGCCGCGACCATCTCGAGAAGGTCGTCGTGGTCGTAGTGAATGAGCGAATCCATCGCGACGACGTGGTCGAAACGGCCAAGCTCGGGATCGAGCATGTCGCCAGAACGGAAATCGATGTGCGAGGACGCGTCGCCGATCTGTTGTCGTGCACGGTCGGCCGCGAGCTCGACGAGCGTCGACGACAGGTCGATCGCGACCACGTGAGCGCCGCGTCGAGCGAGCTCAACACTGAGGGTTCCGGTACCACACCCCGCGTCTAACACCCGAGCACCCACGAGGGACTCCGGTAGGTAGGCGAGTAGATTTTCAGCCGTCCGTTGACGTCCGGCGCGCACCGTCGCCCGAATTCGGCTCACTTTCCCGTCGGAGGTGAGTTTGGCCCAGGTGTCGGCAGCTGTGCGGTCGAAATAGTTCTGAAGCCAACCGCGGCGCTCCTCGTAGCTCCGTGCGGCGACCATCAGTCGAACCCCAAGAAGTCGAAGATTTCGCGGTCGGGCATCGGAGTAGCGAGGCACTCGTCGATTCCCTCCCAAAGATTGTTCGCCAAGCGCAGATATTCCTCTTTGACCGTGAGGAGCTCTGGTGTCTCGTCCATCTCGAAGAGCGTCGACTTCTTGAGTCGGCTGCGTCGGATGACGTCGAGGTCCGGAAAGTGCGCGAGAAGATTCAATCCGACTTTTTTATTGAAGCGGTCGATCTCATCCGTGTCGCGACTGCGGTTTGCGATCACTCCACCGACCCGCACCTGGTAGTTTTTTGCTTTCGCGCCGATGGCCGAGACGATGCGGTTCATAGCGAAGATCGAATCGAAATCATTGGCCGTCACGATCAACGCCCGATCCGCATGTTGAAGGGGTGATGCGAATCCGCCGCAGACCACATCGCCCAAGACGTCGAAGATGACGACGTCGGTTTCTTCGAGCAAATGGTGCTCTTTCAGGAGCTTCACGGTCTGGCCAACGACGTAACCACCGCATCCCGTTCCCGCGGGGGGTCCGCCGGCCTCGACACAGAGCACGCCGTTGTAGCCCTCATAGACAAAGTCTTCAGTGCGAAGCTCCTCCGGGTGGAAATCCACCTCCGCAAGCACGTCGATCACCGTAGGCATGAGCTGCTTGGTCAACGTAAATGTCGAGTCGTGCTTGGGGTCGCATCCGATCTGCAGCACGCGATGGCCGAGTTTCGAAAATGCCACCGACAGATTAGACGATGTCGTGCTCTTGCCGATCCCGCCCTTTCCGTAAACAGCGAAGACCTTGGCTCCCGTATCGATCGCGATCTCGGGGTCTTGGTGAACTTGAACGCTGCCCGCGCCATCTAGGCCTCGCGCCGGTTGGCCTATCTGAACGAAATCTTGCATGTACAATTCCCTTCTTGTGTTTCGCGATCGAGCCGCATGTTAGGCCGCTACGCCTTCACTGATTCCTTCGAGTCGGTCTTCGAGTTCATCCCCGGCCTCTCGCAACCGCTCCAGCATCTCGCTGCTCGGCTGCCAATAATCTCGCTCCTGTGCCTCCAAGAGGCGGTTTGCGAGTTTTGCCGAGGCCTTTGGGTTGAGTTTGGCCATGCGCTCGCGCAGCATGGGGTCGAGCACAAAGGTTTCGGTGATTTGTTCATAGACCCAAGGATCGACCTGCCCCGTGGTCGCACTCCACCCCATGGTGTTGGTCACCGACGCCTCGATATTTCGCACGCCCTCAGCGCCGTGTTCGAGCATCGCCTCGTACCACTTCGGGTTGAGCACTCGCGTACGGCTCTCGAGTGCCACTTGCTCCTTGAGCGTGCGCACCGTGCCCTCGCCACGGGTCTGGTCACCGATATAGACCGGGACCTCACTGCCGCTCGCGCGCCGAACGGCGCGCCCGATGCCACCCAGCGTATCGAAGTACTGGTCGATGGTGGTCACACCAAGCTCGATGGACTCGAGGTTCTGGTACGCGAGGCTTACCTTGGCAAGCGCGCCATGAAGCACGGCGGATTGCTTGCTCGGCAATCCGTTCCGTCCGTAGGCAAACGACTTTCGTCTTTCGTACGCCTCAGCGAGCTCGTCCTCGTCGCCGAAGGTCCCGCTGTCGACCAACAGGTTTACGTTCGACCCGTAGGCGCCGTCGGCGTTGCTAAACACGCGGAGTGAAGCGGTCTCCAGGTCGCAACCCTCGCGCTCCATGTGCTCCAGGGCATTTCTGCGAATGAAGTTGAGTTCCAAAGGCTCATCAGCGCTCGCAGCGAGGTATGCGGCTTCTGCGAGAAGCTTGATCTGATAAGGAAAGAGATCGCGAAAAATACCAGACAGTGTCATCACGACATCGATGCGTGAACGACCGAGCTCTTCCAAAGGGATCAGCTCGGCGCCACACAAACGACCGTAGCTGTCGAATCGCGGTCTCGCCCCCATGAGCGCCAGAGCTTGTCCGATGGGCCCCCCGCCCGTCTTCAAGTTGTCCGTGCCCCAAAGGACCATGGCGATGGACTCTGGGAACGCGTTTCCCTCGGCACAATGTCGTTCAAGCAGGCGTTCGGCTTGCCGTGCCCCATCTTGGACCGCGAATGCGGTCGGCAATCGAAACGGGTCAAACCCGTGCATGTTTCGGCCTGTCGGCAGAATCTCCGGGTTGTGAAGCAGGTCGCCTCCCGGTGCGGGCGCAATGAACCCACCCTCGAGTGCATGCATGATCCCCGCGAGCTCGCTGTCTACCCGGAGGTGTTGATCGGCGTTCCGAAGTCGCTCGAGCAAGGCAACGCTCTCCTCGGTGCGCTCCAGGCCACCAATGACGAGCGCCTCCTCGACCGAACCGCGCTTCATCAGGTGATGCAACGCGTCGACATTCGGGCGCTGCTCCTCCGGCGTGTCCTCGGTCATGGCGAGCAGGTACTCGAGCCGCGCGGCCGGGTCTGGCACGCGCCCGACCACGTGTAGACCGTGAGGAATGAGTGTCGTCTCGTATTCGTGAACCCGGTTGACGAGCTCTGCGATAGCGGACTCGGGATCTTCCCACGCAGGTTCGACAGGCGCCAGATCGAGCTCCGCGGCTTGCGCTTGAACGAGCGGCACCAGGCGGTCGCGCTCCGGCTGGTCTTCGGGGTTCAACCCGCGATACCGCTCGAGTGCTTCTTTGAGTCCGAGCAGACCCTTGTACAATCCAGCCTGCGCGAGCGGGGGCGTCATATAGCTCACGAGTGTGGCTGCAGCCCGACGCTTCGCGATCGTGCCCTCAGACGGATTGTTTGCGGCATACAGATAAAAGCTCGGGAGAGAATCGATCAGACGGTCTGGCCAGCAGCTACCAGAGAGCCCGCTCTGCTTGCCAGGCATAAACTCGAGGGCTCCGTGGGTCCCGAAGTGAAGCACCGCGTTGGCCTCAAAGTCCTCACGGAGATAGCGATAAAACGCTGAAAACGCGTGAGTGGGAGCAAACCCCGCCTCGAACAAGAGGCGCATGGGATCGCCTTCGTAGCCAAAGCCCGGCTGAATCCCGACGAAAACGTTGCCGTACGCCTTACCCAAAACGAACAGGTCGCGCCCGTCGGTCAGCTGGCGCCCGGGTGCTGGGCCCCACTGCTTCTCGATTTCGTCGAGATAGCGCTCACGTCGAACGTGGTCGTCAACAGGGATGAGACAGTGAACGTTCGCGTCCGCGCCGAGCTGGCGACTGTTCCCTTCCACGACCTCTTGGTAGAGCACCTGCGCCGACTCGGGAACCTCGACCGAGTAGCCGGTCCGCGCGAGCTCTTGGAGCGTGTTGAAGACGCTTTCAAAAACGGAAAGATAGGCCGCTGTTCCCGTCGCTCCACCGTTTGGCGGAAAATTGAAGAGGACGAGCGCCACTTTCCGCTCCGCCGGTTCGCATCGACGCAGTGCGATCAAGCGGTCGATACGCGCGGCCAACATCTCTACACGGTCTTCGATTCCTTCCATTCGAATATCAGCGGCGCCTTCGCGACGTCCACCGAACACGATCGGCCCGGTGGCTCCGTCGAGCTCGGGAATCGCAACCATGATGGTCGACTCAACGGGCATCAGGCCGCGGCCGGACCCGCTCCACTGATCCACCGTCTGAAATTCAATGGCCTGAGCGCCCACGTAGGGGATATCGAGCTTGCTCAGGATCGCCTCGGCGGCACTCGCGTCGTTGAACGCCGGGCCGCCTACGAGAGAGAAGCCCGTTAGAGACAGCATCGCATCGATGGTCGGCTCGCCGTCCTTCATGAAGAACGCTTCGATCGCGGGTCGAGAGTCGAGACCGCTCGCGAACGCGGCGATCACACGGTGACCTCGCGCCTCCAAGGCTCGAATCACGGAGTCGTAGTGGCGCGTATCGCCGGCGAGGACATATGATCTCATGACCAACACGCCGACCGTCGACTGCGCGCCTTTGGGTCCAGGTGGCAGATCGTCGAGGTCCTCGCTCATGCGAGCCTTCATATCGGGGTGATAGACGCCATTGTCCGGATACTCGATCGGTGGCGCGGCAACGAGCTTACCGCGGAGTCCCCGTCGCTCACCATCTGCGTAGCGACCCACGAGGTAGCGCACCATGTTCGCGATGTTGTCGTCCGACCCTCCGAGCCAATACTGAAGGGTCAAGAAATAGGCGCGTACGTCTTGAGCGGTGCCGGGAATCAACCGCAGAAGCTTAGGCAAACGGCGAAGAAGAGCGAGCTGTTTTTGGGCCGAGGCTTTGTCTTTCTTGCCGCTGCCGCGCAGTCGTTTCAATAGAGCGAGCGGGCCCCGCTGCGGCTTGTCCATGCGAAACTCGCCGAGTCTCGTCAGCTTTACGATATCTGGGCCGGAGAGACACCCGAGCATTGCGTCGCAGTGCTCGCGACGCGCCTCGAGCTCCGAGCGAATCGCCTGTATTTGGTCGTCGAGAAACAGCATGTTCGCAAACACGATGTCCCCTGTCCGGACGTCTTCCTTGCAGGCTTCGAGCGCGGCGGGATTATCCTCCCAGTCGGAGGAGGCGTGTAAACGCAAATCGAGATTGGGCAACTCCTGCGCGAGAGCCGCTCGTGCACGCGCGATCACCCCCGTCAGGTGGTTGTCCATCGTGACGATGACAAACCGGAATGGCGTGGTGTCAACTACCGAAGTGCGCTTTAGCGTCATACAAGGTCTCCAAATTTACGGTGTTGAGCTCTCGCTGGCGGGCGAAGCTCTCGGTGTTGCGCCGTACTTTGCCCCGCACGAAAAAGGGGATCTTCTTGAGTTCTTTCTCGGCCTCAGAGGTCCAAATGATCGCGGTGCTCGCTGCAAACGCGTCGGCGTGTTCGGACATCACGGGAGCTTGCACTACCGACTCGACCTCGTCCTCGACATCGGACTCGCTGCTTCGTGCCTTCGGACGATGTGCACCATGCAGGTGCGAAGGCCCGGCTTCATCATGAAATTCAAAGTCATCACGGAACATGCCGAGGAGATGCTCCTCGAGTCCCATGACGAGCGGGTGAACCCAGCTGTCGAAGAGCACGTTCGCGCCTTCAATGCCCATGACCGGCGAGTAGCGAGCGGGAAAGTCTTGCACGTGCACCGGTGACGAAATCACGGCGCAGGGGATGCCGAAGCGCTTCGCGATGTGCCGTTCCATCTGAGTGCCGAGCACGAGCTCAGGCTGGAGCGCCTCGACGGCGTCTTCGACTTCGAGGTGGTCGTCGGTGATCAGCGCCTCGAGTCCGAGCTCCTTCGCCTTCTCGCGAACGGGGCGGGCGAACTCGCGCGAGAACGTGCCCAGTCCCACGACCTCGAACGCGAGCTCTTCTTGCGCCACGCGTGCGGCCGCGAGGGCGTGTGTGGCGTCGCCGAAGATGAACACCCGCTTACCCGTCAAGTAGGTCGAGTCGATCGAGCGCGAGTACCAGGGCAGCCGAAGCGTCGGGTCATGCAATACGGGCGACGGGTCAACGTCGACGAGCTCAGCGACTTGCTTGACAAAGTCGCGGGTCGCGCCCACACCGATCGGCACGACGGTGGTGAAGGGCTGGCCAAAGGTCTTCTTTAGCCATCGGGCGGTCGTGTCTGCGGTCTCCGGGTAGAGGACCACGTTGAAGTCTGCCGCCGGCAGACGACTGAGATCATCGACTGTCGCTCCCATGGGCGCGGTGACGTTGACTGTCACTCCGATCTTTTCGAGCAGACGAGTCACTTCGACCACGTCGTCACGATGCCTGAAGCCGAGGGCCGTCGGTCCGAGCAGGTTGCAGCTCGGGCCAGGCGCCTTCTCGCACTCCACCGCGAAGCGACGAACGATGTGATAGAACGTCTCTGAGGCGCCCCAGTTTTCTTTCCGCGTGTACGACGGCAACTCGAGAGGAATGACGGGGACCGGGAGTCCCATCGTCTTGCTCAACCCCATCGGGTCGTCCTGGAGCAGCTCGGCGGTGCACGACGCACCAACCAGAAGCGCATCTGGCTTGAATCGCTCGCACGCGTCTTTCGCGGCAGCCGTGAAGAGGTTGGCGGTGTCTGTGCCGAGATCGCGCGCCTGAAAGGTCGTGTAGGTTACCGGCGGTCGTTTCGTACGTCGCTCGATCATCGTGAAGAGGAGGTCCGCGTAGGTGTCCCCTTGCGGCGCGTGCAGTACATAGTGAACGCGCTCGAGCCCGGTCGCGACGCGCATTGCTCCGACGTGCGGCGGACCTTCGTATGTCCAAACGGTGAGCTTCATGCCATCAACCCTTCGAGCTGTGCGCGCCGCATGAGGGGCCGAGCGAAGAGCTCGGCGAGGTCGCCGGCTTGCTCGAATCCATGGATCGGGCTGAAGACGAGCTCGATCGACCACTTCGTGGTCAAACCGTCGACCTCGAGCGGGTTCGCGAGTCCGAGGCCGCACACGGTGATGTCCGGGCGCGCAGCGCGGCACCGGTCGAGCTGCGCATCCACGTCCTGCCCCTCACTCAGCGTAAACCCGGTCGGCAAAAGGTCGAGCTCGGCCTCCAGATGCTTTTGGTGCAGATACGGCGTTCCTACTTCCACGAGTTCCATCCCGAGTTCACGCGAGAGGAATCGAGCGAGCGGGATCTCGAGCTGGGAATCCGGAAAAAAGAAGAGGCGTTTTCCCTCGAGCTCGGGGCGGTAGCGCGCGAGGGCCACTTCGGCGCGCCGCTTCGGCGGTGCCAGAACGTCCCGGACCATGCTCTCTGCAACGCCCATCGCGCCCGCCGCTGCCTCGAACCACTGAGTGGTTCCTTCCGCTCCAAAAGGAAAAGGCGCGAGCACGTGGGTTGCGCCGCGGTCTTCGAGCGCCTTTCCAGTGTCTCCGAGGAAGGGTTGGGCGAGTAAGAAACGGGTGTTCGCTCCGACGCTCCCGATCTCAGATGAGCGACGCGGCGGGAAGAACGAGACATCTGCGAGTCCCATCGCGTGAAACATCCGCGCGAATTGGTCCTCCACGACATCGGGCAGAGCGCCCACGACGATCAGCCTCTCCGAATCGTCACTCGGCATCTCGGGGACCATCGACGCTAGGCACGCGTCTTCCCCTTGCGTAAAGGTCGTCTCGATCCCGCTGCCCGAGTAGGCCAACATTCGCACGCCAGGCGAGTGAACCTTTGAGAGGCGACTCGCTGCGCGGCTCAGGTCGAGCTTGATGACCTCAGAGGGACATGACCCGACGAGAAAGAGCGTCTTGATGTCTGGGCGCCGAGCGAGCAAGCGATCGACGACGCGATCGAGCTCCTCGTTGGCATCGGAAATTCCCGCGAGATCTTTTTCTTCGATAATCGCGGTCGCGAAGCGTGGCTCGGCAAAGATCATCACGCCGGCGGCGGATTGAATCAGATGAGCGCAGGTTCGGGACCCCACGACCAGAAAGAAGGCGTCTTGAATCTTTCGGTGCAGCCAGACGATCCCAGTGAGACCGCAGAAGACCTCGCGCTGTCCTCGTTCGCGGAGGATCGGAAGTGGCGTTCGACACCCGAGCGCGCTCATGACGCCATCTCTGCCAAGTTCTGGCCCACAGGGTCCTGCCGGCGAGCGGCTCGCAGTTTCAGGATGAATTGTCCGGCGTTGATGACGTAGGAGGAGTACGCGGCGAGCGCGATGAGCATCTCGGTGCGTGGGTCCGCGGTGCCCGCTATTAGTACGTAAAGATAAATGGTGTGGAGCGCGAGCACCAACATGCTGAAGACGTCCTCCCAAAAGAACGGCTTCGCAAAGAGATAGACGCCGAAGACCACCTTCTCCCAGATCGACCCTGTGACCATGATCGCGTACAGGATGAAGGTCTTGGCGATGATGGACGCGGTGGCGGCTGTGTAGGCCTCGCCTGTCACGAGGTAGTACACGACCAAGCCCAGGCTCACGCCAAATACAAGAAACTGAATCGGGGCTAAAATCCCCTGAACCAGCGTCCAGCGGCTGCTGTCGCGCCTTCTCCGTTGCTCGTCGGTGTAGAGAGGAGTGCTCATAGACATTTCTAATAAACTGCGATGGGAGAAAGTGTCAAGTTCAATTGACGTCTGGACTTCTTTACACTATCAGTTGTAGAGGTAGAACTCGACGTGAACACTCTGACCCGTGCTTAGGAATCTGCTTGAGATCGACGCTTACAAGTGACTGTTTTCATGGGCCCAGCGCGACGCGGAGCGTACGCCGGACACCTCGCTCCACTCGAAGAGAGAAGGGGGAGTCTATGGCGTCGGGCAGCAAAAACGACGGGGATGAACGTGCTCGCCAGCGAAAGGATCTGACCCGGACAATCCAGGCTGAGATCATTCCGAGACTCATGCTGGCGCACAGGATGGACGGGTCGCCGGGTTTGGAACGACCACAGACCCTGGACGGGACCCCAGCACTCGACGGAGCACAGCCCGTCACCCTGTCGGCGGAGATCGTCGTCTCCGGAGAACTCGACCTGTTGGCGTTCGTGGAGCGTCTTTTGAGGCCGACCAATGGATCTGCGCTCGAGTTCATCGCTCCGCTGCGAGGCAGAGGCATCGCGATCGAAACGATCTTTCTCGACCTACTGGCCCCTGCAGCGCACCACCTGGGTACGCTCTGGGAGACAGATGAAGCGAGCTTTACTGACGTTACGATCGGTCTGACCCATTTGCAGCAGCTCGTGCGCGAGCTCGCTCCGACTTTCGAGCTGGATCAGCGTTTCGGCGGCAGCGGACATCGCGCGGTTCTGGCGCCAGCGCCCGGCGATCAGCACGTCTTTGGCTTGATCTTGCTCGAGGAGTTCTTTCGACGCGCCGGATGGGACGTCATCGGTGCTGCAGTTAGCCAGGAGCTCGATCTCCTGGAGCTCGTCCGCAATGAATACGTCGCGCTACTAGGCTTTAGCATCGCCGATTCCCGCTCCATCGAGCCCTTGCAGACGTTGGTCAAGCGGCTTCGGGAGGAATCGATCAACGAGCACCTGATCATCATGGTCGGCGGCAACTGCGTGTTAGAAGACCCGAGCTTGGTTGCGAAGCTCGGTGCTGACGAAACAGGGCGCACTGCGCTCGACGCCGTCAGCGCCGCGGTCGTTCGCGTCACAGAGCTAGCGCTCCTCAACGCCACCTCGAGAGAGGTCTGACTTCCGTGCACGGTATGCTCTCCGAAGATTCCTTGGGAGCCCTCGACCGTAAGGTCGTTGCGGAGGTGATCGCGTCGTCTACGGACATCGCTTTGATCCTCAACCCCGACGGCGTCATTCACGACGTGTCGATCAATCCGTCTCACCGCAACGACCCGCGCTTTCTCGGATGGGTTGGTCGGGAATGGATTGAGACAGTCGCCAGTGACAGTCGGCCGAAAGTCGAGTCGCTGCTTCAAGAAGTGCGCGACGACAAACACGTCCGCTCTCGCGAGATCAATCATCGATACGAAGGGCTCGACGATTTTCCCGTGCGCTACTCCGCAATGGCCTTGGGGAAAGAAGGTCAGATCCTCGCCATTGGACGCGAGCTCGGGACGGTTGCGAACTTACAGCAGCAGCTGATGAACGCCCAGCAATCGATGGAGCGCGAGTATGCGCGCCTTCGAAGCGCAGAGACGCGCTACCGCCTCCTGTTCCAGATTTCATCGGAAGCGGTGCTGATCATCGACGCATCGAATCAACGGGTCGCTGAAGCCAATCCAGCTGCGCTCGAGCTCGCCATGCGCGGTCGCGAGCGCATGGATGGAAAGCCCCTCAGCGCGATCTTCGACGCCCCGAGCGTCGAGATCGTGAGCGAGCTCTTGAAGAGTACGCACACGAGTCGCACGGGGAGCGCTCCCGAAGTGAACGCCAAACTCGCCCGAGGCGAGGAAGACGTCACGGTCTCCGCCACCGTGTTTCGTCAGGGGATCAGCGCCTATTATCTGATCCGCCTCGGGCATCGCCAAGGACGCCCTGTCGCTTCGAGCTCTGGAGAGGAATCTCGGCTCCTCGAAGTACTCGAGAGCCTCCCCGATTCGTTTGTCGTCATCAATGATGAGCGCCGCGTCATCAAAGCGAATCTCGCGTTCTACGACCTTGTACAGGTCGCCACGGAGTCGCAAATTCTGGACCAACCACTCGATCGTTGGATCGGTCGCCCGGGCGTCGACCTCAACATCATGATGGCCAACCTGCGCGATCATGGTTCGATCCGAAACTTCGCTACGGTGGTTCAGGGTGAGCTCGGTGTGACCGAACAGATCGAAATCTCTGCTGTCGCCGCGAAGAACGGATCGGAGCCGTGCTTCGGCTTCATCATCCGGGCTATCCAAGCCACCGCTGCTCTCGATCCTGCAACGAGCGACCTGCCGCAGTCCGTTCAACAGATCACCGGACTGGTAGGACGCGTCTCGCTCAAAGAGATCGTTCGGGAAACCACCGATGTCATCGAGCGGCTGTGCATCGAAGCAGCACTCGAGGTGAGCGGTGGCAATCGTGCCTCTGCGGCCCAGATATTGGGTTTGAGCCGGCAGAGCCTCTACTCCAAGCTGCACCGTCACTCGATCTCGAGGATCGGCAGTAGCGAAGAAGAGGAATCCTGATGCAGGTCGCTTCTTCCGCGACGAACACGGCCACACGCGCGCTGCCTGAGCCATTGGCTGTACTCGAGCTCCTAAAGCCTGTGACCTGGTTCCCGCCGATGTGGGCACTCGCCTGCGGCTTCGTGTCGGCGGGAGCGCCGCTGTTTGAGCGTTGGCCGTTTGCACTCGGCGCCATTCTGCTCGCTGGGCCGCTCGTTTGCGGCACGAGCCAGGCCGTGAACGATTGGTTCGACCGCCACGTCGACGCGATCAACGAGCCGAAGCGTCCGATTCCTTCCGGTCGCGTCCCGGGTCGCTGGGGTCTTTATGTCGCCCTACTGTGGACCGTTCTCTCGATGGTCGTAGCGTACGCGCTCGGGATCTGGATCTTCTTGGCTGCCAGCCTCGGCATGGCCTTGGCTTGGGCCTACAGCGCTCCCCCGTTCCGACTGAAGGCGAATGGATGGTTCGGCAACACGGCAGTCGGCCTCAGCTACGAGAGCCTGCCGTGGTTCACAGGAGCGGCTGTTCTGACCGTGAGTTTCCCTCGCGTCGAAATCATGAGCCTCGCACTGCTCTATGGCGTTGGCGCCTTCGGGATCTTGATCACGAACGATTTCAAGGCGCTCGAAGGCGACCGGAAGCTCGGAGTGCGCAGCTTGCCGGTGCAGCTCGGCGTTTCGGCCGCCGCGAAGCTCGCCGTCGCGGTCATGGTCGTCCCACAAATCGTCGTCGCTTCCCTGCTTCTGTGGTGGGACCGACCGATTCACGCCGCGATCATCGTGGCCTTCATCGGCGCGCAGCTCGTGTTGAGCATCGTCTTCATGCGCGACCCGAGGAGCAGAGACGTCTGGTTCAACGCCACAGGTATCCCGCTGTCGGTGCTAGGGATGATGGTGGCCGCGACGGCCGTGCGAACGCTCGGGGTGCTTTAGATGAGCTGGCTACGCGCTTGGAGCCTGATCGTCCGCATGGGCCTAGTGCAAACCGCACTCGGCGGGATCGTGGTTCTCTGCTTATCCGTGTTCAATCGGGTCATGACCGTTGAGCTCGCTCTGGCCGCGACGATCCCCGGTGCCCTCGTCACGATTCACCACGTCGTGCAGCTGAGCCGCCCGCGTTGGGGCTACGGTGCGGACGTGGGCGGACGCCGGACGCCGTGGATCATCGGTGGAATGTTCGTCCTCGCCCTCGGCAGCGTCGTCGCGGCGTTCGCGACCGGGTTGGCCGCGGAGTCTGTCCCGTGGGGCATCGGGGTCGGCGTCATCGGCTACCTCTTGATCGGAGTGGGCGTGGGCGCCGCCGGCACAAACCTCCTGGCCCTGCTCGCATGGGGCGTCGCCCCGACCCGACGCGCCGCAGCCGCTGCGACCGTGTGGCTCATGATGATCTTTGGCTTCATCGTGACGACCGGGGTGACGGGGGCGCTGCTCGACCCGTTCTCGATGTCACGCCTCGTGACGGTGACCGTGGGGGTTGCCGTCCTTTGCTTCGTACTCGCGACCCTGTCGATTCTCGGCGTCGAGAAGGCGCTCGGTCGCGACGTGGGTCACAGCGCACCGACGACAGAGAGGCCAGCATTTCGGGAGGTCTTTACGGCGATATGGGCTGACCCGAAAGCTCGTGCGTTTACGATATTCGTCGCGTTCTCGATGCTCGCCTACGGCATGCAAGACCTCATCCTCGAGCCCTTTGCCGGGAAGGTGTTTGGCATGAGCCCTGGGGACTCGACTACGCTCGCAAGCAGTCAATACCAAGGAGCATTCGTTGGAATGCTGCTCGCTGGAGCGCTCGCCGGTCGCCACGCGGAGCGCTTCGGATCGATTCGATTGTGGACGGTGAGTGGCTGCATCATGTCCGGAGGCGCCTTACTGGGTTTGGCCTTCGGAGCGTTCATCCCGGAGTGGCCGCTCCGAGTGAACGTAATCGCCTTGGGGTTCTTCAACGGAGTCTTTGCGATCGCTGCGATCAGTTGGATGATGACGCTCGCAGGCGAAGGAGAGAAAGCCCGCGAAGGCAGCCGAATGGGTCTTTGGGGAGCCGCACAGGCGGTCGGTACGGCACTGGGAGGCTTCGTTGGGGCCTCCAGCCTGGATGTCGTGGGTCTCGCGACCCGCGACGGGGCGCTGCCGTTCGCCATCGTATTCGCGGTTGAAGGGCTGATCTTCGTCACTGCCGGACTCTACGCCGCTCGGATGGAGCGGGCAGTCCACCTAAATGACGTTCGACTCAAAACCACGGGCGCACTGACGCTCGCATCTGCAGGAGGAAATGGATCATGAGTACGGAAAACTTCGATGTGGTTGTCATTGGCGGAGGGCCAGCGGGCTCCACCGCGGCCCACGAGATGGCACTCAAGGGTAGCAACGTGTTGCTGCTCGACAAGCCGGGGCGGATTAAGCCCTGCGGCGGCGCCATTCCACCGCGATTGATCCGCGACTACGACATCCCGCAGTCGCTCTTGTGCGCTAGGATCTCATCGGCACGCATGATTTCCCCATCCGACCGTAAGGTCGACATGCCGATCGACGGCGGATATGTGGGCATGGTCAACCGCGAGGTCTTTGACGAATTTCTGCGGATCAGAGCCGCTGAGGCTGGAGCCTGCCGACGCGACGGCAAGTACCTGCATACCGAGCGCGATGAAGACGGCACCGCAGTCGTCGTCTACTGCCCGGATGACGAGAGCCGCGAGGTCAGAGTCCGGACCCGCCTGATCATTGGTGCAGATGGCGCGAAGTCGCAGGTCGCAAAACACTTGATCGGTGGACCGCCCGTTCCTTGCGTGTCTGCGTATCACGAGATCGTCGAGGCGCCGACAGAGTTGAACGAGCTCTACGACAGCGGGCGCTGCGACGTGATCTATAAGGGTTCGGTGAGTCCGGACTTTTATGGCTGGGTATTCCCCCACGGCGGAACCGCCAGCATCGGGACCGGCACTGCGTTGAAAGGCCTGTCGATGAAAACCTCAGTTCGCGACTTACGAGCCGCGGCAGGTCTCACCGATGCCAAAACGATCCGCGTCGAGGGTGCACCCATTCCGATGAAGCCTCGCAAGAAGTGGGACAACGGTCGAGACGTGATCCTCGCGGGCGATGCTGCGGGTGTCGTCGCTCCGGCCTCGGGCGAGGGGATTTATTACGCCATGTTCGGCGGAAGCTGCGCAGCGGAAGCGGGTTTGGCTTTTCTCGAAAGTGAAAATCCAAAAGCGCTCAAGCACGCACGCAAGAAGTTCATGAAGCACCACGGCCGCGTGTTCTGGGTCCTCGGGATCATGCAGCGCTTCTGGTACAAAACGGACAAACGCCGCGAGCGTTTCGTCAGCATCTGCAAAGATCCAGACGTCCAGGAGCTCACCTGGCAGGCGTACATGAACAAAGAGCTCGTGCGCGCGAAACCAGGTGCGCACGTACGGATCTTCTTCAAGGATATGGCCCACTTAATGGGATTGGTCGCACCCTAGGGGTTGTGCCGAGACAGTGCCCCGGGCGAACAGACCCGACTCCGAGAAGCGCGCATGGCCGAATGGTTCGAGAGCGGTCGCATACTGCTCGCGATCGTCGGCTCCGTGTTCGTCGAGGCGATCGCCCTCGTTGTGATCGCTCGTCGTATCGGGGCGGGGCTGAGCGTTGGGGACGTCGCCTTCCAGCTCGGCGCGGGGGCCTGTCTAATGATGGCCACTCGCAGCGCCCTGCTCGACGAACCATGGACCATCACCGCGACCTGGGTCACGGCCGCGCTACCGATTCACCTCGTCGATGTCTATCGACGGTTCAGGTAAAAAATCACGCACCGTTGGGCGGCTCGAATAGGCCTCTTTCAAAGCCGTTGTTGAACTCGAGATCCTTCATCATTTCGTGGATCCACTGAGCCGAGTGAGTGCGCTCGTGATGGTGTTGTGCCACTCACGCTATCTCTACCTCGAATTCACCCTCAGTCAGAGCTTCGGAAGCGTTCTGCGCGCCTTCGAGCGCGGGCTAGAGCATTTTGGAGGGACTACTGAGATCGAGATCTTCGACAACATGCGCACCGTGGTCCGCGAGGCGTCGGGGAAGCACGCACGGTTTGCAAACGAGCGGATTCACGAAGTGACCGGAAAAGTTCCGTCTCTCGTTTTTGAGAACGAGGAGCGCCTCCTCCTGAAGCCGCTGCCTAGCTA
>CAYXVF010000100.1:0-21938 GCA_964468125.1 uncultured Bdellovibrionales bacterium | reverse complement strand
GTCACTTTCTTCTTGGTGGCTTTCTTCTTGGTCACCTTCTCCTTGGTCACCTTCTCCTTGGTCACCTTCTTCTTGGTGATCTTCTTCTTGGTGGCCTTCTTCTTGGTGGCCTTCTTCTTGGTGGCCTTCTTCTTGGTGGCCTTCCTCTTGGTGGCTTCCTTCTTGGTGGCCTTCTTCTTCGCGGGAGCCTTCTTCGCGGTCTTCTTCTTGGCGGGCGCCTTCTTTGCGGGCGCCTTCTTTGCCGCCTTCTTCTTCGCCGGCGCCGGTGCGGTCGACGCTACCGGGGTCCCTCCGAGCCGCTCGACCACCTGTTCCACGTGCCCATCGACACGGACGGGAGACCAAACGTGCTCGACCACACCGTTCTCGTCGAGCAGGAAGGTCGAGCGAATCGTGCCCATGACCGTGCGCCCGTACATCTTCTTTTCGCCGTAGGCGCCGAACTGAGTGGCGATGGCGTTGTCGCCGTCACTCAGGAGCTCAAAGGGAAGCGAATGATTCGTTCGAAAACGGTCGTGCGACCCGATCGAATCTTTGCTGATCCCGATGACCTCGGCTCCCGCCGCCCGAATGGCGTCGTAGTTGTCGCGGAAGCCGCAGGCCTCGCGCGTGCAGCCCGGAGTCTCGTCCTTGGGATAAAAGAAGATCACGAGCTTCTTGCCGCGAAACTCCTCGAGAGCCCTGTCGCCTCCGGTGGTGGAGGGCAACTTGAAGGAAGGTGCGCTTTCGCCTGTCTTGACCATGCTGTTTCCGTGCCTAATGAAAGAGTGTCCGATTGACGACGACCTAGGTAACAGCACCCCCAAACCCTGCGCAAGGAGCTCACGATGGCCCGCACCGCTTCCACAATGCTCGAGCTCGGAACCTCGCTCCCGAGCTTCTCTCTCCCCGAGCCCAAGACCGGGAAGCTCGTCTCCACCGACGACCTTGCAGATGCGAAGGCGGTGGTCGTCATGTTCATCTGCAATCACTGTCCTTACGTGAAGCGCATTGCGGATGGGCTCGCGAGCTTTGGGCGTGACTACGCGGCCCAACAGGTCGCGATCCTGGCTGTGAGCTCCAACGACGTCGTCAACTACCCAGACGACAGTCCGTCCAAGATGGTGGAAGAGGCGCAGGCTCGAAGCTACCCCTTTCCCTACCTGTTCGACGAAGATCAGTCCGTAGCCAAAGCATTCCGGGCGGCCTGCACGCCGGAATTCTACGTGTTCGACGGCGATCGCAAGCTGGTCTACCGAGGCCAGTTCGACAGCGCACGGCCGAGCAACGACGATCCGGTCTCCGGCGCGGATGTGCGACAGGCGGTGGACGCGGTGCTGAACGGGAGCGACATCAACCCCGAGCAAATCGCCTCCGTCGGCTGCAACATCAAATGGCGCGAAGGAAACGCGCCTGACTACTTTGGCTGAGCCGGACCACACGCACGCACGTCCCGGCTGACCGACGCAGATTTTCCTCAAGCGACGCCCTCATTTGACCGTTCTTCTTTGGGACGGGCGCATCGTTCGGGTGCGTCCCGAAGACATGCACTCGAACGAGGAGCTCGACAGATGAAGTCCGTCGCGGTCGACACGTCGGAAGACCCGGTACTCATCCACACCAATCACCGGGTGCTGGATGCCCTGCTCGCGGCCAAGGCCAACGTGCTGATGGCCTGCGGGGGCAAGGGTCTCTGCGCGACCTGCCACGTCTACGTAGACGAGGGCGCCGAGCTGCTCACGCCCATGACTTCGCGGGAGAAGCTCTCCCTGAAAATGCTCACGAACGTGAAGCCGTCGTCGCGCCTCGCCTGCCAAGCCAAGGTCCTCGGCGATGGTATCAAGGTCAGCGTTCCCGCCGGTAAGTACATCGAAGCGGTCGGTGACCTCGAAGAGCTGATCGGGCGCCGCGCTGACGAGCCGATTCTGCATCCGGTCGATGGTCGGGTCCTGATCCAGAGCGGAAAGATCATCACCCGCAGTCGTATCAATGAGTTGGCGCAGGTCGACGTAGACATCGCTGAAATGAAGCAGCGGTCGTTGAGCATCGGTTGAACGCAATCGAAAGGGAGACACTCAGATGAGCACCATGGTTCCACTTCCTGAAATCGACATGTCGACAGAAACCCACGCACTGCACAACTACTACGAACCCCACAAGTTTCTGCAGCCATCCGAGTCCGGCCGTCTGGTGAATCGCTACCGCCAGCGCGCGATGCTCGTCACCGAAGACTTCATCGTCGGCTTCCAAGTGGCCCTCGAGGAAGAAGTCGGCGATGCGGCGGGCGAGATCATGTACCGCTGCGGCTACGAGTGGGGCAAACACGACGTCATCGGGTTCGAGCAGCGTTTCACCCAAGAGTTTGGTGCGCCGCCGGCGGACATGATCTTCGGCATGGTGCTCGAAACCTGGTGGTGGCCGCTTCAGGTCGCCGGTTGGGGGAAGTGGCGTTACGACCTCTCGCATCGTGACGAAGGCCTGATCTTCGTCGATATCTGGGATTCGGCGGTCGCGCGATCGATCGGTAATGTAGGGCACGTGGTATGCCACTACTACGCCGGCATGTTCGCTTCGGTCTTCGGCCACTTCGCCAACCGGGAGCTCAGTGGCATCGAGATTCAGTGCTATTCGATGGGCGAGGACTACTGCAAATTCCTGATCGGTTCGGCCAAGCGCATCAACGCCGCCCAGTTCTGGGTCCGCGAAGGCGCATCTGCGTCCGAAATCATGAGCAAGCTCTAGGCTGCGAGCGGGAGGGAGAAGAGAATGATGGAGAGCACGCCGAACACGACGGGCGGAGGTTGTCTCTTTGACCTCAGTGAGGGTCCCGACTTTCCAGCGTCGACCACCCTACCGGAAGACAGCTCGAGTGGAGACCACGCGCTGGGGCAGCAGGCCGCCGGGCTCGGATCGCTCCGGTCGAACGGTTCCGAAGTGCACGAAGACCGCGGCGCTCGGGCGGCGCGGCTCACGGCGGTTCCTCCAGAGGTCGCGACAGAATCGGTGAAGCGCTTCTTCCGCGCGCTTCTCGACGGCAGTCCCGCGAGTAAGAATGCGAAAACCGTGCGTGCCGCGAGTGAGTGGCCGCGAATGCTGGTCGACGACTTCTTCGATCGAATGGTGTCGCCTGCGAGCTATGTGAGCGTGAACACCAGCTCGATGAGCTCGGTCCCATCGATTCAGCCGAGCGACGAAACGGCCGGCTCAGGCCGGGTCACGATGCGCGACGTCTTCGGCGGTTTCATCTGGAGCTAGACGGACGAGCCCAGCCGCCTGAGGGTGGCAGGGCCTCTCAATCCCGCGCTTGCTCTTCCGCAACGGCCCAGTAGGCGCGCTCTATATACCGAGATGCCGATCTCCGCCTTCGTGCCTCCCAAAGGACACTCACGGGGGGCGATCAGCACGAATTCATCTCGAACGATCGGCATGAGCTCGAGGTGGCCCGAATCCGCCTCCTCCGCCAGGGGCACGACTTCGAGCTCTCCGTTTTCGACTCGCCGCACGAGAACGTCGGTCTTCTCTTCGATCCAGGTGACTCGCAGCGCCGGAAAGGCCTCGGCGAGAAGCGGCCCGAGCTCCGGCAACAAATACGGCGCGAGGGTCGGAATGACTCCACGACCTGCGTGCTCAAAGATGGCCGCGAAACGAAACACTTGCCGGCGGCCACTCGGAAATTGCGATACCCCGCGACCGTTCAGCCTATCGCTCTAAACCATCCACACCCACCGCGATCAAGCGGCGACGCGGCTGTAGCGGTAGATCCAACGCGACAGGGTGGGAGCCATCGTCTGCACGAGCGCCTGAAACGCACTGCCCTCGAGCTCGTCGAACAACGCCCGATTGAAGGCAAACGCCAAGCGCGCCTCTTCTACCTGGTCTTCCACCGAGACCGCGCTCAACGGGAGGGCATCGAGCATCGACTTGTAGTCGGTCTTGTAGGCTTTGGCGTCGTCGATCCCCTTGAAGCGATAGAAGTGGTCCCCTTGGCCCTCTCGCAGACCGAGCGATTTGCGCATGAGCTTGCCGAGCACCTGGCCACCGCTCAGGTCACCGAGATAACGCGTGTAGGCGTGCGCGGCGAGGAGCTCGGGGCACTGCTCGGATACCTCACGGATGCGACGGACGTAGTTTCGAGTCGCTGCGCTGAGGTGCTCCACTGCCCCCGGCTCGCCGTCGAAGAATCGAATGTCGGCTTGGAGCGACTGCAATCGAAAGAGCTCGCTGCGGCACAACGCACCCACCACCGGGTCCTTTCGATGGCGCACTAACGCGTACTCGAGTTCCCGATACACCGGATAGAGCCGCTCGAGCAGGCTGCGGTAGGTCTCCTGGCTCAAGATACCGCGGAGAAATCCACGCATGAACGCGGCCCGCTCGGCGGTCTTGTGCGCTTCGAGGGTGCCTGTACGCAGGGCCACCGACAGGCTGGCTTGTTCGGGCAAGGACTCGTTCGCAATCGCTTCGTTCAGCATCAGCTCGTCTCCGCCTTGGCGCCGAGGATGCTGCTCATCACGCGCTTTAGGCGACTCGTGCTGCTGCCGCTCGAGTCACGCTGCGGATGATGTCGTGTGCTCCCCTCCGCCACGATCGACATGCACGTTCGAAGAGCGGCACAAACTTCGGACCAATTTAGGAAACGATTGTCGGGCTTCTTTTCGAGCAAGCGCATGATCAGGTTTGAGAGCGCTTCGTCGAAGCTCGGGTCGAGCTGATGCACGGGCGTTGGGAGCTCGTGGATCTGTGCGCGCAAGGTCTCCTTCGGCGAGGAGCGCACAAACGGCGGCTGCCCGACCGCCGCGTGGTACAGCATGGCGCCGAGCCCGTACATGTCCGAGCGTTGGTCGACTCCGAGGGGGTCGAGAATCTGCTCCGGTGCCATGTAGGCGGGAGAGCCACAGATCGCCGTGTCCCCCTCCGCGCCCCCGACCGTCGCGAGTCCAAAATCCGCGAGTTTGGCGGTCCCGTCTTTCTTGAGCAGGACGTTCGCGGGTTTCACATCGCGGTGGAGCAGGCTGTGTTCCGCGGCGTAGGCGAGCGCGTCCGCGACCTGGATTCCAACCTTTGCGACCCGATCGGCGGGCAGCTTTCCGATCGCGTCTGTCAGCTCCTCCAGCGTCATCGCACCGACGTATTCGAAGACAATGAAGGGAAGGTGGTTCGCAACATCGACATCGAGGACCCGCACGATGTTCGAGTGGTCGAGGCGGGCGAGCATGCGTGCCTCGTTGACGAACTTCTCCTCGAGCTCTGCACTGCTGACACGCGAAGTGGGTCGATAGACCTTGATCGCTACCGGCACACCGAGGGTCTCGTGAAAAGCTCGAAAGATCCGGCTGGTCGACCCCTCTCCGAGCATTTCCTGCAGCGTGTAGCGGCCGAGGGTCGCGCCCACCTCGACCCGCACCGGGCCCTCCGCCGTCTGTTGCGGCGGGAATGAGGCGCTAGCGGTCGCGGGGAATGACGAGCTTTGCGGCTTGGGCACTGGTGCGAATGGCAGGTCCGGCGAAGATGGGGGCCCCGATTCGAGACTGGACCTCGCGGAAGACGCCGATACAGGCGCGGGTTCGGCTGGGGACGTCGTCCCGGCCACCGAAAAGGCACCGGCGAGGGGATTCACTGCGTTTTGCAGTCCAGGCGTCGGCAAGGCGGGCTCGGGCGCCAACACAGGGGCGGGCACGTCTGGGACCACGTGCACCCCAGGGGGCGGCGGAATCGGCGCGGCAGGACTGGGCAGCAAGTGGCTCTGTCGTGGCGGCGCGTCGCCTTGCGTGTGCACAAACGCCGAGAGCGACATCGACTCCGTCGCGGATAGGGACGAGGGTTCTGGCTCGGGCGACGACGGTGCGGGACCCGTCGCAGCTTCCGACTCGTTTCCCGAGGTTTCGGACTCTTCGAGGGAGACGCGCAGACTCTCGGCCGAGCGGTGCGAGTGCGACTGGGTCGACGACGATTCGCGACTCGCGCCACCAAAGAAGGAGAGCGCTCCATCCTCCTCTTCGTCATCGTCTGCCGCGGTCGCAGCATTGTGCACGCATGAGTTGACGACGTTTTCAGAGCTGAATCGAGGCGGCGGCGGTTCTATTGCCTCGTGCTCGTCGAGACGCTCAGAGTCCGAGGCGGGCGCGAGCTGGCTCACATCGAGGGCGCCCAAGAGCGTAGACACCTCCAAGGAAAGATATCCCTTGAACACCATGGCGAGCTGTTTGGACTCGGCGGCCGGGAGCACGCCGGATTCGCCGAGGTGTTGAATGAACGATGCGGTGCCCGTTTCTGACCAGCGGCGAACGAGCTCGTCCACCGTCGCGTTCGGGACACCCACCTCGCTCAAATGCGGTCGAAGAAACTCGACCTCTCCTCCGTTCACGGCGCCGTCCCCCCAAAGCTCGGACCGTTCGGATTCGTCGTGGGCAAAGCGCTCCCGAAGCTCGGTGTCGCCAACGGTTGCGCCGGAGCGCCGAAGCTCGGTGCGGGAGCGCTAGGAAACGGGTTCGTCGGTGGAGTAGCAGAGTCAAGAGCTGGCTCGCTCCTCCGGGCGACCGAGGAACTGGATGATAGGGTTTCGAGCACGCCGCTCCCGCCCACGATCTGGCTCAAGCGCTCGTTGCTGATCCCGAGAAGCGACCAAAGCAGCCGCGTGCTCGCCCGAGGCCGATGGGAAATGAAGGCGGTGAGGGCTTGGACCGGAAGGACGACCATCACGAGGTTGGTCGCCGCGACAACCTGGTAGGGCCAGGAGCCGCCGAGTGTCAGTGCGGTTTCGCCGATGACACCGCCCGATTTGACTCGAAAACGCTTCCCGCCAGCGCAAAGAACTTCCGCCTCTCCCTTCACGACGATAGCGATCGACGGCACATTCGGGTCCGGGCTGATCAGCGCGTCGCGCCGGTACATGTCGACGCGTGCGTGCGCGCGCAGATCTTCGAGCTCGAGGTAGGTCAGGGCGGCGAGAGGGCCGAGCTCACGGAGCAGCTGCAGCTCTCCCTTTGATTCGGCCCATTTCTCAGCGCTCGGATGGTCCGGCAAGATGCCAGGGGCAACGTCCCAGACGGCCACGGAGATATTGTCTCGGCCCCCCCGAGTGTTGGCGAGATCGATCAGGACCTCCGGTGCAGGCTCAGCCCCAAAAGTCGAGATCACCTCCCAGATTTCCTCGTCGCTCACGAGCAAGTCACTGAGGCCATCCGAGCACAGCAAAAGGACATCATCCGGTCGGACGTCGAGCCACATGACGTCGATCTTGCATTCCGGCTGAGAGCCGATCGCTCGGGACAAGACCCGTTGCTTCACTGGCTTTGCCCCGGGACCGAGCTTGCTCAAGCCTGTCGTCGCAACCACGTGATCCTCCGTGACGCGCACGACCTCTCCAGCTCGAATCACGTAGCCCCGCGAATCTCCAACGTGCGCCAAGAGGGCCCGTTTACCGAGGTCCAGCGCGAGCGTGCACGTGGTCGCCATGCCGGCGTAGTCGGGGATCTTGTTGGCTTCTTCGTAAATCGTGAGGTTCGCGCGCTGGAGCGCGAATCGGATCACCTTCGCGACATCTTCCCCCTGAACGCTCGCGTCTTCGTTGCGCAGCGCATCGATCGCCCAGGTTTGGTCTTTCAGTGTCTGATACACGGAGTCCGCAACGATCCGTGCTGCACGATCGCCAGCGCGGTGACCGCCTACCCCATCCGCAACGATCGACAAGCCGAGGCTCTCGTCCACGAGCACGATGTCTTCGTTGTGTGGGCGGACCCGCCCCTTGTCGCAGCCCTGGTAGATGCGCCGTCGGTCCATCATTCGGCCCCTTCCCTTCGCGCTCGACGCTTTCGCCGATTCTTTCGTCGCGGTTCGACCTTCGTTTCGTCAGCGCTCTCATCGACTTCGGAAGTCGGCTTTGTCCGCGGTGTCGGTGCTTCGGCCTCGGATTTCTCGACCGGTGGAGCTTTGCTCGGCGCATCCACAACAGTAGTACGCGTCTCCGCCAAGGTCGTCTTCTCGGCGGTCGCGGCCGTGTCATTCCCCCCACTGACGCTCAACACGACGATCCCCAACAGCACCGCGGCCACGAGCGCACCGGCGATGAGAAGACGCGATCGATTCGCCTTGCGCAGCGCGGCGACCTCTCGGATTTCGCCCTCCTCGTGCTCGTCTACGGCCCCGTGGGTTTCGAGCTCGGACCGCGGTGGAGCGTCGAGTACGTGCGACTCTTCGAGGTCGACCGCCTGAGCAGCATGGCTCGGTGCGAGGGACGCACTCAGAGTCGGTGCGGGCTCCGGATCCTCCGCGGCGAGCTGAACGATCGGTGCGGCGTTTTCACCGACGACGTCGGCGAGGGCCTGCGAGTCCAACACATAGGTGTATTGGGAGGCGCTCTCGCCGCCGTCGCTCGGAAAACTGCCGAATGCAGTTTGCTTTTCGATCTGCTTGCCCGACTGCTGATAGGCCGTGGCCAGATCCCCCAAGCCGACCTTGACCGGCGTGCCTTGCCGTTGTTGGTCGAGCGAGGCGCTCCGTGCGGTCTCGGCGAGACCACGGTAGACCTCACCCATTCCTGAACCCACCAACGCCGGGCCCGCCAGGCCCACCGCCTCGGGGACGGGAGCGCAGAGCAGATCAGTCGTGCCAGTGAGAGTCGCCAGGGCCCGCGCTGCCGCCAGATCGGCAGGATTGTGGCGCGTCACGACCACTCCGAGCGACCTCAACGACCCCCCGGAGGAGACCAGGCCATTGAAGCCGTTCATTGCGTTCGCATAGGACGTAGCAAGCCCAACGCTCGAGCGCAGACACACGAGCACGGACGCGGGCACCTGACGCAGGAAGGTCTGTGCTTCGAGGCCACCGAGAACACCGATGTCCGCGACCACCACATCCGCCTCCGAGGCGGCGAGCGCGTCATGGGAACAAGCGGTGGCGTCCAACCCCGCGTAAATGAAGCTCGGCCCAACTTGGCGCGGCCCCGCGCGAGGCGCATCGGGCGGGAGCCCGAGATGAGTCGCGATGTCGGTACGCGGCAAGACATCGAGGAGCAATGTTCGCCGACCCACGGCGGCAAAATCCGCTCCAAGACGCACCAACGCCGAAGTGGCTCCAGATTGCGGGCTGTCACTGGTCACCGTAACTACGAACACGATGCCCTCCCTTTCGCTCCGGGGACTCAAAGCTGTTCACGTCACATTCCGGCCCGGTCCGAAACACGAAGTCTCAAAAGAGACCTGGCGCACCGCGGGCACGCTCGTTTAGACGGCGCGAGCCGAGCTCGACATCGGGGCATCGAAGAGCTGCTCCGTCCGAGTCGTTGCCCCAGACGTCATCCACAGGGTCTCCCCATCGAAATCGACTCGAATCGCGTCGGCAGGATCGTTGCTCCAGCCGAGGGCTACCGGCGCCGGGCCGCTCAGATCGAGCAGCTGCGCGCCGCGCGAGTCGCCGCAGACCGCCAGAATGCGACCGCCGGATTCCGCGATCGCGCGGACGGGTTGCTCGAGGGCGTGCACCTCGTGCGCGATCGCGTTTGCTTCGACCACCGCTCGCACGATCATCTTCGACCCCACCACCGAGAGTACCGCTGCCCCATCGGGCGCACAGGCCCCCACTTCCAGTGCGCCTTGCACCGGTGGCGTGCGCAGTGCCTCGGGCAGCTCGGCGTGTGACTCGACTGCTTCCTGGTCGAGCATCAGAAATGCGATGTGCTCCCCGCGGCGCACCCAGAGGGCAGAGCGAGCGTAGTCATAGGCCCAGGGGACGTGCGCGTGGTCCGAGGCAAAAACCGTTTCGGATCGGCCTGCCCGCAGCACGGTGATCCGACGATGGCTCGCGATTATCGGGTAACCCTCGGGACTGAAACCGAGGAATCGCACGGCGCGCGGGATGCGATAGGTGCGAGGCGGCTCGAAGGCGTTGCGATTGGCCTGGCGCACGATGTCGCCATTGAGCACGTAACTGTCCCCGTCTGCTCGGCCGAGCACTGCGTAATTCGGCGCCGGCCCCTCGGACAGAAGCTCAGCCACGAGTCCGACCGTCGGCGGCCGCCGTTCGGGAAACGCCTCCACCATCGACGCCAAGACCCCATGAATCCCGCCGGCATGGCGGTGATCGAGCACGAACTCGGAGCGGGAGCTGCGGTCCGGGATCCGCCCCATGAACAGCTCCGCCCCCACCATGCCCAGGCTAAAGCAGTCGCAGAGCGCATCGGCGGACTTCGACATCACCTCCGGTGCCATGTAGGCGAGGCTGCCGACCACGGACGCCGCGCTCGAGCCGCTCTCGAGGAAACGGCCTGCGCCGAAGTCCGTGAGCAACCAGGGCGGTTTTCCGAGCTCGCGGCCGGCGAGCACATTTTCCGGCTTCACATCGCGATGAATGACCCCGCGTTGATGGGCGCAGTGAAGCGCCGAGGCCAGACCGCGGATCAGCTCGACGATCTCTTCTCGTGCAAATGCATACCCCGCGACCATCGCCTTGCGGAGCGAACCGCCCATCGCGCGCTCGTAAACCAAGGCCCAGAGACCGTGGTTGTCGTCGTAGCCGACGTCGAGGCATCGCGCGATGTTCTCGTGTTTGAGGCGGAGCGCGAGGCGCGCTTCCTTGATCCATTCGCCGAGGCTGTCATCGGCGTTGTCGATAAACTTGACGATGACCTGACGTTCAGTGCGAACGTCGCGGGCCGCGAATACGGTCCCCGCTGAACCGGACGCGATCCGGTGCTCGAGTCGATAGCGACTGAGCGCATACGACTGGTGCGTGGCGTGTCCGCTGGTCATTCAACATCGTCACTCAGTTCATGAGCTGGCGGACGATGTCCGAGTGGCGCGTGTTTTGCTGCACCATCGGCTCGACCCGTTTCGCCACCTCGTGGTTTGCGACAACGAATGTCGTGCCGTCCGGGCTGCCCTGGCGCTCGTCGCCGGTCTGTACGCAGACCAAGCTGCCACCAGCAAAGTGCCCCATGAAGCCCTCGAGAATACCCGCGAACAGATCATCCATCTTCTGGTTGCCCGCGTTGATCTCGATCATCGGGTCGCTCTCGAGCGTGATCGGAAGGAAGCCGTGCTGCCCCTTCTCCCACTGGACCGTGATCTCGCCCATGCCGCACCCGAGCCACATGTCTTGGATCAGCGCGGAGAACTCGTACATTGCACGGTCGCGCATGGCGACGCCCGAGAACTCGGTCAATTCAGTCTCGAACCGCCGCGCGAGACGCTCACCAAAGAACTTGCCGCATCGGCGCAGAATGATCGGAGTCGCCTGACCGGTCTCGTGCTCCACCGCGTGGACGAAGCCCTTGAGAAAGTCCTCGCTGACCATGCACAAGCGCGTGCCCCCACGGGTGCGGAGCACGCCCTGCTTCTCGTCGAAGCTCAGGAACGACGGATGGGTGAAGTAGTTCAGAATCTGGCGCTTCATGTTCATGACCTGCTCCCTCAGGCGGCCTGTTCACGCGCCGCGAGACTCGCTTGCGCACGCTGAACGAAGGGCTGGAGGAGCTCGAAGCTCTCAGGGGAGAGCTCCGCCTGGCAGCAGCGCTCCATCATGACGTAAGTGTCGCGAACAAAGCCTTCGGTGAAGCCGATCCCGCGAAGGATCGTGTTCAGCCAGGTGAGGATCACCCTGTCGAGCCAATCCACGTCGTCGCGGATCATCGCCTGCGTCGAATAGCGCAGGACGAGCCCCGTATCACGGGTTCCCGCTTCCATGCCGCGACCGTACTGCTTCTGAAAGTCCGGGTAGGCATTGGTCATCTCGCTCATCAGCTTGCTGATGATCGATTCTTCTTTGTTCTGAATCTCCTCGGCGGCCCTGAGGCGCGCTTCGAGCTTCTGCGCGTAGTCCAACATCGAGCTCGTTTCCGCCTTGGTCAGGTAGCGACCCTCGGCATTCTTGAGCGTCTCCATGATCTGACGATTCATCGCTGACGTTCTCCCTCTGCACTGCCCAAACGGGGCGCGGCATTCGTGACCTAGGAGAGATCGAATCGCTCGACCGCGACACAACCCTCACCCACTTGAGGACAACGGCCGGTCCGGAACGGATCGTGAGGAAAATTTGACCCGAAACGAGGCGCCTGGCCCCCCTGTCCCAGATTAACCGCGGGGTGACGCAACCGCGCTCCTCCCAAGCCGATGCTCCAGCGGACAGGGAGAGACCATGCTCGAGACGCGTCACGCAGAAAGAATCGTCGGGAAACATGACCTCGAAGCCGCGGAGGGCGCGATCTGCCCAGCGCACCGCAACTTCGCCGCCGAAACCGGCGGAGAGGGCGATACGGAGAATTTTCTCACCTACTTGCAGGACCGGTGGGGATCGACAGGGCTCCTCCACCGCTTGTTCGCGAGCCACGTCCGCGGAAACGGACCCACGATCGACGTGCGCGACATGGGCTGGAGCTTCGTAAAAGATGGGTGGTTCAGCGGCGTGTCGCGCTTTGGCACGAACCGCGAGACCCTCGATGCGATCTACGCGCATCTCGATCCGAAGGGGGCTCCCGGGGACAGGTCCATCACCACCGCTGATCTCCCCAAGCTCGCCGCGCTCCTACGGAAGGCCTTTCCTCGCGAGGGTCTACGGGGCCTGCTCGCGCGCGAGGTCGGGATCACGATGACCACCGGCGAGTGGGCGCTCCTCATCCGTGCCCAGGGCGAGAGCACCCGCCGCGGCGACTGCGCCCTGCGTCAAGGGGTTCACGAGGCGCTCCTGCGAGGTGAGCTGCCGAACGGGCCCGTGAAGCGCAAAGTCGACGTTCAACACGCACTCCCCGGTGTCTGGGGAGCCATTGCGGGCAATTTTATATCGACCGCCGCCGCGAGCGCGCAGACGGCGATCGAAAAGATGGGTGAAGGGGCAAAAGCGCGCTAGCCGCGATGCGCCTCGATCAGCTGCTCGACAACCGAAGGGTCGGCCAGCGTGCTGGTGTCACCCAAATCGTCGTATTGGCCGCTGCCGATCTTGCGAAGAATTCGACGCATGATCTTGCCAGAGCGGGTCTTCGGTAGGCCGCTCACCAGGAGAATCCGGTCTGGCGAGGCGATCTTGCCGATCTGCTGCCGGACCTGCTCTTTGAGCGCGCCCACGACCTCCTCCGGGTCCTGCCCTTCGGCTTCCGAAGTGGTGATGGCAAAGCACAGGATTCCCTGCCCCTTGATCTCATGAGGCATGCCCACGACCGCAGCCTCCGCGACATAGTCATGCGCCACGAGCGCGCTCTCGATCTCCGCAGTCCCGAGACGATGGCCCGACACGTTCAGGACGTCATCCACCCGGCCAGTGATCCAGTAGTAGCCGTTCTCATCGCGACGACAGCCATCGCCGGTGAAGTAGTAACCCGGGAACTGGCTGAAGTAGGTTTCCTTGAAGCGCTTGTGGTCGCCGTAGACCGTTCGCGCCTGTCCTGGCCAAGGCGATTTGAGGCAGAGATTACCCTCGACGCCATTCCCTTCGAGCTCATTGCCTTCGTCATCCAAGAGAACCGGTTGAACACCGGGCAGCGGCAATGTCGCCGACCCGGGTGAGGATGGAGTCACACCCGCCACCGGCGAGATCATGCAACCACCGGTTTCAGTCTGCCACCAGGTGTCGACGATATCGCACTCACCGTTTCCAACGACATCGTAGTACCACTTCCAAACCTCAGGATTGATCGGTTCCCCCACGGTACCGAGAACGCGAAGAGATTTGCGACTGTACTTCGTCACTGCCTCATCACCGGCGCGCGCGATCGCGCGAATGGCAGTAGGCGCGGTGTAGAAGATCGAAACACCGAGATCGTCGACAATCTGCCAGTAGCGTCCCGCATCTGGGTAGGTCGGAACCGACTCAAACATGCACGTCGTCGCACCGTTCGCTAGAGGGCCATAGACGATATAGCTATGGCCGGTGATCCAGCCTACGTCCGCCGCACAGAAGAACACGTCATTGTCACGCAGGCCAAAGAGTGTCCGGTGGGTGTACGTCGTGTACGTGAGGTAGCCGGCGGTCGTATGCAGCACGCCCTTTGGGCGGCCTGTAGAACCAGAGGTGTAGAGAATGAATAGCGGGTCCTCGGAGGCCATCCACTCCACCGGACAGGTGGACCGCTGAGACTCCATCTCCTCGTCGAGCCAGGAGTCGCGCCCCACCTTCATCGGTACCGGCGTATCCGTGCGACGCGCAACGATCACCGAATGGACCGACTCCATGCCCTCCACCGCTTCATCAACGGTGGCCTTGAGCGGGATTCTTTTGCCTCCGCGCAGGCCTTCGTTTGCGGTCAGGACGACCTTGCACCCAGCGTCGACGATGCGGTCACGCAAGGCCTCGGCGGAGAACCCGGCGAAGACGACGCTGTGGACCGCCCCGATGCGCGCACAGGCCAACATGGCGAAGGCCGTCTCGGGGATCATCGGCATGTAGATCGCTACGCGGTCGCCTTTGCGCACGCCGTGCGTCAAGAGGACGTTCGCGAACTTCGCCACCTGGTGTTTGAGGTCCCGGTAGCTTATCCGTTCGTATTCGCCCGGCTCGTCCTTGATCCAGACGATCGCCGTTCGGTCCGGAGTCTTCGTAGCGTGTCGATCGACGCAGTTGTGGCATGCGTTGAGGCGGCCGCCGGCGAACCAGGAGAAATCGACCGCATCGAAATCGAAGTCCATCACGCCGTAAGGCGCGTGAAACCAATCGAGCGTTTCGCCCTGTTCCCGCCAGAAGCTCTCCGGGTCGTTAATCGATCGAGCGTAGGCGTCGTCGTAGACGGCGCGATCCGGCATGTTCACGTTCTTCGTCTTTGGCTCGTACATGAGACCTCCCGAGGTATCCGACCGAGGGTGTGTGTTGACACCCTATCGAATGTCGGGGGAATGGGAATACGATCGAAGTCGAAGCCGCGATGTGCCTCCAAGGTGCGCCGCCGCGGTGCGCCATCGAGGGCGCCTAGTACGGCAGGTTGAGAAGAAGCTTTGCTTCTTCGCTCATCTTGTCCGGGGTCCACGGCGGGTCCCAAGTGAGCTCGACGGTCGCGTCCCGTACGCCTGGAACCGTGCGCACTTTGTGCTCCACCTCTCCGGGGAGCGACCCCGCAACCGGGCAGGCCGGCGAAGTCAGCGTCATGGCGATCTGGGCGTGCCCCCTGTCGTCCACCTCGACGTCGTAAATCAACCCCAGCTCGTAGATGTTCACGGGTATTTCGGGGTCGAATATCGTGCGAAGGACGTCGATGATTCGTTCTGGAAGTGGGCGGGGGTCGTCCGATTGCGCGGGGGGACCCTCCACCACGGCATCCACTTCGCTCAGGAGCCCTTGGGACTCCGCTTCGCGGTCTGGCCGGTGTGGGATCGAGGGGATCAAACGTTCGTCGCTCATGCGCTCTCCCTCGGCAACCCGTTCGCCGCGGCGGCCGCAACCTGATCACGCAGCGAAGAAACGGGGAGGAGTTCGACGACCTCGCCAACAAACGCCTGCATCAGCAGCCGCTGCGCATCGCGCGCGCTGATGCCGCGCTGCCGCAGGTAGAACAAGGCCTCGTCGTCGAGCTGGCCGATCGTCGCACCGTGGCTGCATTTGACGTCGTCAGCGTAGATCTCAAGTTGGGGCCGTGTGTCCGCCGTCGCGCTGTCCGACAGCACGATGCTGCGATTCTGTTGGTAGGCGAGGGTTTGCTGGGCGTCCTTTCGCACCAACACTTTGCCGTTGAACACTCCACGGGAGTCGTCGTCGAGAACGCCCTTGTAGAGTTGGTTGCTCGTACAGCGCGGGACCGCATGGTCCACGAAAGTGAGCTGGTCGTGCACATCCCGTCCACGCGGCACATATAGACCGCCGAGGGTCGCATCCGCACCTTCTCCCGCAAGCTCCACGTGGGCTTCGCGCCGGACGAGCGCGCCCTTGAGGGTCAACCCAACCTGCTGGAGACGCGCATCGCGCGGCAAACGTGCGACCAGGCTCCCGATGTGGAATGCCGCGGGAGACTCTCGGATCAGCTCTACCGCCTTCAGGCTTGACCCCTCGTCCATCTCCACCTCCCGGACTACGGTGGTGAAGTACGGAGCGTCGGTGAGTGCGACGAACTCCTCTACGAGCGTGAGCTCCGAGGCTCTCCCCAAAGAGAGCAGGTGACGCAAGTGCCCGGCGGTTCCCGCGGCCGAGTCCGTGCTGACGTGCACCAACCGCAGCGGCGCCTCCACCTTCGGTGGGACCTCGACCGCAATGCCTCCGCGAGCGAAAGCTGCGTTCAACGCGTAAATGCCATTGCGGTCCGGTGTCGCGAGGCGAGCAAATCGCGCCCGTGCCCACTCCTCTTCGAGCGCATCTGCGAGGGGCTTGACGCTCACTCCCTCGGGCAAACGGTCGAGCTGGGAGAGCGCTGGGCTCAAGACTCCGTCGACCAAAACCACCGTTGCCGCGCCGTCGAGATCGAGCACTCCCGGCGGAAGCGCGTCGATGGAACCCGGTTGCCCGCGCGCAGGAAGTTTGGCCTTCGCGATCGGCGCGACATTCGTGTAGCGATACTCTTCGCTCTTCTGGGTCGGAAATCCGAGCCGACCGAATTCGTCGATCGCGCGGCGGCGAAGGGCCAGGAGCCACTCGGTCTCGCCTGCGCTCTCACGTTGCTCGAACTCCCGGAGCAGAAAATCGACTTCCGCGGTGCGGTCCATGGGCGAGACTCCTCTCAGGCCTGGGCGGCCAGCTCGTCCTGAATCCACTGGTAGCCACGCTCTTCGAGCTCGGAGACGAGCTCACGGCCCGCGGACTTGACGATCCGGCCTCCGAGCAAAACGTGCGTGTAGTCGGGGACGAGATAGTCGAGCAATCGCTGGTAGTGGGTGATGACGATCAGCATTCGCTCCGAATTGCGCAGCTTATTCACGCCTTCGGCCACCGTACGAAGGGCGTCGATGTCGAGGCCACTGTCCGTTTCATCGAGAATGGCGAGGCGCGGATCGAGCATGGCCATTTGGAAGATTTCGTTCCGCTTCTTCTCACCGCCGGAAAAACCTTCGTTGATCGAGCGGTTCAAGAGACTCGACGGCATTTCGACGAGCTCCATCTTCTCTTTGGCGAGCTTCAAGAACTCCGCCGCCTCGATCTCCGGAAGGCCCCGGTGCTTGCGCTGCGCGTTCAAAGCCGAGCGCATGAAATAAGCGTTCGTCACACCCGGGATCTCCACAGGGTGCTGGAAGGACATGAACAGGCCTTCACGCGCGCGCTCATCTGGGTCCATCTCGAGCAGATCGTTTCCGTCGAGCAGCGCCTGTCCCTGAGTGACTTCGTAATCACTATGGCCGCACAACACCTTGGCGAGTGTGCTCTTGCCCGCAGCGTTGGGGCCCATGATCGCATGAACCTCTCCGGGTTTGACGGTTAGGTTCAGGCCGGTCAGAATTTCGCGCTCTTCGATGCGCGCGTGCAAATCTCGAATCTCGAGCATCGTATTCTCCGTGGGCTCAGCCCACGCTCCCTTCCAGACTAACTGCGAGTAGCTTCTGCGCTTCTACCGCGAACTCCATGGGGAGCTCTTTGAAGACCTCTCTGCAAAAGCCGTTGACCACCATCGATACGGCATCCTCTTCGCTCAGACCCCGTTGACGAAGGTAGAAGAGCTGGTCCTCCCCGATTTTCGAGGTCGACGCTTCGTGCTCCACCTTCGCCGTGGCGTTGCGAGAGTCGATATAGGGGAACGTATGAGCGCCGCAGCGGTCGCCGATGAGCAGTGAATCACACTGCGAATGATTCCGCGCGCTCTCAGCCTTGCGGTTGATCTGCACCAGGCCACGGTAGGCGTTGCTGCTCTTGCCCGCGCTGATCCCCTTCGAGACGATCGTGCTCGAGGTGTTCTTGCCGAGGTGGATCATCTTGGTGCCCGTATCGGCCTGCTGCGCGTTGTTGGTCACCGCGACCGAGTAGAACTCACCCACCGAGTCGTCGCCCTGCAGAATGCAGCTCGGGTACTTCCACGTGATCGCCGAGCCCGTCTCGACCTGGGTCCAACTGATCTTCGAGCGTTTGCCCGCGCACTTTCCGCGCTTGGTGACAAAGTTGTAGATCCCACCGCGCCCCTCTTCGTCGCCCGGGTACCAGTTCTGGACCGTCGAGTACTTGATCTCCGCGTCGTCCATCGCGACGAGCTCGACGACCGCCGCATGAAGCTGGTTCTCGTCGCGCTGGGGCGCCGTACACCCTTCGAGGTAGCTCACGTAGGAGCCCTTCTCCGCAACGATGAGCGTCCGCTCGAACTGCCCCGTGTTCTGCTCGTTGATTCGGAAGTAGGTGGAGAGCTCCATCGGGCAACGGGTGTTTTCGGGGATCCAGACAAAGGATCCATCGGTGAACACAGCAGAGTTGAGCGCCGCAAAGTAGTTGTCCGAGTGCGGCACAACGCTTCCAATATACTTCTGCACCAGCTCCGGACATTCATGGACGGCCTCGGAGATCGGCATGAAGACGACGCCGGCCTTCTTCAGCTCTTCCTTGAAGGTCGTCGCCACCGACACGCTGTCGAAGACCACGTCCACCGCGACATTGGCGAGAAGCTTCTGCTCTTCGAGCGGAATGCCGAGCTTCTCGAATGTTGCGAGAAGCTCTGGGTCTACCTCATCCAGGCTGTTCAGCTTGGGCTTCTGCTTCGGCGCCGCGTAGTAGCTGATCGCCTGCAAGTCGACCGGCGGATAATTCACGTGCGCCCAACGAGGCTCGGCCATTTTCAGAAACGACCGGTACGCCTTCAGTCGCCACTCGAGCAGCCACTCGGGCTCCTGCTTCTTGGCGGAGATGAAGCGGATGATTTCCTCGCTCAATCCCGGAGGCGCAACATCCGACTCGATGTTGGTGACAAAACCATACTTGTACTTGTCATTCTGAACGATGTCTTCCGGCTGGGTCGACGACATGACTAGACTCCCTCTCCCGCCCCGTGCGTGGGCGTATCCCGTAACGTCGGGAGTTGAACCATTGCGAGTTGTGCGGTGACCTGGGTCTCGGTTTTCAGCAGATCGGCAATGCTGAGCTCCTCGAGCGCACCTCGAATCGCACCTCCGACCCAGGACCACATCGCGCGAATGGAGCATCCGCTAGGGCTCGAGGCATGGACGCAGTCGCTGTGCTTACCGCTATGCGAATCACAAAACGATTCGTGAAACAGCGGCCCGCCGAGCACCTGAATCACGGACCAAACGGAGATCCCCCGGGCGGGTTTCGCCAGACGATAGCCGCCATTCTGACCGCGCGTGCTCGTCACGAGCTTCCCTTGGCGCAAGAGGCGCATCAACTTCGCCGCGTACTCCGGGCTCAACCCCTCCGAGGCCGCGATGTCCGGGATACCCACCGGAACGTCTCGGGTTTCGCGGGCGACGGCGAGCAGGCAACGAAGGCCGTACTCCTCTTGTGAGGTCAACTGCATGCCTCTGAACTAAGGAATCTATACCTGTGTGTCAACATTCACCGGAAGCATCGTTGCAAGCGCCAAAAAACCGCAGCGATTCAGAGCTCGTAGCCTTTGGAGCGGAGCTTCTCGACGACCTCTCTCCCGATCGATGCTCCCCAGCGCTGTCCTGCCTCCATCGACTCCTGGGTGATCGCTGGCAGCTCCGCGATGAACTTCTGCCCGACGGGCGTTCGATAAAAGGCAATCAACGCGTCGATGTCGCTCTGCGTAAAATGGTCGTCGTAAATCGGAACGATGATCTCTGCCATCTCGGGGACCCGTTTCTGCATCTCACGCTCGAGATCGTCCCAGACCTTTCCCGGGACCTGTGGCGCCATGCGACGCATGCTCGGGAACATTTGAGCAACCACCTGTCCGCCGAGCTCGGCGGCACCGGTGAGCTCGAGGAGCTTGCGGATCTTCAGCTCCTTGCTGCTCGGCGCGGCACGGGCATGGTCAAAGCCGAGACCGGCCACCAGGCTCATCACGACGACGGCCAGCGCCGCGCTGAAAAACGAAAGCTTTCGCATGGACCCCTCCAGACCGGGCGCGCGATAGCGAAACCCAGGCACGAATGCAACGAGCGGGATCCGGAATCCGGCGAACCTACCGCGGAGAGTGCGACGATCATTGCGCTTGAGAAATCCGGTCATAGCGTCAAAAAACCACGAGCACTTTGTAGATTTTCGTCACTAAAGAGGCGCGAGATCGGACTATATTCGCGACTTGCGCGTTGCTACAGCAGCACTCGCGTTTGGCGTCGTGGTGGCGCCCGGGGGTGCACACTGGTGAATGGAGACCACTCTTGACTACCCTGGCGTCACTCGTTCCCGCTCTGCTCCTCACGGCGGATCCTCCCCCGGACTCTTTCGTGATTAACAACCTCTGGATCCTTCTGGCCGCTTTTTTGGTGTTTCTGATGCACCTCGGATTCGCTTGCCTCGAGGTCGGCCTCACCCGTGCGAAGAACACGGTGAACATTCTCTTCAAGAACGTGAGCGTTGTATCGATCGGCTTGCTCACCTATGCGCTCGTCGGATTCAATTTGATGTATCCCGGCGAGGAGTTTGCCGGCGCATTTTTCGGCTTTGCGGGTTTCGGGATCGGCACAGACGCGGCGGGGGTCACAGACGCCTACAACCCTGGCTACACCTATTGGACTGACTTCCTGTTCCAGGGAATGTTCGCCGCAACCGCCGCTACGATCGTCTCCGGCGCCGTCGCCGAGCGCATGCGTCTCGATACGTTTCTGATTTATGCGACCCTCTTCGTCGCCCTCTGCTATCCGATGGTCGGCATGTGGCACTGGGGCGGCGGATTCCTGGCCGCCAATGGGTTTCACGACTTCGCGGGCTCGACCATCGTTCACTCCGTTGGCGGCTGGGGCGCGCTCACCGCGGCTTGGCTCCTAGGGCCGCGTTACGGCAAGTACTTGAATGACGAGATTCGCCCCATTCTCGGCCACAGCATGCCGCTCGCGACAGTTGGTGTCTTTCTTCTCTGGTTCGGTTGGTATGGCTTCAACGGCGGCTCGGTCCTCTCTGCAGACCCAGGCGCAGTTTCGCTCGTCTGCGTAAATACCTCGCTCGCCGCTGCAGCTGGGATCATGGGCGCAGTCACCTGCTCCTGGGCGGTGTTGAAAACACCCGACCTTTCGATGGCCTTGAACGGGGCGCTCGCGGGTCTCGTCGGCGTCACAGCGGGAGCGGATGCAGTAACTCCGATGGCGTCGATCATCATCGGCGCTGTGGCCGGTGTCGTGGTCGTTCTCTCCGTCGTCGGGCTCGACAAGATCAGAATCGACGACCCGGTCGGCGCGATCTCTGTCCACCTCGTCTGCGGTATCTGGGGTACGGTGGCGGCCGGGATCTTCGGTGAAGGAAAATCAGTGGCTGCACAATTGATGGGCATCGGTGCGGTCGCAGTCTTTGCTGCGGCTTTTTCGCTTCTCTTGCTCTACGTGCTCAAGCTCACCATCGGTCTGCGCGTGAGCGAGGAAGAAGAGCTCCGCGGGCTCGACCTCGGTGAGCACGGGATGGAAGCCTACAGCGGCTTCCAAATCTTCAGGACACAGTGAGGAGGACGGATTCATGAAGCTCGTGATTTCCTACATTCGCCCGGAAAAGCTCAACGACGTGAAGCAGGCGCTCGCAAAGCGCGAGATCTTCAACATGTCGGTCACCAACTCCCTCGGCTGCGGCCGCCAGGGCGGCTACAGCGAGACCTACCGCGGCGCGGTCATGGAGGTGAACCTCTTCCAGAAGGTGCGTCTCGAGATCGCGGTCAACGACGAGTTTCTCGAAAAGACGCTCGAGGGCATCACTGAAGGCGCGCGGACCGGCGGGACGGGAGACGGAACCATCTTCGTGGTGGAGCTCGCCGAAGCGATACGCATCCGCACTGGCGAGACCGGAGACGCTGCCATAGGCTAGTTGCCGTTCGTCGTTGGCCTACGCGGCGACACGGAGAGAGCTAGCCATGAGAGTGTTCTTCCTACCCCTCGCCGTGGCGCTGCTGGTGCCCGTCTCGGCCCACGCGCGGTCCTTTCGCGTCAATCAGATTCCGAGCGCACCAGAGAGTTGCGATA
>CAYXVF010000099.1:13381-21970 GCA_964468125.1 uncultured Bdellovibrionales bacterium | reverse complement strand
TCGGTTTCTTGATCTACGCTGGGGATGGACCTGACGATTGAGCAGTGGAACGCCAATGTCTTTCGAATTTTGGCTCTGGGCTGAGAGCTTAACCGCTTCGCAGTCTAATCCACGGATCTGCGAAACGGAGTCGGTCGCTCCATTCTGACTAGTCCTCTTGAACCTGCGCGAGACTCGCGAGCGCTTCTGGTGTGTCGACGTCGACATTCACACCGGGATCCGACACTGCGACGTAGCAAATCGACGCGGGGAATCGCTCGAGGAGCACCTTCCCTCCCACGTCACCTTCCAAGGCTTGGAGCTGGGGAAAATGACTGGCGGCCCAGAGCACCGGGTTGCCGCGCTTGCGACCGTACATCGGGACGCAGATCGTCGATTCGCCTCCTGGATCGTAGGCGTCCAGCAAAGCGTCGACGTGGTTCTCTCTGATCCAGGGCATGTCCGCGAGACCCACCACCGCAGCGTCCACGTCCTGGAGATGGCTGATTCCGACGCGCAGCGAGGTACTCATGCCGTCGGCGTAGTCGGGGTTTTCGATGCACCGCACGTTGAGGTCGGACAGCGCATCCCGGATCTTCTCCGATTCGTGCCCCACGACGACGAGGACGGGTTCGACCTTCGAGCGAACGAAGGCTTGGGCCACCCGTCGAACGAGGGGGACTCCCTCGACTTCGAAGAGCAACTTGTTGTCTTTGCCCATGCGTCGAGACATGCCCGCCGCGAGGATCACCCCCGCGACCCGCGGCGCCACGTCCTTTTTCTTCTTCATCGAACGAGGTTGGGGCCGACCGGCAATCTCTTTCAATAGGCCTCCAACGCCGAGGCTCTGAATCACCGACGATTCAACCGGGAGATCCGCGAGCACACGCTGCAAGACGAAATCGAAGCCACTCGGGTTGAGCGAGCGGGCACACCCGGGAAGCCCCAACACGACCGCATCATCGTAGTGGCCGTACATCAGCAGGTTTCCTGGGTCGACAGGCATGCCGAGATGCACGACCTCGCCGCCGGAGCGCTCGAGCGCTTCGGGGATCACATCCCGCCGGTCGACGATGGCGGACGCTCCGAGGATGAGAATGGGATCGCAGCCCTCTTCGCTCAGGGATTGAATCGCATGGGCCACTGACTGCGCATCGTGGTCGCAGCGGAGCTCGCGCGCGATCGTGCTGCCGAGAGCGGTGACCCGAGCGCGCTGCACCTCGCTCGCTTTCCGGAGCAAAGCGGTACTCATCCCGGGAAGTTGGGAAAGAATCAGCCCCACGGGCCGGTTCCTGAACGGACGGATTCGGATCGCTCCGCGTCGGTGTGCAACCGCACGTTCTATCGCCACGAGCACCGCTTCGTTCACCGCAAAAGGGATCACCTTAATCGTGGCGACCATCACTTTCGCTGGCGCCACTGTGTAGGGCTCGACGGTCGCAACTGTGACCTCTTCGCTGACCGCATTGATCGCATCGATCACCGTACGGTCAATCTCAACGAGGCCCGGGGTGGTCGCGAGCAAGTTTACCCGGCCGGTATGCGCCTCCGTGGTCAAGAGCGTAGCGTCGGCGAGAAGGCGCGCGACTCGAGCTGCAGCCTCGTCTTCATGCACATCGTCTGACTCGAGGACCGCGACAGTCACGTCCCGAACCCCGGCCGTTTCGAGGCGCATCACATCCGCCGAGGCGAGCCGTCGCCCTTTCTTGATCGCGCCGCCGTTTGGTAGCCGATGGGTATGAGCGAGGATCGCGCCCTCGAGCGTCGCGCTGACCGGGACGCGGCCGAATCGCACGTCAGCGCCCTTCGGGAGCTTCGTGCGCCTTTTCGGACGCCGCCTTCTGCTCGGAGCTGGCTTCCGTCTGATACTTCGCCTTCCACTGGTCGAAGGGCATGCCGTAGACGATTTCGCGCGACTCGGTCTTGTCGAGCTCGATTCCACGCTCCGATGCCGCCTCTGCATACCAGCGCGACAAACAGTTTCGGCAGAATCCGGCGAGGTTCATCAGGTCGATGTTTTGCACATCGGTGCGCTCGCGCAGATGGTCGCGTAGGCGGCGAAAGGCAGCGGCTTCGATCTCGAGGCGTTGTTGGTCATTCATTACTCATCTCCCTTCATCCAAGAGTAAGCAGATTCAAAGCGTCTCATTCAAACCTTTCGTCGGTCGAGATGCGGCCCTATGATTGTGCATTAGCACGGAAGATTGTTTTTCGCAGAGATCGACGCGCTGAGTCGGGCTGCAGTGGGAGAGCGAGAGTGAAGCTAGCCGGTGAGTATACGTTCGAGGCACCTCGTGATGTCGTTTGGGAAGCTCTTCTCGATCCAGAGGTCCTGGCCGCTACCCTGCCGGGGTGCGATAAGCTCGAGCTCGTGGACGGGGTCTATGAGGGGCAGATGAACATCAAGATCGGCCCGGTGCAGGGCAAGTTCATGGGCAAAGTCAAACTCGAGGACCTCGATGCTCCGAACGGGTACACCATGAACGTCGACGGGAAGGGCGCACCCGGCTTCGTCAAAGCCAACGCCAACGTCGAGCTCCACGAGGAAGAGAACGGCACGAAGATGGTCTACGACTCCGACGCGAAAGTCGGCGGTCGAATCGCGAGTGTCGGTCAACGACTGCTCGATGCGTCTGCCAAGGCGATCATCAAGCAAAGCCTCGAAGGCCTCAACGAAACGATGAAGCAGCGCGCTGCGGGGAACAGCGAGGCGGTCCCCGAACGGATCAGTGACGCGCAGATGGCTCGCAAAGTGGCAAGCGAAGTCACCAAGGAGCTCGTCCCAGCCCCCGTGCGCTATGGGCTCATCGTGATCGCGGCGGTGGGGCTCGCTTGGCTCGTATACTCGCTGGTCACTTGACAACGCCACAGTGACCCCATCGGCGGTGCATGCTAGACACCGCCGGCCATGGGTGACGCATCTACGCCCCAACCAGGGGTCAATCTTCCAGACGACGAGAGCGCTTCGTCGTTCATGCTCGCACTCCTGCGCGATGTGGCTGAACGCTTCCCCGCTGCCTTCGAGCCGATGAAGCTCCCCCGCTCGTCGAAGGACTTCAAGAGCAGCTACTCCGCGCTTCTCCTGGAGATCGAACAGCGCCGTTGCGCCTCACCCAAACGCAAGGAGATCGCCCGGCACCTGCAACGGCGTGTGGCTGAGCGCTGCGTGCTCCGTGCTGAGGACGGTAGCGAGCGCCCGCTCACGGAGCTCGGCCTCGCGACTGAACCGCTGCCGGTGGAGCACCTGCACTCCTCCCGCGCCCCGGGCTGGACTCCTAGCTTTCGTTACCGAGACAAACAGTGGCTAGGCAAAAACATCCATGACGTCGTCGACGATCTCGAAGCGCGTCACCGGACGAACCGGGCGACGGCTGAGGCACTGCGTCGGGCCCTAGCTCGGCTCGATGACGACGGCGCCCTGCGAATCGCCGGTGAGCGTTTCGCCCTTTTCGGCGCCGGTGCGGAGATCGCGCCCACGCGCGCCCTGCTCGAGGCCGGTGCAACCGTGCTCTGGACCGACGTCGTTCCCCCAGGCGGCGACCTCCGCGACCTCGGCGGCGAACTCTACCACGCGAACGGACGGAGCGACCTGCTTCTGCGTCCCGACCAGGTGGCGAGCACTTTCGCCGAGTTTGCCAAGGAGGGGCCAGCACACGTCGGTCTCTTCGCCTACGGCCCCGGGCAAGGACGAGAGTGGCGCCTCGGTGCCGCCATGAACGCGGCCCTCCGTGCGTTGCCCCGAGAGCTCGTCCAATCGGTGGGTCTCTTCATCTCTCCCACGACACCGATTCTCCTCGACGAGGACGACGCGACTTTGGTCGCGGAGCGAATGTCGAACGTACGGGCCTGGAAGAGCGCCTTGGCAAAGACGGGCGTGCTAACCCGTTCGCGCGCGCGGCCCGATTTGCCGCGCGTGTGCGACTCGATCGTTCCGCTCCAAGGGGTGAGCTATCAAGCCGCTCAGTGGCTCGAGAAGACCATTACCATGGAAGCGATCGGCGCGGACAATCCGGACTTACCCATTTCGGCCAACGTTGCCCCGGTGACCGAGACCGCCTCGATGAATCACCCGGTCTTTCAGGCCGCGTTTCGGGGTGCTCCGGCCTTCGAGGTGGAGTCCTTCATGCCAGAGGTTACCCGGACGCTCTCCACGCTGCTCTACATCGAAGACATTCTCGGAGAGAAACCGAGTGGCCCCCGACACCTCCACGGTGGAGTCTTGCCGATGCCCTTCTCGCTCGAGAGCGCCCTAAAGATCGCGGCCGCGATCGGCGTCGTGAAGCGCAAGAGATAGTCTCGGGTGTGGCTCGATGCGTCCGGCATTCGTCCCCTGTTTTCCTCAGCGTTGGTCTAGAGTCTGCACATGTTGCATCTCACACGTCGTAGCTTTGTCCTGGGGTCGACCGCGCTCTTCGGGGCTGGGCCGTCGGCCACCGTCGGCGCCGGCTTCAAATGCCCGGAATGCGGGTGCTCGATGGACGGGAGAACCTTCGATGCTCCGGGAGAGTGCCCGGACTGTGGAATGCTCTTGGAGCCCGCGAAGGAACGCATGCTGGGGCTTGCGCCGGAGACACTACCGGCTGGCGCTGGCGTGTTCGAGATGCCAGGCGGCGTCGGTCGCGAGCCCGCGCGCTTCCGAGTGCACTACTACCGGCCGGAAGCGTTCGGTCCGCGCTCGGCTATCCTGAAGCGAGCTACAATTTTGCCGCCTATCACATGGGCGGTATCGCGAAGAAGGTGTGGCTGCCCGCGGAGCTTCCGGTCCAGCGCGTAGGGCCGACCCAGGTCATTCGATTGCGCGACCAAGACATTCAGTTTTCGCACAATGCCGATCGATCGACCTATCTCTTCCGCGACTTCGACCGCATGTTTGATCTCCTCGTTCGAGCGACAGGCTCCAAGCGACAAAGCTACGACATCTTTGGGCATTCCGCGGGAGGTCAAATTCTCCAACGCTTTGCGCTCTTTCAACCGGACTCCAAAGCCGACCGTATCGTTGCATCGAACGCGGGCTGGTACACCCTCCCCGACCTTCGGCAAACCGGCTTCACCGGAATGGGCGCGCACGGGGGCACCCTCACTTCGCTCCGCGCATCGCTGAAGAAGCGACTCATTGTCCTTCTGGGGGAGAAAGACGACGGCGACGACGCGGGTGGAATCATGCTGCATACGCCGAGCGTCGATGCACAGGGGCTCGGTCGCCGGACGCGCGGCGAATCCTTCTTCCGAATGGGGCGCAAACGGGCGGAGAAGCTGAACGCGTCCTTCGCGTGGAGGATGAAAATCGTACCGCAGGTAGGCCACGATTTTCGCGCAATGAGCGCCGCGGCCGCGAAGATTCTCTACTCGGTCCCGAGCGAGGTCAGCCCTTCCGCAGCACCTCGGTGATCTGGGCCATCACCGACAGTGCGATCTCCGCCGGCGAGCGCGAGCCGATCGGCAAGCCCACGGGTGCGTGGATCCGCGCGATCGTTTCATCGTCGAAGCCGGCCTTTTGAAGCCGCTGCACGCGAGCGGCATGCGTCTTCCGGCTCCCGAGCGAGCCCACGTAGAATGCGGCGCTCCTCAGAGCGACCCCGAGCGCCGGGTCGTCGAGCTTGCTGTCGTGAGTCAGGGTGACAACCGCGGTTCGACTGTCCGGGGCCAGGGCTTCGAGAGCCTCGTCTGGCCACTCCGTGTTCAAAGTCACTCCGGGGAATCGATCGGGCGCGGCAAAGGCTTCGCGGGGATCGATCACCGTGACCTCGTATCCCGCAAGAGCCGCCATCACGCACAGCGGCTGAGCGATGTGCACCGCGCCCACGAGCGCCATCCGCAGCGGCGGATTGAACGGCTGATAGAAGAGCGGCGGCTCGTCTTCGCTCGTAAAACACGTATCCGAACGCAACACGGAGCGGACGATGTCCGACTCGTCGTCGTCCGCGAAACTCGGGTAGAGCAGCCGTTGTTCGCCATCGCTGATGCGGGTCGCTAGCACCACCGGGTTCTTCTCGCGGCGATCCGCGAGCAATTGGCTCAAGAGTGCCCGGTTCATTGGAGCGCTTCGACGTAGATGCGGACGGTCCCACCACAGGCGAGGCCCACTTCCCAGGCCTCTTCGTTCGAGACGCCGAACTCGAGGAGCTGCGGCGTCCCGCTCTCCATGACGTCGAGTGCGGTCTCGACAACCTTTCCTTCCACGCACCCCCCGGACACGCTGCCGAGGAACAGCGTGTCATCGCGCACCGCCAGCTGACTGCCCGGCTGGCGCGGAGAGCTACCCCAGGTCTTCACCACCGTCGCGATCGCAACCCGGTGGCCAGAATCCTTCCACTCGGCGGCGGCGCTCAACACATCTCGTTCGCTTTGATCGCTCATTGTGTCTCCTGTAGGAGAATATACATTGCGGCAGCGCGCGAGGCGACCGGCTATGAACGAGTTAGACGCACTGCGAAAAGAGTTCCCCGTACTCCGCGAGGAGATCCACGGGCACCGTCTCGCGTACCTCGACAACGCCTCAACCACGCAGAAACCGCGAGCCGTGCTCGACGCGATCGAGTCGATGTACGAGCACTCCTACGCCAACATTCATCGCGGCGTGCACACCCTGAGCCAGCGAGCCACAGATGCCTACGAGTCGGTGCGCGAGGTAGTCCGCGAATTCATCAACGCTCCGAGCGACGAAGAGGTGATTTTCACCCGCGGCACCACGGAAGGGATCAATCTCGTGGCGCAGGCCTACGGTCGCATGCACGTCGATGAAGGAGACGAGGTGCTCGTCACCGAAATGGAGCACCACAGCAATCTTGTGCCCTGGCAGCTCCTTTGCCACGAGCGCAAGGCAAAGCTGCGCCACATCCCGATGAACGATCGCGGCGAGCTAGATCTCAGCAACCTGAGCGCGCTCGTAAATGCGCACACGAAAATCGTCGCCCTCACGCACGTGTCCAATTCCCTCGGGACCGAGAACCCCGTCCGGGTCATCGCCGACGCCGCCCACGCGATCGGTGCAGTGGTCCTGGTGGATGGTGCGCAGTCCGTCCCCCACCAGCCCGTGGACGTGCGGACCCTGGGCGCCGACTTCTTCGCATTCAGCGGGCACAAGGTCTACGGGCCGAGCGGCGTGGGCGTGCTCTGGGGGCGCAGAGCGCTCCTCGATGCGATGATGCCCTGGCAGGGCGGCGGCGAAATGATACTCAGTGTCTCCTTTAATGGGACTACGTTCAACGACGTTCCCTTCAAGTTCGAGGCGGGAACACCGAACATCGTCGGTGTCGTGGGTCTCGGCGCGGCCCTGCGTTGGGTTCGACAGGTCGGTCTCGATACGATCGCGTTGCACGAGACGACCCTGCTCCGTGCGCTCATCGAGCAACTCGATGCACATCCAAAGATTCGCAGAATCGGCACATCGGAGACCCAGCGAGCGGCCGTGTCGTTCCTGTTCGGTGACGTGCACCCGCACGACGTGGGCTCCCTCCTCGACTATGAAGGTGTCGCGGTACGAACCGGGCACCATTGCACCCAACCGGTCATGGAATACTTCGACATCGACGCGACGGTGCGCGCTTCTTTCGCCGCATACAACGGGCTCGAAGATGTCGAGCAGCTCGTCCAGGGGCTCGCCCGCGTCGAGGAGACATTCAAATGAGTGGCGCAGGCGATCTCTACCCTCCGGAGCTGCTCGCCCTCGCGGAGGACGACTCGCACCATGGCGAACTCGATAGCGGCTGCGCAGGGGAAGCGAAGAATCCACTCTGCGGTGACCGGCTCCGGGCGACCTTCGTGGTCGAAGACGGGATCATCCGTGCGGCCCGTTTCACCGCCCGCGGCTGCGCCATTTCGAAGGCTTCGGCCGCGAAGATGGCCGCGCTCGTCGAAGGCAAGACGGTGCCCGAGGCGCTGCAGCTGCGGGACGCACTCGAATCCACCGTTGATCGCAACGGACCAGAGGACACGAACCCCGCTCTCGACGCTTTCAAAGGCCTGCGCAAAGCCCCAACGCGCAAGCGGTGCGCGACCCTCGCATGGGAAGCACTCGCGAAGGCGGTAGGCTGAGCTGCTGCCAGCACACGAGCACTCACTAAAGAAAATCAGGGTCCTTGTGCGGGTAGCCGAGCAAGTCTCAGCCGCCGATACCGGAGCTGCGACCCGAGAAACGTTGCCCGCAACCGAAGAAAACTTCTTTGCCGTGAAGCCCTACTTCGCCGCGGCGTCGAGCTCGTGGACCTGTGAGGCCGGTCTAGACGGACTAGCCGGTCTGGCGCGTGATTCGAACCACAAATCCGAGACACCGATCGGCGGCGTAGACGTCGCTGTTCGCGTCCAGAGTCAAGGCAACGAGACAGTTAGAGGCGTTGTCGGGGTAGCGGTCAGGCGTTCCGTCACCGTAGATGTTCAGCACGCGATCATCGCCGTCAGCGTTTGCATCTCCATCCACGTTCACAACGAGTCGGATGCGGTCGCTCGCTGCGACGTCGTCCGAGCTCGCCAGGCCACTCACGCTCGTGGCTGGGCCCCCGACCCCCTCGAATCTGAAGGTTGTCAGCGTCATCGATGGTGAGGACCCCATCGGTGTTCTCGGCTACGAAGTAGAGGGCATCACCTGCCGCCGCGACCGCGACCGGTGTGTCG
>CAYXVF010000099.1:0-13281 GCA_964468125.1 uncultured Bdellovibrionales bacterium | reverse complement strand
CGGGCTCGGTCCCTGGCGCTGCGATTGATAATAGTTCTCATTCCGCTTGACAACCAGGCGCGTTACTGAGAATGGTTCTCAAAATCATAATCATTCAGAGGGAACGAACGAGTGATGCGCACCAGCGATAGACGAAAGTTTTTGGGCTACCTCCTCAGCAGCGCGGCAGCCACCCCGATTCTCTTGTCCGCTTGCCAGTCGGGCTCGAGCGACGGGGGCCCGAGTGATTCCCCCCCGAAGGCCCCCGCCGCTCGTGCTCCCGAGCCCTCGGCGCCCGAGCAGACGGAGAACGCTGCCGAACGGCCCGCCGCGGAAGCGACCGGCGAGCCACAAACAGTGACACTCCAGGTCGGCGACAACATCAAGTACAGCACCAACCGCATCGAAGTGAAATCGGGCGCACCCATCGAAGTAACCATCGAGCACACGGGAAAGCTCGCCAAAGAGGCGATGGGCCACAACTTCGTGCTGCTCGCAAAGGGCACGGACATGAACACGTTCGCCAACGCCGCCATGGGCGCAGTCGACAACGGCTACATCCCGCCGAACATGGAGAAGGCGGTGATCGCTCATACCGAGATCGTCGGAGGGGGTGAGTCCGACACCATCACCTTCCCGGCTCCGGCGCCTGGCGAGTACGTCTATCTGTGCACCTTCCCCGGCCACTACATGAACATGAACGGAAAGATGATCGTGAGCTGACACTGAACATCTCAAGATCAGGCCGGGGGAGGAGGTCATGCACGGCTCGCTGCCGCCAAGGGTTCGGACTGCCCGCTGGGCTCCGGTGGTCATCGTCGTTGGCCTCCTAGCCTTGCGCTTGGCTCAATTTTCGGGCTCCCCTGAGATTCACGTGCAAAGAACTCCCGCGTCGGTGTTTCCGGTCCGGACCATCGATGGCCGCGCCAACCATCCGGCGCACATCGGTGCCGCCGGCAACGCCTTTCGAAGGTGGGTCCCGCGCGGCACGCCGGGGCCATCCTCGCGTCCGGACCCACGCCGAGTGAGTGATGCCCTCCTCGCGTATCCAGACGAAGTCTGGACGCAACCCGACCCGCGAGGCCGGTCGATCCTCTTTGCTTCCTTTGGGCAGTTTTTGAGCCACGATATTTCTCTCCGGGCCAAACGCGAACGCCCAAGCTTCGTCGAGGTGGGGCCCGGGGATTCGATGTTCCCGCCTGGAACTCGCCTCCCCTTCGCTCCCAACGCTGCTCACCCGGACACCGGAGAGCCCTACAACCGGGTCACCGGCTGGATCGATGCGTCCATGGTCTACGGTAGCGAGCAGTGTCGCTCGCTGGCCTTGCGTCGCTTCGAGCGCGGCGAGCTCCGGGTCAGCCCTGGAGACCAACTGCCCCGCTACGGGCGTGATCACCACCGTCGCATCTCGACGCCGCCAGCCAGTGGCTTCGAGGGTTGCGAACCAGAGCTGGAGAATGAAAACCCTCGTCGCGAGCCCGAGACTGACTTGTTTTTTGCGGGCGACGTGCGAGCGAACGAAAATCCGGTGCTCTTGTCGCTGCATACGATCTTTCTGCGCGAGCACAATCGACGGGCCAACGAGCTCGCGCGTCGGCATCCGCGCTGGGACGATGAGCGTCTCTATCAGGAGGCGCGGCGCTGGGTCGGCGCTCTGGTGCAAGCGATCACATTCGAAGAGTACGTGCCGCGCCTTTTGGGGGTCGGGGTTCTACCCCCGCATGCCGGCTATCGACCGGACCTCGCCTCGGATCCATCGGTGGAGTTCGCCGCGGCGGGATTTCGCTTTGGGCACAGCCAGATGGGCCCAACCCTTTTCCGCAACGCGCCCAATGGCGAGCGCTTTCAGTTTTCTGACGTATCGCTGAAAGCCGGATACTTTGCGACGCCGCTCTATGAGCAGGCCGGCGGCGGACCCGGAGCCTGGCTGACTGGGGCCGCTGAGTTTCCTGCCGAGCCCGTCGATCTCGCGATCGTCGACGACCTGCGCAACTACATGTTTGGCGGTCTACGCGGCGGCCTGGACGTCGCCACGATGAACCTCGCGGTTGGGCGAGAGAGCATGGCGGGTACTTTCAATGACCTTCGCCGCGCGCTGCGGCTCCCCCCAGTAGCCAGTTTCGCCGAGCTCACCGACGACCCGAGCCTCGTCGGCGACCTGCGCCGACTCTATGGCTCCATCGACCGCGTGGACCCGTGGGCCGCCATGCTCGCGGAGGGCAGCGCCGAGTCGATGGATCGCAGCGTCGACGGCCTCACCTTGCGTACGCTCTTGGCCGAGGAGCTCATCCGAATGCGCGACGGCGACCGATTCTACTACGAGAACGATCCCGCCCTTCGCCAAGAGCGCGAAGAGATCGCGAGCACTCGTCTGCGCGCGGTCATACGGCGCAATCTGCGCTTTCCCTACCGTAACGCGCCGTTTGGCGCCGAAGCCTTTCTCGCGTCCAATCACACCCCCCGCCGGTAGCCCTGGCGGCTCGGCAGAAAAGGAATCCCCATGTCAGAAACAAACGGTCATCGAGTCGCCCTGCTGGCTCAAAACGCGATGGGCCGGGTCACCGTGTGCCAATGTGAGGTCGTTCAGGTCACGTTGGGGCCGGTGACGCTACGGATTCCGCTCTCCCAGCTCACCGCCGTGGCGGAGCTCATGACCGAAGCGGTGAGCTCGCTGTCTGAAGGCGTCGAGCTGCAAACCGCGCCGAGCCCACACCTGCACCACTGAGCTCCGTCGAAGCTTCCGATCGCGCGAACGCTGGAGGAGAACCGAAGCCACCTCACCCAAGAGCGTGACTGACAATCCCGACCTCGCGGCCGCGTGACTCTCGCGACTCCTTGGGTGCGGTCGCGATAACCCTCTTGCCGCCCGCCCCGAAGCTCCGATCGGGGGAAGCCCGTGCGTACGACATCCAAGACCGAATCCAGTGGCACCCGAATTCGAGGTCAAAGCAAGCTCCCAGAGTGGCAGCGCGAGCAAGTCGACCTCCAAGCGGAAGATGCCGGACTACCAACGCGGGGTCTCACCGGGCGACGAGTTCCTGCGCGAGCCTACCAACGACGCCCGCTTCATCTCCAGACACGCGCCTCGCTCCGACGGCTACCCCCGTCGGGATGACGGGCTCGGCGCCCACTTCTTCGAGGGCGGCGGCCGCGGCAGCGACCACCGGGACGAATTTCTCGGCTGAGCATCCGTCGCGAAAGAACCGGGAGCGCCGCGGTTGTAAACCGTCACCGCGTGCCCCGCCTCCAGCAGTCGCGTGCACATGCGCGCCCCCATCGCCCCAAGGCCCATGATTCCGATCTTCGCTATCACCTTTCGCCTTTCGCGCCTGACGCGCACCTTTGCGCGGGAACCAGAAACTGACGGATGAGAATCGTTCAGTTTCCATGGACCGACTCACCGCTCTCGAAGCGTACGTGCGCATCGCCGATCTCGGAACATTCTCCGCCGTCGCCGATGAGCTGCGCGTTCGCCAATCCACCATCAGCGAATGGTTGGCGGCGCTCGAAGATGAGCTCGGCGTGCAGCTAATGGAGCGCACGACTCGGAGTCTTCGCCTCACAGACGCAGGCGAGACGTTCCTCGCCGACGCACCCGAGGTCCTCGCCGCCTATGCGCAGGCAACCGGTCGCGTACTGGCTCGTGGGGACCAGGCTGAAAGCGGGGCGAATCGTGCGAGTGCTAGCCGATTGGGAAGCTCCACGCGCGCCGATCCGGGCGTTGACCGGCCCTTCTCGCTTCCCTCAGCCACGCGTGGGGGCGCTGATCGAGCACCTTCGCGTCCACCTGGCGAGTCGATTCGAGGAGCTCGGCTAGGTGAGCAAGGAGCTCGAAGCAAGCCCCGCGTAGAAGCCGATGAAAAAGACAGTCATCGTCGCTCGAAAGATGAGCGCACGATCGTGACGTGGCTCGGTTGCATAGAAGAGGGCCACCACCGTCGCCACCGCCGAAGCACCAACGATCAACGACGAGCTGGGTAGCGGGGCCAAGATCAGAAGGCCGTTGGCAGCGGCGATCAATGCGGTGCACGCAAGCGCGGCTCCCGCCGGCGTCAAGCGGCTCGATAGGCTGTTCGCTACCTCTTCCTCTCGTCCGAAGGTCCGCCGGGCAAATACGTAGAGGCTGTAGAGCGCCCAGTTTGCTAGCGAAAGCCCCCAGGCAGCGTTACCGAGAACGTCGATCGGGAGGCCGGTCACGCCAGCGACGACAAATGCGCCGACGAATACCGCACGAATGCTCTGAAGCAGCGCCATCAGCTCTCGACGGGGTGCAAGCCAGCGGGCGAGGAAGAACTCCCGGACACTCAAGAGACCGAAAGCCAGCGCAGCGAGCCAAGCCAGGAGTGCCGCCGAACCGAGCTGGGAGGCGAAAACCGCCTCCACCGCGGCGGTGCCGAGAACGAGCATCTTCCCCCGCTCGACTAGAGGGCGGTCACGATCGGTCAGCTCGTGGTGCAATCGCCAATCGAGTCGCGTTCGCGAGAACAGGAGCAAGGTCACCACTGAAACGGTCAGGAAGCGCGCGAGCGTCAGTGGAACACTCGTGATGAACGCGGCGAGTGCCGCGTTTCCCGCAATGAAGGTGCTGCCGAGCAGAATTTGGGCCGTCGGCAGAGTCGCGCACCGAAGCAGCGACCGAGAAGTCGGGCTCACGACGCGCTCCGCAAGAGCATCGAGCGCAGGCGCTCGACCTCCACCATCGAATGGCGTTTCATGTCGACCGGGATCGATTCGACGGAGACCACCTCGTCGACCGGAACACCCGCCCGCCCGAGTACCCGGCGCACGTCGCTCTCGACCCTCTCGATCTCGGCGTCGCTCTTCGCCTTGACCACCGCGACAACGCGCTCTCCGAGCTCATCATCGGGCATTCCGAGAAGCGCGCTCGCACGCACCACCGGCAAACGATTCATGAGGGTTTCCGCATGGAAATTGAAGACGAGCTCACCGCCGCGAACGATCGTCGAGTCGACGCGGCCCAAGATGACGACCTGCTCGTCGTGGAAAACCGCCATATCACCCGTTCGGTGCCAATGACGACCGTCCTCATCGATCAGCAAACTCGAGCTCTGCTTTTCATCATAGGGTCGACAGACGTGCTCGCCTCGCACCACGAGCTCGCCGGGAAAACCCTTCGGCGCTTCATCGGTCTCCCAGGAGACACGACGACGCTGCGTAGACACGGAATGGCGGACCAATCGTGCCTCGATCCCCGGTACGAGGCGACCCACACAGGCGCCGCGTTGCGAGCTCACCGGGACGTCGCGCCCGAGCACGTGGGCGACGGGCTCCGAGTGGCGCGAGCCATAGAATACGTGCAGTGCTGCTCGCGGCAGCACGAGCTCGAGCGCGACGACGTCATCTCGGCTGAGGGGAGGGCCACTCAGACACACCTGACGCAAGGTGGGTACGAGCTCTATCCGGCGCGACGCGCTCGCCACCAACGCGCGCAGCAGCTCGGGAGTCAGTACGCAGCGGGTCGCCTCCGTGGCGCGCATCTGTTCGACCAGCGCCTGTCCGTCGTATTCGTCCGGCTGGCCCGATAGGACCACCGGCAATATCGAATGGGTGCCGCACAGAAGATTCGCGAGCACGTGGTGAGTGCTGACCGACAGGTCGATCTCGTCGCGCTCATTTCGACGGAGTTGCGCGATCAGTGCGGTCTGCGCGGCCAGAGAGCGATGGGTGTGGAGCGTACCATCGGAGAGAACGCCTCCTGCGGTCGAATAGAGCAAGAGTGCGCCGTCGTCCGGCGCGACCGGCGCCACCGGGAACCCGTGGCTGCGTTGCGCCAAGGCGGCGAGCTCGCCAGAGAAGAACGAGAGCGTATTCGTTCCGACGGTGATGCGAACCGGTATGTCGTGGAGCGAGGGAACACTACCCAGCAGTGCAAAAGACGCCGCGGGCCCCACAAAGGCCTTTGGAGTCACCTGCCGCGCGCACTCATCCACGAGACGGGGCCGGCTCCAAGAATCGAGGAGTACCGGAATGGCCCCCAAGCGCTGGGCGGCCATGATCGCAACGACGAGCTCAACTGAGCTCGGAACATTCATCATCACCCGGTCGCCACGGCCGAGCCCGAGCTCGAGAAAGCCGTCGGCGACCGCGGCGATCCGACGTCGCAGCTCACAAAAGCTCACGCCGTGGTGCAACAGATCACGACGACGACCCGCCCGCCATTCGGCGACCACGGACGGTTGCACCCACTGCAGCGCGGTCGCCTGTGGCCGTGCCTCGGCATGCCGCTCCAACTGGGCTTGAACGTTGGTCGCCGGGTCGAGGCAGTCCCCTGGCTCGCGAACGTGCGGGACCTCTGTGGTGTCTTCGAACGAGTGAGCTTCGGTCATGACTGTTCCCCTCGACGGAGAACAGCACAGCCCGTGCCAGCTCAGCGCAGTGGTAGGAAACCGCTGATTTCGGTCAGGACGGGGTGTTTCTTCGGCATTGAGCAAGATTTTGCACAGACCGAAATGTGCAATCGGCTGCACACCTGTGCAAACGGCGAGTGCGCACGATCCGTTTCAACGCGTTGCGCCCCTGTCGAACACACCCGCCGCAAAAACACCGCTAGGCCGCCAGAACCTCGCACCGTGCGTGGCACGACAGTTGCTCCACTCCCCGTAGGAGGAGCTAGAGCCCATGCTCGCGCAGCTTTCGCCACAGCGTCGAACGACTCATGTCGAGGAGCTCCGCCGCCTCCGCCTTCTTGCCGCTGGTCTTCTCGAGCGCTTCGAGAATGCGCCGTCGCTCGAGACTCGCGAGCGATTCAGTGCGCACCGTCGGGGTCTCCTCCGGCGCCTCGCCCCGGAGCTCAGGGGTGAGATCGTCGAGGGTGAGGACAGGCCCTTCTCCGACCGCGAAGGCGTACTCGATCACATTTTCCAGCTCGCGCACGTTGCCCGGCCAGGGATAAGAACGCAACGCGTCGAGGGCCGCCTGATCAATCTCTTGAACCAGACGAAAGCCATTGTCGTTGTGCTGCAGAATGAAGTGCATCGCGAGCGCCTCCACGTCCCCGATGCGCTCTCGGAGCGGCGGAAGATAGAGCGGCACGACGCGAATCCGGTACTTGAGGTCCTCGCGGAAGCGTCCTTCCTCGACCTCGCGGCGCAAAGCCCGGTGGGTTGCACTCACCAAGCGGACATCGACACTGATGGGCTGGGAGCCGCCCACTGGAACAAAGGTTTGGTCCTGGAGCACGCGCAGGAGCTGAGCCTGCAGGTTCAGGGGGATCTCGGCGACCTCGTCGAGGAAGACAGTCCCGCCGTCCGCGATCTTGAAGAGCCCGGGGCGGTTCTCCACGGCTCCGGTAAAGGCCCCTTTGACGTGCCCGAAGAGCTCGCTCGAAAGCAGCTCTGGGGTGAAAGTCGCGCAGTTGACCGCCCGAAAGGGCGCCTCGGAGCGTGGACTCAGGGCGTGAATGGCTTTGGCCACGAGCTCTTTACCGGTCCCGGTCTCCCCGCGCACCAACACCGGGGCACTCGTGCGCGCCATTCGCTCGATCTTCTCGAAGAGCTCCCGCATCACGTCCGATGTGGTGAGAAGCCCGTGGAAATTGATGAGGCCTTCGGCGGCCTCAATGGGACGTCGCGACATGAATCAGCACAATAAAACGCTTTGGAACATCGGTGAAGACGAGATTGACTCGCTGCTACCAGGGGGCGATCGGGGCACGACCCTGGTGCTCTTCGTGAATGACGAGGCCCTGGCGACCACGCAACGATTCTCTGAGGCCGCCTCCGAGCTCGCGATCCGGGCCGGCGTCGCAAACGCGAATAACGTTCCGCGCTTGGCCCGGTGGTACGGCATCGACCAGTTTCCGACGGTGGCGATGATCGCCGACGGCGTGCTCCTCGGCCTCGAGACCGGATGCGACGACCGAAGCTGCAAGAAGGTCCTCGATTGGGCGCGGGGCACGCTCAACGGATTGGCGCGAATCTAAACTGAACGATTTTTTTCAAAAGACCGTAGCAGGATGTTTCAAGGCGAGCGCGCCACAATGATGCATTCGTGGAACACACCGACGCGAAGTGGCGAGAAAAGCGCCTCTGCTGGGCTGAACATCGAATGGCACGCCGGATGCATAGTAACTCCTCAACCACTCGAGGGAGGAACACATGCACGTCAAAGGTTTTTACGATGAGCCTACTTTCACACTGACCTACGTGGTCTGGGACGCGGACACGAAAGACGCGGTCATCATCGACCCGGTGATGGACTACGACCCGAAGGCCTCGCAGACGAACGCCAAATCCGTGCACGAGGTGATCGACTTCGTGAAGGCGGAGGGCCTCAAAGTCCATTGGACTCTGGAGACCCACGCCCACGCCGACCACCTCTCCGGCAGCCAGCTGCTGAAGAAATACATCGGCGCGCCGGTGGCGATCGGCGAGCACATTCGCACGGTGCAGGAGACCTTCAAGGGCATCTTCGATTTGCCCGCGGACTTTCCGACCGACGGCAGCCAGTTCGAAAAGCTCTTCGCCGACGGCGAGAAGATGCAGGCGGGCAGCCTCGAGATCGAAGCGATCCATACGCCCGGGCACACTCCAGCGTGTCTCACCTACAAGATCGGCGACGCGATCTTCACGGGCGACGCATTGTTCATGGACGACTTCGGGACCGGTCGCTGCGACTTTCCAAAGGGTAGCGCCGAAGACCTCTACCACTCCATTCAGAAGCTCTATGCCCTTCCAGACGAAACGCGGGTGTTCGTGGGACACGATTATCAGCCGGGCGGACGCGAGGTGAAGTGGGAGACCACCATTGGCGCGTCGAAGCAGAACAACCCGCAGCTCAAGGGTGACACGAGCAAGGAGGAGTTCGTGAAATTCCGCACGGAACGCGACGCGACCCTGGAGGCACCGCGCCTGATCCTGCAGAGCGTGCAGGTCAACGTCGACGCGGGCCGGCTTCCCTCGGCACGCGCCAACGGCCACCGCTATTTGAACATTCCACTGAATATCTTCGGACCGGCGGATGAATACGGCGAGCCGGTGAAGTCCAACGACTAATTGCTCCATGAAGAGAGTGGTCCACCTCCCCTCGGTAGTCTTTCCCCCTCGCGTTCGGGGGGAGGGTGTGACCGCCTCTGTTGAGGCACTCCATGTCGACCCTGCTCTTGCTCAGTCTCCTCGCATCACACGACCATTTGACTCTCCTCGCTACCACCGGGACTGCGAGCAGCGACGATGAGTCCTATCGTCTTTCGGGAGTAGAGGCCGGCTTCACGCACGAGGTCGTGACGATCGGCATGCTCGAGCTCGATGTGGGCGCGCGTAGCGGATACCAACGCAGCAGCCGTGGGAACATCGTGCCACTCTCCGTCTTGGGCGAAGGCATCCTGCACGTGAGCGAGCACGTGGCGACCTTTGTCCAGCTCGGAGGTCGAACGGACCTCGAGCAACACCACGAGCACTGGTCTGTGATCCCGATGCTTCTCACGACGCTCGGCGCCGAGTATGAGCTCGATTCGCACTGGGGATTCGTGCTCGAGGCGACCTACTGCGCGGGCCGCACCCGCGAACGCCCGCAACGCGAGCTCGAAATGGGCACGGGCGTCGCATACCGCTTCTGAGCGTCTCTCGTCGCACGATGTCGCACGACACGTGCAACACATTCGTCAGAAATCGCTGAAATCGAGGCTCTCGAGCGTCTCACCACTTGGCACGGCCGCTGCAGATGTTCGTAAGCGCGGGCGCGATGACCACCGAACGCCCCCTGGAGGAGTAGAGAACATGCAGGTGAAGCGCTTCATCCCCCTGATCGCGAGCCTCGAGGGGTACGACCGGGAGAAGCTCCAGGGGGACCTGGTGGCCGGACTCACGACCGCGGTCATGCTGATCCCCCAAGGCATGGGCTATGCCATGCTCGCGGGGCTGCCTCCAATCTATGGCCTCTATTCCTCGCTCTTGCCACTCATCGTCTACGCGCTCTTCGGCACCTCGCGGCAGCTCGCGGTGGGCCCGGTCGCGATGGTATCCTTGCTGGTCGCGGCGGGCGTGGGCTCGGTGACCGAGCCTGGCGTCGAGAGCTTCATCCTCTACTCGACACTCCTCGCGCTCATGGTGGGGGTGATGCAGACCGTGATGGGCCTCGGGCGGCTCGGCTTTCTAGTCAACTTCATGTCGCACCCGGTGATCAGCGGCTTCACCTCAGCCGCGGCGCTGATCATCGGCTTCAGCCAGCTCAAGCATCTGCTCGGCTTCAACATTCCCCGAAGCCATCACGTACACGAGATTCTGCTCAACGCGGTCGAAGGCCTCTCGGAAACCCACGTGTCGACGTTTCTCATCGGCAGCGTCGGTATCGCCGCCCTGATGCTGATGAAGAAGTACGCACCCAAGTGGCCCCGCGCGCTCATCGTCGTGGCCGCATCGATCTTGGTCGTTTGGGGTTTTGGGCTCTCGGAGCAGGGAGTCAAGATCGTCGGCACTGTGCCCGAGGGGCTTCCGAGCCTCACACTCCCCACGATCGATTTTGCTGTGATGCAGCAGCTCTGGCCGATCGCTCTCACGATCTCCCTCGTCGGGTTCATGGAGTCGATCGCCGTCGCGAAGAAATACGCCGGTCAGTACCGCTACGAGGTCAGCGCGGACAAAGAGCTCGTGGGCTTGGGTCTCGCCAACGTCGCCGGCGCCTTTACGCAGAGCTACCCGGTGACCGGAGGCTTCTCCCGAACCGCGGTCAACGCCCAGGCCGGAGCCAAGACGGGTCTCGCCGCCGTCGTCACCGCGGTGGTGATCGGGTTGACCCTGCTCTTCCTGACGCCGCTGTTCTACTACCTGCCCCAGGCGGTGCTCGCCTCGATCATCATGACCGCGGTCTTCGGCCTCATCGACGTGCACGAGGTGAAACACCTCTGGAAAGTGAAGAAGACCGACCTGGCGATGCTCGCGATCACCTTCTTCTCGACCCTGACCCTGGGCATCGAGCAGGGAATCCTCGTCGGTGTCGGCGCTTCGCTTCTCGTGCTGGTCTACAACACCACGCGACCTCACGTGGCGCTTCTCGGGCGCCTCCCGGGCACGGACATCTATCGCAACGTGGACCGATTTCCCGAAGCGAAGCCCACGGACGGTGTCCTGGCAATTCGCATGGACAGTCAGTTTTATTTTGGCAACGTAAACTTCATCAAGGAAACCCTTGACGCGCTCGAGGCGCGCAACCGCGGCCCGCTGCGTGCGGTGTTGCTAGACGCGAGCGGCGTGAACAAGATCGACGCCTCGGCGGAAGTCGCCTTGCGGGAGATCACCGAGGACTACAAACGGCGCGGGGTGCGCTTCATCCTCGCCAACGTGAAGGGTCCAGTGCGCGATGTGCTCGAACGCTCGGGCTACTACGACGTGCTCGGTCGCGAGAACTGTTTCCACCGGGTCGAGGATGCGATGCAGGCACTGGAACCCAAAACCCCCGCGCTCGCCGCGGTTCAATGAGAGAGAAACATGCTGCGATTTGATCTCGAAGACGGATTGATCGGTACGGGTCAGCCCACCACGGAAGAGCTCCAGGGCCTCGCCAACGAAGGGGTGAAGACGCTGATCAACCTGCGGCGCGAGGGAGAATCGACGCTCCCCGCGGATTGGCAAGCACAGGTGGAAGCCGCCGGCATACGCTACGTCTGGATGCCGATCGCCGGCGCACCGGATGTCAACGAAACCAAGGCCCGCGCACTTGCCGAGGTCTTGAAGGGAGCCGAGCGTCCGGTGGCGATCCAGTGCGGCAGCTCCAATCGCGTGGGCGCGCTTCTCGCGCTCAAGGCGAAGCTCATCGACGGAAAGAGCACCGAGGAGGCCATCGCCTACGGAAAAAATGGCGGCCTCGCCGATCTCGAGCCCCACGTGCGCAGCGTCCTCGAAGGATAGCGAGCTCGGCGCGAGGCGACACGCCCGAACCGACCTAGCCACACAATCTACGAGCGAATTACCGGACAACGTCGGCTAACGCAGCCAGCGCGGTACCGGGAAGTTTTGGAGCTCGAGGAAACGGCGGGTCTCGTCACCCCGTCGTTCGCGAATGCGAGTGCGATCCGCATCGCTGGCCCCCCCGACGATCTGCGCTTCGAGGAGAAGCGGGTCTCCTTGGAACGTCTCGACCCAATAGCGCAGACCATCGAGATCGGCTTCCCGGCCGAAGCGCGAGAAAGGCTGGCGCGGAAAATGCCGATTCTTGCAGGAGGTGCTCCCGAGTGCCGGAGGACCAATCGATATTGATGATGGTTTCCTCGAGGTCGGTCCGGTCGAGAGTGGTTTCCTGGAGTTGCTGATGTAGCTGCTGCCAGTACCAGAAGTACAGCGGCTGTCCGAGGTAGAAGTCCGCACGAGCCTGCGTGAAGCGCTCGTCGGAGCGGTAGAAATTCTCGACCAGCGCAGCCCGAGGACGGCTCACCTCCGAAAAGGTCGCGAGCTCTTCTTCCCGAACCGGTAGGTCCTCGAACACCGAGTGTGCCACGAGGTCGGTCTTGGCATTCAGGAGGTCCATCATGTCTTTGCTCGCGAGTGCGACTTCGACCGCGGCATCCGCCTCGTTTCCCATCCCTTCGAGGTAGGCGCAGGTTTGCCACACGGTCGAGGCCTCAGGCAGCCGTCCGGTGACCGCCAGATGCAACAAGGAGTACTCGCGGGTCCCGCACTCGAAACGGCCGCGGGCGAGCTTCCGGTCCACAAACCAATTGGCTAGCCATTCGAGGGACCGATTGCCCGCTCGAATCTCGCGGATGAGCTCGCGAGCTTCTGACGGGTCGAAGCTGTCCAGTGCGAAGCTGTTGTAGAAGCCCGCCACGTATCGACTGAGTGCGTCCTCCTCCAAAGCGGGTTCCTGCAGCACCGGATTCGCGCGCAGCCAAGTCGCCCGCTCGGTTATTGACACGCTTCCACCGGTCGTTTGTTCGCTTTCGAGCTCTGCGCTTCGAGCTCGGATGACGGCTCGATCCGTTCCACCGCGTCGTTGGTGGTCCCGACCAGACACGCGGTTTCCCCGGCGACGCGCTCCAACTCTTCAGTCGCGATATCGGCCCACGCATGGGCTGCGTAGGATTGAAAAGGCAGCCGTTCGTCGTATGACGAGAAGCTCCCGTTGAGGTGGTCGCTCAGGTAGCCGTCCCGGGCGTCCTCGCTCATTCCCGCGAAGCACCGATTGTCGAAAATGTGTCGCGTCTTTTCTCCGCGGACGCGATTTCAATCCTCAGGCCGGGATCTCGAGCTCGAAGCGGGTGCCGTTCGGGACGCTCGCGAGGCGCAGGGTGCCGTCGACCGAATGGGCGAGCTCGGGCGCGATGGCGAGCCCCAGGCCCGTCCCCCCGGC
>CAYXVF010000098.1:0-22517 GCA_964468125.1 uncultured Bdellovibrionales bacterium | reverse complement strand
TCTTCGTCCGTGCGGACCGCCGCTTCTTCGTCCGTGCGGACCGCCGCTTCTTCGTCCGTGCGGACCGCTGCCTCTTCGTCCGTGCGGACCGCTGCCTCTTCGTCCGTGCGGACCGCCGCCTCTTCGTCCGTGCGGACCGCCGCCTCTTCGTCCGTGCGGACCGCCGCCTCCTCGTCCGTGCGAACCGCGTCTTCCACCGGCTCCGGATGGGGCGGGGCGCGCTCGGCGTTCGCCTGTTCTACGATGTCGCCTGGGGCGAAGTCCGGATCGACGCGCTCGGCGACGAACCCGGCGGCCTCGAGAGTTCCGGGACGCGCGACCCCATCCGCAGGAAGGAACGCCGCGTCCATCGCGAGGAAGGCACGGCCGAGGTCGGTCAGGCGTGCCGGGTTCTCGTCGACCCCACAGGCGTCGTCGTGCGGTCGGAACGCCAGCACCGCGCTGTTCCCACTATCGTCTTTGTCCGGGCGGAACTCGGTGGTGCTGAAGAGCATGCGGGCCTGAGCCGGCGAGAGGCGAACGACGCCATTGTCGTTGTGACGCTCGAAATATGTCATCAGGCCGACGCGTTCAAGCGCCTCGCGTTGCGGTGCGCTCAGCCGGTTGAGATGGAGCTCGCCGTTCGCGAAGTAGCTCCGGAAGTCGGTGTCGGTCAGCGAGACGTCATTGCCCAAATTCGGGCGAATGGTGCGCAGCAGGCGCGCGGCGATCGGCGTGTCATCGCTCGGCGTGGCGCAGGCGTGTCCCAGGGCCTGCTCCGTCGGGACCGACATGGTCTCGTAGCTACCGGACCGGTCGAACCGGTCGATCCAGTTCCAGAGGGCTCGAAGCTCCGCTTGACCCCGGCGCTGACCGTCGTAGATTCGACCGTCGCTCCCGAAGAGCCGGTCGAAATCGCGCATCCGAGTGCGGATCTGCGCATCGGACAGCCCGCTGTGCTCCCGGAGGACCTGTTCCACCTCGCCACGGAGGGCATCAGAACGGACGAGCTCGTCGGCGTGAAAGCGGTCGCGGAAGCTATTCCAGTGGACGGGATCGGTCATGCTTGTATCCTGCTACTACATACAAGGGTGCAGAATATGCGGCTAACTGGGTTCGTGTGTTTCTCAAAGAGTGGGTCCAAAACCTTGAGGATTGCTCGAATTCTAGCGTGCTTTTTCGGGGCCGCACCGATGATCGCCGCCTGTTCCGAGACCGAAACGCTCCCCACGCCCGGCCGTTACTTCTACCGCAGCGGCGCCGGAGCCTGCGCCACCTTTGAGATAGACGAGGATGGCGCCTTGGGCGACACCTCATTTTGCTCGGGGGCGGCGAGGGTCCTGCCCCAGCTCTTCTCGCCCCCGGCGATCGCGTGCCAAGACGGCCAACGCTACGCCATCACTGCCACGCTGGACGGATTCGCCCTCAGCCGGGAAGGTCAAATCCGCGTCTTCGTCTTCCCGACGATGGAGCGCTGCCGCCAGGGTCTTCCGGCCGCCGCCCCCAGCCCGACGCTCTGAGGCTTGCGACCGAGCGAGCCCTCGGGGACACTCGGCGCCGTCATGCTGGCCCTTACCCTGACCTCCCTGCTGGCCCTGAGCGCAAACGATGTACTCTCACGCGTCCAGCTCTACACCGTGCGCGCCGACGGCGGCAGTTGTGGCCTACTTCCCGAAGCGGACCGCCCACTGTTTCGCAGCTGGCGTCTGGACCCAGACCGCACGATCGAGGAGCGCGGAATCTTCGGCCTCTACAACCCGGAGCGGCCCGATCAGCTCGTTCTGTTTTTCGCCGACGAAGACACCTGCAAGGATGCGCTGGAGCTGCTGGTGGAGCCCTCCCCCCTGGAGCTCGAGCCCGAGCCAACCCCGGTGGCTCGAGTCGCCCCGACCCGCGGCAATCCGCGCGATATCACCGCCGAAGAGGCCCTCAGCGACGCCGAGGGACTCGGTCTGTTCCCGGAGCGCTCTCTGTGGTGTGCCTGCACCATCGATCGCGAGTCGATGCGATGCGAGGACGACGGCTCGCGCATCGACGTGGCCTTTGCCCCGGTCGTTCCAGTCCGCGAGTTCGGCCCCACCTTCGCGGCCTGGCACGACGGGGCTCCTGCCTGCGTGCGTCGAGGACGGTCCTTCAGTGGCCGACGCTGCGCCGCTCAGATCGATCCGCTCTTTCGCCGAATGGTGTCGGACCTTTACAATCTCGCGCCGCAGGAAATCCGATCGAGCTACATGGAGCGCGATCTGCGAGCTCCGTTGGGCGAGCGCTGCGAAACCGATTCGCGCCGCAGCCGGCTAAGACCCTCGAAGGTGCATCGCGGCACCATCGCACGGATCTACCTCTACATGGCGCAGAGCTATCCCGAGCACGTGACGATCGACCCGGCACTCCTGAACGTGTTGGAGCGCTGGAATCGCGAAGCGCCCCCGAGTGAAGACGAGTGCCAAAGGGGCGCGCGCGTGACAGAGCTCCAGGGAAATCGAAATGCTGTCCTGCAGGCTGCATGCGTCGGAAAGTGATCAACGCCCCGTGTACTCCATCATGTCGCGCATGGCGCCCTCCGCTTCCTCGGCGAGCGCCTCCTGCTCCTGTCGAAGCTCTGCGCAGTCTTCGCACAGCTTCAGCTTCTTGCGTCTCACCTTCACGACGACGATTTCGTCGACTTCTTCGCCGCAGGCCTGACACTCCATTGCGTACCTCCCTTCGTGGTTGGCCAGGATACGTCAGCGCGAGACCGCCCCAAAGCCCTTTGTCCCGCGGCCGCTGCGTGGTAGTGCCTTGGCCATGAACACTCGCGTGATCGCCGTCGCCGTCGCTCTTGCGGCGTGCACCCAGGCCGACACCCCTCTCACGCTCGAAAGCGGAGCAACCGCCGAGGTCGAGGACGTAGTGAAGGGCGACGAAATCGCCGTGGAGAGCGATGGCAAGAGCGCGCGCGTACGCATGCTCGGAGTTCACGCCTTCGCAGCGGTGATCGACGACCCGAAGATCAAGGAGCTCGAAACCAAGGCCAAGGACTGGCTCAACGACGAGGTGGCCGGCAAGTCCGTACGAGTCGTACTCGGGGCCGTGCCGCAGGACAGCCACGGGCGCTACCTCGGCTACGTCGAGATCGCGGGCAACGACATCAACCGCAGCCTAATCGAGCAAGGGCGAGCCGTGGTCTACACGGAGTACCCCTTTGAGCGCGAAGCGGCCTACCTCACCGCGGAGGGGACCGCACGGAGAAAGAAGGCCGGGGTTTGGGCCACGGAGTCGGCGGCGAAGCTGGTGAAAGGACTCCGTAAACAATGGCGCGACTCGCGCAAAGACCCGGGGTTCATCGACCCACTCCTGAACGGAGACCCGGATGCGGTCACCAAGGAAGACGTGCCGAAGGAGTGACGCCTCAGCGATGACGTCGGTCGGTGTCCTGGAGGTACGAGCTACTGGTCCGGCCTCGATTGAAGTTCTCCCACTGTTTTGCACGCGCCCGGTCGAATGTGTCCTCGCCCCGTTGCTCGAACTCTTTGACCTTCACCCCACGGATCCGTGACCAGGTCGCCACCGCTTGCTCGCGCACCGGCTTGAGCACGCTGTTGCGAAGGGTCGTGAACAGGTTGCGAAACGCTCCAACGAGACCGGCACCGAAGCTCTCCATTTCGCGGCCAAAGGAGTCGACGGCACTCACCGGTTTGTACTCGAGCGCATCGTGCTCTGCGGTGCTTCGCGGCTTTGGCCGTTCCACGACCGTGTCCTGCCGGACCGGCCTACCCTCCGGGTCAAATCGCATCGGTTCGACCCGAGTCCCCTCGATCTTCGGCAGGTCTAACTCGTCCGTGTCGCTCGTGAGCTGAGTCGGCGGGGGCGTTCCGACGAACGTGGGCTCGTTCGCGCCCTTCGGTTCTGAAGGGGCGAGCGTTTGTTTCGCCGGACGGGCCGTGATCAACGTCGGCTCATCTGGCGGGGTGGATTCGCGTGGGTCGTCGTTCAAACAAGTCTCCAGTAATCAGGCTAGCGGCTCCCAGCGCTCCTGGCTAGCCTCCATTTCAACGATTGCACGCCTCATCTGGAGTCGACTTGGCGGATTTTTGGATCGAACCGCAGGAATTCGTGGCGACCGATTCGCTCGCGGAGACTCTCCTGGCGTCGCCGCTCATGGGAAGCTCCACGCTGAATCAGGCCTTCGAGGCTAGCAGAGGGTTCGCTCTCTCCTTTCGGCGCGATGGCCTCGGCGAGCTTCGACGTCGCTACCCCTTTTTAGCCTCGGCGGTGGAACGGCTCACCGCGTCGAGGGCACGTCGGGCCCTGCGTACGCACCCCTTCGAGCTGGGCAAGCCCAACGCGTTCTATCTCAACGCGCTCCTCGTCCCCCCGGGTGCCAGCGTCGGGCGGCACGTCGACGCGACCCTCCGAGCCCCGAGCGAGGTGCCGGGCCTGCTTCCCGAATGGGTCAGTGTGCTCCACCTGCGCGCGCCGGAAAGCGGTGGCGAGCTCGAGCTGTTTCGCGGCGATCGTTTGCTCGCCGTGCTGGAAGCACGGCAAGGTCGGGTCCTTCATTTTCGTGGCGAGCTCCTCCACGGAGTCCGCGCCGTCGACCCCGGCACCGATTGCGCCCGCCTGTCACTCGTGTGCGAGAACTACTGCGTGCCCCGAGCGGGGCTCCGACGGCTCGACCGCATTCGGACCCATTCGAACGCGGGATTCCACAGCCTCGTCGATCAGGGGTTGGCGACGAGCTGAAAGGGAAAAGCGACTTCGACGAGCTCACAGGTCATCAAGCGAGGGAATCTCAGCTGCTCGATCACATCGGCGATGCAAGACTCCACGCGCGAGTCATTCAGTGTGGTGCGTTGCAGCGTCACGTCCGCGGTCAATCCCACCGGTGTGACCAAGAAAGTGAAGTCCACTCGCCCGCCGCGTTTTAGCTCTGGACGTCGGGCGAGCTCGCGATCGTAGCACGATGTCACCGGGCTCTTGAGCTCCGACAGACGCTCCACGACGTGTGTCCGCTCGAGAGGACGTTCGATCGCGTAGAGCTCGCGTCGCCCCTCCTCCCCTTTGCGGTAGGTACAGCTGGCCTGCAGCTTGCCCTCGCGCGTAAAGAGCTGCCACTCACCGTCAGGAAGGCCGCAGCTGAACGCGCCGTGAAAATCCGTCTTGCCGTCGCGATACCACCCACGAACCGGACCATGTTTCTTGCCCTCGCGGAGCGTGACGTTGAGGCGCATGCGCCCGTCGTCAAACCACCGTTCCCACACGCCGCTCAGCTGACCGTCCGCATAGTCACGCCGTTCGACGAGCTCCCCGTCGCGAGAAAAACGGGCCCAGACCCCATGGGGGAGCCCATCCCGGTAGCGCTCGAGCCAACGCATCCGTCCGCTCGGGGCCCGATTCCAAATCGGTCCTACCGGCAGGCCACTCGCGCCCACACAGCTCGACGACACGCTCCCATCGGCGAGACGAAGATCCTGGCGCGTGCTCCCCGCCGGGCAGCTCGGGTCAGCAGATGCGATCGAAAGGAGCAAGAAGAACACCATGCGACTCTAGGTGATAGCGCTTCTGCCGTGGCGATGCTTCCCATCGCGGCGAATTTCGGAGATCATGAATCGATGACGTCTGAGGCACTGAGTTGGTGGTTGCGCTGGGCCGGAGAGTGGACCGCACGCGCCTGGTTTCCCTTCGATCCCGATCGGCGCGAGCAGCTGGTCGACGCATTCTCCAACTACCGCTGGGCCGGCGAGCTCCTCGGCGACGCCGCGCTCGCGCGCGCTCACGGCGCCCAAGACGCGATCAGTTGGTTTCGACAGCTCCGCAGCACGGGCGGTGAAGTAGCTCCCTGGGCGGCTCCCATGCTGCTCGGCGCCTTTTACGTGCATGGCGTGATGCGCCGAAGCTTGCAGGCGCCACGACTGATCGCGAGCGCCGCCGACGCCTGGATGACTGGCAATCGCGAGCTACTTCGCACCCTGGAGGAAAAAAAAGCCGAGGAAGAACAGCCCGATCCCCCAGAGTCGGTGTAGGCTCAGGGGAGGAGATGCCAGTCATCGAGGGCCAGGGACCGCGTGTGCCCCGGCGAGGAGTGAGAGACGATGTCTCAAGAACCGATCGAAGGCGTTCGCCGCACCCAGGGCTCGTCTGACAACGAGGCGATGGAAATCGCGGCGCGCGCCAATTTGCCCGGTGCGTTCACCGGCGACTTCGACAGCGGCATCGCAAAGGCCGTGGGCAACAACGAATTCACCCTGCGAGACTGGACCGAGCTCTCGATTCGCCGCACCACCGAGAGCAACGAGGTACAGTCCGAGGCGCTCGAATCCCTCAAAGAGGATCCGACGTTCATCTCCAACATGACGAGCTATTCGCTCGGACTGTTGCCCCAAAACCGACACCTCAGTGGCCGCAATGCGGATAGCGTTCTCGAGGAAGGCGAACAGTATTTCACGAGCTTTGGCTCGGCGGTGAAACAGCTCGCCGAGCTCTACGCGGCCAACCCCGACAAGCTGAAGGCCATCATCAACTCCGCTCCGGGCGCGAATACGCCGGCGGGCGCCGTCGCGACGGAAGCGCAGCGTGAGCAAATGAAGGCCGTTGGACAGGTCCCGTCCGTGGGACTCCCGGTGCCGACACGAATCCCGGGCGACAGTTGACCGCCCAGCGCTCCCGCGCTAGCCGCCATTCGTGAGCGAATGGCAGAGCAATGTTCCCCTCGCGCCCCGAACGACCCTCGAAGTTGGGGGCCACGCGCAATTCTATGTTGAGGCGGAAGGCGCCGATGCCGTCATCGAAGCACTCGATGGCGCACGCACCCACGGGCAGGCGGTTACCGTTCTCGGCGGCGGGAGCAACGTCCTGATCTCCGATGCGGGGCTGCGCGGTGTCGTCCTACACCCGACGGAGTCATCGATCGAAATCGACGGAGATCGGGTCCGCGCGACCGCGGGCGTCGAGTGGGACACTCTCGTCGAGCGATGCGTCGGCGCAGAGCTCGCGGGTCTCGAGTGTTTGAGCGGGATCCCAGGGCGAGTGGGGGCGGCCCCCATCCAGAACATCGGCGCCTACGGCCGTGAGATCGCCGAAACCGTGGAAGCCGTTGAAGCGATAAACCGAGCCACGTTGACCCGAACCACTTTAAGCGCCAAAGAGTGTCAGTTTGGATACCGTACGAGCGCCTTCAAGTCCCACTGGCGTGACCAATTCGTCGTGACCGCGGTCCACTTGCGTCTGCTGCGGGGAGGCCGTCCAGAGCTGCGCTACCGCGACCTACTGTCACGAATTCCGACGAGGCGCCCGTCCATTGCGGCCGTTCGCCGCACCGTGCTCGACATCCGTCGAGAAAAGTCGATGGTCTGGGACCGCTCCGACCCAAACCACCGAAGCGCTGGCTCCTTCTTCATCAACCCCATCGTATCTCCCGATGTTGCGGACCAGGTCGACGAGGTCAGCGGTGAGAGCGCGCCCCGCTATCCTACCACGACCTCGGACGTGAAGCTCCCGGCGGCCTGGTTGATCGAACACGCGGGATTTCGCAAGGGGCACGTACGGGGCCGCGCCGGGCTCTCGAGCGCCCACGCGCTCGCCCTGATCAATCGCGGGGGCGCGACCGCCCGGGAGATCGCCGCCCTCGCCTATGAGATTCGGGACGAGGTCGATCGCCGCTTTTCGATCGTGCTACGCCCGGAACCCATCTGGCTCGGTTTTACTGATAGAGGCTGAGAATTTCTGGACACTCAAAATCCCGGAGGCCACCCCTGCGCGCAGCCTCGGCGAGTATCTCCGGGCGCTCCCCGGCGTCGGCGACCGCTAGGTCCCGCATGACGTCCACGAGCTTCGACGAGCTCATCGCCGCGTCCGAACGCTCCGCGACGTAGCGCGAACGCGCCGCCCGGTCATCCGGGTGAGCGGTGGCGGCCTCCTCGACCAAGGCACAAAAGGAGCGCAGCTCTCTGCCGAGCTCTGCGTCTTCGGTGCAGCCGATTCCCGCAAACACGGCACCGATCCAGAAGAGAAAGACTCTCATCGAACGACTCGGCTGGTGATCCGGACGACGGTGATCTCACCGCAGGTCTCAACCAGCTCTTCTTCCTTCACCGCCATCGCCTCACTGGTGGTCGCGGTGCTGACCGAGCCGTCCTCGCTTCGGGTCACCCGAAAGCCCAGGCTCTTGCGTTGTTCTGCAATCGCGCGGTTGCTCGCTGCACTGCGCGCCAACGCTTCGTTGCGCACGCCGATCACGTAGCCGACGCCTCGAATTCGGTCACCGTCCAACGTTGCGAGCGCGGTACTCCAATCCGGACACTCGGGAAAGTGCGAGCTGCGCTCCCCGATCCGGTCCCCACACGCCGCGAGGGCGGGCTCAACCTCCGCCCGCGGGCGTCGGGCGAGAGCCCAGGTGGAGTCGTCGCAGGTCGCGAGGTCCAACACTTCGCTGTGAACGATCACGCTCGTGCCGGGCTCCGCGAGCGATGCCCGAGCGTGATCGGCCGCGAGGTGAACCCGCATCGACGGATTCGGAATCGCTCGCACCGACGCGACCCCATAGATGAAGCCATCTGCCTCGCAGCGCTCGGCGATCTCGGTCCAGGCCGGAGCGTTTTCACAGGGCTTCGCGCGTATTACCCGCTCCGGCGCGGGCTGCGCTGGACGCGTTGGGCCCTCGGGCTCGACGGCCTCTGGTGCCTCCCGGGTGCATGCGATGACGCTCCCGGCGATGAAGATCGCGACACAAATCCGCATGACGTCACCTCCCTTACCCAGAGCTGCCCGGCTGGCGCAACGCCTCAGGCGGCGATAGCGTGAGTGCGATGAGCGGTGAAGCTTTCGACGCCCACTACCGGGAAATCTTCGGAGATCGTTGGACGTCGCTGCGCCCAGCTCTGCTCGAGAGTCGAACCCAGGTTGCGCGGCTCAACCGCTTCCATCCGGCCCCCTGGAACGCCCTGCCGACCGACGCGCAAGAGGTCCTCCCGGGCTGCTATCGCCACGCAGAGCTCACACCACCGACGGGCCCACCGCCCCTGCCCTACTACCTGATGGACGGGGCTTCGGTTCTCGCCGCCCGCGCCCTTCAGGTTCAAAGCGGGGAAGACGTGCTCGATCTCTGCGCGGCACCTGGCGGCAAGACCCTGATCCTCGCCGAAGCACTCGCCGAGGCAGGCGCGCTCACGAGCAACGACAGTTCCCGGGGGCGTCTTCAACGCCTACGCGTGGTTCTCGACAGCTACCTCCCCGGAGCGCTGCGCTCACGCGTCCGCGTTACGGGCTTTGACGCGAGTCGTTGGGGGCTTCACGAGCCGGAGCGCTACGACCGCATCCTGGTCGACGCACCCTGCTCGTCCGAGGCGCACGTGCTCGCCGACCCAAAAGCCCTCGCGGCGTGGACCCCCGCGCGTCCGCGCCAGCTCTCAATTCGACAGGGCGCGATTTTGGCCGCCGCCATCGACAGCGCAGCCCCCGGGGCCCGCCTGGTCTACAGCACCTGTGCCCTCGATCCCCGGGAAAATGACGGCGTGGTTCAGAAGCTCCTGAAGAAACGTCGGGGCCGCGTCGCGCTCGACGAGTCGATCGGGTCGCAGGGCGAGCGCACCCGTTGCGGCTCGCTTCTCTTGCCCGATCAGACCGGGTTCGGGCCAATCTACTTCGCCGTGTTGCGAAAACTCTGACAGGTCACTTCTTATAGACGACTCGGACACTCATGGGTTGGCCCGATTCCTCGGCTGCCTTCATTGCCGCATAATCGATCTTCCAGCTGAGCCGGTTCCCACGCTGGCTCGTTGCGTTGTGCTCGACCACCTGAAAGGGCGCATCGATCACGATATTGAACCGCATCTTGTTGAGCGCGTTTCGCATCATGTCACCCATGGGTCCAGGCATGTCCTCCGGGCTTCCACCTGGGCCGCCCAGTCCCCCCATGCCACCGGCTCCATTCTTCGTCGGATTGTCCAAGACTGTCGAGATGGTCAGCGTGTCCGCGGTTTCCTCGATCGTGAGCCCGGACATGGGAGACTCCTTTTCGTTTTCTCCCATGGCGACATCGTTGAGCTTCGTGACCTTGTCGAAGGCGAAGAGCGCATTGACACTCATTTTTGTGCCGCGGGTCTTGGCCTTGTACTTCTTCAGCTTGACGCCATCAGGCAGCTTGGATGCAACTTCTTCCTTGCTTCCCATCTTGTCCTTGAACTCATCGCCCTGGGTCGCGAGAAATTCTTTGCGCGCTTTCGCGAGGTCCTTCTCGGTGATCGTGGGATTCTCTCCGCCGCCGCTCATCGCCTTTTCCATGAAGGCCATCATGTAGACCATCGGCTCGAGATCCATCTTGAAGTCGAAGGCCGCTGTGCCGGACATGTTCTTCTTGAGCTTGATGGTCTGATTGACCTCAAAGCAGGCGCTGCTGAAGGTGACGAGCGCCCCGGCCAACAAGAGGCGGAGCATCGCGGTGCGTGTCGCTTTCATGGAATCCCTCCTCGCCGGGAACATTAAGGGGTAGCCGCGCCTGCGACCAAAGAAATTCGCTCAGTCCGGCCCTTCGAGAAGATCCGCCAACCCCCCGATTTCATCGTGGTCACCCTCTAGGGCTTCGGCCAGCCCGTGGCCCCGCTGGTTCTCTTCGCTGCGGGCGAGCCCTACCTTGCCGACGACCTCGTGCACACGAGGGTAGTCACGCAGCACGTCGAGCACCGGGTCACGCTCGAAGACCACGAGCTCGACGGGCGTTTCGCAGACGACCGTGGCAGAGCGCGGCTGATTGGTGAGCGTCCCGATCTCGCCGAAGAAGTTGCCCCCGTCGAGCTTTGCGACCTCGCGCTCATGGCCCCCGTCGCGCACGATCACACGCACCGATCCGGCCACGACTAAATAGAAGGTGTGGCTATCGTCGCCCTGACGGACGATCACATCGTCTTGCTCGCGATGCTCGATCCGACCCGACTCGGCCAGACGCTCCAAGCCGGGCGTGTCGAGGAGCGACAGAAGCTTTGAGTTGCGTGCAAACCGATCCAGCGCACGCATCACCGCACGATGCATGGACACTCACCAACCTCCGGAGTCGCTAACCTGCCCGATCTCGCAGACCGGTGCTGAACTTTTTGCGCGCGCGTGCTAACGAGCGCTTCCATGTGGACGATCAGACGCGCGACCTCCGAAGATCTAGACCTCCTGTGCGCCAATAACTCAGCGATGGCGCTCGAAACGGAGAAAAAGACGCTCAACCCTGCCACCCTACGGGCAGGGTGCGCTGCGGTGCTCGAAGACCCTACCCGAGGCGCCTATTGGCTCGCCTCGGACGCAGGCGGTCGCGTGGTCGGCCAGCTGATGCTCACCTACGAATGGAGCGATTGGCGAAACGGGCAATTCTGGTGGATTCAGTCGGTTTACGTGCACCCAGAGCGACGGCGCCAGGGCGTCTACCGAGCCCTATACGAATACGTGCAACGTGAGGCTCGCGCCGCCGAAAACGTCTGCGGGCTCCGACTCTATGTGTACCGGAGCAATGCGACCGCGAAAGCCACCTACGAGGCCCTCGGCATGACCGACTACGGCTACGAGGTGTTTGAAACGGAGCTCTAACGTGGCCAAACTCCTCCTGCTCCTCGTGCTCACCGCCGATGCGGAGGTACGCGAAGAAGCGCTGGAGGCTGAGGAATTTCGCACCGGTTGGCACTTCGCGGGCTTGCCCCTCGTGAACTTCAACTCCGACGAAGGAGTGGGGTACGGCCTGCGGGTCGCGGCCTACGATCATGGACAGAACGAAAAGCCCTATCGCTTTGCCGCCATCGCGCAGTTCTTTCAGACGACCAACGGAGTTGCCTACCACGCACTCCAGCTCGACGCACCGCGACTGAATGGCTCGCACTGGCGCGTCGGCGGACAACTCCAGCTCTACGCGGAGCGATTCAGCAACTATTTCGGCCTCGGAAACGGTTCCATTCGCGATCCCGATTTCTTCACCTGCACGGACCGTGACGCTGTCGAATCGAATCCGAACGTCTGCCCGGGGAACCCGCGATTCATCGGCACGCGCTACAACAACTACAGTGAACGCGTTCCAGCGGTGCTTCTAAACGTACGACGCGACCTCACCGACGATTGGCAGCTCTTTCTCGGCTACCGCTTTCGCTACTACGATCTCGAAGTACGCTACCCGGAGGACGACCTCGGACAGGACGCACCATCGAAACTCGTCGAGGACCTCGAAGCGGGCGCGGATCTGGTGGGGCTCGAGCTGGACGACGCCGGGAACCCTCGCGGTCAACGCGACGGTGACCTGCGCGTTGGGATCATCTACGACACCCGCGACAACGAGCCAGCGCCGACCTCCGGGATGTGGCACGCCGTTCTCGTCCGAATGGCGGGGCCCGTCGCCGGCGGGCGCTTCTGGTACGGCGGCGTCACCGCCAATCTGCGATTCTATCAGCGCCTCTTGCCTCGCCTGGTCCTGGCCGCGCGACTCTTGGGCGACTTCTCCTTTGGCAACGTGCCGTTCTACCAACTCTCCTTGACGGCAGGCCTGTCCGATCTCGACGGAATCGGCGGCGGAAGCACGCTGCGCGGCGTCGTGAAGAATCGTTTCATCGGCAAGATCAAAACCACCGCGTCCGCCGAGCTTCGCTACCGCTTTGCGAGTTTCGACCTCTTCGCGCAGGACATCGACCTGACACTGATGGCCGGCTTCGATGCGGGTCGCGTTTGGGCGGACTACGAGCGCGACGGCCCTTTCTTCAGCTTCGCCACGGGGGCCGTGGCAGGCTTCTACGCCGCGTGGAATGACAACTTCGTCGTTCGTGCAGACTACGCCCAGAGCTTCGATCAAGAGACGAGCGGCCTCTACATCACGTTCAATCACTACTTCTAGATCGCCATCCGGATCGCGACCCCCAAGTTGAACCGCGGGGCGTTGATGGTGAAGCCGTTTAGAAAGAGGTCCGCAAAGGCCGCCTGCTCCGGCGGGAGCTCCGGTATCGGCCCGTCGAACGGGACCGGATCCAAGCGATAGCTGTAGCGAAATTCGCCGACGTCCCCCCAGTTCACGCTCGCGTAGGCGTTGAACGTCGCGAAGGTGAGCAGGTCTGTCGAAAAATCGAGGCGCGACAGGAACGATCGGTCCGAGAGGTTGCCAAGGGTGCTGACACTGAACGTCGAGCGGTTCCAGTCGCCGGGATTCGGAAGCGCGAGAAAAATCGCACCGTAGTGCTGACCGGTGTAGAGAGGCACAAAGGCGTTCGCGGCGAAGAGAGCCGGGTAAATCGACGCATCGCGTTGGCCAACGTTGAAGAAGAAGTATTCGGCCCCGAGGAAGAGGCTGTCCTGCGCGGAGTAGGCGATCTGAATCTCAGCCCCGGCGCTCGCTTGCACGATCCACTCGTCCCGTCGGTCTACGGGGACCGCTCGCAGCTCATCGGGGATCTCCGTACCGAGAAGATCCGCGATGAATCCCGCGGCCTCGTCGATGGGAGTTGTTTCCCCCTCCCTCGCCGGTCGGAAGAACGGGCCCGGGTCGTCGTAGAGGAAGGCAACTTCCGCGCGAACGTCGAAGAGCCACAGGGCCGAAGAGAGATCGGCTCCGAGCTGGACCGGTCGCCCGCTCCGTCCGGCGGCGGTGAGACTGAGCTCGGTGTTCTCGATCAGCGCTTCCGCGCGAAGCGCGCCCCCTACTTCCTCCGCGGTGGACGCGCCCTCGAAGTTGCCGATGGCGTAAAGATTCCAGCCGAGCTCTTCGAGAGGAAGATGCAGCTTCACGAGTCCGACGCCGAGACGCTCATCGAAAATCGCCAAAGGATCGCGAAACTGCCGATTCAAGAAGTCCGTCGGATTCCAGAATCTCCCGGTACCCCAGCGGATCCGCTGGCGGCCGGCGGTGACGAAGACCGTCCGAAAGAGATCGAACTTCAGCCAGAGCTGATCGAGCAAGACCGACGTTTGCCCCGTGGAGGTGTCGAGGGTGCCGAAACCGGTGGTGGGGAGGGCCAACAGAGAATCCCCCGCGTCGTCGTTTCGCGTGAAGTCGTGGCGGAGGCGCCCGCGAACGTAGGCTCGAAGCCGCGGCGTGGGCCGTGCGTCGAGGTAGAGGTCCAGAAGATTCGGGCTCGCGATCCGCTGCTGCGCTGCATCCACATCCGCAACATTGGCGTACTCGAGACGAAGAAAGAGCGCGCCTCCTAGAGCAAGCGGGTCCTGACGCTCATCGAGCCCTTCGGCGAGCTTTTTCTCCAGGGCCTCGACGGAAAGGCCCACGTCCTCTCCCACCGTCTCTCCGTCGCCGAAGAGTGCCTCGTCCCGCCGCTCGTCTAGGTCCGAGGACTCCGCCTCTTCCGTAGTGTCGTCGAGCTCTTCGGTTCCGAAGATCTCCGCGTCGCGCTCGGTCTCGCTCTCGCTCTGTCCCCATGCCGGCGTCACGGCAACGAGCACACACAGGACCACGGGCGCACGCACGGTCACCGGCTCTTACTCTCGAGCCAAGCCTTCGTGAAGATATTGGCGGGAAGGCTCTGGAGATCGACCTTGCGGACGACGACCGTAGTGCTCGTACCCTTTTCGAGCTCGTCGAAGACACGCGTCTCGCGAGCGTAGTAGAGGTCACGCCCATCGGGTGCTTTGAGGCGAGTCCACTTCGGATAGTACGACGTGCGCATCAGCTTGCCTGAGAGCGCCCGCTCCTGCTGTTTCAGAAGGTTTCCAGACGCACTGTCGATCCAAACCTCTACCACGGGGTACGCGACGTCCACGCCCTTCTTGGCGGTGAGCTTCAGATGAACGACATCGAACTTGCCGAGCGTTTCCCGGCCCACCCATTCCGGATCGAACTCTTCGGCCAGGCGTCGCTCGTCGAAATCCTGGCGCCTCGAATTGGTTCCGGCGATCCGTTCGCGCTCCGTCCGACGCTCCCAGCGCCCCACAGAAGGGTCATAGATGAACAGATTCTCATCGAGCCGCAGGTATCCCTTCCCAGCCTCGGATTTGGGTCGAAGGAAAAGGATCATCAACTTATCGTCCTCGTCTCGTCGATAGACCACCGCTTCATAGAGCAGGTCTTCGCGATCCTTTTCCTTCTGCTCGATGTAGACCAGCGACTTGAAATCCGTACTCGAAGACGTGCGGTCATCGATGACACGGAGCATGTCGCGCATTTCGCCTTCTCCGATTGGCGCGGCGAGCAATGCGAGCGAGAACAAGAAACCCATGATCAACCTACGTGATGAATGGCGGTCACCGGCTGCATGCGGGCGGCCTGGAGCGCCGGCCACAAAGCAGCGCCAACGGTGACGGCCGTGAAGCCAAGAATGGCGTAGAAAACACTCGACGGGTCGACACTCAGATGCACAACGTCACTCATCAGCACCGCCCGCATGGCGGCGATCGGCACCCGAATTTGCGCCGCATCGATCGCCCAAGCGATCATCACTCCGAGCCCTGCTCCGAGAGACGCGAAAACGGCCCCTAGCAGAGTGGCCTCAACGACAAACATTGCGAGAACGCGCGAACGTTTCATGCCGATCGCACGGAGGGTTCCGACCTCGCTCGTCCGTTCGCGCACAGAGATCCACATCGTGTTCATGATCCCCACGATGATGATCACGGTCAGGATCAGCACAAGGACGCTCGACACCGTATCCACCGCGCTCAGCGTCCACTTCAGGGGCGCGATCTCGTCCCGCCAGATCGTCAGATCCAAGCGCAATCCCGTCCAATCCTCTCCGGCGACGATCTCAAACTTCGCAAAGAACGGCTGCGGCGAGTGATCCATCACCTCGAAGCCCTCGGCCGCTAAGACCCGACGGAGATGATTCATCACCTGCCCTGCCCGGTCGCGGTCGTTCAGATAGACCATGATCGCACCAGTGGTTTGGTCATTGAGGCGATAGAGGCCCCGCACCGTGTCCTGATTCACGAACGCGTTAAAGCTCGACAAAAAGCCAATGTCCTCGGCAACGGCGACGACGCGAACATCGACCGTATTCACCGTTCCATCGACGAGCTGGGCACTCAGCGTCAACCGGTCGCCGACGTCCACCTCTAGGCGCGCGGCTTGGCCAGCGAAGAGCATGATCGTATCCGGTTCGGAGAGCGCGGAGACATTTCCGACCACCGTGGGATCGTCTTCCTTCGTATAAGCGGACCGCGGGGCAAGGCGAACCTCCCGAATCAATCCCTGCTCTTCGGTGACGTCCACACCCGCGAGGAGTGACTGGAGCGCATCGATCTCACTGATGAGCGTCGCAAATCCTCGTTGGCGATCGATGATATAGTCGATGCCGTCGACCTCGCGCTCGACGATGGCTCGGAGGCGATCCGCCTGAGTAATCATCGGGTTTCGATCGCTCGGTTTGGCCTTGAAGAAACCGCCTACGTTGACGTGCCCGGAGAGCAGGACCGTCGAAGAGCGCACGATGGTGTCGTAGAGTCCGTTCGAAAGGGCGAGCAGGAGCACCAAGAGCATAGTGACGAGCGCAATCGCTCCTCCGACCATCAGCGTCCGGCGTCTAGCGAGGACGAGATTGCGAAAGGCGATTTCAAAGTAGGCGCCCACGTTCACTCCGCCCGTTGCATCGCCACGACCGGCTGAATGCGAGTTGCTACCCGAGCAGGGTAGAGCGTGGAGATCAACGACACGACGACGATCGCGAGCACGCCGATCACCACGTGAATCGCCCCAAATGTCGGGTAGAGCCTTGGTCCGCTGAACAGGAACACGAGGACATCGTTATTGGCTGGGATTCCGACCTCGCCGAGGATGCCGACTACGGTCATGCCGAGCGCGGCTCCAGCTCCCCCGGCGAGGACCCCGAGGGTGAGTGTTTCGAGGAAGATCATGCCCATGACCAGGGAACGCGACGACCCGATCGCGCGCATCGTACCGATCTCTGCCACCCGCTCCATCGTCGCCATGATCATCGAGTTGTTGATGATCACGAGCGCGACCAGAAAGATGATCACGATCGCAACGTACAAGACGAGGCGCACGACGGTCACGAATTGCCCTACGAGCCCCGCGGCGGCTTGCCAGTCTTTGGCCTCGATCGCGAGCCCCGCCTCCGCGCTGGCCTTCTCGATCTCGACGAGTGTCTCGTCGAGAAGTGATGGGTCCCGGAGCAGGACCGCGGCATTCAGGGCGAGTCCGTCCTGTACCGTCGCCTGGTCAAAGCCCGCATCGAGCGCGTCGGCCCTATCGATCGCCTCTTCCAGAACGGAGAGCTCGTCGAAAGCCTCGATCTGACGCGTCTCGAGCTCCGAGGTCCCCGCACCGAAGAGCTCGTCTTCCGCGGAGTTCATGTCCACGGCATCGAGCCCGATCTCGTTTCGGATCTCAGCGAGCTCCGCGCGTGTCTCGGCGGTCATGACACCGTAGAGCTCCCGGAAGCTGACCATGTCGATCAGGTTCTGCGCGCCGGCGAGGTCCGAGCCTTCGAGGCCATCAAAGAGAAACACCCCCCACACCTTCACGTTGACCGATTTGAGGTAACCGCTCTGCGTGAAGGAGCGCAGGGTTAGCACGTCGCCCACGTCTACCGCGTAGAGCTCGATGCGCGGCGCGACAATGTCGTAGAAAGCCCGAAAGCGCTCGTCAAAATTGTCAGGCGTCACGGTCAACAGCTCGCTGACCAGCGCGTCGAGGGTGGCGTTGCGACCGAGGTAGTCGCGGAGCTCGCTTTCCAGGGCTCGAGCGTTGTCTGGATCGAGGTTCAGAGTGATGCGCTGGTATTGCTCCGGCAGACGCTCAGCCAGGTTGACGAGCTCGGCGTTGCTCGCGATCAGGCTGCGGTCCCCCTCGCTGTCCTCGTCGAGGCGATCGAGCCAACGGGCCACGCGATGTTTGAGCCGCTCCTCGTAGGCGCGATTGGAGAGCATCAATCCGCGCTGGCCGGCCGGAGTCGCCTCCCCGTGCACCACGCGGAACCGGTCGAAGCGTTTGCGGAATTCCACCTGATCGGTTCCGAGCAGGCGCAGAAAGGTCACACGACCGTCTTCGATGAGCGGTGCGAGGCGCGTGCTCACCCAGAGAAGTCGTTCGTCCAGGGTGCGCTCATCGGTCCAAAAGGCCTCACTCTGTACCTCCTCGAGCGTTCGAATCGCTTCGAGGAGCGTCTCCCGGGTGTTGCTGACCTCGAGTCGATTTTCGTACTCGGCCACCATGTCCCGGGCGATGCTCTTCAGCCGCGCCACCCCGTTCACGACGCGCGCTTCGTCTCCGTCGCGTCCGGCGGCCCGCATCGACTCGACGAGCTCATCGACCTGATTGCCCCCGACGACTTGGGCGAGCTGAATCCCCATCGGGACCACCGCCTCCACGTTGGGCACCGATTTCACGACCTCCGCGACCCGGGCGAAATCGTGCATCTCCCCGATGTCCTCGGAGGCCATGAAGCCGGAGCCAAACAGCGCGATGTCGTCGCGACCTTCGGACGAATAGATCTGAATGTGCCCAGCGAAGCTCGAGGTGACGCTGCGCTCCATCGCCGCCTCGATCGAGTCGAGAAGAGCGGTGCCGGTCACGACGAGCGCGGTCCCGCAGAGAATGATCGAACCCACGATGAAGCTCGTCACCCGATGGGTGAAGAGGTTGCGAAAGGCGATGAGCGCCGTGACGCGAAGGAGCGCGAAGCGATCACCCACGGCTCACTCCGCAACCGACTCGGGAGTTCGGACCTCGTCGCTCTCCACCCGACCGTCCACCAGCCGAATGACACGCCCCGCATATTTCATCACATCCGGGTCGTGCGTCGAGAAGATGAAGGTCGTGCCGTCGTCGCGATTCATCGCGCGCATGAGGTCGAGAATCGTCTGGCCGGTCACCGAGTCGAGGTTGGCCGTAGGCTCGTCGGCGAGAACGATGCGCGGCCCGGTGACGAGGGCCCGGGCGATGGCGACCCGCTGCCGCTGCCCTCCGGAGAGCTCGCTCGGTCGTTGGGTGAGCTGTGGAGTGAGCGCGACCTTCTCCACCAGCTCCTCGACTCTGCGCCGGCGCTCCCCGGCGCCTAACCCCCCCTGGAGGAGGAGGGGAAACTCGACGTTCTGGAACACGTTGAGGACCGCCACCAGATTGAACGTTTGAAAGATGAAGCCGAGCTTTCGCAGGCGAAGCTCCGTCAGCTGCGCATCGCTCAAGGACTCGGTGGCCTGCCCCTCGATGCGGACAGTGCCGCGGGTGGGAACGTCGACGCAGCCGATCAGATTCAGGAGAGTGGTCTTACCGCTTCCCGAGGGGCCGGCGATGGTCGTGAACTCCCCGGGCTCGATTCGCATGGACACGCCGCGGAGAGCCTGGACCACCAGGTTTCCCAGCGGGTAGTCTTTCTCCACCGATTCCAGCTCCACCATCGCCATGTCGACCTTTAAACGCGTACAGGGACCCGAACAAGGGAAACGCAGCGTCATGAACACGGATTCCGCATGATTTCGTGCGATTCGCGATCCGCGATTTTTTCCTTGCAATGGCGAGTTTCGCTCTGCTATCAGCCGCGTTCCTCGAACGGCGGAGGTAGGTAAAATGTCAAAGGTTTGTCAGGTCACGGGGAAGCGCCCCACGAGCGGGAATCACGTTTCGCACTCGAATATCAAGACCCGCCGTCGTTGGCTCCCGAACGTGCACGTGCGTCGTTTCTGGGTGCCGAGCGAGAATCGCTGGGTGAAGCTCAAGGTCAGCTCCCGCGGTCTGCGCATCATCGACAAGGTGGGTATCGACAAGGTCGTCGCGGATATTCGTTCGCGCGGTGAGAAGGTCTGAGGAGCGAACGATGCGTGATTTGATTCGACTCGTCTCTGAAGAAGGCACCGGCTTCTTCTACACGACCACGAAGAACAAGAAGAAGTCGCCGGACAAGCTGCGACTCAAAAAGTACGACCCGAAGCTCGGCCGGCACTGCTGGTTCAAGGAACAGAAGATTAGCTGAGCCCCATCCAAGGGAGCTAGAGGTAGAAAAGGCCCCTTCTCGGGGCCTTCTTCATTTTTGCGATTGCGATCAATCCCAGATCGACTTCCACCAGGGCCTCTCCTTCTCGTCCACGGAGGCCAGGGACCAGTCGATTCGCTCGCGAATGTCTGCGAGCTCCCACCCGGTCAGCGCAGCGAGCTCACGCGCGTCGCGCTCCCAGCGCGTTCGAAGCTCCTTCTTGTAGGCCTGCCCCGCCTCGCAGGAGAGGTCCCCGGTCGCCGGATTGCGTAGAACGTAGCGCCCCTGAAAATTGGTCCGGTCGCCGGTCTCGTGGAACACGAGGTCTGACGGAAAGTGGCGCGCGTCGTATCGCACGTGCATCCGGGTCACGAAGACGTTCTGAGCTCGCCCATCCCTCGTGGCCCAGAACACTCCCAGCTTTCGCAGCTCTTCACCGCTCAAGGGACTCGCGGCGCAGGGGTCGCACCAGCTCATGTCCCAGGCGTACTCGGTGAAGATCGCCGACGACTGATTCTTGCGGGTCTGATGCCGGAACAAGTCGGTGTAGAAGCGCTTGAAGTCGTCCCGCACGAACAGGGGAATGTCCATGTCGCTCGGCAGATTCACCGTTCGGTAGTTCGTGCTCTCGACCCGCCCTTTTTTCGAGAGCGCGTAGACAATCAGCTCCTGCTGCCCTTGGGAGTTCACCATGCCGAGGCGAATCGGGAGCATGAACTTTGGCGACTCGTAGGCGACTTGAATCGGCCGGAGCTTGGTGAACTCACCGTCGCGCTTCATGCGGCCCACGTTGACCTTGGCCACAAAGAAGCGGTTGCCCTGGCGCATGTAGCTCGCGACTACCGGCTCGGCCCCGTCCGGCATGCGATAGCCGTTGCTGTCGAGCCAACGCACGAGGCCGTTGCTCTGCTTGGCCGAGAGGATGAGAATGTCGTACTCGCCGACCGCGTAGCTCGCTTCGATGGTCACTCCGAGATCTCGAGCGCTCTTTGCGGGGCCGGCCCCGGAGCGCGCGGCCATCGGAATCGTCGAATCCTCCATCGCCATCTCGCGGTCGTACTGCATCTCGCAGGGGTTGGAATCGTGGTACTCGACCAAGCGCGGCGCAGTGAACGCGTCGAGGTGATCGATCACTTTCATGTCCCCCACGTTGATCTGCTCACGCTCGATGAAGGTCGGAACCGGGATCACCATCGCGAAGTCTTTCGGGTTCCCCTTGAAGTCGTTCACCATCGTGATCGCGGTCTTGTCACCGTCGCGCACCAAGACCACCTGAGAAGCCTCGTTGAACATCTTCGAGTCCGCCTTCGACACGAAGAAGCCGCAAAAGGCATGAGAAACGGACGGCGCCGACACCAAGACGACGGCCGCCACGAGAGCTCCAAGACTACGCAGCCACATGCTGTTCTCCTGAATTTTGGGTTTGAGTGCCGAATGCAACCGTCGGCGTTTGTGTTGGCCACTGATAGGCCCGAGCTTCAAAAATGCGATCAAATAACGGAGTCAGGGGCGCCAAGGCACAGAGCGCCCACATCACCCCGTCGCTGCGATAGAGGGTGAAACGGATCCCGTAAGTCACGGCTGCGACCGCGAGCGCGAAGAGGATGCGACCGGCGCGTGAGCTCGGCGTCGTTTTCGGATCGGAGATCATGAAAAATGCGAACAGGATGAGCGAGCCGTTCTGCATCGCGTGGAGTGGAATGCTGAGCGGGTCACCGAGCCAGAGCGCACGCCCCACGAGCAGTGCCCCGTAGCCCGCGAGAAATGCGGCGGTGATGTCGAAGCGCTCGGAACGGGCGGTCACAAAGACACCCGCACCGCCGAGGACGAGGGCAAAGAGTGCAACCGCGCCCCATTGCCCCGGCGCGACCCAACCCCGGTCCAAGAGCAAGAGCGCCACGATCGCGAAGTTCGCTGGGTTGAAGACGTGTTTGCCCCGGACGCGGATCGAGAACTTGCTCCCAATGGCGAGCGCCGCCGCGACCATCGCCCAGCCGTCATGGGGCACCCGCAGCAAGAGTGTCAGGGAGAACGACGTGATGAGTGCACTCTTGGGGTCGAAACGCGGCAGGCGAAAGGCCCGGGTGAGCCCATACTGGCACAGGAGCGCGGTGCCGACGGTGAACGCGAGCCGTTGGGCGCTCACCCCAAATTCGAGAACAAAGACGCCGTAGAGCAGCAGGCCCCCGAGCACGGCGATCTGCAGCCACCGCGGGTCGCGCGGAAGGATGATGCGATTCATGCCTCGTTGGTCGAAGCACGAGCGATTTTTGGGAACGCGAAAAACGACCCTGATGATGTCGTCAAGCCGCCTGAGAGCTCTCCGGTTCCATCGGCCGCGCCAGCGGCGCGGCGGTCGCGGTGGCAAGCCGGGCGAAGAAAGCGTCCACGTGCTTGCGCTTCAGCGCCCCGTCGAGTGGCATCGACTGCACGAACTGGCGATGGGCCTTGCGAACCGTAGTCAGCCAGGCCCCGGGGCTCGCGACTTCCGGGCGTAGCGTGCGTGCGATCCGAGTGGACTCGCTCGGTCGGGTCAGACCCCGCTGCTCCCACAGCTTCTGCGCTTCTCGAACGATCTCCACGTCGACGGACATGACAGCTCCCACTTCCGGCGATTGGGTGACGCGGCCGATTATCGCCGAGACGCCCTGGCGGGTTGCTCGAGAATCGACCCAA
>CAYXVF010000097.1:0-22667 GCA_964468125.1 uncultured Bdellovibrionales bacterium | reverse complement strand
ATCCGTCTTGCCCGCAGCGGTAGGGGTGGCGTTTGGGTGAGATGGCGTGACTCAGCGCGGGTCCGCAGCCGCCTCGAGCGAAGTCATGCCGGCTTCGGGCCGATGTATACATTTGCAACGCATCTGGAAGCAACACGAAAGAGTGCTCACTCACTGACGCTGTAGACCAGGGGCGACTGCTTGACTACCGCGACCAGCTCCAACCGAACTCGTGTTGTTGGTTCTGTTCTCGTTCGAGGGTCCTCACGAGCTGTGAGTAGCGGCGCTTGGCCAGCGACCAGCGCGCGCGCCACTGCGCCGCGGTCGAATCGCCCTCGAGCGTTCTGTCCCAGGCCATTGATTCCCGGCGGCCGCATTTGATCAGCAGCCTTGCCGCAGCTGCTCGCGTGAGCTCTCCGCGAAGATACGGTTCGCGCTCCCCGCGCTCAGTGTTGATGCGAGACTTCGGCACATCCGTGCTCGGAACAATGTGGGCCATGACGGCGACCAGCTCATCGTCAGGTCGCGCCGGCAACGCATCGTGACCTTCCCTCAAGCTCGCACTCAGTCTCCACGCGTAGTGCGAAGCGCTGTAGCGGCTCTGCAGCCACTCAAGAACCGCTTCTTGGACCCTGCGTGGTACGTGTCCGTGGACTACGATCGATTCATCATCGAGTCGTTCCGGGCCGTCACCCGCAGGTGCTCGCGTCGAAAAGCTCACAAAGGAGTGAGGTTCGCCCGCCGCCAACTCGAAGTGGACGGCGAAGTCGTTAACTCCGGCGCTGGGCGTCGAAGTCGCGAGTGATTCGATACGCATGGTGATCGGGACGCCGCCGATAGTGACCGTGGTTTCGGCTTGGCTCACTTTCGCCCCCTGTTCACCGCAGAGCGCCGGAGCGCTGCAAGAAGATGTGCAATCGTGGGATGCTGTTCCACCTGCCGCTCGGCTGGACTAGGATTGCCAACGGCGCGGGCCTGCTGGCCCACTGCAGCCACGGCATCTTCCGTCTGTTCACGTCGCCGATGCATGCTCACTCCTCGTGCGCCGGCCTGGCAAGCGCGCCTCATTCCGCCTCGAGTGCCGCAAGACATCGCGGGCGACTCGCTCCAGGGCGGCCGCGAAGAGGTCTGCCACCAGTACCACCGTCAGTAGCCCAGACAGCGCCTCGATGCGTTCGGCAGCGCCGGCGTCGTGCCCTTCGCGGAGCTCCAGGCACTCAACGGCGTCCGTGACGCTCCCGTCATTCTCTGCGATCCATCGCACCGCATCACGATAGGCGGGCCGCTGGAGCCTTGCTCTCCTGTTTTCTGCGCCTACCATGGTTGTTAATGTACACAAAGGATTAGCGATGAAGAATACGCTTGGCTTCGACTCCGCACGCATCGAGAAGTGGGTAGAACGGTTGACCGGGGAGCAGGCCCGAAAGCTTCAGACTATCGCCAAGCGCCACGGGGCCAAGACGCAGCGGTTGGCGCAGGGACGAAAGAGCCACTTGACGAAGGTACGTGTGGAGGCGCGTAGCCCTCACTATCTGGAGAATGTGGAAACGGTCCGCCGCATTCGCGAGGATGTCGAACAGGAACTCGGCGCTCATTTCTGGACGCGTTGAGCGCGACGGCTGTCGTGTCGTCGCCCCTAGAGCGTGAGAGCCATTGGATGGCCGGCAGAGTGTTGTAGCACGTCGCGATACGAGAACGTGCGCTCGATGTCGTGCCCATACTCAGTCGGGCGGTGGTTCGTCAGTCGTGGAAGAATGCGCTCAGCCACGCCGATGCTTAGCCCATCGAACTCGAATTCGGCATAGGGCGGGCCATCGGGAGCACACCGCACCCAGATCACGCCGTCAGCGATCGAGGGGATATCGACGCTGAGCGCTGCCGGGCCATAGACGCGAGCCTTGCACCCCGGCCCCACCGGGATTCCAGTGACCAGTCTCACGAAGGCGTTTCCAAGCCGCCGTGCTCTTGGTCGGTCGTTGTCGCGTACTCGCACGGCCGCGGCGTAGGCCCGATGGTAGGCGCCGAGGAGTCGGTTGAGTTGGCCGTGCCAGCGGCCCGGGGTGTCGATCGCCAGATCGGTCCGTGGTCCGTCAGTAGGTTCGTAGCGGAGATGCGGCAGCGCGTCACTTTCGGGATAGATCGGCACCACCGCCAAGTGGTCCTGGTGCGCGGTCAGTCGCAGCCCGCGTCCGTCCGTCCCGCGCAGCACAGGCGGGTTCGGCCAGTCTGACTCCGTCACCGTGTAGTTCAAACGATCCGCTAGCGCGCCGATGGCGTCTCGGTAAGGTGCGTAGGTGTCTCGCCGCTCTCTCAAGACCTCCGCGCCTTCCTTGAGTCGGCTCGGTCCGGGCTGCAGGTCGATCTTTGCGTCGCGCGCGGCTGAAACTGCAGCCTCGAGGAGCTCGCGAGCATAGGCGAGAGGGACCCCACGCAACTGTACGTGCATCTCGTTATCCCAGGTGTCCCAAGCGCCGCCGCGGTATGTGCCCCGGTGCTCAAACCTGAGCACACCGTCGCCGTACTGAATCTCCCAGCCACCAGAGGAGCGCGGTGTGCATCGCTTCAGGAGGTCTTCGTTCACTGCGATCGAACTCCGGGTGTCGCGAGGACGAACCCGGCTGGAACCTCGCTGGCGTACTCGCAACCCGTGCGCGGCAGTCTCCAGCCCGCGTGGACGACCTCACCGAACTTTCCAGCGCGAACCACCTCCCCGCGAGCCCGACGCACCCGGACGATCGGGCCATACGCTCGCCGGGTCACTGGGTTGAGGATGTAGTCACCGCGCTTCGGGCGTCGGCCCTTGAGGGCCAACTCTTCGCGCATCTGTTTTCGCAAAATGGCTTGCTGAGTGCAGGTCCGAGCGCAGACAAGGCGCGCTCCATCGCCCGAACGCTCGCGAGCGAAGTAGGCTCGCTTCCGAGAGCGCTTTCCACAGACGCTACAAGATGGCATTTCTTAACTCCTTTGCGACCGTGGCCGCGCGGAGCTATGCCCGCGCGCCACAACGGAATCAGTGTTGTTGTTGCTAATGTATACAGAATCGAGTGAGGCCCTGCAACCTGGCTTCGGACTCCCCTTCCGCCCGTGCTAAACGGGAGTTTGGGTTCGCCGCAAAGAGGAGGAATAGATGCTCTGGTTACTAGCAGCCGGAAGCCTCGCCGCCCCGGGCTTCGAATGGGTTATCGAAATGGCAGAGCGCGACGCATCGGACGTCCTTTCGTCGCGGGAGATTCGACGTGAACCCGCGCGAGGCCTTCGCCCAAAGCCAGGCCTTCGCGTTTGGACCAAGTCACTGAGAGTCTCTGCGGAACAGCGCGCGATACGAACGAAGAACGGCTGATCAGATTCTCCGACCGTGACGAGCGACACGTTGGCGACGCCGCCGGGCTTCGTGCGGTCATTCTGCGGTGCGATGTGGAACGCAGGAGCACGAAATAGCGACAACGGCGAACGCGAGCGCATTCGCCCCGCGTATGCTCTTCAACCCCGCTCGTTCTCCCGAACCTAAAAGAGAGGCGCGAAGTGCGCGCTGCAGAGAAGCGGGCAGAACCCGTTCACACAGGCTCCCGGAGAGAGGCCGGATACACAATCTGCTTCCACGTGATGGAGAATCGTTCCTGGGGGCAGACCTTGGACGCGCGCTTCGACATCCGGCTGGGACCGCATGTCGAAGCGAGCGTCCACCCCTGCAGGGATCTCTGCACACGGGCTGCGCGGGGCCAGCGCCCACAGGCGCTCGTCCGTGTCTGGGCCCTCCTCCGCCGAAAACGTGTCGATGAGGCACAACAGCGTCGCCGTATCCGGCAGACGAATCGCCTCTGCAAACGCTAGTCGCTCGACACGCACATCATCGACGGTCCTCGCCTCGAAGTACGCCTCGAAGTCTTCCCGGGTTTCGTGAAGCTCCTCGAGCTCGCCCACGATCCAGATCGTCTCTGCCCCGAACCCCGCGTTGCACTCCGGCGCAAACCTCGCAACGTCGCTACCCCCAATAATCGCGGACGCCCGCAGAGCCCGCGGTGCACCTACGGGCTCGGCCGGCCACTCCGGCGCACCGCCACAGCAGCCGGTCGCTTGGACGGCCACGACGCAGATAATGAGCGCGCGCAAGACGTGCATATGCCTCACAAGGGGTTCGTGTTTGCGTCCACGGTCAGACTCCCGCCGTAGCGCCAGTCTGTCCATACGTTTGCGAAATCGCGGTCACGTGCGCGGATTCGGATGTAGCGGCGTCCAAAGAACGGCGCGAATAGCGAGCTCGAACTGTCCGACGGGCGATAGGTCGTCACTCCGGACGTGAAACTGCTCGAGGTCGACACCTGCACTTCGTAGTCATGCTGATTCGATACGTTGCTCCAACTCAAGATCGCGCCGTTCGAGGTCACCTCGCCCGGAAGTTCGCGGGTCCGGCCAGGTCCCACAGACCGTGATCGTACAGGATCTGCCTGAAACTCAGATCGAGGGCCGCCGAGTGATTGAGCCGGATGTAGTTCGACATCCAATACGAGATCGCCCTCAGATTCGTATTGCTGGTCGTTTGCGCCAGGGCGTAGCCCGAGGCGCGTATCATGATCTCGACGGCTTGACGCCTGCTAGAGAGCCCGCCGCTTGGACCTCGGTAAGGGTCTGCGAGCAGATCTTCAAATGTGTAGTTGTTGACGGCGGCCACCTGACACGTCCACGGCTCGGCGAAGCAATTCAGTCCGTGAGTGAACTCCCACATCGCCTGCTCTAAGGCGTTGCCCGCTTGGTAGGGCATGCAGTCATCGTTGCTGTTCGGATCGTCGAAGCGGCCCTCCGCGTAGCGATAGTTGGTGTCTGCGTTCTCCCCAGGATCCCCCGCTATCCAGTCCCATCCGGCGCGAGCGGTGTCCCGATCCCCCACTGTGCCACGAGTGCGGCGGTTGCGTCCGCAAGAGTCTCTGCGACGACCAACGCCTCATTCCCGCCGTACCGACACGAATTGAGCCAGTCGAGGCCGGAGTACGTGAACTGGAACCAGCGCGCCATCTCGTGCGCAACGACGTGCGGATCTATTCCGAAGTAGAACTCTTCGCCGTCGTCGAAGAAATCGATCTCGGGGTTGCCGTTGATCCCCAACGAGTAGGCGAAACACGCGACCCGACCGGTAGGGCAGCCAATCCAGTCATCGAGGACGTCCTGTACCGCATCGACGTCGAGCTTGATGTCCTGGTCGTCGCTCGCGTCGGTCACGGACCACGACTTCAAGAAGAGCTAGCGGGCGCGTTGTGCCCAGAAGAACGCGGTCTGCTGGCGGCCCGCCGAGCGATCGATTGGGTCGTTGAAGGTCGGCGTAGTCTGCGTGACTTCGGGTCCGCCGGAGTTCTCGACAGGCTCGATGCCGCGGTCGAGCGCCTCATCGAGCTGTAGCCGATAAGGAGAGCGCGAATCGACGCGAGGGCGCTCACCGGACGTCGGAGTCGTTTGCGATGCGCCGGTCATGAATGCCGGATGGCGTATGGTCGCATCGACCGCGGAGCTGCCGCCACCGCCGCCACCTCCAAAGGCACGATGGGCGCGTTGCAGCTCGTTCCGCTCTTCGTCGAACTCTAGAACGAAACGGGGTGTATGCACCTCGTAGACGTAGCGAGCTTGCTCGACATCGTAGACCTGTTCGATCTCAGCCAAGCTTTGATCGAACTGAAACAAACGCTTTCACCGCCGTTGATTGCGAATCGCGCGGCGTAGCGCCCTCCCCTTCGTGTTGCGCCCCACGGCCGCCAGCGCCCGCCGCACGATCGTCTCTTCCCGGTTGAGAGGGGCTGGGACACCCTCAAGCGCGCGCAGCCGCCCGCTGAACAGTCGAATGAACCCATCCGGCTCAACAAGAAAGCTGAACTCGCCGTCCCGCACGCGCGTGTCGTGGACCATTTGGGCACCGTAGACTGTGAGACCGAATGGGCGCAGCGCTGCGTCGGTGATTTCGACGTCGATCCCCGACAACCCCAACTCGCGTGAAATGAAATCCGCAGCGAGGTTTGGGGCAAGCTCCTCCCCGAGCTCGTCTACCGAAAGATAGCCCGTGTCGAACTCTCCAGTCCAAACACCCTCGTTCATCGTTCCCGTTGCAGACAGGACAACCATTGCCAGAGATACACCGAGTGTCATACGAATTCTCCAAAGACGGCTCCACTTTGGACGTGGCCGTCGGTCAAAGCTCCTCAATGAAAACAGCGGCCGTGCCAGGGCGGGCGAGAATGCGCTTGGCCCCTGGCTCAAAAACAGCGGTGTACGCATTGTTGCCGACCAACACCGCGGGGATACCCGCGGCGAGCGCGTGAATACGTACTGCGTCGGCGTAGTAGCTTTCGAGTCGTGGCCCGAGCCAATCGCCATTATTTAGGACCACAAGAAGGCTGCCAGGCCTGCTCGCATAGCGGGTGCCGAACAGTGCGTCGTAGCACACGAGCGTCTGAATGGAGCGGCCGTGGAAACTGAAGGGCGCCGAGCCTTTGCTGCCGGTCCGAAACTGCCCGAGGCCCTCGCCGAGCTCCAAGAGCTCGGACTCCACGGCCGGAACGAGTTCGTGCTTCTCTGCGGCGTAAACGAGCGAGCCTTCCGGTGAGAGCAACGCGGCCGCGCTGTTCTTCCGCTCTGCGAACTGTACGACTGCCCCGGTAAGCACGGGCGCCTGGAGATCTCGAACGATCCACGAGTAGCCCTGGCCAGGCTCGAGGGAGTCGAGCAGGGTCGACTCGGGCCAGACGATCAGCTCGACTCGTCCCAGCTTTGTAGAGAGAGACCTCGCGTCATTCAGTCGCGCGGCTGCCTCGGCTTCCGGTGCATTCGCAGTCGCGACGAGTGCAATACGCAGCGATGGCGCCGAGGACACTGGCGCCTGCGCTACGGGTGCGGCGAAGAGAACTCCCGCCGCCACGACAGCAAAGACCGCCGACGAGAGCGACGCCTAGCCACTGCACAGCGCCGTCCGTCCAAGCGGCGCGCGCGAATTGCAGACCGACGCCGTACGGAAAGAGCGCTGGAAAGTACGGCGAAGACACGAGCGTGCAGGCCAGCGCAAAGGCGATGATGGACAGAGTTGGCCTGGTGCGAACGAGCAGCGGTGCAAACGCCGTCACGACCCACGCGGCGACACCGCCGCTGACGGCGAGTAGAGCTGCCAGAGCTCGAAGGGGGATCCCGACCGCGGTGAAGCTCCACAGGAGTTCACCGTAGACGAGCAGATACGCGGGAAGCGCAAAGAGCACGGCTGCGGCGGTGACACTGAGGCCGTGCAAGAAGACGCGGTGAAGGCGCCAATTCGCCCAGAGGGCGAGCGTGACAAACGCTGGATGAAGGGCCGCACTCGCGAGGAGTGCTGAGGCTCCGAGGCCGCAAATCGTGGCCTGCTCGAGACGCGAAACCACCCTACGGGACGGCGGGTGGGCTACCCGCCGCCCCCAGGTGGTGTTGGGACGAGGCTCGGCTATGGGCGGCCAAGTGCTCGTCTGCTGTGAGGACGTTACCATTTCCTAGACGTGGGCGAGCGGGCCTAGGCGGCGGTGCAATTCCAGCGAAACGCGCGCAAGTTGTTGTTCGACATCCGCGCAGAGGTGCTCGAAGAGCGCGTCAGACGTTCCTGCCCGCACGTGCGAGCGCGCCGCACAAAGCAGTGTTTCGCGGTAGCAAAGCAGCTCGCGCGTAGGGAGCGCTCGCAGCGCAGGTCTGGAAGTCCCGTCCGGGACGGGAGTGGTTGACTCCGGAATCGGCGTGACCATCGTTTGACGTCCTCTGCTCAGCAGGGAATTTCGTTCTCGGTGGTTGGGGGGACCTCGGACGGATCGTACGTGAGCGATTCGCCGCTCGGCTTCCGACCGAGGAATTTCACCTCCCCGGCAACGACTTCCGTGGCGACTCGCTGAGCGCCGTCCGAATCCATCCAGCTCCGCGTCCGAAGCCGCCCTGAAACGAACACAAGGCGCCCCTTATCCAGATGCTCGTGCACGACCTCCCCGAGTCGACCCCAGGCCGTGATCTGATGCCATTCGGTACGCTCGCGCCGCTCCCCATCGGACTGCCAGGTCTCGTTCGTCGCAACAGAGAACGTCGAAACAGGCGTGCCCTGCTCCGTGTGGCGAAGTGTTGGGCGTTGCCCCGTGTATCCGATTAGGTTGACCTGATTCACACTCATCTGCGACTCCTCGAGCGCCCCGGCGCGCGGTTGTTAGTATCAACTGTTGTATACAAAAACAACGGGGTTTTCGGCAAGGCGTTATCTTGGAACCGGGTCGATTCCCGAAGAGCTTTGGGATCGGTGTGCAGGAGGGGCGCTCAGCTGCTACGCTGCTCGGTCGCGTGCACAGCTCATCACCGCGCAAGGCCACCGGGTAACACGCGCCATGCTGTTCGCGTTGCTTGCCGACGCGCGTGCCATGCGTCCCGCCTGCGCAGGCACTCAGCGTAGGCCTTGCGGAAGCGTGGCAGGAATTCGTTCGTGACCGTGAGAGCGACCTGGTCGGCGTGCAGGGGCAGGCGGTAGAGCGGTTCGTCATACTCGGGGCGAAAGAGGTGAATTCCTTCAATGCGGCTGAGTGGGTAGATACCGGCGATCTCGACTGCGTCACGATGTGACAGCAGACGGAGCGTAAACGGCGGCTCTGGATCCCCGTCGAAGCGCACCAAACGGCCCAGTTCGGTCAGGCGCCATGTGCCCTGCAGCCGAAGTAATACCTTGCCACACGCGATGCGGAACATGTGCTCTCGGGTCATCGCGATCTCTGATGAGCGCCGTAGGTGAGAAGACTGGCGAGTCGGTCCTCAAGAATTCCCTTTGCCCTCCAGTGCCGGCGCTCTTCGGCGCTGCGATCGGGCGCCCGAAACCATTTGCTGTGGTGATGGGCAATGCATGCCTCCAAAGCCGCCCTCAGCGTATCCCGGTCTGGCAGATAGCGGGCCAAGCTGTCGTCCCGCAGGATCACATCTGCACGCGTCTGTGAGTCGAGTACGATACCGCGCTCCAACACCTGAGCCGGGGTGAGGTGTGAGCGCACCGCGTTCCAAAGATCGGCGATTGCATGCTCGCGGTCGGGTTGCGGCGTGCCAGCCACGTCCACCGCAAGACCGTCCACCGCGACGGCGAGCCCGCGCCACCGCCAACTCTGCCGCCTGCTGCCCCCAAACACCGGCTGCACCAGCTCGTCGGCCGCTTCCACGAAGCGGGCCATGGCCCGTTCGTCCGAGTCATGCACGGAGAGCAAGCGTGCACACCCCAAGAGATGGTCGAGATAGGGAGTCGTCCCCTTGATGGAAAAGCAGATTGTGGTCCGGAGCTCCGCAGCCAGGGACGCCCGCGCGACTTCGAGTTCACCGAGCTGCCGAAGCGCCGCGCCTGCGTTGCGATGAGCGAGCTCCGCTGCTTGCTGCCGCCCCGCCTTGTCGAACGCTCTTGCGCGCTGCAGGTGCCCCTCAAGGCAGATCCGCTCGAAGCGCTCGCACTCGGCGACGCAGTCGAGCGCCTGCTCGAGCGTGTGCGGAGCAAGTCTCGCGACGTCGAGTTGGAAGCGTTTCCGTGCAGCGACGTTCTGCGCAGCGCTAAGGACGTCGGGGTTGGGCGGGTAGCCAAGGGAAGCAATCTGCCCCTCCAAGAGGTCCGCTGCTTCTTGGACGGTGTGAAGCGCTGCTCCTGAGCGGGTGTGCGCCATGAGGTCGAGGATCCTTTGTAGCGGCTCGACCAGCATCATGGCGCGTTCGTGGTCACCCGCCTCGTATTGTCGCTCTACGAGTTGCAGCGCCGCGTGGCATTCGCGTACCGCTGCCCGCGTCAGAGCGTCAATGACCGCCGGGCGTCCGAGCGCCTCGGTCGAGTTTCTCGCTAGGAGCTGGTGAAAACGAAGCTCGCCATCGAGCGCCACGCCTTCATGAGCCGCTACACGCTGCGCTTCACGAGCCACCACGGGACACTGTGCATCCGTGGCGACCCGAACGAGTTCGTGAAGGCTGATGACCTCGTCGGGTGATCGGGTCGTCTGCCGTTCGTGCATCACAGGCCCCTCCCTATCCGCGCAAGTTCGCGCGCATAAACGTGTTCGAGGATGACGAGACCGCGTGCCCTCGCCTCACGGCGCATCGAGCCGGATCCCCGGGAGATGCCATTCCACTCCAGCTCCTCTGGCCGCAGACCGGAGCTCGCCAATGCCCGCCGAAACTCCGGTTCTGGGGCATCGCGTCTTCCGGCGATGATCAATCGGATCAGGGTCATCGGTCGAACGCTCCCGGCTCGCGCTGAATCACTTCCGCTCGGTAGCGCCCCCCTACTTCGGCGGCGACGTCCCAAATCCAATGCGTCTCGTCGTCGAGAGGGCCCCCGATGTGATCGACGTCAAATTCAGCGCAGACCAACTCGGCCAGTCGCGTGAAGTTGATGTCGCCCCACTCGACGGCTTCCGGAGCGAGTTTCCAGGCGACTTTGGTCGCGGCGTGTTCGGCGAAACGTTCGGTTGCCATGACTACCGCTCCTGTCCGCCGATGGAGAAGTCGTGCTCCCACTGCCGCCTTTCTGCGGCGTAGTGTTCCGAGAGCCAGTCGACGAGGCGCTCTTCGAGTTTCGCGGGCAGGGAGGCGACGCCATGAGCGGAGCCGCTCACAAATTCGGGCGGCGCACCGGACCATCCGTTGTATTCGACGACAAAAGAGAGTTTCGAGCGCCATCCGTCTGCTGTGTGGATCTCTGCGACTCGGAAGTCGTAGCGTCCAACGTTCCGCCGTGAAGTGTCTTTGAGTATCACGACCTCGAGTTCCCGCCCGGCAAGATGGGCCCGATGCCTTTCTAGGAACTGTTTCTGCATGTCCGCTCTCCGTTTATAGGTGCAACTATTGTATACAGTAAGGAGGGCCGCAAGGGAGAAACCTCGATGCTCTCGCTCATCGCTGGAGTGCGAACAGGTGCGTTTGTTCGAGGTCGTAGGTCTGCGCGGCCCGCATCGAGTGCACCGCGCCCTCGCCGACCACCAAATGATCGAGCATGGTCAGCCCCACCACTCTGGCGGCCTCCTCGACCTTCTTCGTGATTTCCCAGTCATCGGCGGAAGGGGTGGGGTCTCCGGTCGGGTGGTTGTGCGCGAGAAAGAAGCCGCTCGTTGGCATGCTCAAGACGGCGCGCAAAACTTCCGGGATGTCGACCGGACAGCGGTTGAGTCCGCCGCGATGGACCTCCACATAACCGACGACATGCAGCGTCGCGCTTGTGCCGATGACGATCACAACCTCATTTCGCTCGTCTCGAAGCACAGCGCTTGCGACCCGCCCAGCGGCCTCCGGCCCTTCACACTGATCGAGTTCGTGAAGCGCCTGGCGTCGTACGATCCGCGTTCGATACTCGTGCAAACGCCGAGCCTTGCGCCTGGAATCAGCGCTCACGTGATACCTCCTGTGCTTGTGCAAGCTTTTGGGTGAGTGCGTTGGCGGCCTGGACACCGGCCGGCGTGATGAGAACGTAGCGGAATTGCGGATCCAGGAACTGCATCTCGCCGTACCGCACCGCCCTTCCTACGAGACGCCGCGGAAGGCTCCTTGCTTTCGCGGGCCGGCCCGCTTCACACGCGCAGCGCACCTGGTTGAGCACGGCGAGGTAGTCCTGGTCCGAGAACGTCTTCGTTCGAGTGTGCAGATGCCAAGTGCGGTGCCTCAAACGGCGCGACTTTTCCGATTCCGCGGGACGTTCTGCCTGGAGCTGTCGGCTGAAGCTGCGGAGGTGAGGGTCGAGCTCAGCCGCAGTCATCCGATGGCCATGCCGAAGCAGGAAATCCAGTTGTCGCTCAGCGCGCGTTCCCCTGCGAAGGTAGAAGCGTGCCCCGTGGCGCTCGTAGAACATCGCCAACTCGGAGATGTCGTCGTCGCGACGGTGCTCGAACGCACTGGTTGCGCAGCAACGCGCACTCCCTAGGTCGAAGAGCTCGACTGCACCTGCAGCGCTGCGCCCGACCTGAACCTGATCATTCAGGGTGACCTGGTGCTCGTGCATACCGAGGACGGTTTCTTGCACCGCATGGAGTTCGGCCCGAGTGAAGCGCTTCGGGAGCTCGTAGTAGTCGCGGATCCAGAACGCTCGCCGCGCGTGTTCGACAAGCGTGCCGCGCGCGAGCCCAGGAACACCCGCAGTGCTGAGTTCGTCGGCAAGATCCACTGCGGTTCGAAGCCGTTCCGCGGCCGCCTCGGGCGTGCGGTGTCCAGGGTTCCTGGGGTGAAACGGTACCGTCGCTGCGACTTTCACAGCGCGATCCCCGACACGGTAGACGAGACCGTCGTGCCCCTTGCCGAGCAGCTCGGCGTCGCCATTCAAGACCGCGTCGATCTCGCGAACCCCCGACCTGGGGCCTTCGATCACACCACTCAGCTCCTCGGCGAGGTACGGAAGGTTTCCCATCGGAATCGAGACTTCGCCGTAACGACCAAGTGCCACCACCATTTCGCCGCGCGCAAAGCGCAGCTCCCTTAGATGCAGCTCCTCCGGCCCACCGAGCGCAGCATGCAGGGTGATATATCGGTCCTGAAGCATCATGGCCTCCGTGCGTTCAGATCGATCACGTTCTGCGGTGCTGTTCGGCCCTCTCGCTGCTCGGCAGTGGCTCGCTCGAATCGCCAACCACAGTGGCGATGAAGTCGATCAAGCGCGGGAATGAAGCGGGCACGAAGTCGTGCAGCGACGACGAACGGTGCGTCACCTAGCTTCGCGCGGAGAGTCGGTTCTTCTGCGCCTGGCGGAAGCTGGGCGCGGCCGCCAACGTACTCGTGCTCTCCTTCGAAGAGCACCGTGCCCGCATCGAGGTATCCGTGTGCCGCGAATGGAGCGTGGCTCGGGTGCGAGAACCGGTAGAGATTCACGTCCGCGGACTGGCCGGTCCAACCCTTGCCCAGCTGCGCGACCACTCTTGGGCACTGCTGATGAAAGCGTCGAACGTCGTCGCTGCACATGCGTGCCAGGGAGTGCGCAGCAACCGCTGGACGATCCACAAAGCGCAGCCACGGGCCACGCCACTGCACGCCTGATTCGCGCAACGTGATCGTGCTGGCGACTGTTCGGCCGCGATGATGCAACTGCACCTGGAAGAAGGGGCCCGTGAGAAGTGCCGATTCCTTGCCGCTGACGCAACGCCACTCACCTCCGAGAAGCTGCGTCATGCCCTCTCGGACGCGAACGGCAAGAGTCTGAATATCCTCGGCCATTGGTCCACCCCATGTGCGCAAATTACCTACACCCTTACGCCTTTGGGCTTTGAGTGTCTACATTAGAAGACAAAATCAACGCAATTGTACCGCGGCCCGCAGGCCGCCGTAGCCGCAATCGGGCGCATCCTCTGGCTCTAGTAGCTTCGGACCAGCAGCTCGCCGACGGGACCGCGGCGCTTCGCGTTGCAGTTGATGCTCCGGCGCGCTCGGCATTCGATCAGACGAAATCCAGAGTAAAGCTCGCGAACGAAAGGCGTGTCGGAATTCGAGGTTAAAACTTGGACGCCGCGAGCTGCGAGCTCGCCGACCTGCTTCGCCAAGCGCCGCTGCTCGGCGTCGCCGAACGGTGCCTCAGCGTAGCTCGTGAACGAAGCGGTCCTGGACCTCGGCGCGTAGGGCGGATCGAGGTAGACGAAATCGCCCCGTTTCGCATCCGCAAGGATGTCGAACACATTCGCCGCGTCAATGCGTGCCCGGCGAAGCTCGGTCGAGCTCGAGCGCAGAGTTGCCTCCGCCACAGGGCGCGAGGCGCCTCCGAACGGGACGTTGAATTGTCCGCCGCGGTTGACCCGGTACAGTCCGTTGAAGCCGTTTCGGTTCAGGAAGAGCAGGCGAGCACACGCGCGGGCTGGTGGAAGCTCCCGCCAGTTCCAGCGGCGGACCTCGTAGTAGCGCTCGCGGGAGGCGGGTTCGAGCGCATGGAGCTCCGCAATCACGTCGCCGACACGATCGCGTACCGCTTGGTAGGCCGTGATCAGCTCCGCATTGATGTCACTCAGCACAGCGCGACTCGGTGTGGCGCCGAAGAATACGGCACCGCCTCCCAGACACGGCTCCCAATAGCGACCGTACCGCGCAGGGAAATGTCGTCGAATGGTTGAGTACAACCGGCGCTTGCCGCCTGCCCACTTGAGGAATGGCGTGGCCGACGGAACGAGGGCCGCATCCTCGACCGCAGCGTTCATTCAGCGAGTCCAAACGTAGGCAGGTGTCACGCGCTCGATCGCGATCTCCTGCTCTTTCTCCTGTTTCCGAAATCGCTCACGATCTGCGTGGTCGAACGAGAGGACTGCTCGGACGTGCCCGCAGTCACCGCACTCGTACCTGCGCACGACCTCCATTCCGGACAACAGTGACATGCGTGCCCACCGTGGGGTCTCCGGGGCGAGCACCCGGACCTCCATGCCGCCCTGCAGTGTGGTTCGAACCAGCGCGTCGGTGGCTTCTTTGATCTTCGGAATCGAACGCGACGAGCAGCAGAGGCACTGGGTCACGGGATTCGGCTCGTCGTTGGGATCGCCCCACCCTCCCCGCGCTGCGCTTCGATCGCTGGATTGGTGCTCTGGTGTCTTCATCGTACCTTCGCGAGTGAATGAGAGATGGCCGCTTCGACTGCGTCGAGAATGGTGGCGTGAGACTCAAGGCGTCGCTCCCCCCGGCGTAGCTCCCAGGCGCCATCGACCATACGTGCAGTGAACTCCCCGTCCGGGCTCCGAAGAAGCTCCCCGTCGCGTCGCCACCCAGTCCTCTCTTCGACGAGGCTCCATCGGTAATTGCGCCAAGAGGGTTCGACGTCTTCCAGCGAACTGATCTCCATTCGATAAACATCCCGTCCCATACCGTTCAGAGCGCACCGCAGACTCTTGGCGCTGCTACGAGCCCACGCGGTCGCGTCATCCGGAGCACGAATCAGTCCCTCACGCAGATCGCGAAGCGTGCGAGGCCACTCGAAGCCGTTCCGTGTACCGTCTGCAGTCTCGAAGACCATATACGTGTGTCCCGACATTGCCACCCATCAAGTATTGAATGTTATGCTAATGTATACGATAGTTGAACACACAGGCGCAAGCCACAAAATTGGGAGTACGTAGATGAACAAGCGGCGAGACGCGTTTTCTGGGCCCTTCGACGACGTCGAGACCCAACCGTTCCCCCTCGACGCAGCCGAAGAACTAGAGCTCTCCGAGGGCGATCTCCGTCCTATAACGGTGCGTCCGCAGGAGGGCGAGGCGCGACGGATCAAGGCGCTCATCATGGTGACCGAAGAACGTGAGGGCCGCAGCATCTCTCGAGGCGAGGCGCTTCGCCGCATGAGCAGCGTCGGCTGGCAGGTCCTGCAGCGCAAACGCCGCACCTGAGAGAACGATCGAAAAGGATCATCCGTGCAAGAAATCTACTCGCCGACGATCGTGTTTTCGCCAGGGTGCGAGCGGCAGATCTCGCAGAGGTCGATTCATAGCGGGTACGAGCACGCGCGTCGCCGCAGGCCCCCCTCGTCTCCCGTCGTTGACACTGACTGCCTGTCGGCTCTAGCTGTTATAACGAGTCACACTCTAACGGTTAGGAGCGTTCATATGGCGACTCGACTCCGAGGTGGTGCCCAGGACAAAAGCTTGCCGAGGTACCGCACCGTTACCTCGCTCGCGAGGCATGTCGGTGTTTCGACCATGACCATGATTCGCTACGAGCGGGCGGGTCTGCTCGAGCCAGCCGCCTATCTGGAGAAGAGCCCGCTGTACGACGACAGCGTTATCGATGCTCTCCTGGAGAGTGACGATCCGAAGGCGGCTCAAGCTCGCCAAACCATTCGTGCCGCACTGGAGAGAAAGAAGAAGACGAAGGAGAGCGCTGGATAACCAAAGAAAAAGCCGCCCAGGGGGCGGCAATCCTTTGTCTCTCACCCGGCCCATCGCCAAACAGTTCGGGTTTTGAGGCACTGCTGAATCGCCTGACGGCATTGCCAAAGACAACCGCGAGCGACCCTCAGACGCTACCCAGGAGCGCCTGTCAGGTCAACTCCCAAACGTCTCCGTGCCGTCGTTTGTCGGAACCCCTAATCCGGACCCGGGATGACTGCATTTGCGGTGGCCATAGTTGGATCTGAACGCTTCGAGCGACCCATCGGTCGTTCCATAATGCCGTCCGTCTGGAATTGGGCCGCAGCAATCGTCTCAGCTCCGGGAGGCGCTGCCTGATGGTAGCCTCCCCTGCCTCGCAACCCGACAGCGGCGGCCCCAAGGTCTTCCGCTTCGTGAACGAGAAGACTCGCCGCATTCAACTGAAACGTCTCCATCAGCTGCACTACTTCCAGGACAAAGAGTGCACGGAAGCCGCGCAGTACGCGCGTATGCGAGCGAAGCTCGCGATTTTGGATCTCGAGACCAGGTTCCGTGAACCGGTTCGCATCGAAGTGCCGAGCGAGCGGCTCCTGGCGCGCGTCTTGGGCCTTTTGCGCTCACTCGTGACCATGAAGAACGGGTACTACCGGATGGAGCTTTCCGCCGAGGAGATCGGCGAGCTCCTCCACGCGAGTGCGAGCACCGTTAAGGCAGCGCTTCGCGTTCTTGGGTGCAATCGTCTTCGCTACAAGGGCGTCGATGCCGACGTTGCGCCGGCGGGCATTCTCCACCGCGCCCGACGCACCTGCGATGGGGTCAAAGACGGGGTCCGACAACGGCTTTATCGCACGTCGGCGATCGCGCTGACTCACACGGGGCGCAGCATGCTTCGCTTACCGATGGGTGAGGACTACGAAGCGGAGAAAAAATCCCGGCGTGCCTCCCGGAACCGTTCTGCGCCCAGGCGTCCAATCCCTACCCAACTCCGAACGGTTGCACCGTACGAGCGCTCAGGAGCGGCGCAGCAGCGGCAGAGCAGCATGCACGGTGATGCGCCACCTTCTGGCTCGGAGTCGCTTCATGCACTGAGCCCCACTCATCGCGAGTTCCTCAAGCAGGCGCTTCGCATCAAAGACCGTCACTCCTCAAGCGACGATTAGGCGCCCGTCCGTCTGGACGCGGACCCGGCATCGCTGATCTCCTCTCGTCGCCCAATCCCCAGAGGCAATGGTCCAAGATCCAGCGCCGATTCCGTCGCCGCGTTCGCCCGGGTGCGATTCATCGCGAGCTTGCCAGTTCCTAAACTTGTCTGGTTCTGCTCGGAGCGCTCCTACGCTGGGCGTGCGAAAAAATGTGTGGGTCTCTGCGAACGTATCCAGGGTTCGAGGAGGTCTAAAGCTGTCTGGAAACCGGACAATAAAAAGAGATCATCTATTAACTATCCCTTTGAGTCGCTTCACGATTTACAACCACCCACGCAGTAGCGTTGCAAAGCCGCGCTCTGCGCGGCGCACTAAGGGATAGGCCACTCAGTGTTTGTTCGAGGAGCTTTGCTCAGGTAGAGGAATTTCGATGCCGCCTCGTCACTTCCATCGCGTAATCTACTTCTAATCTTCTTACTTCCAGCGGGTGTTGGTCGATGTGCTCGCAGAAGCGAAGCAGGTCGCGCAGGCAACGTTGATCCGTCGAGCCTCCTCGCACTTGCACGGACAGCAAACTCGAGCGTTCGTGATGAGCTTCGACGACGACTCAAGGATGTTCCCGTCGCGCCGACCGTACGTCGCCGGGATGCTGCTCGACGCGAGCTGGAGGCGGTTTTCTCTGGGCCAATTCTACTCGGGCCCGCCGGTATTCGCCCGAAGCGGCCGGGGCAGAATGTCGAACGCCGGCTTAGGTCGCTTCTCAAGCTCGGGCGTCTCGCCTATGCGTGGCTTTGCATCCTTCGAGCTCGATGGCGGGTCTCGACCTCCGAAGCCGTCGCATTCGTCCTGGAAGCGGCTGCGGAGAATCCAGTTCTTTGGCGGGCTTCTCTCGACCGGCTAGCGCTGCGCCGAAGGCTATCGTGGCAGCCCTGCATGAACGGCTGCCGGTACCCGACAGGGTCCTCTAGCATCACGAAATTCTCGCATACCCGACCTAGTTTGCCGGCTTCGCGAGCAAGATGTGCCCGGGGCCTCGCGGAGGGCATCACACCTGGTTGTACCTCGGCGGAACACGCTCAATCTCGAAAGGGCGCGGTTTCGGCGTATGAGCGCGCCCTGCCCTCATCGATGGCGTCGATGAGTTCCTGGACACGCGCGGGCGCGTCAGTGAGGATGATGTCTTCAGCGCACCACGTCGCTTCTACGTCAGTGGCCGCTGCGATTCGCTCGAGCTCGGCAAGACTCACGTCGAGCCGTGTCGAACTTACACCGTTGTTGAAACGTCGGCGGCTGGTACGGACCCGGGTCGCATCGACGTCGGCGGCCAACAGGTCGAAGGTTTCTCCGTCCAGCTTCATCACGAAATTCCTGCAATTCAACACAGAACCGCCGACCTCGTTCGCACGAAAGACCAGAGTATAGCGCTCCCCGGCCGAGGGTTTCTGTCCGACGTAGGCCTCGACGTAGAACCTGATGTACTCCCCGCCCCCCAAAGCCCCCGCAACATCGCCGCTGTAGAGGTGAGCGGTGCCCGCGGGCCCGTCCACTGCGATCGTCGTCGCGTTCGGAGACTTGGACCACCCCGACGTCTGCGTCATCGCTCGATAGAGGCGCTCGGCGGCTGTCTTTGGGCGTTTACTTGCGGGGAGCGTTTTTGTGACCCGAAACGTCTCAATGTCGCAGTAAGCATTGGAAATCAGACGCATTCCGCTCGAGATCGGGCGCGTGAGATTTGTGACCCGAATCGTCTCACAGCATCTGCGACCTTCTTAAGGCCCCGGATTCTCATCGGTTTTTGGTCCTCCGTGACCTCAGTCGACTCACAGCCGTAACCCAGACGCTTGCTGCGATCGCGCGGCCTGCCACAGAGTGGTCGGTGATCTGGAGATCTCGTGCGGGCGAGGTCTCTGTGATGCTCAGATACAGGCGAGATCTCGGACTTCTGGTCGGAGCGCTCGCCTAGGGTTTCGACGGGGTGAGTGGGTTCGGATCCATGGCAATGTGACCCGAACCCACTCACCACAACCGCGAAACGGTCATTGGAGGGCTCATTGAGCGAACTCGGAGAGCGTTGTGGCCCCTGCTCCACGTGGGTGGCGGTCGAGCAGGTCTTCCGAGTGCACCTCGACGGCACCAGTGCACCGTGGCGTGAGTCGTCTCAGGGCAAAGGTGAGTCGGCAGGGGTCACTTTTCGTGATAACTTCACGATTCTACTTCGTTTCTGAGTCGCTTCACGGTCAGGCGGAGAGGCCTCGATTCGAGTCGTTTGAGGTCAACGACTGAGTCGTCTGAGGGCACGGACTGAGTCGGTGCGGGGCATCGACTGAGTCGAATCGGGTCTCAATTTCGGGTCGAAGCGCCCGAAACCACGAGGGTCTTGGAGGGCTAAATGAAGAAAATACCTAAAACCTCTTTAAACTCATCCCGCCGCAAGCGGCGGTCGCGTGAGTCGACTGAGGTCAATTCTCGGCAGACCGCTCCCTCCCCTGCGCAAGCGGCTTTGGTGTTTGAGACCCAGCGGGTGGCTTTCGATGAGATGAATCTCGTGGAGCTCCCCTTTGCAACGCTCACCAAGGAGGGGGAGGCGCTCGAGGACGAGGTGCCGCTCGGACCCTCGGGTGATGAATCTCTCATCCCTGGTCGCAACCAGTCGTTGCCGACTGCGCTCGCTGAACGCGCAGTCCTTGCCCTCATGTGGCTCACCAAGAAGGCCAACGGGTTTGAAACACCCGCGGTACGCTTCAGTGTGCGACGGTTGGTCGAAGAATTCATGTACCCCGACCGCTTCACGAAGAACCGCGCCTCCGGTGAGCTCCTCAAGCGCGTCGAGCGTGAGCTCAACCGCGTGGCCGATACGCGCATCCACACCAATCGTTGGTACGATCGCACGCTGAAGAAGCGCACCAAGATGAACGCCGCGATCATCGACTACATCCAGGTTGTGGAGGAAGGCGGGCGCAACAAGCCTCGGCTTCTTGAGATGAAGTGGGGAGAGCAGATCTACAAATCGATCCGCGCTCAATACACGAAGGCCCTCGACGTCGGGACGATCCTGCGCATTCGCAAACCGGTCGACCTGCGGTTTTACCGCTGGCTCGATCGCCAGCTGGCCACGAAGTCCCGGCAAGAAGTGCAGTCCTGCCAGAACTTCGCGCGCTACAAGCTGTTGATGACGGGACAGAAGATTGACCGCGGGGGCCGCACGGCCAGCAGCTACATCGTTGGGAAGCTTCGTGCGAGCCTGGAGCGCCTCGATTCGGTGGGCTTCTCCGTGCGGATGACCGTGGATGAATCCCAGAACGACTATGCGCTCATCTTTGAACGCATCGATGGTGAGGTGAACGAAACCGAGCTTCGAGATGGGCCCGCGGAACTCGTCTGGCGGTTCCGTGAGTTGTTCCACGGCGCTACGCGCCGCCCTGGAAAGAAGACTCGGCTTCCTGAGTCTGACCGTGAGGCCGCGCGAGACTGGGTAGACGCCTACGGCGAGAAGCAGGCGCTATGGATGGTGGAGCGCTGCTGGCGTTTGCACCAGAAGAGCAGACGAGCGGATGAGACGCTCTATCGTTTTGCCGCCCTCGCCTTTTACGAGCCGAAGGCCGCGGCGGATTGGGACCGCGAGATCGAAAGTAAGGCGCGCAAGAAGGCGAGCGTGAAGGCGGACCAAGAAGCGCAGACACAACGACTGGAGCGTCTGGCTGACGCGAAGAAACGTCTCGGCAAAGAGAAGCTCGCTGCGCTGCGGACGCTCGTGCAAGAGGAAGTCGAGGCTGAGTACGAGAAGCTCAAGTTCAAGCCGCCGGCGGCTGCTATCGCGCAGCACATCGACGCTGAGCTCGAAGAGCGATTGCTCCGTGGGACAATCGCTTGAGTCACGCACACCGTGTGTCAAGGCTCGGGCAAACTGATCGCATACGGTTCGGCTAAACTGATCGCGCTGTCGAGCCGGTTTTCCCAGAGCCGATTCGGCGCGTGCGAATATCAACTGGAACGCGAGGCAAAGCGCGGTGCTCAGCGACAATTAGAATTCCGCTCGAAAGCCTGCACGAGCTCGCTTGAGCTTTAGAACTCGTCCGGCCCGAAGCGCACCTCGCAGTGCTCCCGGTGTCGAGTGAGCGCGACGTAGCCTGCGTGCCGGTCAAATATCTTCGAGGCGAGCACGTAGGCCGGGTCGACGGTCACCCCTTGCGTTTTGTGGATCGTCGCGGCGTATCCGTGCTCGAGGTCGCGGTACTCCTTCGTCGAGAGCACCACCTTGCGGCCGTCGTCGAGTTGGCAGGGTGCTTCAATCCTCTCGCCTTGGACTACGGAGCGCTTCCGACTCGCCGGCATGGAGCGACGCTACCTCTAAGGCTGCCCCGATGGCGCTCAAGTGTCGGCGCAACCCGGCCTGGTCTCGAAGCATCGGATCGTCAGTGAGCGCGCGCATGAAGCAGGCGAACGCCTCCTTCGCACTGTCGCGTAGAGTCACGACGGTCGTCTCTGTTGGTATCGGGTCTTTCGGCAGCATCGATGCGACCTCCTCGATTCGAATTAGATCGCAGCAGTCTGACAAGACTGCACGGAGCGAGGTTGCGGCCACCCTAGTGCTCACAGGGGAAGGCTTGCATGAGTGCTCCCACGATCGTCGCGCGGGCTGGTTCGTGGAGAGATTCCGGCTTGTTCTTGAGCGATTTGACCGCGATGAGTCGCAATTGCTCTTCTTGAAGGCCGGTGGCCGGCGCGCAGAACAAGCTCTTCCCGACCAGGCCGACATACAGCGCATTCATATCAACGATTCCGCTGATGATGTAGCTTTGGCACATGAAGCGATCGAAGTTGCCGAAGGGAAGGTGGTCGAGTCGAGACCCGACTGAGTAGCTATCGAGGAGAAGGGCCCCTGCCCTTCACACTGCCGCAACAGCTCGAGCCCGGTCGGGCCGGCCAGCGCTTCATTGGAAACGCCCGTGAGGCAAAGAAAGATCACGAGACAGAGACTGAGTCGAAGCAACGTGCTGGCTCCCTCCGTGCGAAGCGCACTCGGCAGCGAGTACTATTCTTTGACCTCGCCGACAATCGATGCGAGCGCGAAGCTACGAGTCATCGGGAAAGGTAGAAGTACCCTTGTTCGTAGCCTACATCGGATTCTGTAAGGCTCCGTCCCTCCGCAACCACTGTCAGCTCGCAGCGTTGCCGGCTCCGAGCGCTGAAGAAAAAACCCGTGCGCTCGATGCCTAGGTAGGTGACCGGCGGCTCGCAGGTAAGGTAAACGCCGCCTGTAGTGTCGAATTCGGTCACTACGCCTTCTACTTCGAGGTCGCCGTACCAACCCCGAACTCTATCTCCAAGCTTCATCGAGCGTCCTCCTGGAGCCAACTGCCACTACTCATGGTGCTAGCTCTTCAGCGCGGCTCCAGCGCCCTACCCCACCCCGCGTGGCTGAACGATCTGATCCCTCGTCCGCACTCTCGCCCAGAGCCATGCCAACCTTTTCCGAAAATGGATCGCAGTAGGGTCTGACAACACATCCCCGAATCAGTGTTGCCACCTGTTCCCCGAGAGGTTGGGTGTTTTGCGGGGGGAGCCCTGAACAATCTCGATGGTTCTACGGTCCAGCGGTCCAGCGGTCCAGCGGTCCAGCGGTTCAACGGTTCGGCGGTTCGGCGGTTCGGCGGTTCGGCGGTTGAGCGGTTCGGCGGTTGGGCGGTCCAGCGGTTCAGCGGTTCAGCGGTTCAGCGGTTCAGCGGTTCAGCGGTTCAGCGGT
>CAYXVF010000096.1:13676-23014 GCA_964468125.1 uncultured Bdellovibrionales bacterium | reverse complement strand
AAGAAACCCTCGTAAAGCTGTACGTCCTCGGACGCCGCGGACAGTCCGCGGAAGCGACTCAGCGCGACTTGGGTCGCAACGTGGAGCGCGTCGTGCGTTCGCTGAGAAAACCGATCCTGGCGGTCACCGATTCGTTCCGCGAACCGCGACGCGCGCTGCTTGCATTCGATGGCGGCAGCGTAACCCGCCGCGGAGTGTCCCTCGTCGCCGAGAGTGCCTTATTCCGCGACATGTCAATCGACGTCTTGATGTCGGGTAAGCCGAGCACAAACGCCGAAAAACAGCTCGAGTGGGCGAGTCGTGTGCTGACCGAAGCGGGCTTGGATGCCCGGACGGCACTCATCCCAGGCGACGCAGAGCGCATCATTGCTCGCGAAACCCAGGAGAGAAAAGTCGACCTCTTGATCATGGGAGCCTACAGCCACTCTCCGCTTCGGACGTTTCTCGTGGGAAGCAAGACCTCTGACCTGTTGCGTTCGGCTCCCGTGCCGACGCTTCTCATCCGCTGACGAGAGCTCCCGCCGCCGAGCGTTCCTCGGCGCTGACGCCTCCGGTGCGGACGAGCGCTTGGTAGAGCAGGGGAACGACACCGAGCGTCAGAATCGTCCCCACCAACAGACCAAACGCCATCGCCGACGCCATCGGGTAAAAGAGCGCATCGCGAAACACGATGAGCGGCAGAAAGCCCAGGATGGTGGTCACGGTCGTCATCACGATCGGCCGAAGGCGACGCACGGAGGCGTCGATGATCGCTCGTTTTAGCGGTTTTCCCTCCGCGAGCTCGGTATCGATGCGGTCGATCAGAACGATCGCGTTGTTCACGATGATACCCATGAGCGACAAGAGCCCGAGAATCACCATGAATCCGAAGTCAGCCTGCATGAAGAACAGACCATACGCTGCACCGATGACGACGAGTGGCATGGTGAGAAACACGATCAAGGGTCGCTTGAACGAATTGAACTGCGCCACGAGCAACAAGAACATAATGGCGAAGCACAGCGGAAAGTTGGCACCGAGCGCTGCTTGGCTCTCTTTTGACTCGACGACGACGCCGTCGAGCTCGATCCAGTGGCCCGGCGGTAAGGTATCGCCGAGCGCGTCGAGTCGGTCGGCGAGCATCGGCGCCAGATCCTCGGCTGTTTGGCGAAGATTGCGCGCTTCGACAGTCACGGTCTTCGAGAGGTTCTCTCGTGCAATCCTCGAGAACTCCGGGACCATTTCAAAACGTGCCACTTGAACCAGAGGCACGGTGCCGGAATGATCACGCTCGACCGTGAGGGATTTCAGCGCGTCGACTCCCTGGCGATCTTTCGCCCGGGCCCGCATCACGATCGGGAACAAGTCGTCCTCTTCGCGATACTCAGAGACGACGGCGCCTGAGAAGTGCATGTCGAGTGAGCGCGCAACGTTGCGAGAGCTGACCCCAGCGCGCCGCGCCATCTCCTGGTCGACGGTGACGTCGAATCGCACCGTCTTGGTCTCCCAGTCGGAGTAGACGTCGACCATGCCTGGCACGTCGCCCAACAAGGCAGCGAGCTTCGTCGCGGTCGCGTAGAGCACGTCGGAATCTGGCCCCTTTGCCTGGACCTGGATGATGTTTGAGTCCGAGGGGCCGTAGAACATGCGACGGATCCGCGTGTTCGCCTCGGGAAAACGCCGGTTGAATTCGTCACGGAGTTTCTCGACCGTCGGCTCGACGTCTTCGAGGCGAGCGATGTTGACGGTCAAGAATCCGCGGTTCGGTGCAGGGTCGAAGGGGGTCAAGGACAGCACGAAGCGCGGCCCCCCGAAGCCTGCGTAGCCGACGACGTCGACAACGGCAGGATAAGAAGTCTCGTCTGCGACGTGTTCGGTCATCTCGCGCACTACGCGATCGGTGGCACGGGGTGACGCATCGGAGGGCAGATCGACGTACACCAGGACCTGCGACCGGTCGGAGTCCGGAAAGAACTTCACCGGGTTTTGCGACATCAGGAACATGGCCGACGCGAACATGAGACCGATCGCGGCACCAAAAACGAGGCGATGATTCAGAGTCCAGGTGAGGGACGAGCGGTAAAGGCCCTCGAGCGGACGGAAGAGTCGGTCGGAGAGTGTGTCTTCTTCGCCCGTCGCCACAGGGTCGGGAATGAAGCGATGACACAGCGTTGGCGTGACCACCATGGACAGCACCCACGAGACAGTCAGCGAGATCAGAATCACGAGGGAAATCGACCGCGTAAACTCGCCCGAGAGGTCTGGTGCGAGCATGAGCGGCAGAAAGACCAAGACCGTCGTCGCGGTTGAGGACAACAGCGGCACGGCGAGGGTTCGACCGCAGTTGCTCAAAGCCTCATCCCTCGATTCACCGTCCTGAAGCCGTCGTTTGAAGTCTTCTGCGATGACGATCGCGCTGTCGACGAGCAAGCCGAGCGCGATGACGAGCGTCGCAAGGCTCATCCGCTGGAGCGGCATGTTCGTCGCGCCCATGATCGCCACAGTGATGAGCATGACGGCGGGAATGATCGCGCCGACGATGAGGCCCGTCTTGAGGCCGAGAAAGAGCATCACGACCGCCAGGACGATCAGCAACGTTTCGGCGACGTTTAGGCTCACGCCGAAAACGGCTTGAGAGACCGCATCGGCTTGATTGGTGATGATGTCGAGCTGGTAACCCACCGGGAGCGATTTCTCGAGGACTCTGAGCTTTTCGAGCAGACGGTCGCAGTACTCCAGGGCACGAAAACCCGGGAGCATCGAGACAGCAAAGACGACGGCCGGATCGCCCTGGTAGTATGCGGTCAGCTCTGGCGGATCGGAGTAGGCGCGCGTCACTGTGGCCAAATCACCCAGACGCACGGATTCGGTGCCCTTGGGCAAACGAACGAGTGTGTTTTCGACGTCGGCGAGACCGGTAAAGACTCCGGTAGGTTGAACGACGAAGCGACGGTCGCCGCTCGTGAGCTCGCCGCCTGATCGCAGCGTATTCTGAGCGGCGAGGCTCTCGCCGATCATCGACGGGCTGAGTCCGAGCTGCTCGAGTCTGGCGGCGTCGGTCTCGACGAAAATTCGCTCGTCCTGACCGCCCAAGAGGTCGACCTTCTTGGTTCCCTCGAGCGCATAAAGCGCATCGTGGACGTGCTTCGCGGTGTCGGTCATCTCCGACATCGTGAACCCATCAGAGCGCAAAGCCACCGTCATGACCGCGACATCGCCAAAGTCGTCGTCGATGCGAGACGGCAGTGTTCCTTCGGGTAGCTCATGCTGCACGTCTTCGACTTTTTTGCGCAGCTCGTCCCAAATTTGCGCGAGGTCGAAGTATTTGTCCGCCACAACAGCGTGAATCACCGAAGCGCCGGGCATCGAGACCGAGCGCACCTCTTCGAGCTCGGGCACTCGTCGGATGGCTTCTTCGATACGCTTGCTGATCAGGCGCTCGACCCGCTCTGCGGACATGCCGGGATGGCGGGTAGAGATCACCGCGTCGCGAATGAGGATCTGCGGATCCTCGAGAGCAGGCATGGTGACGTAGCTGACCGCACCAAACGCCATCAACAGCGTCGTACTGAGAATGGTCAGCGGCCGGTTCCGGTGGGCCCATGCGCTGATGTTCATTCGACCACCACCTGGCTCGAGCGTTCGGCGTTGGCCTGGCGCGGCGGAGGATCAAAGCGCGCAGGGCCTTCGTTGAGCAGAGCGACGCGCTGCCCGTCTCGCAAGAAGCTCAGACCTCGCGTCGCGACGACCTCGCCTTCGGTCAGCCCGGCACCGATGATCGCGCGGTCGGCGTCGACGGAGTCGATGCGAATCGCGCGGCGCTGAACCGCACCCGATGCTCGGTCGTAAACAAACGCGACGTAGCGCTCCTCCTCGCCCGTCCCCGGAATCAAGGCGGTGAGGGGAATGCTCAGGCCGCGCTCCGCCTCGAAGCTGAAGTGCACTTTGGCGGTCATTCCGGCCCAAATTTCAGGTGGCGGGTCCTGGAGGACGAGCGTGACGGGGAATGCGGCCGCGACGGCCTTCCTTCCGATTTGGCTCACGACTCCGCGCACCGCGAGTTCGGGTCGCGCGGGAAACGCGACCCGATGCGAGCTGCCGAGTTCGAGCTGCGCGATGAGCGTCTCAGGCACGGCGACCGAAACCTCAGGCGCGGCGTCACGGCGCTGCAGTGATAAAACCGACTGTCCAGGAGCCACCTGTTCACCCGGCTCCACATGGCGCGCGGTGACCGTGCCAGCGTAGGGAGCGGTGAGGCGCGTATCGCCCGAGGCTTTCTCGGCGAGCGCGAGTGTCGCGGTGGCCAGCTCGAGCTGCGCGCTCGATGCCTGGTACTGTGCCAGGATGCCGTCGGCCGCGGCCTGCGTCACCGAACCGTCGGACAACATCTGCTGATAGCGATCGTAGTCGAGGCGTGCGCGCTCGTGCTCAGCTCGCGCCCGTGCGACGGCGGCAACTCGTTCTCGAAGGCGAAGCGCGAAAGTCGAGCGGTCCAGTGTGGCCAGAAGCTCGCCGGCCTCAAACGCGTCGCCCACGTCCACGCGCATGCTCGCGACCGGGCCCGCCACCTCGAAGCTCGCGTCAGCGCGGACCGCGTCTTCGACGACACCGCTGAGAGTCGTTTGACGAGTGCTCGCGCCGTAGTCGACCGTCGTCGACGCGATGAGCCGACGCGGCAATTCCGCTTCGACCGTCTGTCCGCACCCCGTCGGCGTCAGCACGACGAGAAGCCAAGGTATTCCGCTTGATCTCATGCTCTCTCACTCCACTCCACTCTGGGTTTGCGCGGGCTCGGTCGATCCGGTGGCACGCATCAGCTGCTCGCGGGCCAGGACGATTCGCACTGCCGCATTGAAAGCACGAAGCTCGGCCGCCACGAGCTCGCTCTCGGACTCGATGAGCTCGCCGAGGGTGGTCACTCCGGCAGAATACTGACGACGCTGCACCCGATAGGACTCTTCGGCTGCCCGCTGTTCCGCACTCGCCGACTCGCGCATCGCGAGCGCGGTCTCGAGATCTTCGAGCGCCTCAGCCACTTCGCGTCGCACCTCGTCTTCGAGTCGGCGGATGGCGATGCGCGAGCGACGCGCTTCCGCGGCGGCGGCAGACTCGCGCGCGAGCGTTTCCAGCGTGTCGGTGGGCGACCAGGACAGCATCGCGCCGACGCGCCAGTCCGTTCGAAATTCGTCGACCGGCGGAACGACGCGAGGATTTGGCCGCGCGTAGCGGAGCGATGCAGAGACTTCGAGATCCGGGAACATCTCCCAGAAGGTCGCGTCGCGCACCGAATCCGCCGCCGCTGTCGTGGCGGCCGCGCGTTGGAGTTCAGGACGTTGCGCCAAGGCGAGCTCCAGCGCGTCCGAGAATGACAGGGTCTGAGATCGGCCGATGACGTTTACGTCGACGGCGAGCGCGATGTCATCTCCGGCCTCGAGCTGGAGCAGGGTCCTGAATTGTCGCACGGCTCGCACACGCGCGTTACGCGCCTCGGCAACGATCCCCGCAAATCGGGCGGTCTGCGCTCGCACGCGAAGCAGGTCCGAGCGCAATGCCAGCCCGTTTCGCGCCCTGCTCTCCACCTCCCCTTCGACCCGCTCACTACGCCGTAGCGACGCGTCGGCAATGATCTCTCGTCCCTTCGCGACCACCACCGTCAGATAGGAGACGGCGGCTTGCAGGCGGACGTCTCGGCGAGCCGCTTGGACGGCGTAGCCCGATGCGTCCACGGAAGCACTCGCCGCGCCCAACCGATGGGCCGCGGTCAGTAGATTGCGTTTGAGCGACCACACCACGAGCGACTCGACCGCTGTGTTCTCGCGAACGACCGGGAAGGCGAAGGACTGCGCCCTCCGGTCCTCGTTCAAGGACCGGTTCCACAGCGACTGCGCTGCCGGATCGCCGAGCTGACCAATGTCCGCGCGAATTTCAGCCTCGACACCGTCGGGCCGCGGGATCGCGAGGGGTGGATTGTCGACGTCGCTCAGGTAGTCGAAGGACGCGCGACCGATCAGCCGCGGCAGCAAACCCCACACCCGGGCCTGCCTCTGCGCCTCGCTCGCCTCCAATCCAGCCGTCGCCTCAGCGCGCGCGAACGACACCTCTTCGGCCCGCTCGATCGCCACGCGAAACGACAGCCCCCCCTCGGTGCAAAGGCCCGAGCCCGCGGACGAAAGTCCACACAGCGGATTGAGCGGCGCCGACGAGATGATGAGCACGAGCCATCCAGCCATGGGCCCTTCCCCCTTTTATCGCGTACGGTACGGGACCGTACCTTCTCGAACGAAAGTAGGCAGCGGTCTTCACCGGTCAAGGCGAGCGCGTCGATTTTCGGAGCGCACGCCTATGTTGGGGGAGGGGACTGCAACACGAGCTGAACGCACTCGCGCACGACCGCAGGCGTCTTTGCCGTCGGTTCCGGATTCAGTCCGAGCTGGTAGCGATAGTGGTCGATCCCCTCCCAGAGGCTGAGCAAATGAGTGGCGCGGCGCATGGCAGGGATGTCTCTTCGGACGTGCCCGCGGTCGATGCCCCGCTGGATGAGCTTCGCGAGCTGAGCACGACACACCTCGATCGTCCGTTCGAAGAACAGCTGTGCGGTTTTTGGATCCGTCGCGGCGTGTTTGATCATCGCGCTGGTCATCCGTTGGATGTCAGGACGCGCGAGCAACCGTGTGAGCCGGAGCCCAAATTGGACGACATGCTCGAAAAATTCGTCGGCGCTGTTGAAGTCGAGGTCGGGTGGGATGTTGAACTCGTCGACATCGGCGTCAATGATCGCCGCGAAGAGTTCAGACTTTCCGCCAAAATGCTTGTAGAGACTCGCTTTGGAAACCTTGGCGTCGCGCGCGAGCACTTCCGTCGAAATTCCTTCCACCCCGTGCTCGGCGAACAGCGCGCGAGCGGCATGGATCAATCGCTCCCGAGGGGAGCTCTCCTTCGAGCGAGGCACGCCCTCCACTACCTTCGACGCCTGAGAATTCCAAGGCGTGGGATGCACGGGCCCGGGAGTGAAATCTCGAGGAGAAGAAATCCTGCACTCAATATTGTGGCGATCCGCCTCCCTGCGCTTCGCGAGCGTCTGCAGGCAGGCCGCGCCTCATGGCCGCAGAGCGCCGCGAGTCTCGCCGGTGGGTCCCTCAGGGAGATGATGGATGCGTTCGAGCGGCAGGTGCTCCTGCTCGCCCTCGAGCGCACCGGTTGGAACGTGCGCCAGACCGCCAAGGCGTCGGGTCCCTCACGCGCCGCCCTCTACACTCGCATGAGCAAATGTGCGCTCACGCGGGAGAAATACTCGGGGAAACTCACCTCGCCCCATTGACAGGTGGGTCCGCTCCACCGTGGAATGGCGCGATGGCGTCTCCTGAACTCCCTCGCGCCGTCAGCGGCGACTTGCTCGAGCACCGCGGTGAAGCGGGTCCGCTCGCTTACTACGTCGCGGGCGAAGGGCCTCCCATGCTGCTCTTACACAGCATTAACGCGGCGGCCTCGGCGATCGAGATGAAGCCAATTCATGAGCGCCTGAAGAAGCGCTTTCGGATCTATACTCCAGACCTTCCAGGCTTCGGCCACTCGGACCGCTCGAAGCGTCGCTACGACATCGCGCTCTTCACGGCTGCGGTGCGCGACATGATGGGGCTCATCGCCGAGGAGCATGGCGACACTCCAATCCACGGAGTGGGGATGTCGCTCTCCTCCGAGTTCCTTACGCGAGCGGCGGTCGAGGCCCAGCATCGATTCGCGACGTTGACCTTGATCACTCCGACGGGACTGACCAAGTCCTCCGACACTCTGCGTCAGGTGGGCGAGACTCGCGAAATCCCGGGTTTTTCCGCGATTTTTGAGTTCCCGCTCTGGCGCGGAGCGCTCTACTGGTTGCTGACGCGTAAGTCGAGTATTCGGTATTTCCTCAAACGCACCTTCGGGCGCCCCGACGTAAACGAGGAGATGGTGGACTACGACTTCCTCTCCGCCCAGCAACCGGGTGCCCCAAACGCCCCCTTTGCCTTTTTGTCGGGGAGACTGTTCTCAAAGGATATCCGGCTCCTGTACGAAAAACTCAGTGTCCCGGTCTGGGTGCCACACGCCACCCGAGGCGACTTTAGTGATTTTCGCGGCGCCGATTTTGCCAGAGACCGCGATAATTGGCGGGTCCAACCCTTTGAGTCCGGCGCGCTTGTACACTATGACCAACCGGAGGAGTTCTTCGCTTCATTCGAGAACTTCGTTACTCAGACGGGGTAGCAGAGGCGAGCCCCGAATCGGAGGAGATTCGTGGCCGTCCCATTTCCATTTTCCGCGATCGTCGGTCAGCGTGAGATGAAACTCGCGATTCAGATGGCGGCGGTGGATCCGTCGATCGGCGGGGTGTTGGTTTTCGGCGACCGAGGGACCGGAAAATCGACCGCGGTGCGCGCGCTCGCGGCCTTGCTGCCGAAGATGGACGTGGTCAGTGGTTGCGCGTACGGATGCTCGCCCGAGACGGTGGGGAAGGCCTGCGTGCAGGGTTGTCGTTTTGCTGCTGGCGCGGAGCCGGCCGAGAGCGTGAGCGTTGCCGTACCCGTCGTCGACATGCCGCTCGGCGCAACAGAGGACCGGGTCGTGGGCGCGCTCGACCTCGAGGTCGCACTCACGCGCGGGGAAAAATTCTTCGAGCCCGGCCTGTTGGCCCGCGCGAATCGCGGCTTTCTCTATATCGACGAGGTAAACCTCCTCGAAGATCATCTGGTCGATCTCCTCCTCGACGTCGCCGCATCTGGCGAAAACGTCGTTGAGCGGGAAGGCATGAGCATCCGTCACCCTGCTCGCTTCGTGTTGATCGGCAGCGGCAACCCGGAGGAAGGCGAACTTCGTCCACAGCTCCTCGATCGCTTTGGGCTCTCGGTAGAGGTTACGACTCCCAACTCGATCGATGACCGCGTTGAGGTCATTGAGCGTCGGGACAACTACGAGCGAAATCCCGATGAATTCGCGGCCGCGTGGAACGAGTCGGAGTCGCACATTCGCGAGGCGATCAAGCGCGCCAAGGCGGGTCTCGAATCCGTCGTCGTGCCAAAGTCAGCTCTCTCGAGAGCGGCCGAGCTGTGCCTCTCTTTGGGAACGGATGGGCTGCGGGGGGAGCTCACTCTGATCCGAGCCGCCCGAGCGTTCGCAGCCCTGAACGAGCGCGAAACCGTGGGAGACGATGAGCTCCGAGTGGTCGCACCCATGGCGCTCCGGCATCGTCTCCGACGAGATCCGCTCGACGAGGCGGGATCGAGCACCCGGGTTCAGCGAGCGATCGATGAGTTGTTCACGCCGTGAGCGACGAAAGCGCATGGAAGGACGCTTGGACGGCTGCGGCGCTCGTGGCGCTCGATCCG
>CAYXVF010000096.1:0-13666 GCA_964468125.1 uncultured Bdellovibrionales bacterium | reverse complement strand
ACGTTGCGGGCGCCGCTGCCGGCATTGGCTTGCCGCACGCGCTCGGCGGCATCGTGCTTCGCTCGCGTGCTGGTCCCGTGCGTGACCGATGGCTCGAACGTTTTCGCGCCTTGCTCTCGATCGACTGTCCCGTGGGGCGCGTCCCTGCGCACGTCTCCGAGGATCGCCTGCTCGGGGGCCTCGACCTCGCCGCGACCTTGAGCGCTGGCACCGTGGTCGTCGAGCGAGGATTACTCTCGAGCCATGATCAGGGCGTCATCGTGGTGCCGATGGCTGAGCGTTGCCAGCGCTCGACGGTGGCGCACCTGTGCTCGGCTCTGGATCACGGCGAGGTCGCCTTGGAGCGCGACGGTATTACCGACCGTTCATCTGCGCGAATCGCGGTCGTGGCCCTCGATGAGGGCATCGATGACGAGCGGATCGCTCCGGCGCTGCTCGACCGCTTGGCGATCCACATTGACCTGAACGAGCTCGCGCTTCGTGACGCCGAGCCCATGGACGATGGACTCAGCGAACGTCTGCTCGCCGCTGCGCGTGAGCTCGATGTCGAGGTCGACGAGGAGGCCAGACGCGCACTCTGTGGCGTGGCACTGGCGCTCGGAATCGACTCGATTCGGGCGCCGATGTTGGCACTGCGCGTCGCGCGCGCCTCGGCCCTCCTCTCGGCGAGCGAATCCGTTGATGAAGACGACATCGCACTCGCCGCGCGCCTCGTTCTCGGCCCTCGCGCCACCCGGCTGCCCGCCCCCCCGGAGAACGAGGAAGAACCCGCGCCCCCCCCGCCGGAGGACTCCGAACCCACGGAGGACTCATCGGAAGATCCTACGGACATCGGTCGCATGGAGGATCGGATCCTCGAGGCGGTAACCTCTGCCATGCCAGCAGGCCTGCTCTCGGCGCTGGCGTTGGCTACGGCCCGGGGTGTTGCGCAGAGCCGAGGGCCCTCTGGAGTGCAGAAGAGCTCGCTCACCCACGGTCGTCGGGTCGGCGTGCGACGAGGACTACCGCGCAGCGGCGCGCGCTTGAACGTGCTCGAAACGTTACGAGCCGCCGCACCTTGGCAGTCCGTGCGGCGCCGTTCCCAATCCGCCGCTCGGCGGTCGCGCCGAGTAGAGGTGCGCAAGGATGACTTTAGAATTCACCGCTATGAAGAGCGGACCGAAACCACCACGATATTTGTCGTAGACGCCTCTGGCTCTGCGGCACTGCAGCGATTAGCGGAGGCCAAGGGTGCGGTAGAGCGGGTGCTCGCCGATTGTTACGTGCGACGCGACCAGGTCGCGATGATCGCATTTCGTGACGACGGTGCGCAGGTCGTCTTGCCCCCGACGAAGTCGCTCGTGCGAGCGAAACGAACGCTCGCAGGTTTGCCGGGAGGCGGAGCAACGCCTCTCGCGGCAGGCATCGACGCCGGCCTCGTCCTCGCTCGAGATTGCTCTCGCCGCGGACAAACCCCGGTGGTCGTGTTCATGACCGATGGTCGCGCAAACGTGGCGCGTGACGGCACGCGCGGGCGCACCCAGGCTCGCGACGATGCGATGGCGTCGGCGACGATGTTGCGCGCGTCCGCGGTGTCGACGCTCTTTGTCGACATGGGAGCCCGAAGTCAGGAAAGTGCGCGCGAGCTCGCGGCGGCGATGGGCGCTCGATACCTTCACCTCCCCTACAGTGATGTGAATCGGATCTCCGAGACCGTAAAGTCGGTCGGCGCCACCCCGTGAGTCTGATTTTCGATCGGGACTGGCCGAATCGAGAGCTCAGCAGACACTTAGATGTAGACGGCGTGAATTGGCACGTTCAACTCGCTGGCGACGGGCCGTGCGTCTTGCTTCTTCACGGCACTGGCGCGTCGACACATTCGTTTCGCGATCTGTTGCCCCAGCTGGCGCGTCGCTTCACGGTCATCGCTCCCGATCTGCCGGGACATGCGTTTACCCGCGCTCCGAGCGGTATGGTGCGCTCGATGCCGGAAATGGCGAGAGCGATTGGACGTTTACTCAATGCGCTCGAGCTCCAGCCGAAAATGCTCGTTGGTCACTCCGCCGGAGCAGCGATCGCGGTGCGGTTGACACTGGATGGTCTCGCTGTGCCTGCGTCCATCGTGAGTATCAACGGCGCGTTGCTGCCCTTCGAGGGCGTCGCGGCGTTTGCCTTTCCTGCGATCGCGAAAATCAGCAATGCGCTCGGCTTTTTGCCCGGCCTCGTCGCCGCGCGCTCCGGCCGTTTCGTCGACGATGTGTTGCGGCAGTCCGGGTCGATGATCGACGAACGAGGGGTTGAACTCTATCGCCGACTGGCGAGCGAGCCGTCGCACGTGGCCGGGGTGATCGCGATGACTGCGGGTTGGGACCTCGGCGCGTTGGCGCATCAGCTGCCGCGGCTTCCCTCGCGGCTTGTCCTCGTCGCAGGGGAAAACGACCAGGTTGTGCCGGTGGAGCGCTCGCGATGCGTGCACGCGCGAGTCCCGAACAGCGAGTTGATTGTACTGCAGGGTTTGGGCCACCTGGCTCACGAGGAAAACCCGGCGGTCATCGAACGCATCATCATCGCCGCGAACGACGCCTCGGAGCCCTGAGCACGACATCAAGGGATGGCGCGATGGGCCGGGCGGGGCGCCAGGACGCTTCCGGCGACGCGCGGCATGCGGAACGGCAGCATCAGCCGGACGATCGGGTTTGCAAAGCGCTGCAGTGACAAGCTCTCGTGGACCCCGCGGACGCGGCTGCCGTCGAGTTCCGTTTCGTATATCCCTCCCCCCGTCCCGGGAAAGCGCCTCTCGAAGTCGTTCGGGCTCGTGAACACCATCGCGCCAGGCTCGACCGTCAGGCCGCACCTGCGCAGGACTTCGAAGGTTCGAGTTGGAAGCGGGGCCTCAATGGATATATGCGACGCAGCCAAAGCACGGGTAGCCGAGTATTCGACGCTCATGGCCGAGCCCCAGCAATTCATCGCCAGAGATGTGCTCGAGGCCTACGATCTCCGCCGCATTGTACGCGGCTCGACGAGGGCGGCGACGAAGTGGCGTTTTTGGAGGCCGTGGCGGCGCGCACAGCTGGCTTCCAGCTCATGCTCTACGATCTGCCAGCCGTTGCGGAGCGGGCCCGCGCTCGTCTCGGCGATCGCGCGGCGATCGTCGGTGGCGATCTTTTTTGTGACCCGCTCCCTAAGGGCGCGGGCGTGATCTCGCTCGTACGCATCATTCACGATCACGACGACGGTCCCGCGCTGCAAGTCCTGCGGGCCGTTCACCGCGCGCTACCCCGGGGCGGAACCCTTTTGCTGGCGGAGCCCATGGCCCAGACCCCAGGCGCCCTGGCTATGGGCGATGCCTATTTTGGCTTCTGTTGGCCGTGAGGCACGGGCGTCCAAGAACCCCCGCGGAACTGTCCAAAATGTTGGTCAATGCGGGATTCTCGACGCCTCGGACGATTCGTTCCCGCCAACCGATGCTCAACTAGCTCCTGCTCGCTCGTCGCACTTAGAGCGCGTCGCTTCGTCGCTCAATTCGCCAAAAAAACCGGAATCATTGGGCTTTTAGACAGGCGCGTCCGCGTCGCGGCGTCGTCTCTGCGCGATTTTGGCTCAACGCTCTGACCCGTTGGACTCTCGGAATTGGAAAAGAACGAAAACGATTGAGTCTATTGACAGCCAAGAGTGTCAAGTATACCTTACACATCAATGAGGCACGCAAAAGCCGTAATCCTCCGAGAGCCGGAGAACCTCACGCTGAGTACAGTTCAGCTCGTCACGCCCGGAGACGGTGATGTGGTGGTAGATGTGGACTGGAGTGGGGTGAGCACGGGGACCGAGCGCTTGCTCTGGTCGGGCCGCATGCCTCCGTTCCCGGGCATGGGCTATCCGTTGGTACCCGGCTACGAGTCGGTGGGCAGGGTCGTCCGCGGTAATGACGACGTCAGCGAAGGCACTGTGGTTTTCGTCCCCGGGTCGAGTGGTTTCGTCGATGTGCGCGGTTTGTTCGGCGGCGCGGCTTCCACGCTCGTCGTGCCCTCTAGCCGCGTGACGCCGATCGCGGAAACGCTGGGCGAACGTGGGGTGTTACTCGCGCTCGCAGCCACTGCGGAGCACGCCTTGGGTGATGCGACGCCCGATCTGATCGTTGGGCACGGAGTTCTCGGTCGACTGTTGGCTCGGCTCGCCGTAGCGCGGGGGGGCTCGCCGGTCGTGTGGGAAACCAACCCGGGTCGGGTCGACGGCGCAATGGGTTATCGTGTAGCCCATCCCGACGAGGACCGAGACGCGCGTTATACCACGATCGTCGATGTGAGCGGCGACACCTCGATCTTCGATTCTCTCATCGCCTCCCTCGAACGCGGTGGCGAAATTGTGCTCGCAGGTTTTTACAGCGAGCGCGTGAGCTTTTCTTTCCCTCCTGCGTTCATCAAAGAGGCGCGTTTTCGAGTCGCCGCTGAATGGCAGCCGTCGGACCTCGCGCGCGTCAACGAGCTCATCGAAAACGATTCGCTCTCGCTCGACGGGCTCATCACGCATCGCTTCGACGCGGCTGACGCAAGTGACGCCTACCGCGTGGCCTTTACGGACCCGAGCTGCCTGAAAATGCTTTTGGATTGGAGAAACGTCTGATGAATGTAGGACCTGTAGCGGCTGAGCCGAAGAAAAACGCCATCGCGGAGATAGACGAAAATCTCCGAGCGGAGGCTGCCATCGAACCGGAACCGCCGTCAACGAAAGCGCCGACCAAAGACACGCAGATCATCGCGATCTACGGTAAGGGCGGCATCGGCAAGAGCTTCACCCTTGCGAACCTGTCGTACATGATGGCGCAGACGGGCAAGAAAGTTCTTCTGATCGGCTGTGATCCAAAGAGCGACACCACCTCGCTTCTCTTTGGCGGCAAAGCGTGCCCCACGATCATCGAGACCACTGCGAACAAGAAGGCGGCAGGCGAAGAGGTCGAAATTGGCGACGTTTGCTTCAAGCGCGACGGTGTGTACGCGATGGAGCTTGGCGGGCCAGAGGTCGGCCGCGGGTGCGGCGGGCGCGGGATCATTCACGGCTTCGAGACGCTCGAAAAGCTCGGTTTCAACGAGTGGGACTTCGACTACGTCCTGTTGGATTTCTTGGGCGACGTGGTCTGCGGCGGCTTCGGTCTGCCGATCGCTCGCGACATGTGCCAAAAGGTCATCGTTGTCGCATCCAACGATCTGCAGTCACTCTACGTCGCGAACAACGTGTGCTCGGCGTCCCAGTATTTTAGGCGCATGGGCGGTCACGTGGGTGTCGCCGGAATCGTCATCAACAAAGACGATGGCAGCGGACAGGCGCAGGCCTACGCGAAAGCGGTAGGCATTCCTGTGCTCGCGTCAATTCCCGCAGACGAAGACATTCGCCGCAAGAGTGGCATGTACGAAATCATCGGTCGACCGGAGAGTCGATGGGGCCCGATGTTTGAGGCACTCGGTGTAAATGTCGCTGAGAGTCCGCCACTCTATCCTGAGCCCCTCGACCAAGACGGTCTGCTGAACTTGTTCTCGGCCGACGTGACGGGTCGAGACTTCGTCCTTCAACCGGCGACGAGCGAAGATCTGTGTGGCGCTTCTGTGAACAAGAAGCCTTCTCTCGAAATCATCTACGACAGGGTTTGAGCAGAGCGATGGGTCAAGAAATCGAAAAAACTGAGGGTACGGGTTGCCACGGCGGGCGCGAGAACATGCGCCAGGCCGCTGCCGCAGCAGGCAAGAGCGAGACGCTCGATCGGTATGCAGCAGATTATCCGATGGGTCCGCACGATCAGCCTCAAAGCATGTGCCCTGCGTTCGGGTCACTTCGCGTTGGGCTTCGCATGCGCCGCACGGCGACCGTGCTTTCGGGTTCAGCCTGCTGTGTCTACGGCCTCACCTTCACCTCGCACTTTTATGGCGCCCGGCGCACGGTTGGTTACGTGCCCTTCGACTCAGAGACGCTCGTCACGGGCAAGCTCTTCGAGGACATTCGAGACGCGGTGCACGGCCTCGCCGACCCAGAAAAGTACGACGCGATCATCGTCACGAACCTCTGCGTTCCAACGGCCTCTGGCGTACCGCTTCGTCTGCTACCCAAGCAGATTAACGGCGTTCGCATCGTTGGCATCGATGTTCCTGGTTTCGGAGTCCCGACGCACGCCGAAGCAAAAGACGTGCTCGCAGGCGCCATGCTCGGCTACGCCCGCAAGGAGGCAGAAGCCGGTCCGGTACAAGCGCCCCGCGAAGGTCCCGCGAAGCTCCCTGCGGTCGCTCTCGTCGGCGAAATGTTTCCGGTCGACCCGATTACGATCGGTCGCCTGCTCGCACCGATGGACCTCGCCGCTGGACCGGTCGTTCCTACTCGCGAGTGGCGCGAACAATATGCTGCGCTCGACTGTGCGACCGTCGCGGCGATTCACCCGTTCTATGTCGCCACCTTCCGCGAGTTCGAGGCCGCAGGACGTCCGATCGTGGGCTCCGCGCCCGTCGGATACGACGGCACCGCCGAGTGGCTTGCGCGCATCGGTGAGAGCTGCGCCGTCTCGCCTGAGAAAGTCGCCGCGGCACAAAACGCGATCCTCCCAGCGATCAAGGGTGCGCTCGCTGGCATGCCGATTAGAGGTCGAATCACGCTGTCCGGCTACGAAGGCTCAGAGCTCTTGGTTGCGCGTCTGCTGATCGAGAGCGGCGCGGACGTTCGCTACGTCGGGACGGCCTGCGGCAAGACCGATTGGTCGACAACGGACCGTGAATGGCTCGAGGGCAAGGGTGTGCACGTGCAATACCGCGCTTCGCTCGAGCAGGACCTCGCCGCCATGAAGGAGTTCGAGCCAGACCTCGCGATCGGAACGACTCCGGTGGTGCAAGCGGCAAAAGAGGCTGGAAGGCCCGGACTCTACTTCACGAACCTGATCTCCGCTCGACCTCTGATGGGCCCCGCAGGAGCGGGTTCGCTGGCCGAAGTGGTCAACGCGGCGATGGGGAGTAAGCCTCGATTCGACGCGATGAAAGAGTTTTTCGCAGGGGTTGGCACCGGCTTCGCCGCCGGGATCTGGGAAGATGTTCCGAAGGACGACGAAAAGTTCCGTCGGAAGCAGCTCGCTGAGCTCGAAAAATCGCGGCGCGCTCGAACAGCGAAGAAGGCTCCCGGTGAGGCAGCCGGTGTCGCGAAGAAGAACTCCGGCAGCGCCAAGAGTTCCGCAAGCGTGGAGGGTACGGTCTGATGCTAGTGCTCGATCACGATAGAGCCGGGGGCTACTGGGGCGCGGTGTACGTGTTCACCGCCATCAAGGGTATGCAGGTGATCATCGATGGTCCGGTGGGTTGTGAAAACCTGCCGGTAACCTCGGTTCTACATTACACCGACGGGTTGCCACCTCACGAATTGCCCGTTGTCGTTACAGGTCTCGCCGAAGAAGAGCTCGGCAAGAACGGTACTGAAGGAGCGATGAAGAGGGCGCACCAAACCCTCGACCCGTCGCTTCCGAGCGTAGTCGTCACCGGGTCGATCGCTGAGATGATCGGCGGCGGGGTGACTCCAGAGGGCACGGGCATTCAGCGCTTCCTCCCCCGAACCATCGACGAAGATCAGTGGCAGAGCGCAAACCGCGCGATGCTTTGGCTGTGGAACGAGTATGGCGCCAAGAAGGGCCGCCGTCCGCTGCCGAAAAAACGAAAAGACGACGACAAGCCGCGCGTCAACATCATCGGACCGACCTACGGCTACTTCAACATGCCGAGCGACCTTGCGGAGATCCGACGGCTCGTAGAAGGCATCGGCGCCGAGATCAATATGGTCTTCCCACTGGGTTCGCACTTGGCAGACGTGGGGCGACTCGTGGACGCCGATGTCAACGTCGTGATGTATCGCGAGTATGGCCGCGCGATCTGCGAAGCGCTCGAAATTCCTTATCTACAAGCTCCATTCGGCGTGCACTCGACCACGCTCTTTTTGCGCGAGCTCGGACAGCAGCTCGGCCTCGACCCGGAGCCGTTCATCGAAAAAGAGAAACACACCACCATCAAGCCGGTGTGGGATCTTTGGCGCTCGGTCACGCAAGACTTCTTCGGAACGGCGAGCTTCGCAATCGTGGCGACCGAAACCTACGAACGCGGAATACGCAACTACCTCGAGACTGAACTGGGTCTGCCCTGTACGTTCTCCTACGCTCGAACTGCGGGCAAAAAGCCCGACAACGCCTCAGTGCGTGAGGCGGTACAGAATCAAACGCCGCTCGTCATGTTCGGGAGCTACAACGAGCGGATGTACTTGGCTGAGGTCGGGTCCAAAGCGTGCTATATCCCTGCATCGTTCCCAGGAACGGCCATTCGTCGGCACACGGGCACGCCATTCATGGGCTATTCGGGGGCGACCTATCTGATCCAAGAGGTGTGCAGTGCGCTGTTTGACGCACTGTTTAATATCCTTCCCCTCGGCACCGACCTCGACGCGGTCGAGGCCACACCCGCTCGCCTGAACGACACCCTGCCTTGGGACGAAGACGCCGAAGCGATGCTCGAGCGGCTGGTGAGCGAGGTGCCGGTTTTGACCCGTATCTCCGCAGCGAAAGCGTTGCGCGACACAATCGAACACGACGCAAAGCTGCAAGGCGACGACAGGGTATCCCTCGTTCGCGTCGCGGCCCGCGGCGCAAAGAAGCGAATGAATGGGTCTAACTCGACCCACGCAGGAGAGTTATCATGAAAGCAGCCACGCTCCCATTGAACAGTCGTCGCAGCGCGATTCACTGGCCCACGTTTGTGGTGCCCGGTCGCGAGCTCGACGTCACGGTTGAGTCTTCCCTCTACTACGCGATCGCGATGGCCTTCGTACTCCCTTACGTCATCGTGAAGAGGATGCTGCCCGTAAGCTGGACGGCCGGATTCATCGGAAGTGAAAAAACTATTCGACAATCAGTGTTCCGAGAGGCGCACGTCGAGATTCAAACAGTGCTCGGGAGCGTTTTTCGAGCGTGAGTAGAATCTAAATGGATTCTCGTTGGCGGAAGCCAAAGGGAAAAGTGAAGTACCAAAGCTAGCTGAAAAGGGAAAACTGAATGGCTGAACCATCCAGAGCCTTGTCGGGATTGACTGACGAAGAGGCGAAAGAGTTTCATAGTGGTTTCATCATGGCGTTTATTACGTTCCTGGTGATTGCGATTATTGCACACATTCTGACGTGGATGTGGCGCCCCTGGCTCGCCGGGGCTGAAGGCCATGCAATGATCCAAGATGCTCAAACGGTCGCCGCTTCAGCGATCAACATGTTTGTTTAAGGAGGATCGCCCATGTGGAGATTCTGGAAAATTTTTGATCCGCGTCCGTACCTAGTCGCCCTCTGGGCCTTCAACTTCGTACTTGCGATTGTAATTCACTTCGTACTGCTCAGCACTGAGCGGTTCAACTGGCTCGATGCGAGCGGCGCGCCGGTGGCGTCCGCGTCGTCGACAGCCATGCCGGGATCGCCGTAAGGCGCTTCCTTCGAAGACCAGAGAGGCGGGCGGGGCGAGGCACACGCATGCTCCGCCCGTCTTCGGTCCATTTCGAGCTTGTGAACTTGGAGATTTTTAATGGCCTTGCTCAGCTATGAACGTAGGTACCGCGTGCGAGGGGGGACGCTGATTGGCGGGGACCTCTTCGACTTTTGGGCGGGACCCTTCTATGTGGGGTTTTTTGGCGGAACCACCATCTTCTTTACGATGGTAGGCACCGCAATGATCATCTGGGGGGCCGCACTTCAAGGCACCTTCAACGTCTGGAAAATCAACATCACTCCTCCTGCCCTCGAATACGGCCTTCAGTTCGCGCCGCTTCGCGAGGGAGGGCTTTGGCAAATCATCACGATCTGCGCGGTAGGCGCGTTTGTCTCGTGGGTGCTACGCCAGGTAGAAATCAGCCGAAAGTTAGGCATGGGCTATCACATCCCAGTCGCCTATGCCGTGGCCGTGTTTGCCTATATCAGCCTGGTCGTGATTCGGCCGGTGCTTCTGGGGGCATGGGGTCACGGGTTTCCGTACGGGATTTACAGTCACTTGGACTGGGTTTCGAACGTCGGCTACCAATACCTGCACTTTCACTACAATCCGGCGCACATGCTCGCGATCACGTTCTTCTTCACGACGACGCTCGCGCTTGCCATGCATGGTTCTCTCATTCTCTCTGCGGTGAACCCCGGCGGCGATGAGAAGTCCAAGTTCGCGGAGCATGAAGATACGTTCTTTCGCGACTTCTTGGGCTATTCCATCGGCGCGATCGGTATTCACCGTCTCGGTCTCATCCTCGCTCTCAACGCCGGATTCTGGAGCGCGATCTGCATCATCATCAGTGGACCGTTCTGGACCAGGGGCTGGCCGGAGTGGTGGGGCTGGTGGCTCAACCTTCCGATTTGGAGCTAAAGGGAACACGTAATGCCTGAGTATCAAAACTTAATCACTCAGCTGCAGGTCCGAGGACCTACGCATGAGGACATCCCGATCGCCGAGAGCTGGGGACGCACGCGCAAGAAGCGGTTCCTCCATTTGGCCGGTCGACTGGGCAGCGCTCAGTTCGGTCCGATCTATCTCGGCTACTGGGGTATCGCTTCGATCCTTTTTGGATTTGTTGCGATTGAAATCATCGGCCTGAATATGTGGGCCTCCGTGAACTGGGACCCGGTCGAGTTCGTTCGGCAGCTTCCCTGGCTCGCGCTCGAACCACCTCCACCCTCCGTTGGATTGAGTCTGCCACCGTTGGGACAAGGCGGCTGGTGGCTGATGGCCGGTGCGTTTCTGACCGCGGCGATCATCCTCTGGTGGGTCCGCACCTACACCCGGGCGAAGGCGCTCGGAATGAACACGCACTTGGCGTGGGCGTTCGCTTCGGCCATTTGGCTCTATCTCGTTCTCGGCTTCATTCGCCCGATCTTGATGGGCAACTGGGGCGAGGCGGTACCTTTTGGCATCTTCCCGCACCTGGACTGGACCGCAGCGTTTTCCTTGCGCTACGGCAACCTCTTCTACAATCCGTTCCATGCGCTCTCGATCGTGTTCCTCTACGGCTCGACGCTGTTGTTCGCGATGCATGGAGCGACGGTGCTTGCCGTAGGACACCTCGGAGGAGAGAGAGAGATTGGACAGATCGTAGACCCGGGTACAGCTGCTGAGCGTTCGGGCCTGTTTTGGCGCTGGTGCATGGGGTTCAATGCGACGTTTGAGTCCATTCACCGCTGGGCGTGGTGGTTTGCGGTATTGTGCACCCTCACGGGAGGAATCGGCATCTTACTGACAGGGACGGTCGTTGACAATTGGTACCTCTGGGCCGTGAAGCACGGGGTCGCCCCCGACTACGTCCTGAATTACGAGGTGCTGCCGGATCCGGCAACTGTCTCGACCCCTGATGGCATGGGAGAGTTGCAATGAGATTTCTACCGTTTCAAGTCGCGGCCGGTCTCGGGGTTTTGGGCCTCGGAGTCTGGTCCTTCGGCGTGGCGCTCGATGCGCGCTCGGTTCAGCGAGGACCCGATGGGGTCGGGATGGAGCACGTGACGAGCGAGTCGAATCTCGAGCGTCTCGAGGCTGCCAACGACAGCTATCCTATGCGAATCCCTTGGGGGGATGCGGGCGCAGTCTCTGGTGAGGCTTACGAAAACGTTCAGGTGCTTGGCGCGCTCAGCACCGGGCAGTTTACGGGTTTGATGAACAACCTGACCAACTGGGTTGCGCCGGCTACTGGCCAGAACCAACATCCGGAGAACCTCGAGCAGGGCTGCAATTACTGCCACAACCCTGCCAACATGGCGTCGGACGAGGTGTACACCAAACACGTCGCACGTCGGATGATTCAGATGACTCAGTACATCAATGAAGAGTGGAGCGAGCACGTAGGGGGAGCAGGGGTCAATTGCTGGACCTGCCACCGCGGCAAGAACGTGCCGGAATACATCTGGTTCAACGAAGAGGCGGATCCTGCGGCGACACGCATGGTGGGTGGATTTTCGTCGGTGAATAAGGCGCATCCAGATCAGGGGCTGACGTCTCTTCCGAGCTCGTCGTTCGCTGACTATCTCTACGACGACATGAATATCCGAGTTGTTGGTCCAACCGCTCTGCCAACGGGCAACACGCGGCACATCAAGGACACAGAGGCCACTTATGGTCTGATGATGCACATGTCGAACTCGCTCGGAGTCAACTGCACCTATTGCCACAATAGTCGTTCGATGGCGGAGTGGGCACAGAGTCCGCCTGCGCGAACGAAGGCGTGGTATGGAATTCGCATGGTGCGCAACCTCAACAAAGAATATCTCGTCGGTGAGGGCGAGAACGCGCTCGCACAGTATTATCCGGAGTATCGACTGGGTCCGACCGGGGACGTGCCGAAGATCAACTGCACAACCTGTCACCAAGGCGCTTACAAGCCGGTGCTCGGGAAAGACATGATCAGCGAGTATCCGATGTTGGCAAAGCATGAAGAGTACATCCCTGCCGAACCGGCGGACGAAGTCCCGACAGAAGGGGATGAGACCGAAGACGGCGACGCGGAAGAGAAGGGTGAAGAGAGTGTAACCCCTACCAATATGAAGATCCCCGCCGAAGGCTAGATCCGTCGCAGAGTAGAGCGTTTATGAGGCGCGGTTTTCGGCATGGCCGGAAACCGCGCCTCTTTTTTTTTCTGAACGCCGCGCCCTTGCAGGTATCGTCGACCTCTGGATAGGACGAGGTACGAAATCTTTCGCAAATTCGCAGATGCAGATCTTGGGGTCAGTGATCTCCTCATTTAGAACTGAGTTGCAAACAGCAGCTCAAAACAAAGAGGAACCCGATGAGTGAGGATACCGAACTGTCGAAGGTCATCAAGATCGAGGACGCGGTAATTCAGAGTCACCCGGGAGAGCGTGAAGCTCCAATCCGCTCCGTATGCCGGCCTTGTGCCGTGGCACCCCATGCAACCGCCGGTGAGAAACCCCTTGCCCTCGAAAAAAGCTTCGCGTCGAGTCGTTGACGGTTTCCACGCATGCGCGTGGATTCGCTGTCGCCGACCGCTACGGGTTTTCAGTGTACGATTCGCTGATCGTTGCAGCTGCGCTGCTGGCGGGTTGCGATGTGCTCTGGACGGAAGATCTGCAAGACGATCAATACATCGAAGATCAGCCGGTGGTGAAGATTCCCTTCACTGCGATCTAGCGCCGCACGTCTAGTCTTCGTTCTTCGACGCAACCGACCGAGCAATCCGGTTCGCGCGATGAATCGCTAGGGGAAGGACACTGCCTCGGTAGCGCCCGTGACCTGCGAGAGTCCGTCGTAGCGGTTTTGAATGACGCGGCCGGTGAGGAGCGTGGTCGCGGTCATGCGGTCGGCGTTGTCGTATTCGCTCGTGAAGACGAACGCAGCCCCATGAAGTTGCCGCTCGCTTTGAAAGACCCGGCCACGAGCCTCGAAGCCGGTGCAGTCGAGCGTGTCACCACCGATCGAACTCCGGCTTTCCAAGATGGACGGCGACTCCTTCCGGTCTGAGCTTTCGTTTGTGGCGTAGAACATACTCGACGTACTCCGCGCCGACGTGCCCAGTCTGCATGACTTCTCTCATGGCGCCGGCGGTGTGACGCTCGCCGAACACCTCGCTCAAGAATGTGAGTCTCTCAGCTTCGCGTTTGATTGAACGATGGGTCGCGCGAAAGATGCCAAAATACTCGGCCGCAATTTCACCGA
>CAYXVF010000095.1:16222-23503 GCA_964468125.1 uncultured Bdellovibrionales bacterium | reverse complement strand
CGCGGCTGAAGTGGTCCTCTCGGAACGGGTGCGGGCGGTCGTGGTCGACGCGGCCCAGGCGAACGAGCGTTACCGAATGCTCGTGTTCGAGGGTGGACGTCTCGGTGAGGTACAGCGCGTGCTGGCACGGCGCTCACGGTCGGACGGCGATGGGCCGATTCTGCAAAGCAACGGCCAGGCGCTCGACCTCGGCGCGCTCTCGAACGGCGACGTGCTGGATTGGCACGTCACCTATCTCAATCGCGATCCCGAGGTGTTTCCGCCCGTGGTGGGCAGGGGACCGGAGCCGGCGCTTCGCGTGTCCCTCCGGGCGGTGGTCGAGGACAGCTTCAGCGCAGAGGTGCGTTTTGGCGTGCAGGAAGTGGTCGATGCGCGCCACAGTGGGGCGGGGCGTTTTGAGCGCCACTACCGCGACGTGCCTGCGCTCCGACAGGGCGAATTCTCGCTTCATCCGCAGCGCATCGGTCCTTGGATGCTCCTGGTCGCCAAGGCCGGGGAGTCCGGTGACGCGCTCGTCGACTACGCATCGAGCTGGGCGCAGGTGGCTCGGCGTGTAGAGCGGAGAGGGCGTGCAACCTCGAGCGCGGAGACTCCGGCGCAGCTCGCGCGTGGCAGCGCACGCTTGCGGTTCGGGGCGGTGCGGCGGCTCTTGCGACCCTCGCCGGCGGCGCTCTTTGAGCGGGTGAGCTCGCGCGAAGGGTCTACGAGGCATCCTCCCAACTCGCCGGGCCGGACGCGATCCGGGAGGCGCTTCGGCACTACGTCGTGAACGGGCCGTCATTGGAGACCGTCGAAGAGCGTGGCTATTTGCGGCCCGGTGAAGCGCTGCCCTTCGCGGTGCGTTTGAAGAGCAGCGCAACGGTCGATGAGGTGAGCCTGGAACGGTTGGTGGGACAGGCCTTGCCCTGGTTTCCCGAGCTTCGCGAGGACCATGCCTTGCGCTTGCCCGCGCCGCTCGTCGAAGAGTCGATCCACACAATCCAGCTGCGCAGCCGGGGAGAGGTCTTGCTTCCTAGGTCCGTCCGCTTCAGTAGTGGGCTCGGCACCGTGGAGGTTTCCTTCGAGCAAACCGGCCGGCTCTTGACGATTCGCCGTGTGGTCGATTGGAAGGGGGCGCGGGTGACGAAGGAACAGGTCGAGTCGGCGCGTGTGCTCTTAGAGGCCGCACGTTCGGCCGATGATGCGCGTTGGAGACTCGAGCTGTAAAGGCGCGACGGGAGGAAGAGATGACGACGATCCTCGACGGAAAAGCGATGGCGGCGGCGGTGCGGGAAGCGGTTGCGGTGGATGTGAAAGAAGTAACCGCTGCGCTTGGGCGGCCGCCCGGGATCGCGGTGGTGCTCGTCGGTGACGACCAGGCGAGCGCCGTCTACGTGCGCAACAAGGAAAACGACGCGAAGAAGGTTGGCATGTACTCCGAGGTGATTCGCATGCCCGCCACAGCCACGCAGCGTGAAGTCGAAGCAGAGGTCGATCGACTGAACGCGCGAAAGGAGATCGACGCCTTCCTGGTGCAGCTTCCCTTGCCCGACGGTCTCGATGCGGGAGCGGTGACCTCCCGAATCGACCCCGAAAAGGACGCCGATGGTTTGCACCCTACAAACCTCGGCCGCTTAGTGGCGGGCTTGCCCGCACCGAGGCCGTGCACGCCTTCTGGAGTGATGTACATGCTCGATGACGCGGGGGTGCAGCTGAGTGGCGAGCATGCATGCGTCATCGGTCGGAGTACGATCGTCGGGAAACCGATGGCGATCATGCTCCTCGAACGCCACGCCACCGTGACCTTGTGTCATTCGCGCACTCGGAACCTCGCCGAAGAGGTCGGGCGTGCGAAGGTGGTGGTCTCCGCGGTGGGGCGTCCCGGGCTCATCAAGGGGGAGTGGTTGCGGGAGGGGGCCGTGGCGATCGACGTCGGGATCAATCGCGTCGATGGCAAGCTGGTGGGTGACTTCGAGTACGAGGCCGCAAAAGAACGGGCGTCGGCCATCACGCCCGTCCCCGGTGGCGTGGGCCCGATGACCCGTGCCTTGCTGCTACGCAACGCGGTGGACGCCGCAAAGCGCAAATCCACGAGTTGACTCGACACACCTGAACTGGAGATGGTCCGCCCGTGACTGAGCTGAAACGTACCCCTTTCTACCAACGGCATTCCGCCCTCGGCGCGCGTTTCGTACCTTTCGCAGGCTACGAAATGGCAGTGCAGGTGAGCGGGGTCGTGGCCGAGCACACCGCGGTCCGCACGGAAGTCGGTCTTTTTGACGTGAGCCACATGGGCGAGGTCGTCATCGCGGGCGCGGAGGCCACCGCGGCGCTGCAAGCGCTCATCACCAACGACGTTGAAAAGCTCGTTGCCGGCCAAGCGCTCTATTCGGTGATGTGCCGGGACGATGGCGGCATCATCGACGACCTTATCGTGTACAGGGAGTCCGAGTCCCGCTACTTTCTCGTGATCAACGCCTCACGACGCGATGAGGACATCGCACACATGAAAGCGGTCCTGAGTGGCAAGGACTGCACGATCGACGATCAATCCGAAGACTGGGCCTTGCTCGCACTTCAGGGGCCGAAAGCGGAGCGCGTGCTCGCGAAGCTCACCGAGATCGATCTCGCGGGGCTCGAGAGCTTTCATTTCTCGGATGGCGAGGTCGGCGGTTGTTCCGGCGTTCGCGTCGCGCGCACGGGCTACACCGGAGAGGACGGCTTCGAGCTCTACTGCCCCGCCGCGCAGTCGGTCGCCCTCTGGGATGCCTTGTTTCGCGCCGAGCCGACACTGACCGTCTGCGGCTTGGGGGCCAGAGACACGCTCCGGCTCGAGATGAAGTTTCCGCTCTATGGCAACGACCTGGATCTCGATCACAATCCCTACGAGGCAGGTCTCGGCTGGGTCGTGAAGCTCGCCAAGGGGGATTTTATCGGTCGAGCCGCGCTTGAGGTGGTCAAGAAGGACGGTCCCAAGCGCAAGTGGGTCGGCTTTGCGATGGAAGGGCGTGGCATTCCGCGCCAGGGTTATCCCATTCACGTAGGCGACGGCGCTGGCGTGGTGACGAGCGGCACCCATAGCCCCACCCTCGGCGCGCCCATCGGCGCCGGATACGTGCCCACGGAGCATTCGAAGGTCGACACCGAGATCGAGGTGGAGATTCGAGGAAAGAGGGTCCCAGCGCGGATCGTCAAAACCCCATTCATACCCAGGTGAGCCATGAGTATTCCTGACGACCTCAAGTACACGAAAGACCACGAGTGGGTCCGCATCGAGGATGACGTGGTGACCGTTGGCATCACGCACCATGCCCAAGACCAGCTCGGAGACGTGGTTTTCGTCGAGCTGCCGGATGCCGGCAGTAGCTTCGGCGCCGGCGATACCTTTGGGACGGTGGAATCGGTGAAGGCCGTCTCTGATCTCTTCGCGCCGGTAGGGGGCGAAGTCACCGAGGTCAACGAGGACCTCGCGGACACGCCGGAGGCGGTCAACAGCGACCCCTATGGCGTTGCGTGGATGATCAAATTGAGGGTCAGCGACCGCGCCGAGCTCGATGGCCTGATGGATTCGACCGCCTACAAAGCGCTGCTCGAAGACTGATCGCCCTCATGAGGCGGGCCAAATGGACCGTTCATCGGAACGGCCATGGCGAAGCCCCTTCCTAGCGAACGACGTCGACACGAACGTGTCCCCTTGACCCTGGCGGTCCGCTACTCGGACCGCGAGAGTTTTCTACAGGACTGGACCGAGAACATCTCGGCCGGGGGCCTCTTCATTCGCGCGGAGGAGCCTCGGCCCGTCGGCGAGACGGTTCACCTCGAGCTGCGTTTCCCGGGCCTTCTCGACCCCGTTCATCTGACCGGAACCGTCACCTGGAACCGCGCGGGCTCGGAAGAGCAGCGCGCAGGGTTCGGTGTGAACGTCGAACGGGAAGGGCATCGTCGCCGGCTCGCCGAGCTCGCCTTGATGGCCACGCGGGAGCATGCACACCGAGAAGGGTCTCCCTTTCGCGTGCTCGTGGTCGAGGACAACGAATCGCTGGTCGAAATGTATGCGCGCGTGATGAAACGCGTCCAGCGGTTGACGGAGGGCAGTGTACTCACCCATTTCGCGGAAAACGGCCTCCAAGCCCGAGAGCTCCTCGAGCGCTTTCACCCGGATTTGATCGTCACCGACCTCTACATGCCCGTCATGGACGGTCTCGAGCTCAGCCGCTTCGTGAAATCGAACGACGCGCTGCGCGCGACGCCGATCCTGGTAGTCACCGCAGGTGTGGAGGAGGAACGGGCGAAGGCTCTCGAGTTGGGCGTCGACGCGTTCTTGCAAAAGCCCATTCAGTTCGGGCAGATCCTCGAGACCATCGCTAGGCTAGTGTGGCTTCGGGGACAAACGGATGTCGAAGAACGACAAGAACGGAAACAAGGAAGCGAAACGCAGGGCTAAGGAGCTCTGGGAGCAAAGCGAGGAGATGTTCGCCGGCGGCGACTACCTCACTGCGCGTCGCCTCGCCGCCGAGATCGTTTCCCTCGCGCCGGAGACCGACCAGGGGCGCCAGGCCGCTGAACGGGTCCAGAATCTCGGCCGCGTCGATCCGGGCGCGCTCTACGGCCTCGCGGGTACCGCGCTTCTCTACCTGATCGGCTGGGGCTACGCGCTCGGCTGATAGGAGCTCACCCCCCCCCGTGTCGCCAGCCAGAGAGATCCGCTCAGCCCGGAGTTGTGAGATACGCGCTAGCCCGAGCGCGGTCGTTCCGTGTACGCTCTTTCCGAGGGAGCCTCTCCCTGTTGGGCAGCAGCGAGGAACACAACCATGCGCATCGAGGACGAAGCAGGCAAAGACGCGACCGCGCGTCGGGCAGACACCATCAAGCAGATGCAGGCGCTGATGGAGCAACAGGATCAGCTCGGTCGCGCCGATGCGGCGGACAAGCGAGCTGAGGGCGGCGGTGCAGCAGCCCAGCAGAACGACGGGGTGGAGGGCGTCACCGGCGCTGCCCAGCTCGCGCGACAGGCCGACCAGGTCAACGAACAACGGCGGATCGAATCGGACGACCTCCGCGCGCGGCAGGACGCGCTCGGTGCAGAGCACAAAGCCCAGGCGATCGAAAACGAGCTGTCCGGAGCGCAGCTTCACGAGCAGGCGGTCGATGCGGCGAGCAATCAGCAGGACCGCGGTGAGGCGTGGCTGAGCTTTCGCGACCAGGAAGAGTCTGTGATGCCTCGAAGTGTGGAAGAGGTCGCTCAGCAGGAAAAACAAGACGCGGCGGACCAACAGCAGCAGCAGGAGCGCATCTCGGTGCAGGCGCTCATGAACCAGCACAAGATCAACAACGGCATCCCGAGCTGAGTTCGGCCGAGCGCGCGACCCGATTCTCGCTTTCCTGGCGATGACGAGTGAGCTAGGGGGAGGCGCGTGAGGATCTCGCGAGCGCTCATCGTCTTTCCTTGGCTCATCGCCTGCGGCGGCGGCGGGGACGATCTGACGCTCTTCATCGCCCCCGACGCTGTGGTCGCGAACGGAACGGACGTGTTGCAGCTTCGTGCCGAGATCGAGTTTCGGGGCGAAGTCTTGCCGGACGGCCAACGCGTAACCCTTACGTCGAGCCAGCCGCTTCTCTTCGAGAACCGAGACGAGATTTCCGTAGAGATCGAGGGTGCCCGCGCGGAAGGAGCGAGCACCCTCGAAGTGCAGACTCGCGGCGGGCGAGCGACGGCCTTTCTCCTCGCACCGATCGACGACGGAGAGCCACTGATTGTCGAAGCTTCTTACACGACGGTAAACCAAGACGCTCTCGAGGAGTCGGTCACCGTCGACGTGCGTCCGCCTCCGCCTGTGGCCTCTGGTCGGCCAGGGCCGGCCGGCTGCGCGTCCAATGAGGTCCCCTTTTCTGCAGACTTACTGGGTTTTGCATTCACCTGTGCACGGCGCAACGTGGGAGCGTTTGTAGAAACGCGCGAGCCGATCGAGGTCGAGTGCCAGCTGGTGGCAAGGACGCAAGGGGGAGAGCCACTGCCGCACGTGCCGGTCCAGCTCTTCGCCGAGGCAGGTGAGCTCTTAGACCGACCGGCGACGCGTGACAGCCCCCGTCGGATTGTTCACCGAATCCCCGCCCCCCTGATCGACTACCCTCGCGATGTCGCTGCCTCTTCCGCGGAGCAGACGCTCTCGTTGGTCGAGCTGGGCGGGTCACCGATCCCCGGGGCCCAGGACAGCAACCCGCGCGATGGGCTGGTGACCTTGCTCGCGGTCGTGCGCGGGCAGGAGGCCTACTTTGACGCGAACGAAAACGGCACCTACGATCCGGGGGAACCGTTCTGCGATGAAGGGGAGCCGTTCCTCGACGTCGATGACGACGGCGTTTACGACCCCGCGACCGACAGCGCCTGCTGCGACGCGAACGGAAACGGCATCGTCGATGGACGAAACGGTCAGTGGGATTCGGACGTGCTGCTCGGTCGCATGGCCCACGTGCTTTGGACCGGTGGGCCGAGTCGAGCGCGCCTGCGTCCGAACCCGACGACGGTTCCTGCGCAGGGCGCGGAAAACGTCGAGCTCTTTCTCGTCGACGCGTCCTTCAATCCGATCGCAGCTGCGGCCCCGGGCGACAGGGTGAGCTTCGATCGGAGCCCGAGTGGCCGGGTGGACTTCAGCGGTGGGGTGCTCACGGAAATCCCACTGCCCGATACCCTCGGAATGGAGCTGCGCGAAGGGTTTCCTCGCTTTGTGTTCGGCGCGCAGGACCTGCCGGTGTTTGAGGGGTTTGCGACCGGCTCGTCCGACCCGCCGGAGCGCTACGGCCGCTCCTATTCGCTCACCCTTCAAGACGTGCGCAGCGGCTCTGCGTTGTGCGAGGCCGCGAGCTTCGAGCTGGAGGCGGTCGTTCGCGCCACGCCGGCATCGGACTACGAGAGCGTGCGATTTCAGTCGCTGACGACCCGCATCCTCGCGAGTGGGCAGGTCGAGGCGCTCGGCGGAACCTGCCCGCCCTGATGCGCATTTGCGCGTTTCGCTCGGTCCAGGGTACGTACAGGGGAGAGGAACGGAGAGACCATGGCGCTTTTTGAGCTGTTCATCCCCGCAACAGACGACAGCGGGTTCAACATCACCGCCCGCATCGAGGCGGACAACTGGATGCACGCCCTGCGCAACGGTCTCTCCAAGCTCGGAGAGGGCGTGGATGCGCGCAACGTGCTGTGCGACATTCACGAGACCGGGATCGATGTGACCGAGCCGAACAGCGGTCGTGTCTTCCGGATCCGCGAGCTCGATGGGGTTCCGGAAACGCCCGCCGCTGCGCCCG
>CAYXVF010000095.1:0-16212 GCA_964468125.1 uncultured Bdellovibrionales bacterium | reverse complement strand
GCGACGACGGCGCGATCCGCGTCCGAAGTTATCGAGCCGTTCTGCCTGCTGTCGTTGCCGGTTCGGCTCGACGCGCACCCGCTCAGCCCCGCCGCTGCGCCCGCCGCTGCACCCGCGCCCTCACCGGTGCCCGTTGCCCCGCCGGCGGCTCCACCGCCTGCCGCCGCTCTTCCACCCGCCGCGCCGCCTCCTGTCGCCTCCGCGCCTGCGCCTGCGCCTGCGCCCGGGCCGGTCGCTCGGGAGCCAATGATCGAGCAGATCACCCGCCAGCCCGCGAGCGAAGTCCCGCGTGTCGCGATCGGTCGCATCAAAGCCAGGGCGCAGGGGCGCCCGATGGAGGACATCATCGCGGAGCTCTTTGAGGAGACCGCCGAGCTCCACGCCCAATCGAACCTCCAGGCGGCGGCGAATCTTTTGCTCGACCTCGCCATGAAGGTGATCCCTGCGGATTCGGGCTCGGTCTACGTCGCCGACATCAACACGAGCGACCTCTACTTCGCGGCGGCCCGAGGGCCGAAGGCGGAGGAGGTGATGAAGTTCCGAGTGCCCATGGGGCAGGGGCTCGTGGGGTTCTCCGCCCAAGAAGGGGTGGGGCTCGCGGTCTCCGACGCTCAGAAGGATCCGCGGTTCTTCGCGGTGATCTCGCAGAAGCTCGGCTACGACACCCGCTCGATCCTTTGCGCTCCGTCGCAGAAGAACGGCCGGACCTACGGAGCGCTGCAGCTGATCAACAAGAAGGGCAACGACACCTTCAGCGGCGATGAAATGAATTTGCTGAGCTACCTCTCCCACCAGTTCGCCGAGTACCTCGAGGCGACGGGACAGGCAGGGCTATGAGCTGGCGCGGGCTCGTCGTCGCACTGGCTTTTCTGGGCGTTGCGGGGGCAGCGCTGGCTCAGAGTGTGATCTATCGCTGGGTGGATCGCGATGGGGTCGTTCATTTCACGGACGACCTCTCAAAGGTCCCCGAGCCTTACGCGAGCATGTATCAGGCGCGCATTCGTGAGATCGAAAAGAAACGGGCCGAAGCGGTGGGAGACCGTAGCGATCCGCCACCGAGTCGCCCGCCGCCTAGCACGCGAAAACCGGAGAGCCCCCCGAGCTCTGCCGACGCGATCGAGAAGGAGCGCGAGAAGTGGCAGGCGCGTGTCGCTGAGTGGCGCAAAGAGCTCGACGCGGCTACCGAGGCGCTGGCAAAGCTCGACGAGGACAAGGGGAACCTGACCAACAACGCGCTCCTCCGGGTGACCCCGCAGGTGAAGGCACAGATCGAAGCGGTCGAGAAGCGGCGCGAGGCGGCGCTGAAACGGGTGGAGAAGGCCAAAAAGATGCTCCTCGAGACCATTCCCGCGGAAGCCAAAAAGGCCGGCGTGCCCTACAAGTGGCTCTTATAGCTCGTCATCGAATGCGCTGAACTCGCGCTCCGCGCCGAAGTACATCGTCGCGAGCTCCGCCGCGACGAGATACATTGGGAGAAGCTGTTTGCGCAGCCCTTTAGGGCCCGTCTTCAAGCTCTTCGCGTTGTTGAACTCGCCCTGGCCGATGAATGCCGCGAGCTGGCCATTCAGTTTGCGGTTGAGGGCACCGGCGGCGTTTCGGACGACGATCTTGTGGATCGGATAGGTGGGCTCACGGCCCATGGCGATCGCCACCTCTCGCATGTTCTGGTCCCGGGGGCGATCGAAGAACACGACGTAGCCGAGCTTGCCGTCGCGGTCGAGTCCGTCGCGCGCGATGGTGTCGTCGTAGTCGATGAGCACCGGCCGACCGTCTTTCTCACCGCGGTAGGCGACGAACACCACACCGCTGCGCGCATCGCCTTCGAGCTTCAGGTTCGCGGTCTCTCGCAGCCGTTCGAGGCCGTAGTCGTTGATCGTGAAGCGCTTCGCGACGTAACGCGCTGCGTCCGGGAAGAGCGTGCCGAGCTCGACGTGCAGGGAACGCAGGTAGTGAAGCAGGTCATTCTCCTCTAGGCGCGAGAGCTTCCTCGCGCGTTCCCGATCGATGAAGGTTTCGAGAAGCTGCGCGTCACTCTTCGCCGCGGCGAAGGCGCTCGAAAGGTAGGTCGGGGGCTTCGCCGTCGGCAGCGCGCCTTTTACCGCCCTTCGGCAGTGGCGAGCGCACAGAGCGCGACCATGGGTCAAGTTGCCGGGAGCAGGGGCGGGAAGCGTCTTGGGAAGGGCCGCGAGCGTTTGGTCCTTCGGCGGGGGCCAGACGCCCACGGAGATCGGCCACCCGTGATGAAAGGCACCTGCGTCGTCATCCTCGCCGACCACGTAGAGGCTGTAGGCCCCTTCTTTTGCCGCGGTGAAGGTGACGCCAAAGGTGCCTGCATCCCGCAGGCGCACGGCCCGATGGCTGACTGTGTTCGACGGACCCAGGAGCACGAGCGCCACCTCCGCATCGTTCAAGGGCTTTTCACTGCCATAGCGCGGGTCGGGCGTTTCGAGGGCCTGGGAGAGCTCGAGCTCTATCTCAAAACGCTTGCCTGGCTTGGGTACTCCCGGGCTCACGCTCACCCGGTAGTGGACGGACGTGTCGTCGTGGCGCAAGAGCAAGACCGGTGGCTCGGCGGCATTCGACGGCGCAACGGGTGCGAGCGTGCAGAAAAACGCGAGCCACACCGGGTATTTCATCTCATCCTCCTACATCGCGTGTGCAGGATACGCCCCTAGCCGACCCGCGATCGGCGCGTCAACGGGCGTCCCCGAACACCAGCCTTTGAAACTCGCGGTGGCCCCGAATGCCATCGAGGTCCGCGTCGACCTTGGCCAGGGCGCGGTAGCGGTAGGGGGCGACTGCGATCGCATCGCGGAGCTGGCGCAGCGCCTCGCGCGCGTCTCCGAGTCGCGCCTCGGTGCAGGCGAGGTTGTAGTGGCTGTCTCCGTGTGCCGGATGCCGGGCGAGCGCTCTGCGCCAGGCCTTCGCTGCCTCGCGAAGCTCGCCGCGTTCGAAGAGCTCGAGGGCTTTGGCGGAGATCTGTTCTGCCTCGAGGCGGGGCAGGGCGAAGAGCCAAAGGGTGCGGGATTCAACGGGTGCGTTCGTGTAGTGCAGCTCCGCGGCGATTCGCGTGCGGCGCAGCGACACGAGCCAACGGACCGCGTCGGGGCGTCGCTGGCCTCCAAGGCTTCGGATGGTGACCGAACGCTCTCCGTCGTCGAGGACCACCGCGTTGCCGTCGAAGCGCAGGATACCGGTGGTGAGCTCGAGCGCGTCCGCCTCCAGGAGCTCCGCGGGCGCGTAGCCCAAGGCGTCGAGCGCTCCTCGAGCTCCGCTGTCATAGACGGCTCGCACCAAAGCGTCGCGGGAGACCGCTTCGCGAAAAGACGCCCGGTCGTCGTCGCCCAGCGCGACGAGGACGCGACTCTGCTCAGCGTCAAAGTCGAGTTGGAGCAGCGCGAGTCCCTGGTCGCTGTCGCGAACGACGACCGCTCGCAGCCCCGCATCGGCGAGCGCGACGACCCGGTCGCTTTGCACCGGTGGGTCAGCCTGGGGAGAGAGCGGCGGGATCCGTGCACCCACACAGCCCGCCCCGAACACCCCCAAGAACACCAAAACCCGCATAGTAACAGTAGTTTAGCGCCGCACGTTCCCATGACAACGGCGTTGAAACCGCCTATCCTCTGTTATAGCTTGAAAGCTCTTGATTGCCGATGGACTTCGAAGATAAGACCACCGTCGTCGAAACGACGGTTCTCAGTTCCGCTCCTCGTCCTGGTGGCGCTCGCGCCGCGTACTTCGTGGTGATCGCCGGGGCCGAAGCCGGGCGAATGTACAAGATCGACGAGACCGAAACGATCATCGGCCGCGCCATGGAAGCGGGCATTCGGATCGTCGACGACGGCGTCTCCCGACGTCACGCAAAAGTGCAGCGCGACGGTGAGTCGCGCATCGCGGTCGTCGACCTCGGAAGCACGAACGGCACCTATGTAAATGGCGCTCGAATCAACCAGGCGGTTCTCACCGACGGCGACAAGATTCAAATCGGGACGACGACGATCCTCAAGTTTTCGTACCAGGACTCAGTGGAGGAGGATTTTCTCCGCCGTCAGTACGAGTCCGCGACTCGGGACGTCCTCACCGGCTGTTTCAACAAGAAGTACTTTCTCGACCACGTGTTCACGGAGTTTGCATTCGCCAGACGCCACGGCAAGCCGCTCTCCCTCGCGCTGTGCGACATCGATCATTTCAAACGAATCAACGACACCTACGGGCATCCGTGTGGCGACGACATCTTGAAGTCCGTGGCCCAGGTCATGGCTAAGTCGGTGCGGGCAGAGGATACCCTCGCCCGCTGGGGGGGAGAGGAGTTCGCCTTGATCATGCGGGACACGCAAGCGGAGCAAGCGTTTATCGCCGCCGAGCGAATCCGGCGGGCGCTCGAGGGCGCGGAGTTCCCCTTCGAGGGAGAGGCGCTCCGGGTCACCGTCAGCATCGGCGTGGCCACCTGGGCGGAAGGCAACATGACCCTCGACCAGCTGGTCAAACAGGCCGACGACCTGCTCTACGACGCCAAAAGAAAAGGCCGAAATCGCACCGAGACCCTGGTGCTCTGACCTTGACGCCCGAAAAAACCGCCGTGTCTGGAAACCGAGACATGAGGACTCCCCAACTCGTTACCTAGCGCTGTAATAATCTGGCTCGGCAATTGCAGCCCGTTCCCGTGAGATGATCCGGGAACCCGCGTTCATGCGCGCGCTGCGTGCACTGCTTGTGCTCTTGGTTCTGGCGCCCAGTGCCGCCTGCGTCATCGGTACCTGGCCTCAGCCCGAAGGCGAAATAGCGCAGCCCGGTTCAGGCAGCGGCGGCGCCAACGAGAACAACAACGGCAACGCCTCGAGTGGAGGAGAGCTCTGCGATGGTGTCGATGACGATGGCGACGGAGTGATCGACGAGGGCTGCCGATGTGTGCCGGGCGTGTCCGAAGCGCGCGAATGTGCCGGCGTCGTCGGCGGTGAATGCGCGATGGGAGCTCAACGCTGTGGTGAGGACGCCCGATGGACTGAGTGTCTGGACCTGATGAGCACGGGAATCGCGGTGGGCACTGACGAAATGACCGTCTCGGTTACGCCAAACGAAATCGTGTTGGGAAGCTCGGAAGCCGTAGTCGTAGAGGCGACGGTCACACCCGCGTGCGCGGGGGTCGTGCCCGCTTCGGTCTTGGTCCTGCTCCGAGCGACGAACCCGAGCATCGAGCTGCGCGCGAACGCCTTGGATGTTGGCACCGGCGACGATGCGATTGCGGGTGACGGGGTCTATACGGGCACCATCACGAACTTGCTCGGTCCGGTCGTTCCGGAACAGACTCTCACGGTCGAAGGTGTCGTCATTTTGAATCGCGAGGAAGTCACCGGGAGCACCACCGTCGAGCTGCGGGGGAGCCCATGAAGCGTCGCTTGCTCCTTTCTACGCTGCTCGTCGGACTTGCGGGGTGTGCGGGTGGCGCGTTTTCCAGCGATGATGAGGACCTCGCCCCGGGCGCTGGGCGCTCTTCGTGTCCGGACAGTACTTGGACCGACTTTGTCCTCGTCGAGCCGGAGAGCATCGCCGCCGGGAGCGCAGAGGAGCTCCTGTTGAGCTGGGAAGTGTACGTGCAGGCGCAGGCGCCGCTCGAAGTGGAGCTCACCGCCCGAGCTGGCGGAACGACGATGGTCGTGACCTTGCCCCTCGAGGCGCAGGGCAGCTCTTCTGATACGCTACGCTACGAAGCGCGCACCCTGAGTCCTTTCGGGTCGATTCTCGCGGGCACGGATGTCGACGTGCTGTTTCGGGGGGCGCGTCCGCGCGGTTGCCCCCGAGGCCCCGAGGCGAGCACGACGCTGCCGCTCACTGGCCCCTGAGCTTGCAATTGGCCCGCGCCCCGGGTCATGGCTATCTGCGATGCGTGTACCGCCTTTTCTCGACCATGGATCGGTGATCCGAATCGTCGCCGCGAGCGGCGCCTTTGACCGGGAACGCTTCGAGCGGGGCCTCGCGGTGCTGGAGGGGGCGGGCTTCGAGCCGCGCTTTGATGCGTCCCTCTTCACCCGCGAGCGCTACCTCGCGGGCTCCGATGCCCATCGGCTAGCGACCGTGCGAGCGGCGCTCGAAGACCCACAAGCCCGAGCGATCTGGACCGCTCGGGGCGGCTATGGCGCGACCCGGATCGTCGGTGAGCTGCCCGAATGGCCGGCGAAATGGCTCGTGGGTTTTTCCGACACCACCGCGCTCCACGGCGCTACCGCGCGGGCGGGAGTGGTGAGCGTTCATGGGGCGAACGTCACGACGCTCGGCGAATGGGAGCTCGCCCAACGCGAGGAGCTCCTGGCCATGTTGCGCGGCGAGCGGTGCTCTCTTCGTTTCACCGGGCGCGTGCACGGCTCTGTCGATCGGACCGAAGGCGTGATGCGGGGCGGGAACCTCACGGTCCTCGCGTCGATGGTGGGGACGCCGGAGCTGCCGAGCTTCGACGGCGCGATCGTTTTGCTCGAGGATGTGGGCGAGTCGCCCTATCGACTGGACCGGGTCGCCACGCAAATGGTTCGGGCAGGGGCGTTCGACGGCGCGCGGGGGATTGTGCTCGGTCAGCTCACGCGTTGTCACGCGGGAGAGGGCGCAGACTTCACGGCGCTCGAGGTCCTCGTCGAGTGCCTGGCGCCGCTCGCAGTCCCGATTCTGAGCGGCCTCCCGTTGGGACACGACTCGGATTCGCGCGCGGTGTGGCTCGGCGCCTCGGCGCGGATCGAGGGGACCGATTTGGAGGTGACGCTCCCGGTCGGGTAGGAGTACGCAGGTGCAAACACTCGCAGAAGAGTTCGAGCTCCCAGACATCAGCGAACCGGATATCGACCGCTGCATCAATAAGGGTGTCGCGGACAAGGTCTTCTCCGCCGGAGCATGCACCGCGTCCATCGGCGAGCGGGTCTTTCACCGAAGTGCTCACGGCTCGCCGGCGCATCCGCCGCCCCTGCGACGCATCGACCGCAGCGCGCTGTTCGATCTGGCGTCCCTGACGAAGCCGCTCGCCACCGGACTCGCGGCGCTCTATCTGTCGAGCCGCTCCCAACTCGATCTCGGGGCCAGCATCACGAAGACGCTCCCCGAGTTCAAACACCACAAGGCCTTCGAGGACATCACGGTCGACATGCTCCTCGACCACACGTCGGGGTTTCCCGCCAGCAAAGAGCTCTGGCGACCGATTCGGGAGCAAGATCTGCGCACGCACCCGAACGACCGCGTCCTTGGCACGCAGAAAGCGAAGCCGCGCGTGATCGAGCAGCTCTTGGAGATGCCACTCGAGTACCGACCCGGCACCAAGACCGTCTACTCGGACGTGGGTTTCATGGTGCTCGGATGGATCGTCGAGCACATCACGGGGAAGCCACTGGATGTCTGGCTCGAACGCGAGATCTATCGTCCGCTCGGGATTCACAACGAGCTCTTCTTCATCCGCCTCGACGATGCGCGCGCTCGCCAGCGTCTCCGGCGCCGCACGTTTATCGCCACCGAGGAGTGCCCCTGGCGTGAGAAACTGCTCCAGGGAGAGGTGCACGACCCGAATGCCTGGGCGCTCGGCGGTGTGGCGGGGCACGCGGGACTCTTCGGCACCGCGGATGCGGTCTGGGTCCTCGCACGCAAGCTGCTGCAGTGCTTCAACGGCGAAGATCGCTTCTTCCTCAGCGGCGGAGTACGTCGCTTCTGGACCCGGTCACGTCGAACGCCCGGGACCACGCGCACCCTCGCCTGGGACACGCCGACGGCGAATCTGTCTATGTCTGGCAAGCGCTTTTCGATGACCTCCGTAGGCCATCTCGGGTTTACCGGGACCTCGCTCTGGATCGATCTCTCCACCGGAGTCATCGGGGTCGTGCTCACGAACAGCGCGCATCCGACGCCGGACGGAAAACAGGACGCGATGCAGAAATTTCGGCCACGGGTTTACGACCTGATCGCCAAGTACGGCGAGTCCATGCCGCCGGACCCGGCGAAGCCGAGCGGCTCCCAAGCCTTCTACTCTGGACCCGGGGCGGGTCTCAGCGTTCCGCTCCACAACCCCCTGCGCGGACCGCGCAAACCGGGAAGCTGACGATGAGTGACCGTGAAGACATCTATCTGATGGGGATCGCGGGGACCGGCATGGGGGCGCTCGCTGGCCTCTTGAAGTCTCTCGGCCACTCGGTCCGCGGGAGCGACGAGCACGTTTATCCGCCCATGAGTGACAAGTTGCGCGAGTGGCAGATCCCCGTGCTCGAGGGGTTCGATGCTGGCCACCTGGAGCCGCGGCCGGACCGCGTCATCGTGGGCAACGTGATCCGTCGGGTGAATCCGGAAGCCGCGCGCGCGCGGGAGGAGTCGATCCCGACCCTGTCCATGCCGCAGGCCGTAGCCGAGTACGGCATTCGCGACCGGCACTCGATCGTCATCGCCGGGACCCATGGCAAGACCACGATCACCGCTCTGGTTGCGCATTTGCTCATGTCTGCCGGGCGCGACCCAGGATTCTTGGTCGGGGGCGCGCTCCTCAACTACCCGGAGAGTTTTCGCGGCGGCGAGGGCGACTACTTCGTGGTTGAGGGCGACGAGTATGATACGGCCTACTTCGACAAGGGACCGAAGTTCGTCCACTACCGGCCGCGCACCGCGATCATCACCAGCCTCGAGTTCGACCACGCGGACATCTACGACTCGGTGGAGCAGATCGAGACCAGCTTTCGCAAGCTGACCGAGGCCGTTCCTGCGGATGGCCACCTGGTGGTGTGGGGCGGCGCCGAGCGCGCAATGCGGATTGCGCAAGCCTCCGGCCGGCCCCTCTCGGTCTACGATGCGCGTCCGGGCGCCGTGGCGCAGCTCACCCTCGCTCGGCAGGAGACCGGCCCCGAGGGGCTGCGCTTCGAGCCTCTGCTCGAGGGAGAGTCTTTGGGGGAGATGCGTGTCGCGCTCTGGGGCAGCTACAGCGCCAACAACGTCCTTGCCGCCATCGGCGCCGCGCGTGCAGCGGGACTGACCGCCGAAGAGCTGCGCGACGGCTTCGCGAGCTTTCGCGGGGTGAAACGACGCATGGAAGTCAGAGGGGAGCCGCGCGGGATCACGGTGGTCGATGATTTTGCCCATCACCCCACGGCGATCCGCGAGACCCTCGCCGGCGCGCGCCTGCGCTGGCCCGGTGCCCGCATGTGGGCGATCTTCGAGCCGCGAAGCGCGACCACCCGGCGCAACGTGTTTCAGAACGCGCTCGTCGACGCCTTTCTACCCGCCGACCGGATCGTGATCGGTTCCCACGCACGCTTGAACGAAATCCCCGAGGCCGAGCGATTCTCGCCGGAGCGACTCGCCGAAGAGCTCGAAGCGAGCGGTCGATGGGCGCGCGCCATTGCCGAGGTGGACGCGATCGTAACGACCGTCGCAGAGGAGGCCCGCCCTGGCGACGTGGTCATGGTCTGCTCCAACGGCGCCTTTGGTGGCTTGCACGAGAAACTCCTGAGCGCGCTGGGCTCATGAATCTCCTTCACGAGATCGAAGCACGCGCCATTGAGTGGTCGAAAGTGGCGGGGGCGGGCATTCGGTCGCGCCTCGGTAGGGTAGCGGTCGACCGAAAAGGCGTCGTAGACCTGGTCACGGAAGCGGATCGTGAGAGCGAGTGGTTCCTGTTGGAGCGGATCGGGGCGGCCTTTCCGGAGCATTCCCTCTGGGCCGAGGAGAGCGGGCAAGGACAACGAGGGGGCGCCTACCGTTGGATCATCGACCCGCTCGATGGAACCACCAACTTCGCGCATCAGATCCCGCACTTTGCCGTGCTGATGGCCGTGCAAAAACTCGAGGGCGCCGACTACGAAACGGTCGTGGCCTGTACCTACGATCCCATGCGCGACGAGCTGTTCTCGGCGGTGCGAGGCGAGGGGGCCCGGCTCGACGGCGAGCCGATCGCAGTGAGCACGATCGGGACTCTCGCGTCGGCGAGCGGCGCGACCGGCTTCGCCTACGACCGCTGGGAGCGCGACGACGACAACCACGCGGAGTTCTGCGCACTCAACCTGGCGACCCAAGGCATTCGCCGTTTTGGCTCCGCTGGTCTCGATCTTGCTTGGGTGGCCTGCGGGCGCTTCGATTTCTACTGGGAGACCGGTCTGAAACCTTGGGATGTCGCTGGCGGGGCACTCCTAGTGGAGGAGGCGGGGGGCCGAGTGAGCAATACGCGAGGCGCGCCGTTTGATCCGCTCTCCGGTGACATCGCCGTAGCCTCCGATGCGCTCCATCCCGAGCTCCTCCGGGCCTTGACCCTTGCACGCGGCGGGCCCATCAACGATCGTGCGGCGCTATCGGAGGTGGATCCGAGGCGAAGGCAGATGAAATGAGCTTGATCCAGGGATTACGGTCGCGACTCGGGAGCGCCGTCGGCTCCTACCAGGTCCGGGGCGTGGACGTCACCGAGGCGTTCGCTCGCCTCGTCGAGTTCCTGACCCGGGCCGGAGAGACCCTGGGGGAAATCGCCACCTCGCAGGAGCTCAAGGACCGCCTCGACCGGATTCCGACGCACCTCGGACCCTACGGTGTCGACCCCTTTGGCTTCGACCCCAACTACACGAAGACCTACGCCGGACTCGTCACCTGGATCTATCATCACTACTTTCGCGTCGAGACTTTCGGCGTGCAGAACATCCCGGACGGCCGCTGCCTCGTCGTGGGAAACCATTCGGGTCAGCTCCCCTTCGACGGTGCGATGATCAACGCTGCGGTCCTCCTCGAGCGCGAGCCGCCGCGTTATCTGCGTTCGATGATCGAGCGCTTCGTCCCGGCGACCCCTTTCGCCTCCGCCTTCATGGCCCGGACCGGACAGGTCCTCGGCACGCCGGAGAACGCGAAGCGTCTGCTGGCCGCGGACGAGGCCCTACTCGTGTTCCCCGAGGGTGTGCGCGGCTTAAATAAGGAGTTCAATAAACGTTATCAGCTGCAGCGTTTTGGCCACGGGTTCATGCGTCTCGCCATCGAGACAGCAACGCCGGTGGTTCCGGTGGTCGTGATCGGAGCCGAGGAGCAAGCGCCGAATCTGTTCAGCGCCCGGGCTCTGGCGAAGGCGTTCGGGGTGCCCGCCTTCCCCGTGGTGCCGCAGCTCATCCCGTTGCCGGCGCCCACGAAGTACCGGATCTACTTCGGGGAGCCGATGCGCTTTGAGGGTGACGCGAACGACGAGGATGAGATCATACATCGCAAGGTGGAAGAGGTGCGCGAGGTGATGAAGAGCTTGATCACCCGCGGTCTCAAAGAGCGAGAGCACGTGTTCTGGTGAGAATCGGATGAAGATCGTTTTGACCGGGATCTCCGGCCGCCTAGGCAGGAGAGTCGCGCAACGCTTGGCGCGCGAGCACGAGGTGATCGGCATCGATCGCCGGCCGTGCCCCGGTCTGCCCGAGCAGGTGACGCACTACCAGGTCGACATTCGCCGACGCTCCGCCGAAGACGTGTTTCGCCAGCACGAGGTGGACGCGGTCGTCCACATGGGCGTGGTGCACAACTTTCGCATCCCTTCGGAGAAGCTCTACGCCCGCAACGTGATCGGAACGGAAACGCTCCTGGGGTACGCGAGCAAATACGGGGTGCAAAAGCTCGTGCTCTTGTCGAGCGGTGACGTCTACGGTCCATCGCCCACCAACAGCCATTTCATCGTCGAGGACGCGCCCTTGATGGCTTCGCAGCGCTTCCCGGAGATCCGGACGCTGGTCGCGGTGGACCGGGCGGTGCAGTCATTCTTCTGGCGTCACCACGACATCGAGACCGTCATCTTCAGGCCCGCGCACATCGTAGGCCCGCACGTCCGAAATGCCCCGTCCAAATACTTCCGCCTGCGGGTGATCCCAACCCTGATGGGCTTCGACCCCATGGTGCAGCTGATCCACGAGGATGACCTGCTGCGCTATCTCGAGGAGTCGGTTCGCCCAGGGATCCGAGGGGTGTTCAACCTGGCGGGAACGGATCCGGTGCCGCTGTCGCGCATCTTGCGGGTCCTGGGCAAAGCGACGCTGCCGGTACCCCACCCGCTCTTCACCGGTTTTCTCGAGCGCGCCTGGAAGTATCGCCTAACGAGCTTCCCAGCGCCGGAGCTCGATCACATCCGCTTCAACACCGTCCTCGACACGAATCGATCCGAGGAAGTCTTCAACACCCAACCGGAACGCTCCCTCTACGAGATCCTCGAGCCCTTCCGGGCCGAAACCCCCCGAGAAGCCGAGCTGTACTGAGTGGTGCTGCGCGGCTCACCCCGCCGCGAGGCGCTCGGCGATCTCTTCGGCGACGTAGGCGTAGCTGCCCACCTTTGAGAGGTCCGGCGGCTCGGGGGGGCGGGTCCAGCGGTTGCGCCAGGCTTTGACCCGTTTGTGCTGCTTCTGGATCTGCTCGTGGGTGAGGGCGTTCTGCTCGAAGCGCTGCACCAGGGCCCGGTAGGTGTCGATGGTCACCGTGTATTCTTTGCAGGTCAGAAAAATGTCGAGCCCTGACTCGATTCCGCGGGCGACGATCTCCTCGCTCGAAAAGTGATCGGCCAGGGCCTTCATCTCGACATCGTCGCTGATCACGACACCGTCGAAAGAGAGCTCTTCGCGAAGCATTGCGATCGCGCGAGGGGAAAGGGTGGCGGGTACGCTCTCGTCGATCGCTGCGACGACCACATGGGCGGTCATAACCGCGTCGAGCCCGGCTGCGATCGCTCGCCGGTACGGCTCCCATTCGCGCTCGCGAATGAGGGGGAGCTCGTGTTCTACGCGCGGCAGCGCGAGATGACTGTCCAGGTCCGTGTCGCCGTGGCCGGGAAAGTGTTTGCCGCAGCCGCCGACGCCGGCGCGGTTCAAGCCGCGCAGAAGCGCTGCGGCCATGTCGCCCACGAACGCTGCATCCGCGCTGAAGGCCCGGTCTCCGATCACCGGGTTGTCCGGGTTTGTGTCGACGTCTAGGACCGGCGTGTAGTCGAGGTCAAAGCCCAGAGCCCGCAGCTCCGACCCGATGCCGAACCCCACTCGCTCGGCGAGGGCGAAATCTTTGAGTGCCCCGACCTCGCGCATCGTTGGCCACTCGGTGGCTGGAGCGCGAACCCGCGCGACACGACCGCCTTCCTGGTCCACGCTCACCATGAGCGGATCGTCTTTGCGTTCCGGCAGACTCTTCAGCTCGCGGATCAGCTCTGCGGCCGCTTCTGGCGATTCGATGTTTCGGGCAAAGAGGATGACCCCCAAGGGCTGGACCTCTCGCAGCAGCTCCTTGAGCTCATCGTCGACGCTTTCCCCTGCAAAGCCGCAGATGATGCGGTGTCCCGCGGCTGCCCGGAGGTCGGCGCGCGTCAGGAATCGGGCGTCGCTCATGTCTCCCCGTCCTTCTTCATCGTCTCGGCGCGCGAGCTCGCGCGGTCCGTCTTGCTCATCCGGGTGGTCTTTCGCTTGCTCTTCTTCTTGGTCGTTTTTTTACCCTTGGGTTCCGCCACCTCGGTCGGCGCCTCTTCGAGGATCATCTTGGTTTGCGTGACCGCTTCGTCGTTCACCGGTGCCCGGGTCGGTTCGTCGTCCGTGGGGGCGATGATCGTGGGGCTGTCCGAGCCGCCTTCGGAGGGCAAGGGGGAGGGGGGAGGCTTCGGGTCTACCCAGGCCGCCACGATCAGGTAAAGGGCGCCGTAGGCCATGACCGCCGCGAGCCCGAGCAGGCCGTAGATGATCAGGCTGGGCGAGGTCCAGAAGATCACCACCAGGCCTACGATCGCCGCGAGCAGGCCGAGCACCACCAAATGTACGCGGGTTTCCCCGTTCATGAGCCCAAGTTAAGCACGGCTGCCGGGTGAATTCACCTTCTGGCCAAGGCGAGCGACCATCGTGTACGTTTCGATCAGCATGTCCGGTCGTGACCTTCTCTATAAGCCGCAGGTGCCGGTCCCTCTCCAGGACGAGGGGACCGACCAAAAGAGCAGAGCCAAGGGCGTGCGCGCCCGTGACCTCGGTGGGGTCGGCGACATCGTTCCCACCCCGGTCAAACGTCCCGCGGGCGCCGAGCCCAAGCGGCGCACGGAGGTGCCCAAGGCCTACAAAGCCGCCTATTTCAATCAGGACACCTCCGGCGTGCGGGCCATGAATCCGAATCAGAGTGGAGCGAAGGCGCTCCGCGGGGCGAGTGAGGCGACGGACCTGCGCAAGATTGTCCTTCCTCCGCCCCCGAGTGGTATCGAAACACCGGACCCGAGCGTTCTGAATTCCGCGTCGGACATGATGGGCCTCGAGGACCTTGAGGGCTCCAGCCTCGAGTCGCTCCTTGCGCGCCAGAGCGCCTTCGCTCAAAGCGAAGGGATCACGGTAGAGATCCTCGAGATGCGTTTGCAGCAGCTCGAAGCCATGACCGAAGCCAGGCGCGCGGCGCTCGGACGGATGCGCGAGGCGGCCCTTCAAAACGCAACGATCCACCAGGCCTATCACTCCGGCGGCAACGGCGTGGAGCAAGTCGAAGACCTCGCCGCCGCGGGCACCGAGCTCGTTCAACGCACGAGCGACCAGGCTGAGGGAATGCACAAACGCATCGCCAAGGCACTCGGGATCAAGCTTCCCAAGTGAGCTAGGGCGCATCTCACAACTCCGGACCGAGCCAGCGCCGATCGACTTCGCCCTAGTTGAGCTCCTGTACTGCCTCGAGCACCGAGTTCGACAGCTCACCGTCGTGGATCAGGCGGATCACCTTTTCGATGTCTTCGCTGAGATTGCGGTCACCGTCGAGGTGCGGGACGTGCGCGCGAATGAGCGCATGGGCGGCGGAGGTGCCGCGTCCCGCGCGAGCGCCACGGAGGTCCATCGCTTGAGCCGCGCACAGAAGCTCGACCGCAAGGACCGCCCGCGTGTTGTCTGCGATCTCTCGCAGCTTCCGCGCCGAGGTCATGCCCATGGAGACGTGGTCTTCGCGGCTCGCGCTGCCCGGGATAGAATCGATAGACGCGGGGGTCGCGAGCACTTTGTTCTCGTTGACGAGGGCGGCGGCTGTGACCTGGGCGATCATGAAGCCCGAATGAATGCCGCTCTCGGGCACGAGGAACGGTGGAAGGCCCGAGAGGTTCGGGTTCACCAACTGCTCGACGCGGCGCTCGCTGATGTTCGCGATCTCCGCGAGGGCGATCGCCGCGAAGTCGAGAGCGAGTGCCAAAGGCTGGCCGTGAAAATTCCCACCGCTCAGGATGTCGCCGTCTTCGGCAAACACCAGCGGGTTGTCCGTGGCACTGTTGATCTCCCGTTCCATCGTGTCGCGACCGAAGCGCAGGGCGTCGCGCGTGGCGCCGTGCACCTGTGGCATGCATCGCATGGAGTAGGGGTCCTGTACTCGCTTTCCGCTGGCGAGCATCTCGCTCCCGGCAGTGAGCGTGCGCAGGTTCTCCGCGCACTCCGCCTGGCCCGGGTGCGGCCGAACCCGCTGAATGCGCGGGTCGAAAGCATGGGGGAGGCCGCAGAGCGCTTCCAAGGTCATCGCGCCCGCGACGTCGGCGAGCCGACACAATCGCTCCGCGCGCAGCACGGCGAGGCCACCCACCGCCGCCATCCCCTGCGTACCGTTGACCAGCGAAAGACCTTCTTTGGCTTCGAGGACCGTGGGCGCGAGCCCAATGCGTTTCAACGCTTCAGCGGAATGGAGCCACTCACCGTCGAGCTCGGCTTGGCCTTCGCCGAGCATCGCGAGTGCAAGGTGCGCGAGCGGTGCGAGATCTCCGGAGGCACCGACCGAGCCTTTCTCAGGAATGCGCGGATGCACGCCTCGATTCAGCATCGCGAGGAGTTGCTCGACCGTTTCGAGCCGACAGCCCGAGTGGCCGCTCGCCAGCACCTGCGCCCGAAGAAGCATCATCGCACGCGTTTCTTCGCGGGAGAGGGGACGCCCTACGCCCGCGGCGTGGGAGACGATCAGATTGTGCTGGAGCGCGCCGAGCTGGTCCTTCGGGATTTTCACCTCCGCCAGGGCCCCGAAGCCGGTGGTGATGCCATAAGCCGGTGTGTCCGAAGCGGCTCGCTCTTCCACGAGCGCTCGTGCGGCGCGAATGCGTTCGACCGCGTCCGTTGACAACTCCACGGTCTCGCCGAGCGACACCGCTTCCACCACCTCCAACGTGAGAGGCTCCCTCCCCAGTGCATGTCCCATGGCGGCGCCTTATCTCACCGCGAGCACGTTGAGAAGAGGCATTCCCAATTGGTTTTGGCTCGGCGTGCGTTGGAAATCGGCAGTGAAGTTCGA
>CAYXVF010000094.1:0-24178 GCA_964468125.1 uncultured Bdellovibrionales bacterium | reverse complement strand
CGGAGCTCGCGCGCGTGCTCTTGCGCCGGCCCCGACGGCGGCCCTGTCGCTTCGGTCGGGCCTCGGGTTTCGACACGTCTTCGATGGCCGCTACTGGCGCCCCCTGCTCCTCTTCTTGCGCTTGCATCTGAGCAAGCGCTTCTTGGCGCTGCTTCTCTTGCAGCGCCAGGACGTCACGTTCATACGCCACACCGCGAATCAGGTTCGCGGCATCCGCTTGGCTCACAGCGGGCCGCCCCTTGACCTTCAGAAGCTCTCGCGGATCGCTTTTAACCTCCGCGACCTCAACGGGTGACTTCTTGCTGAGGCCACCGAAGGACACATAGAGATAGATCCCAGCACCGATGAGCAGCACCAGCGACGCAACGACGGCGACCACCTTTTTCGCGCGGTCATCGCGTCCTCGCAACACCGGGGTGGCTCGATGCGACTCGGGGACCTCCTGGTCCGGCGACCCCATCTCGCTTGGGGGACGTGGCTCTTGCGAGGCCTCCTCCTCGCCGGCAAGAAACGCAGCGAACTTCTGCACGGTCGTGCTCGAGGCCTGAAACGGTTCGGCACTCGGCGCCGCTCGCGGCGCAAATAATTCGCTGGGCTCGGCATCTAGGGGATCGCCGGCGGAACTCGCGCGGGCGGCCGCCGCCGCGGCCCACGCAGCCCCAGGCTCGCTGACGCCCCCCACCGATGGGTTGGAAACAGGCACGCCTCCGTCCGAGCGCGCCTCGCCATCCGATGAGGTCGGCGCAAACGACGCAGGCGTTCGCGTTGGCTCGGAGAGCAGCACCGGCTGCTCGACCTCTGTGTGGGACTGGACTGAGAGCTCGTGCAGGGATGGCAAGGTCATGCCCTCGTGGTGCTCGAACAGCTGCGCGATCTTCACGAAGGACTGAGCCTGGGTGAGCGCACGATTTGCGAGTGAGCCACTCCCCCCACTTCCGGTATTCGACTGATGGCCGGCGGTCACCGAAGCGCTCACGGGCCCCGCCACGCTCGCCGCATCTTCGAGCTTGTCCTCGAGCAAGAATGTGCCGCCCTTTTTCGGGGCCGCCGACACTGTCACCTTCTTCTGGGTCATCGAGGGCACTGGCTCGGCGTCGGGCGCGGGCGGACAGCGTTCGAGCTCGTGCCGCAAGAGCTGGACGTCTCGAATCAGCTCGTCGGCGTCGAGGTAGCGCCCATCGCGATAGGGGCAGTAGAGCTTCTCCAGCAGCAGGGCCCAACCGGGGTTCAAGGCCGGACGAAGGCGCTGCGGCGCCGCCACTTCCTTCGTGAGTGCGCTCAGGAGGTCTTCAGCCGAGAGAAACTTCTCGAAGGGGTACTTGTACGTGAGCGCCAAGTAGAAGACGACACCGAGCGCAAAGAAGTCGATTCGAGCGTCGAGCTCTCCATCCTCTTCGGGAGACGCGCCTACGGCGCCCCCCATGACAACCTCGGGTGCGATAAAACGCGGCGTGCCTTGAATCACATGGCCACCGTCCATCTGCGTCAAACGCTCGTCTTTCTGGATGAGCGCGATCCCGAAGTCGATCAGCGTCAAACGCTCGACCCCGTCACTACCCTCAGCGACCAGCATGTTGGCGGGCTTGATGTCGCGATGGACCACGCCGACGGCATGCGCCGCCCGGAGTCCAAGTGCGGCATCCAACAAAAACTGGCAAACCCGGCGCTGATCCAGCCACTCTCCATCTTTCCATGCACTGTTCAGAATCTCGTGCAACGAACGGGAGCCGTCGATGAAGCCTTGCACGATAAAGTGTGTACCGCGATGCTCCGCAACATCATGAACGGTCACAACGTGCGGACTGGAGATTCGACCGGCCGCTGTGGCTTCGTTCTTGAAGCGCTTTAGACGGCGTTCTTTCGTTTCCGGATCGATATCCTTGTCATCGATCCACGACCCACGAAGGACCTTGATCGCGACATCGCGATTCACCACGACATCTCGAGCTCGGTAGACGCGACCCATAGCGCCCGACCCAAGATCGCGTGCAATTCGGTAGCGGTCAGCAAGGAGCTCCCGCTCGGCGAAGACGGACGACGTCTGCGGCGGTGATTCGCTCGCAGGGTCAGAAAGGCTCGCGCCAGTATCCGAGGGCGCATTCATCTCGAACGACGTCTGAGCGTCGGGGGACGTGGCCGAGCTCGGGGCGCGGCCGTCAGTAGTCTTTTCGTCGTCCGCCATCACACCCTCCTAAAAGCTGACGTCTTCGACCTCGACCACACGCTGCTTACCGCTCGCCTCTTGTACACGAAGCGTCAGCTCAGGGGATGCCTGCTCGGCCTGAAAACTCACTACACCGAGGATCTCCTCCGCGTACGCAAGCGCGACCTCTTCGATACCTACGGGCGTGAACCCATCCGCGCTCGCAAAGGCGAGCTCCCCCACTACGGGCGAGCCATCTGCAACGACCTCGACCGCACCTACACGGAACTGGTCGCCGCGAGCCCGATTGCGGATGCGAAAGATGACGTAAATGTCCCGCCCTACCTGACAGATGCGCTCCTGCCGCACCCACAGCCCGTCTACCATCTCGATTTCCGGGTCGTCGTTGCAGACGGCCTTTTGCAACACACCGAGCGACATCCGTTCGCGAGCCTGGACAGCCACTGTGTCCACGAGCGCTTCGCGCATTTCGGCCTTGCACTGCTCGTAGATCACGTCGCGCTCCTTCGCGAAGTCCTCGACATCCTCGCCCTCGAAGATCAGATAGCGCACGGAGGCTGACGGACGCGCGACTTGGAGATCGATGGCCAAGCGCCACCCTCCTTCGAGTTCAACATTGAGCGTCGTACGCTGACCAAGGACCTGGTCGAGAGTCACTGTTTCCCGGGGTGGAATCGTGCGGACGATCAACGTCGAGTTGTCACGCTTCTCGACCTGAAAGACGGCTTCATTACCGTACGAGACATCGCCACGAAGACGCGCGCCGCGGGGAAACTCGATCTTGAACTCGTCGTTGAATGCTACGAACACGCCGAGGAACACGACGCGCTGATCCTTCGTGAGCGGCCGCATCACGACACGCCCGGTGCAGAAAGCGTCACCGGCCGCTGTGCGCTGCACCTTGCACGGGTTCTGGCGACAGAACCCGTCCGCAGTCGTCTCGCATGCCGCGAGCGTAGAGAGAAGTAGTAGGCTGGTCATCATCGCTTCGACACCTTTAGTTTTTCGACCTCGAGCTTCGATGCCGAGTCAAAGGTCTTATAAGCAACTTCCGCGACCGCCAAGCCATGCGGCTGCACCGGCGTGCGATTCACGCGCTGGAGGCGAAGGTCCATGTAGAACCACTCGTCGAGCGGCGTTTGCATCTCGCCGAAGACGCGCGAGAATTTTTGATGCCCGTAGGCGACGAGATCGATCGTGTCGCCGACCTCAACCTCCCCTACCGGCGGGATCAGAATCTCGAGTTCAACGAAGAAGCCCTTGAGATCTGTGCCCTGAAAGCCGAGACGACGCTTCGCCTCGAACTTCTGCTCGATGATGGCCGCGCGGGTCAGGGGCGTGCACATGTTGAGGGCCTTCGTAAGATCTTCGTCGAGGGCCGTCGCATCGATACGAATGAGCGCCGTGATGAAGTCCTTCGCGAACGCTTCTACCCAAATCCTACGCGTCTCGAGGTTGGCGGTCACCGTGTCTTGAACCCACGTCGCTCCGCCGGATTCGTTGTCGAGGACGATCACCGGCGTGGGCTTCAATGCCACAACGATCACGAACAACAGGCACAGCGTCATCAACACGCTCTGCGCGATGAAGGCAAACCAGAGTTTGCGACTGCCACGCCGTACAATCGCGGCGTACTCGGTGTAGCGCGCTTCGCTGTCTTCCGGCGCATTCGGCGCCGCCTTGCGTAGAAACATACCCTCTCTCCTTGTCAGGCAGCGGAACCGCCGCCGGATTCACCCGCAGCTCTGCTGGGCGTTGCTCCACCGCTTGCAGCGGACGACTGCCCGGCTGGGGTCGGATTCGCCTGCGCCCCACCAGCAACACCGGATGCGACGGACGGTGACGCAACGGCGGGGCCCTGGGACGACGACGCACCTCGACCGCCGCGCACAAAGCGCTCCATGTTGAAGGTCGCGGCGGCGACCTGGAGTGCTGTGCCGCCACCCGCAGCCATAGCGACCCCCCGAAGCGCCCCGCCAGCCGATCCCACCATCGCTCCCATGGCTGCGCCCCCAAACGCACCGGCGCTGCCCGCGCCAAAGAGGCTGGAGCTGAAGGTAGGCACCTTCAGTGTCAGCACCAGGAGCACGAGCATCGTCGCGATGATGCGAAAGGACGTGGTGGTCTGGACCGTCTTCGCCCGTATGTGCTGAACGAAAGCGGCCTGCGCCGATTGTGCAGAGAGACCGTCCTGGGTCGCGAGTTCGATCGAGCAGAACAGGGACTGGTCGTGCGCCTTGATGGTCTCGAAGTCCGCGCCGACGATTGCGTCACTCGCGATGATCAAGATTGCGAAGATCAATGGCCAGGCGAGAATCGACAGGACGGTGCGCCAGAAGTGGGCAAAGCCGCCGAACTCCTCGAGCGTTCCAACTGCGAGCACAATGGGTGCTGCGACAAGGATTACGGAAAGCTGAATCTTCCACGCAATGTCGATGACGGCAACCTTGACGATCAGAAGCAACAGCGCGACGAATGCCATCAGCAGGCTGATGATCACGCTCATGTCGAAGATCCAGACCTGTGCCAGTGACTCGAACCAGGATTCATCCGCCGTCGGACACGAGCCGTGGTTCGCGTAGATTGTGCGCACCGCGGAGATCATCTTGTGGTAGCGCTCCCCAAGGAGGCTGCTCGCTTGCCGGTCGATCCCGGACGCTAAACCGTCTGCGACCGTCGGAACGAAGCGAATGAAGAGCACGGCCCACAGCACGCGCGTCACGACTTTGACGAAGTTCGCGGGCTGACCCTGAATCACCAGGAAGACTTCCCGGGCAAGCATCAGCAGGCCGAGAATGGCTACAATCTGGTAGCCGAGCGGCTGAAGCAGGAAGAGATCGCCGCTAATGAGCTTCGACCCGGTGGCAAGTGCGGTGACGTACATCGCCCTACTCTTCCAGGGTCGTCGTTGGGAGTTCCTCGAAATCGGTCACCGCACCGTCCAGGAACATGCGGCGCCTCCAGATCTGGCGTTGCTCGAACTCCTGCATCTGCTCCACATCCCGGCGCATTTCGTTCTCGAAGTAGTCGGCAGTGGTATCCGTATTCGAGGCATTCTCGACGGCGGAGCAGGAGGCGATAATATCGGCCTGAAGACTCATGTCCGGATTGCCCTCGGCGTCGTCCATGAGTTGTTTGCAGCGCATCATCCACTCGTATTGCAGGTTCGTCTCCCTGAGATCGGACTCGAGCGTTCCGTTGCGCGCCCTCCACAGCGTCACGGCGCGTGAGATCGCCGGCGTTGCCCCGGGTTGCTCGAGTTGCGCGGCGACCTCTTCATCGAAGATGGAGGTCAGACCCTTGCGCAGATGATAGCCCGCGTGCTCGGCGAGCATCCGCGAGGCGAGCCAGTCGTGGTAGGTGGAGACCTGCATAAACGTGCCGTTCTGCAAGCCGCGGACGTTTGCCTTGAGCGAGCGGATCTCGCGCTGTAGCTGTGCAGCTTCCGGTACCGCTCGCAAGAAGCCGCGCTTCGCCTGGCGCAACATCCGCTTCCGCGCCTCGGGATCGGTCAGGAAGTGATACGCCTGGTAGGTTTGACGCGCGATCGCGGCGCTCTCATTCAAAATCCCCATCGACATATTCACGGTCGTGAGGATTTGCGGGAGGTGCAGTGTGTTCTTGAGAGACTCGGCCATGTAGAACGCGTTGCGTTCGGCCTCGGCCGCGAGAAGACCCTCGACATTCGGCGCGTACACCACCTGGACCCCGGGTACGGGCACCTGCGCCTGAACCGGTGTGGCCAATGCCACAACGACCAAAAAAACAATCACCCTCTTCATGCCGATCTCCTCTTGCGCTCGCGCTCTTTCGCCAGGAAGCGAAGCAGCTCCACCTTCGACGCTTTTGGGGCTTTCTTTTGTAGGGCTTGGACCTTAGCGCGATCGTTCGAGTCGGAGGTGACAACCCAGTACTCGAACGGAGCGAGCTCGAATCGCAACTTGACACTCACATCGCGACCGCCTTCGGGGGACCAACACTGAGTGCGCAGCAGAAGCTCCGAGTACTCGCCCTTGACAGCACGCAGCTCTCGGAAAAGCGCCGCCTCTTCCGCCGACAACCCGAGATCTTGAATGACGGGCTCTTTCGCGTTTGTCGCCCGCGCATGCGACATCAGCACGTGCGTACTCGTATTCAGGTTGACGGTCTCGGCGATCGCTGAGCGCCGATACTCGGTGTAGTTCTGCGTGGCGACACCCACGACGCAGCCATGGGCGCGCGCCGTGGTCAGGAGTTCCTCAACGAGCGGGCGCATGCCGATATTGAGGAGGTTCGTCACCTCGTCCATGAGCACGTACTTCTTGCGCTCGGGTCGCCCGTCAAAAGCGATGTTGCGGACGAAGCGTAGGACAGTTCCTGTGATGGCCGCGCACGTGCGGTCGTCGTAGTCCCGGAGCCCAAACAAGTCGTAGACGACAAACTTCGCATCGCGCGCGAGAGTGCCAGGCCGATTCAGGATCGCTGCAGCCGGCGAAGCGATAAACTTCTGCAGCAACTCGCAAAGGAGACGCACCTTCGCCGGATCGAAGCTTGAATCCGTCTGAAAATCCCGCAGCACCGGAAGCAGATCACTGAAGAGCGGAGCTCCCTCTCCGTCGTAGCGCTGGTACGTCTCGATGATCGCGCGTTGGATAATCGCCTCGAAGAGCGCATCCTCGCGGCTCTGCCCGTCGTTGTAGAGCAAGAGATTGAGGATCTGAGTCAGGAAAGCGAGCGTCTCCTGCCGCACCGTACCGTCGACCCAAGCGTCCGTCTTCAAGTCCCAAGGGTTGAGCTGCACCCCGCCGCCGAGCACCGTAATGTAGGTGCCGCCGAACACTTGGGCTGCGGTTTTGCCACTGGACTTGTCGGGACCAGCGTAGTCGATCACGAACACGGGACCGGCCCACGGCCCGCTCAGCATCACGTGCGCCAGGAGCATGTTGTAGAGGACACTCTTGCCAGCCCCGGACGCGCCGAGGACGAGGAAGTTGTAGTTCGCCCTCCCGGCGCCGTGGAGACTGAAGCCGAAGGGCTCGCCGGTCAGCGCGTTGGAAAAGAAGATATCGGGTTCCACATCACCGCGCGGGACGGTTTGAATCGGAACGAGGTCGCTCGCGGTGGTGTGCAGAGGTCGGTGCCACCGGTCGAACCCACGCTCGAGACCAGGAAGGGTCTTCCAGAACTCCCGATGATGCGCCGCGGTCTCTTCAAAACAGACAACGTCATGTTCCCGCAGCACGCTTGCAATAGCCTCACTGCGGTCATCGAGCTCCGCCACACTCTGCCCTTCGACGACCACCTGAAAACCGAGTTGGGTCAGGATTGCACCGTCAACGAGCTTGGCGCCGGCGGCGTCGTACTCGGCAAAGCCCTTGAGTTTACCCTGATCGACAGCACCACCTTTCTGCAGGGACAGCCCGGCCAATGAAGAGGCGAACTTCCGCTGCTGTTCGAATTCGAGTTTGGCCTGTGTTCTCGGCAACACGCGCTGATGAATCGTGTAGCGGATCGTGCCGGTCCCAATCGGCGGAGCGAGTTTTGCGAGGTAGTTGAGGTGCGTCGTCTCTGGGAGCGTCTTGCACGCAAGAACACGGCGATAGCGTCGCCCCGTTCGGACGTAGCGATCGGCAGCATCGCATTCCCAACGCGCCAGTTGCTCCCGCGGCGAGGGGGCATAGAGGCTCTGCATGAGACCGGGCCCCTCTGGCTCGCCGAGCATCATGTTGTAGAGCGCCCAGATGGACGGCGAATCCAGTCGCTCGAATTCTAGACCGGCTGGCCGCAGCAAGCCGCTGAGCTCGCGGGCGAGTTTCTCGAGCGAGCGCACGCGGTCGACGTGTTGCTTGCGCGTCACTCTCACGAACTCACGCTCGCCCAAGACACGGCCGTCGGAGAACGCCAAGTAGCATTCGCTGACCTGGTGGGGGCGCGACGCCAGATACGCTTGCCGAGCGGCCGCCATTTCATCGAGGAGCGGTTCGGACTGCGGCCGCAACGCGGGCCGGAAGTCGGCGGCGTTTGCTGGGCGATGCAGGACGTGCCACGTCAGCCGGACACGGTCGGGCAACGATGCGAAGGCCCGGTAGAGCGCAGTCGCAAGCGTTCCCCAATCATCGGAGTTGAGCCCGATAGGGTCGACGCCATAGACACGAGCCACGCCGCTGAGACCGCCGCGCGTGTCGACGACGCAGCCGTCCGCGAGGTCCCAAAGGGGGATCGCATCGTAGATAATGCGCGCCTTAGGCATGGTTTCCCCCGTACGGCTTGTAGCGCGTGTCGTGTTCGAGCATGGACGCGGCCCGTCGGTATGCCAGGCGCTCCCAGGCAAGAAGCCACCAATCGCGGCGGCCCCACCACCACTTCCGGATGCCCCACAGCGCCACCAGCACCAGCGCCGCCAACGCGAGCGCGAACATCACAGGCAGCACGGCCGCGAGCGCAATCGTGCAGATGCCGCTGAGCGCGAGCTCGTAACTCGTCACCGGAAGTAATCCGTGCCCGAGCTTCGCGACTGTGCGGTATGTGGTGTTGACCGGGACCACCGCTGCTACTCCCTCAGGTTCCGCTGCCGGTGATCGAGATGATGACCTGGGCTGAAATCGTCAGGCCGAATGCCGCGTAGAGCACCCGCTTGATCCAACCCGCGCCCTGCCCGTTCTCGCTAAACGCCCAGGCGAGGATTGCTAGGACCGCCGCGATCAACAATGCTGCCCCTGCCATCGCCCGAACTGCCTCGGCGATTGCCTGAATCGTACCCAAACCGAAATCCTGGGCGGAGATTGCCCAGGCGACGTCGGGCACCGAGAGAACCGCAACCGATGTCAGAAGCACACCGGACGCCGCGAGAATGTTCACACCAGGCTTCATATCCCTTGCCTCCGTGGGCCCTTCAGGCCCGCCGCATATAATTTCAACCAATGTATACAATAGCCCCGATACGAAACGCCACCCTGAACTCGACAGTGGGAAGAAAAAAGCCACTGGCGTGAAGCGCAGAGCGCGGGCCAAGCACGCGGCTTCCGAGACGGGGCAAGCGGGCAGGTTGGAGCGTTGAACGGCTTGCTGGGGGCGCGGACGGGGGTTCGTGTAAAACTGTTGGCGACAACGGCTGCTAGAAACAGCAAGAGATGACAAATTATACGATAAGGGCTATTCCCGTACTATGGCAACCAAGAAGACGAAAAAGAAGAAGACGTCGTCCACCCGTACGCGTCGAAAACCCGACGAGCAGCGTCTAGATAATCTCGTCCAGTTTCGCGAGAACAAGGCGGTGATGGAGGAATTCGAGGAGTTTATCGATTCGACCACCGACGAGTTCGGCCTCACCATCGATCGCAGCGAAGCCGCCCGGCAGATGTTCCGCGAAGGTGTCAGGGCATGGCGAAACAAGGCAAAAACGAAAAGGAAGAAGCACTAGCCCTCCTCGAAGAGGTCGAGCTGGTCCGTCCACGCATGGAGCCCGTGCTCGAGCCGATGATGGTAGGAGCACAGCCACTGGAGATCCCTAGGGGAATCTACCCTGTCATAGCTCAGATGATGAGCTTCCACCTCGGGGTCGCCACACCGCTCACAGGGGGTAGGGACCAATTCGCCAGTCTGAACGAGATACCGCGTTCGGTCCCGCACCCGCTGTTTTTCGCGATCGTTACACCAACGCCCTTCCTTGCGCGCTAGCGCGGCCGCCTCGGCGGTGCACGCTCTGCATGCAGCCCTGCGACCGCTTCGCGTCCGCTTGCGGCGTCTGTGGAAGCAGTCGAGCGGCAGGTTCCGGCCGCATCGCGAGCAGCGCTTGGTTGCCGGCTGGCTCATCAGGGAAGCCACGGGACCGAGCTCCATCCTGCCAGGGCAGCAGTGTCTGCCGAACTCCAGTGCGGTAAAGCCTCGGCTAAAGCGAAGGCACAGGCCGGGGCTACCCCCTGCAGGTCAAGCAAGAAGCGCGCGAAGTAGCGCTCTGCGGCATCGGAACTGTGTAGCGCCTGATGGATCGATGCGTCGCGGTCCACAGCGATCCGCACATTCGCGAGCGCCGGAGCGATCTCGACGATTCGATCGCGAACCTCCCGGTAGTCCTCCCGCAGTAGCGGCGTGGTCGCGGTGCTCATCCCAGCGAGGGCCGCATGGGGAAGGAAGGGCTTGATCTGCGTACCGGTCCATGGAGAGCAAAGCCACCCGCTGATCACTCCGCGATCCTCCACGCTGAGACAGCGCACAGCACGAAGGAGGTCGAAAGTGCTGCTGCGGCCCGCCACCAACTCCAGGAACTGAGCTGCCGCCGCCCCCGGGCCCGTCCCGGCGGAGAGCCGCTTGAGCGAGCCGTCCTCGCGGGGGACATCACGCGTGGCATCCATCAACCCCGCAAGGCGATCGAGTGCAGCCGAATGCGAAATCGCCTCGTCCCAGAGCTCGGAGTGCAAGAGGAAGACCTGCCCGCGCCGTCGATCGGCTTCGGCGAGGCGGCGATGTACTTCAGGGTTCCTAGGCAGAAGCTCCACGATCGTGACTCCTAGTGTGCGTGCGCGAGCGCACCGGCCCCACGAACGGCGATCGAGCGGTAGTAACGCGCCGCAAGTGTGGACCGGGCATCCACGCCGCTCGAAACGAGACAGCGCTGCGCGATGGGCACCCGCGACCAAGCAAGCGCAAGATCAATAGCTCTCCTCTCCAGCACTTCCTCACGAGTTGCGGCGAGGGGCGGTGCAAGTTGCAGCTGTTCCACGAGTGGCGCCATCGCGCGCACGTGCTCCGCCTCGAGCTGGACGAGCACTTCATACTCGCGCTGGCGTTCGGGAGACCCATCGAGGGCTCGCTCGGCGGTGCGGAGAGACGTGCACAGTATCGCGTGTTCGCCTTCGAGGCGCCGGAGCGCGAGCTGCTGCTCGAGCTCGCGCGCGCGAAGTCGCTTCTGGGCAAAAGCCGAGACAAGCACGAGCGTCAGCGCGTGTTTGCTGACCTCACGATGCAGCTGATCCGAGCGCATTCGCCGCCGCCGCTCCGGTGGGATGTCGCGCGTCCTCTCAAGCCACGCTCTCAGAACATGCTGGCCCTCATGCTGCGCACGAGCGACATGGTTCGGTCGTGCCACGTTCGGAACCGAAGAGCTTTGGCCCGTTTCGCGCTCGGTGGCTGCGGTGAACTGCTTGAGCGCAGCTATGTATCCCTTCGCGGCCTGCTGGTATGCGGTGACAACGGACCGGCTCAACTCGCGGCGGGCGTAGTCTTCCGCCGCACGAAGGAGCACCTCTTCCGCCGACTGCAACGCCTCCTCGGCGGTGCCGAGTGCCAGCACTCGCTGTGCAGGCATGTGGTCGAGGTGTACGCGCGCGCGCTGGGCGCTCTTCACATACCCGCGAGCCATGGCAACGAGCTCCGACGACAAGGCCGAGCGCAGCCGCGCTCGCACACGGCGCCGGTCGTCGCATCGTGCATAGTCGCGACTCCAGGCGCGATGCATGCCAATCACTCGCTCCCGGGACTCGGCGGAAGGCACTCTGCCGGGGGCAGCTCTCTCCAGACGGTAGCCATCGAGGCGAGCCTGACGCCGGAACCTGCCGTGCGCGCGGACGAGACTCTCAGAGGCGACCAGAAGGAGCTTCGCGTTGTCGAGCTTCATCGCCTCGACGAGTGCGAGTTCGCATTTGGCGCAGCGCCGCTCGAGCTCGATCAGACGAGGTGTGGGCTCAACAATGCGTTCCATCAGCATTCGCCCCTCAAGCGACGGGGAACCACGGCGAGAAGACCCAACCCGAGAGAGCGGCAATATCCGCAGCCGGGCATTCCTCGACCGCCCGCCCGAACACGAAGCGAACTGGCTCTCCGCGCAGCTGCAACAAGAAGCACGCCAAGTGCTTCGTGGGCGACCGGGGGCCAGCGACGTGTGCCCGCAGAGCGGCGTCGCGGTCGCCCGCGTGGCGCACTGGAGCCAGGCTCGGGGCCAGCATAATCAGCCGATCCCGCAGCGACACATACGTTGTCTCGGTGACGAGGAGGTTGCCTCCGGCGATCCCGTCGACAGCGAGCGAGCGGTCGAAGGGCTTGATCCCGCTTGCGCGCCACGGGGCGACCATCCAACCGGCGATGAGCGCCCGGTCAGCGATAGGGAGTTCAGCCGCGGCTGCGATGAGGTCAAAGTCGTCGCGCACCTCCGCAACAAAGTCCAAGAACTCCTCCGCGCGCGCCGCTGGGTCACCTGGGGTTTTCAGGGCCGAACTGAGGCGATTGCCCGGAGCGCGCAGAGACTCGAACCAGCCACGAAAGTCGGCCAGTACCTCTTGGGTATCGCGGGCCTTGTCCCAAAGCTCGGCATGCGCTTGGAGCGCACGCTCGATGCTCTCGAACGCATCATCCTGACGGGTCAGTGCGCTGATGATCGTGTCTGGCTTCATGAAATCCTCCTTGTGGCTAGTGGCCACGCACATGGTCGAGCGCGCGTACCTCACCCGCCCGCTCGAAGATGCCTGCATAGAATCGTCTCCCGATGCGCACGTTCCGCCCTGCCCCAGAGAGAGCACGCGCGCGTTCGGATGACGGCAGCGCCGCCCAGGCAACCGCTGCCTCTCGGTGCCATGCACCCGGCGCGCGACCCTCCAACTCCCGCTCGACCTGGCCCAGTTGGGCGCGACAAGCGGGTCCGTAGAAGTCCAGTTGTTTCAGGCTCCGCGCCATGCGCTGAAGCAGAAAACGCTCCTGGAGCTCTGCGCGCGCAAGCTCGGGCGCAGCGACTCCTTCCCGCTCGAGGGCAATCAAACGATGGGCGAGCGCTGCGTACTGGCGTTCCTGGAGACCGAGCTGCATCTCTAGCCTGGCCTCGCGGACCCGCAACGTGCGCTGCAGCCCGTCATGAACGCACTGCATCGCTGAGGCCGCGGCGACCACGGACCGGTGATGAGGATCTTGTGTCCGTGCACGCATACGCCCTGTACTCGAGAGTCGCTCCCCGCGCGCCACCCAGCGTGCCAGCACCTCTCCACCTTCAAAGAGGGCGCGCAGATAGCCGCGGGGTTGGGAGTTGCTTCGCGTCAATGGCGACTTGCCGCGGCGCACACGCTCCGCAGCGAGTGCGTCGAAGTCAGACTCGTAACGAATCACGGCCGCCTGCAGATCGATCAGCGCGGAGCGAGCACGAGCGTGCCGCTGAGCGAGTTGCACCGCCGCGGCGAGCCTGCGTTCGGATTCAAAGAGGCGAACCTCCAGCTTCTTCAACGAGTCACGAGAGGACCCGCCACTCACAGCAGCTCCAGGGCCTCCGAGCGCCCGCGCAGCGGCCTTCGCCTGGGCCTGATGATGCTCCGGCGTCCGCGCGAGTACCCCCTTCGCTACCGCCAACATGCGGCGGGGTCGCGAATCCTGCAGTCGACGAAGCACCCGCGTCGCCGCATCGAGCGCCTTTCGGTCCTGCGACCAGTTCCGCCAGCGTTCCTGCAGCGCTTCGACCCGGGAAGGATCGGGAACCACTTGCGTCGCGTCAGACGCGCGAGTGAATTCATGGCCTTCTAGACGCGCGCAGTCCTCGAACGCGCGCGTGATGCGCACAAGGGTCTCCGCCGAACGCAAGATGTGATCGTGCGACCGTGCCGTGAAGGATTGGGCAAGCGCATACTCTGCCGCCGCACAATGCCGCTCGAGCTCAATGAGCTCCGGGCTTGGCTCATAACGATGTCGCGGAGAGGACATGCGACCACAGTAGCGACAACCACCAACAAAAATATATAAATAAAACTACAGTTGATGCGCGCGGTGCAGACGGAGGGCGCGCGCGTAGGCCTTTTTGAGGTTGCGATACACTAGATGTGTCCGGCGATATGCCTGGTAGATCTTCGAGGCCTCCGGAGAGGCGTCAGAGGTCGCCGAACGTACGCGGTGCACCTCCTCCTCGGTAAGGGACAGCTTGGCGCGCTCCCAGTTGTTGGCGCCTTGCGCGAAAGCCACTGCTGCTACGTTGCGCGCCCGTTCGAGCTCGGCCAGTCCCCTCTCCCCCGGCTCCCCAGCGACGCGCGCCGCAGAAAGACCGAGTGAGCGTTCGAGCCGGTTGCGGGCGCGGAATACGTCCTGACTGAGCTTTCGCTCCATGTCGAGGAACCGCCAATAGTCGTCCTGACTGAGCTTCGGGTTATTGACGCGCTCCATTACGACTTGCGCCAATCGGGCTTCGAGCTCGTCGAGCCGACGGTGCCAACGGCCGACACCAGACCCTTGCTCGCGCTGAGGTCCGCTCCGTTGGCGGCCGGCGCGAGGGAGTTGGGCCATCATCTGTAGATAACGATCGTCGTCGGCATAGAGCCGCGCCGCTTGAGCCTCTTCCGGACGCTCGGCGGCGAAGGCGAGCCACTTCTCAACGACCTCAATTCGCTCCGGCACGCCGAGCGCTCGCCGCGCCTCTTCGCTGAGCCGCGGAGCATGTCCCGTGGCTTGCTTTACATGCAACTCGGCAAGGCGCACGGCTGTACGTCGCCATTGAGGTTTGTCGCGGCGGAGCTCGTCGAGCATCTGCTGCTCGGCACGAAGGATCTGCCGCTCGCGTTGTACTTCCCGCGCAAACGCCAATTCGGAGCGTAGCTCGGAGATCCGTTCTGAGGCGGATTGGGCCTCCAGTCGACCTCGCCTCCAAAGCCTCGCGCGACTCCATGGCTCACTCGCGGCGCGCAAGAGCTGGACCCGCCTGGCAGGGTCGAAACTGAGCCGCGGGCGACCATCCTGCTCATACGCTGCCGACTCGAGCGCGCGCTGCGCGGAGAGCGCGGCGCGGGAAGCGACGACGTAGTCTTCGGGCCTCGGCGTAAGCCGCTCCGCTTCGCCGTGGAGGGCATTGATGCGCTCCGCTAGGTCCGCGTCACTCAATTGGCGATGCTTCGCGCGCAGCGCTTCGCCCGGAACGCCGCTTCTCAACGAGCCGAATTCGTACGCTGGTCGGTCGCGGACCTCCGGAATCGCGAAATTGACCGCGGAATGGGCAGGAGCTTCTTCGCAGAGGGCCTCGAGCTGGAGCTTGGGCGGTAAGTGCAACTCGACAGACACCCGGTGCCGAGTCATCGCCACGTAGGTGGCATGCGCGTCGAACGCCGGGCTGCCGTAGACGAGCACACGGTCGACCGTAGCCCCCTGAGCCCGGTGGACAGTCGCACAATACCCCAGGGCGAAGCGCTCGTAGCTACGGGGGTCGAACGTGGTGACGACACCCGAGTCCAAGCGTACGGTCAGAGCGATGGGCGAAACCTCAAGGACGGTCCCGAGCGCCCCGTTGTCGAGCCCCAGGCCGCGGTCCGTCTGCATCGCCATGAACCGGTCACCGGCACGCAGAGCAAACTCGTGGGTCTGCTCTTCTCCGTTCCGGTCGCTCCAGCGGTAGAGGAAAGGCACCGCAAGATCGCCGAGCTCGCCCCGCTCGACTCGTGCATTCTGCGCCAGGTCATTCGCCTGACAAACCGAGGCGTTGCTGTAGGCGAGCATCAGCAGGTCGTCGACCGCCGTCGTCTCTCGAAGCGCTGTCCAGCGCTCCACCAGGCTATCCACCGAGGCGCCATCCACAACACAGCCATGCTCGCGGTACGCATGCAGCCCGGTCGCGACATCGCCGAGGCCCATTAGCCGCGACGCCATGCGCATCCAAGGCTCACGCTGGCGCATCACGTTGGTCAGCGAGACACTGCCGTAGCGCTCGCCCAGGAGCGCGAAAGGTTGACCCGCTTCCAGTGGTTGAAGTTGGCGCCTATCGCCGACCACGACGATCTTCGCCCCGGCCTTTCGCACCCTGCGCACCAGCCGCGCCAATTGGGCCGTGCCGATCATCCCGGCCTCGTCGATGACAAAGATGTCTTTCGGCGTGAGTCGATGGACACCCATTGACCACCCAAATTCCCACGAGGCCAGGGTGCGCGCGTGAATTCCGCTTTGCTCAGCGAGTCCCTTCGTCGCCTTACCGGACAAGGCTGCCCCCTTGACCCGGTAACCTGCTCGCTCCCAGGCCTCCCGCGCGGCCCCAAGGAGATAGGACTTGCCGGTTCCCGCCAAGCCTTCGACGACGGCGAGATGGCTCGAGTGCTCTACCAGGTATCGGTAGGCCAACTCCTGCTCGAGATAGAGCCCGTGTTTGTGACTAACCGCGTCGACTAGCTCCGGGCAGACCCTATTCTTGTGGGCGAGGCCGAGCGCACGCGCATCCCGAAGCATCTGCCGCTCGACTGCGAGATACGCGCGCGAGGTGTAATGCAGATCGCCAGCCTGGTCTCCTCCGAGGAGGATCAAGTGATGCGAGCGCATGATGGAGCGCATTGCCGCGTCGAAGTTGTCACTGGTCACCGCATGGAGCAGCCATTCCTCCAGGTCAGCGCGCCGAAACACCGCCTGGCTGCGCTCGGCCATGAAATGCTCGAGCGCTTTCGCGGGATTGCGGGCGTATAGGCGCCCAAGTTTACGCCGCTGCACAAAGCGCTCGCTCGCGTAGAGCGGCTCGCCATCGTCTGTTCGACCTACGCGCTTCAGAGCTCTCTCACTCAAGATGTGTTGGTACACGCCAGCCACCTGATCCGCGGGCACGTGGTAGGCGAGGAACTCCTCGAACGCCGCCCGCGTAAAGGGGCCCGTCTTCTGCGTCGCGAGGTCAACGGCTGTGTCGGGATCCTCGCGGAATTGCTCTGCCCGCGCTGCGCGCAACGCTTCGGGGGCATTGCACGCACCGCTGCGCTCTACTTCCATCGCGTGCAGGACAAGTGCGCGCCCACCGTAGGGCTCCAAGTTTCTCCCCTGCCGCACGAAGCTCCGGTGGTCGACCCGTGCGTCGAAGCCCAGACGCTGAAGCACGAGATTCTGAGAGCGAGCCCAATCCGCACGCAGCGCCTCCACAAAGACTCCACGCCCCTTTGCCCGCTTGGTGTTCTCCTTCGCGAAAACGTTGAGGCGAGTGTCGAGCTCGCGGAACTCGCCGTCGCGGAGAATGCGCTTTGCTATCAGGACATGGACGTGTGGGTTATGGCCGTTGGCCTCGTGGATCGCGAAGTCACACACCACGCCGTGCGCGACAAAGTGTGTCCCAAGGTAGTCGGTAACGAGCTTGATCTGCTGGTCGAGCGTCAGTTCCTTCGGCAAGGACATCACCAGGCGACGTGCGAGCAGTGCGTCTCGACGCCTCTCCTGGCGCTCCACGTGGTTCCAGAGCTGCGACCGGTCGTACACCCAGCTCGGTGCGTCCGCCGGCGCGAGGATGCACTCGAAGTTGACACCTTCTTTGCGAGTGAAGTCGCGCACCTCGTCGCGGCGCTCGTCGTGCAAACGCTGTCCGGACTGATAGGCCGCCGCATGCACGACCGAGGTTGGGCCATTGCCGGGCGTATATGTCCGACTCAGCCCCTTAAGGTCCCAATGCCACGACGCCAACGGACCACCTACGGTTGAGCTTTGCGGAGCTCTTTAACGAAGCGTTTCAGCTCGTCTCGCTGCGTTTCGTGAATCCACACGGTGACCTGCACAAACCCCTGTTGCTTCCGTCGGTAGCGACGGGCGGCTTGGCGCCGAGCGGGCGTCTTGTCGTCGAACTCGTGGAGAAAGTAGCCGCTAACGTCGCAGCGTTTCGGGGAGTTCTCGGGCACGGGTTCTGCTCCTTGCCTTGCGCGGGTCTGGGGCGCAGCCCCAGCTCACCCACTCTGTGACGAAGTCACAGAGTGTTAGGTGAGCACTTGGAATCCATAATTCGGATCATTCCTAACGGATCGAGTTAGCGTCTACAAGTTAAACAATAGTTTTTGCAGCGGAGGAGCGTCTTAGGATGACGGTTTGGAATGCAGAGCAGGTTGAGGCGACGAAGGATGAAGAGATCGAGAAGATTGCGGCACAGGAAGCAAGGATTCGAGCTCGGAAAGCCAAGAAACTGGAGGAGAAGAGAAGGAAGAAGCTGAAGTTAAAACGGCGGCAAGCGATCCTCCTCGGAAACGTCATGTTGGAGGAGGTGGTATCGGACAAGGTGCTGCGCGCGCGCGTAGAGCGCGCGCTCAATGAACGGCTCGAGAAGGCGAACGAGCGAAAGGTCTTCGGGTTGCTACCACGCCGAAAAACCGTTGAGACGGGGCGCGCAAATGGCGGTGTGAACGCAGCGCCATCGCGCGTTGAGCTTCCGGAGTGGCGCCCGTCCACGGGCGCCTAGAATATTCGCGCTGGGGCGCCCGCCCCAGCGCTCCCCTCCCCTTCCTTCTGGACCGCCTCAGCTCGGCGCCCATCCGAAAAAGTCGAACACGGCGCCTCTCCTCCCTTTCAGGCCGTACCGGTTCCGGTATTCGGTGGCGAGTCGCCCCCGGACCACCACACAAACGGCCGGGCCCCATTTGTCTTCACAGAGCTGCGCCGCGCGCTGGGCGAGGCTACGTTGCGCCGAGCTCAGTCGCGCGAGAGTACGCGCGGCCGTCGCTGGCACCTGCTCTTCACCGTAGGTGTGCAGGGCGTCTTCAGCCGCTCTGACGGACCGATAGAAGCTCGCCAGGGTGCGGAATGCCGGCCGATACTCGAGCAGGACGAAATCGGCTTTCTCCGCAATCGTGCCGGTGTAGCCGCCGTGACCGCTCCAGTGTGCAGCTTCTGCGACCGCCGACCGGAAAGCATCCGGTGCGGTCCGGCCAAAGGCGCGGGTGTGGAACTGTTCTGCTCCCATTTTGTGGGTCTCCTTTTTGTTTGTGATTGGGGGCGCACCGCGGTCGCCGTGACCCCGGGCGCCTTGATCGGGTCGTTCCTTACAAGCTGCGCCGGCCCCTCGATGGGGCCGGCCTGGGTGTGTTTCAAGCGGCTTGGGCCTCGGCCGAGTCGAGGGCCTCATCTTGGGCGGGAGCGGCGCCGAGAATGAGATCGGCCGCCTTCTGCGCCTGAGCGGCCGCCACCACGACTGTTCGCGGATTGCCTCGAAGCTTCTCGATCCATCCGTTCAGATACGCCGCAGAATTGGGCAACGTGTTCTCCACACCAGCGACTGCGCAGAGGTAGGCGGCGGTCATTTCCGCTACGAGCTCTTCCCGGGCGTAGGCCTCCGGGTGGCTCGCGCCGACATCGAAACGCGCCAAACGCTTCGGATGACCGGTCGCGTGCGCCATTTCGTGGAAGAGCGCGCAGTAGTACTCCTCCACGGGGTCGAACTTGCTGATGGACGGCATCCCGATCACGTCCTCAGCGGGGAAGTAGACCGGCGAGGGCGCGCGCCGGACGTCCGGCGCACCTTCCCACTGGGCGAGGATCGCCTCCGCTGATCGATTTGGGACCGGATTCTCGGTCGCGCTGGCCATTTGGCCGAGGTCCACCCCTTCCGTCTGCTCGAGGTTGAACACGCGGTAGTAGCGAAGAACGAACCGGGGGCGTCGCTCCTCCGACCCCGACTGCACTTCAGAGGCAGTGCGGTCGGACTTGTCGTGCAGGCACTTCCAGAAGACGACAACCCGGCTGCGCTCACCCTTCTTGACTGAGCCACCGAGCGCCCGCGCCTGCTTGAAGGTGAGCCACCGAGGATCCGAGTAAGGCGCCATCGCGAGCAGCCAGACGTTGATGCCTCGGTAGGGGCGACCCTTCCAGTTTCGCGGAGCATCGGACGTCCACGCTTTTCGCCACGGCACACAGCCTGCCTCGAGCTGTTCGATGATTTGCGCCGTAACGATGTCGTAGACGGATTCCCGGTCACTCTGAGATTTGTTAGTCATGCCTGGCTCCATTCAGTCCGTAGCGGGTTGGGTTGAGCAGCGGCGTCCGGGCCTTCCACAACTCCGGGCGCCGCCCTTTTGTCGGCGGGCGGCCTTCCACATCGCCAACCGACACCGACGATATTAGGTTTTTCTTGCCAAAATAAGCAAGAAAAAACTTCCTTTCGGGTGGATTTTTTCGCGAATTGTGGCAAGAAAACGCGGATGGGTGGAAAAGGATCCGGTCGGACGCCTGGTCGCGTCCCGACGACTAGAGCAGCGGAAATCGTCGAGGCCTACCTCGCCAGCCGAGGACAAAGTCTCGCTGAGCTCGCCGAAGCCACGGATATCCCGTACCGAACGCTGCACCGCCTCCTGACCGAGTCGAATCCGGACCCGCGCCTCCACGTCATGCGGCGGCTCCAGGAAGAAACAAACGCCCCCCTCGCCGCGTGGCTCGAGGCCCCCGGGGAACGAGGTCCATCCTAGAACACTCGATTCTGGCGCTTGCGGTAGCCACCGCGACGCGACGCTCACAGTCCGCGCCTACGAGGCGTACAGAACGCACTGCAGGTGCTAAGACCCGTTGTCTCGGGCGACGCGCAGCGGGCAGCCTCGCCCGTCTGGTGATTTTTCGTACGTATGGCGCCGCAGGACCCCGCGCCCCACCCGGGGCGCCCGAGGCCCGCGGAGCCGCCGCGACGCGGGCGGCGGGGCCGCGCTGCTGGACGACGGGCCGCGCGGGCGGGACCGTGCAGCCGGCGCCCGACCCGGGGAGCGCGGGGGGCGCGCGGCTAGCCGGGGGAGCGCCGTGGCCCACCGTCGGCCCCGTGGGCCGACCGGGCCCGCAACGCCGGCAGGGAGGCAGTGGGCGCGGGCGCGTAGCCCCGGGCGCCTCATGGCGCGCGCACCGGGGCGGCGGGGTCCGCTTGACAACTACCGTTGCAAATATATACAGCTGGACCCGTAGCGGCGCTCGCATGCGGGGAGGACAGAGATGCAGGTCATTACTTTCGCGACCATCAAAGGCGGAGTGGGCAAGACCGCAAGCGCCTGCCATGTGGCCTACGCGCTCTCCGAATCCCACCGGGTGCTCTTCGTCGACATGGACCCGCAGGGGAACGGCTCTAGGTTGCTCGGAGTTGATGCAACGCCCGAGACGGCCGTAGCGGGCGACCTTCTCAAGAAACCATCCCCGCCGCTCACGGCGATTGCGGTGCAGCAGTTTGAACGACTCTGGGTCGCACCCGCGCACCTTCGAATGGGCCGTGAAGAGCCCGAGCTCTATCGCAATCCATACGCAATCTTCGGCCTGGAAAAAGCGCTCTCGCCGCTACAGTCGGCCTTCGATTTCGTTGTGGTCGATACCGGGCCGCATCTCTCCAACTACACGAGAAGCGCAATTCACGCGGCAGACTTGGTAATGGTTCCGATTCCCGCGCAAGCCGGCGCGTACGATGGCGCTCTGTACGTTGCAGACGAAGTCCGATCGGCCGCCGAAGAGCGCGATGCGGGAATCAGGACCTGCGGTTTTGTGAGCGTGTTCGACGTTCGATACAAGATCGAGAACCGAGCTTGGGAACAGCTGGACGCGCATCTGCCCTTTCCCGTCGCCCGAACCCGGATTGCGCGACGAAGCGGGGTGAACAAGGCGGGTCTCGAACAGAAACTCATCTTCGAGACGTCAGAGCACAACTCTCGGGCCGCACAGGACTACCGCGCGCTCGCCGAGGAGATCCGCGCGATGCTGGGCGAACCAAGGAGCGAGCAAGCGTCGCCAGCACCCAAGCTCGAGGATGCTGACACGCTGATCGAGGAGGCTCCTGCATTCGAGAATGAGGACACCGTTGTGATGATGGAGGCGGCAAATGGCTAGGGCGCAGAAGAAGAGATCTACCGGCCAAACCCTAAATGTCTTTGTCCCACCCTCAATCGGGACGCCCACTGCTCGGAGCGAGAACTCGCGCAAGGACAAAGCTGTGCCGGAGAAGACCTCAACAGCGCCGAACGAGCGGCCGGAGATCAGCGTGGGCCAGCCGAACCAGACGGCCAAGGTGGACGGAGACACCCCACGGCCGCCCGAGAAGCCGGACTCAAGACCGAAGGCCGCGGCGAAGAACTCAGCAGCTGCGAAGGACTATGAAGCCCGCGTGAGAGAAGCGCGCGAGACGGCGAACCAGAACACCAGACGTCGTGGACGTCCGCGGAAGGACTCCCTCGCCCTATCCCTCAACGTCACCACCTCGATGCGGGCGGATGTCAGGCGCAAGCTGAACGATAGGATCGCCGCGTTCAACGAGTCGCAACTCGTAGATGTGCCGGCAGCATACTTCTTTGAAGCGGCCGTTCGACTCCTGCTCGAGGCGGACGAACATGTCGTAACCCGCGTGCTTAAGCAGGTACAGGACTCGCGCTACGCTTGAGGCAGCGTGCGGAACGTGAACGACCGGACTGAGCAGGCCGCCGCGAAGCATCGCTGCGACGGCGTTTCCGCGTGACTGAAGCGACCCTCGTTGGCGGATCGCCGATGGACACGACAAATCGAGCCACCATTTCTGCGGACTCTCGGCCATTCTACCTCGTTCTCTCCAGGAGCGGCGGCGAGCCGTGCCGATCCACAGCAGATAGCGTTCCGAGGCGCACCCTGGGGGCTGTCCCCGCCCACCGACCCAAACTGGCCTCCGTCGAGAGAGCGGTCTCCATGCACTCGACGCCGCCCGAAGAGTTCCCGGCAGCGGGGACGGGACTCCCTCATGTTCACTCACCGACCGGTCGCGCGCGCTGTCAAAGGCCAGCGACGTAGGCCTCGAGGACTCCCGCTACCAGCGTGCTGATGTCGGTATCCTGTCTCGCGGCTTGTACCCTCAGTTTCTTGGCCACCTCGGGGCGTACGTAGACGGTCAGCTGACGCTTGCTTTCGCCCTTCGCGCGCGGACGAAGGCCCGCCTTCTTCTCCGCTGCTGGCACCTCGACCGCCACAGCACTCTGTAGCTCGAGGGCCTGCGCCTCTTCCGGTTCCGACGTGCGCAGCGGTGTCACTGTGGCTTGCGAGGCGCCGCCTTCCTTCTCTTCGCCTGCGAGGAGGAACGCCTCGGCCTTGTCCGGGTCGAACTGGCGGTTGCTTGGCTTTCGTGGTGCAATTGCTGGTTTCTGTTTAGCCATTGACAGTCCTCTTCTTCTTTAAGCAACGCGGACGCTTGCGTGTTGGTTTAAAACGGAGACGATTTCATCGGTGAGCGCTGCGAGCTCTTTCGATGCCCGGTCCCGCGGAGCGTAGTCAACGAGGCCCTGCCCCGCTGCCAGGAACTCCTGATAGGCGACACGGAATTCGAGCGCTGCCGACATCACATGAATCCCAAGGGAGCTCAGCGTTTCGTGCGCCTGTTGACCGATGGCTGTGCGGCGTTGTCGGCGGGTAATGATCGCGCGCGCCTCGAGATCGGGATTGATCATGCGCGCTTCTTCGATCACTTCCACCGTCCCCGCCATTGCCCATGCGTCGGCCGCGGATGGGCCACATGGGAGTAGCGCCAGGTCCGAGATCATCAGCGCGGAACGCTGCGCCTTGCCATCCCGTCCGGGTGTATCGATGATCGTGTACTCGAAGGCCTCGCGCAGCTTAGGGAGCTGGTCCTTCTTATGCATCGTCCCGCCCATCGCGATTAGCGTGGGCGTTCCGTAGCCAAGCTCGGCTGCAACATCACCCCAGGTGAGCGCAGTGCCCTGCGGGTCTGCGTCCACCAGAAGCACCCGGTGTCCGCGCCGATGAAGCTCGGCCGCCAAACCGATCGCTATTGTAGATTTCCCCGTGCCGCCCTTCTGGCCGGCAAGCGTAAGCGTAGGCATCGATGCCCCTCCTGTTGTAGCGCTCGTTTTGGACGAAGAGTCACCAAGGGAGACAGACGCGCATCAACCTCCCGGTCCTCTCCCTGAGCTTTATCGATCCTACGACGAGACGTTGAACCGTCCAAATTTTCGGCGGTTGAACCGCCGAGCCGCTGGACCGCTCAACCGCTGGGCCGTCGAACCGTCGAACCGTCGAACCGCTCAACCGCTGGGCCGCTGAACCGCTGAACCGCTGGACCGCCCAACCGCCGAACCGCCGAACCGCCTAGCCGCCTAGCCGCCTAGCCGCTGAACCGCTGAACCGCTGGACCGCCCAACCGCCCAACCGCCCAACCGCCGAACCGCCGAACCGCCCAACCGCCGAACCGCCGAACCGCCGAACCGCTGAACCGCTGAACCGCTGGACCGCCTAGCCGCTGAACCGCCGAACCGCTGAACCGCTGAACCGCCGAACCGCTGAACCGCTGAACCGCTGAACCGCTGAACCGCTGAACCGCCCAACCGCCGAACCGCTCAACCGCCGAACCGCCGAACCGCCGAACCGCCG
>CAYXVF010000093.1:13784-24968 GCA_964468125.1 uncultured Bdellovibrionales bacterium | reverse complement strand
CGCGATTTCCAGGCGCGAAGATTGAGCAACATGATCACCGCACCAATCACAAAGATGACGAGTGCCACCAGCGCATGTTGACTGTCCAGCCATGCCCTCGACGGAAAGACGTATTCGGCGAGTTCGGCATTGGTGTTGAGCAGCAACATCACCACGCCACCTGCCAACCCAGCAGCCCAGGGAATCGCGAAGTGCCAAGCCGGGGCGTCGCGGTTGAACAGACCAAGAACAACCACACCACCCAGCACCACTGCCGCCAAGCCAATAGCCGCTAGCAGCGCGTAGAGAATCGGTTTGCCGTAGTATTCTCGGTAAGCACCGAGGTCGATCCAAAACGAGGTTTCTTCCAACAGCGTCCACTGCGGTGCTGTCGCCGGACCGCCATCGGGATCGAATGGCCGCGTCAACACCGATGCATAAAAAAAGTCTGAATCGGGAGCATGGCAGTCGGTGCATCCGTTGGCCCCGATCGCCGCCCGCGCGGGGTAAACGTCGTGATTGTAGGTGTGGACATTGGCAAACGGCGATGCTTCCCAGGTCTCTTTGTCGATCTGGCGATACTCGGTTCCCGAACGGTAGATCCGCTCATTCAACATCCAGACCACGCGACGGCCTTCCATGGGAAACTGCACATCGGCCAGGCGCTTTGTTACCCCCTCGATCAGGGCATCGATTTCTTCTGGCCGGTCCACCTCAGCGACTCCATCCCCATCGTCGTCCTGAATAGTGGATAACGACGGGTACTGCGTGGGATTATCACGATGCTCCAGCCACATTCCTCGGATATCTTGCATCCGCGGTTGCAGCAGTGCGGATTGGCCCTCCATCTCGATCCCCGGCCAAGCACTGTGTACCCGATTGGCCGGACGGATCGTACCTTGATACCGAATTAGTGTGGGCCGGAAGGGCTCGGTCGGCTTGTGATCGAATCCCATCATTTGCATAAAACCATAATGATTTCGCCACTCGCCCTCAGGGCCGTAGAAGGTCCACAATTGCTTGCCGCCGGCGGGGATCCTGGGCGCGTCGTTGAACATTGCACTGGACTGAATCGAAATCGGCTTCACCAACCGCTCCGGAACATGGCATGTCTGGCACTCCAGCCGTTCCAGGTGCAATGGCGGCAATCCAACATGTTTGGCGATCGGGCCGCCGTGAGTCCCCGACTCGTGACAATCGCGGCACGAACGGACCGTGTTGTCCAAATGGTTGTGAACCAAGCCGCCGGGGTCGTCGCCCTTAGCAATTCCGTGATCTAAATAGGAGGAAATCCGCGAATCATCTGCCGAGGAACCAGCGGGATGGCAGTCGACGCAGCGCATTCCGGCTTGGAGATGGACGTCGGTGCGGGCACGATAATTTGCCCCGCGTTTCTTCCAGCCCGGTTGTTCGTGACAGGCCAAGCAGGAATCATCGGGCGGTGAACGAACGATCGGCAACTCCAGCTTTCCGTCAGGTCGAAACAGCGTCTGGACATAAGTCGTCTCAGGTTCTTGGCCCGCTTTGACCGTGCCGGTCACTTCGCCCAAGCCCGACCCGACCGTAGCGGCCCAGCGATAATTCAGCGATTTTACCTGCTGATTTCTCGCCGACATTCGGTAAGAGGGCAAATGGCACAATAGGCAGTCCGCTTCCAAGACGCCGCTGGCGAGCCACTTCGCCTGGTAATAGTCGCCATGCAGGCCGTTGTCCTCGCCGTCGGTCAGACCGCTGGCCGGGTCGGCCACCCACTGATCATAGCGTCGGCCTTGGCGGTCAAACTCCGCTGAACCACCACCCGGATGGCACACGCCACACTTCTGAAGAAACGTGTACGAGGTCATGTCGATCTCGGCGCGATCCGAATTTTTCTCCGGCGACAGGTATGGGTACAAAGCAGCCGGTGAACACCAATTACCGCCGTGGTTCCCAGGGGAGCTGGCCCAACCGATCCTCTCTACTTGCTGCGGTGTCGGTTTTTCCCCGAAGCCCTGAGTGAAGTGATACGCGGCCGTGATCTTTTCGTAATCATGGCAGGCACCGCAGGTCTGTTTCGGCGAGTAGGGCTTGGCGGGCGTCTGCTGTGGATCGATCACCGAACCATCTTCGCTCCGCAGATGAAATGGCGGACAGACCCCCCGGGGCGAAGAAGCGGGATCTTGGCCTGTCGCGTGGAGTTGGGCTGGTGCGATCCCGAACGCAACGGCGATCGCCAGCACGACGAATCCACGGCAAATCGAGTTCGCACTGCGGCAGTGGCAAAACAAAGTTAATTGCCGAAGCATACGGCCCATCCTTTCGCCCGTCTCGTGGCCATCAAATCCTTCATGCGCGTTCTCGAGTATCGGGTCCCCTCGGCGCTCGACCAGACCCGACGTGTCCTGACGATCCCGGTCCAGCGGACCGACGCCCCCGTTCGTCCGGCGGTGTTGTCTACCGTTAGTGCCAAAAACACCTGGGACTGGAAAAAGCCAGTTTCCTCACACGACGCTCTTTCCCGCGGGATCCGCGTCCACCGACTGGAACAGCCTACCGGGTGCGGGCTGCGGCTCCAACTCGAACGTTTCTAAGTCTAGGACCCCCGTTATTTCGTCGCCGACCAGCACGACAGTGGATTCCGCCGGCGTCAGATCGAAGATCGAGAACGGAGCGCGGGTGCTGCCAAGGACTTCTCCGTCGAGCCCTCGGAGTTCCACTCGCCCGTCTTTCGCACCGGTCAGAAAATTCGCCCCCACACGCGCGATACCCCACGGTGTTCGTTCATATCGATGGGCGTCGCGACGGATGATCCTTCGGGCTTCGAGATCAATCCAATACATCGTGCCATCGTGCGCACCCACCAACGCGATCGTGCCGTCCTCGGAGAGAGCAAAGGAAGACCCGGGGCTGTCGAGTTCAACCGACCACGCGTGTTTGACATTCAGTTTCATCGCCTCAAAACGACCAGAAAGGCCAGTACTGCAGAGCACGCCGTCGCGGATCCTGGCGGTCAGGACGACATCGTGACTGGGAGTGCACAGAAACCCGAGGAAATGGAGGCGATCGATGTTGGAGGCAGTTCCCCGCGGTGAGCTCGGACGAGAGTTATTCGCTTTACGCGAGTGTTACTGACCGGTGGTTTGCGCGGACCTCGCGTCGCTCTTCGAGCGCGTCGACCAACTCTATTCGCTCTACGCGCGCGGCCGCGTGAGCCTCTCTCGGTCTGGGGGATCGATGCGTGGACCTACCGCGACCCGCCTCGGATCCGACGGGACACAGAATCCCGGGGCCTCGCCGCCAGCGCCGCCGGACCGGCCGCGACCGATGCGGCGCGATGGAAACATTGACCGATCATGTTCTGCGCGCCGTGCCGCGCGAGCAGCTGATGATTCGCCTCGGAAGGGCGCGTCAGCGCACCAGCCGTCAGGTCAACACCTTGGAGCAAACTGTCGCCGCGAGCCTCACCCGTGAGCGGGCGGCCATCGCCCGGACGCTTCAGGAACGGGAGCGCGGGGAGCAGGTTCGACTCCGCCACCTTAGGCGCAGCCGCGAAGGTCCGGGCTTGTGAGATGCGAGCCTCCCCTGGCATAGAAGACTCATGATCGAAGACGATCTCGGACGGTCGGTGCCACTGAAAGGCATTCCACAGCGCATCGTATCCTTGTGTCCATCGCAAACGGAGCTTCTCTTCGACCTTGGGGCGGGAGAGCGGGTCGTCGGAGTGACCAAGTTCTGTGTGCACCCTGCGGACGCGGTCGCGGGGAAGAGCAAAATCGGTGGAACCAAGACCGTGAATCTCGAGCGAGTCCGTGCGCTCGAGCCGGACCTGGTTCTTGCCCAGCGCGAGGAAAACACGCGTGAAATCGTCGAAACGCTCGCACAGGAGTTCCCGGTGTACGTCACCGACGTCGTCGATGTGCCCAGCGCGCTGCGCATGCTGGAGCGGGTGGCGCAACTCGTCGGTGAGGCGCAGGCGGGCGCTGCCATGGTGGCAGAAATTCGCGGGGGCCTCGCGGCGCTTTCGCCGCTGCCGAACGCGCGAGTCCTCTATCTGATCTGGCGCGACCCCTGGATGGCGGCGGGCGCGGGAACGTTCATCGATAGCGTGCTGCGTGCGTGCGGTTTCGAGAATGCCCTCGAAGACGAGCGCTACCCGACCCTCGACGCTGAACGGCTGCGAGCGCTGCAGGCGGACAGTGTCTTCCTGTCGAGCGAGCCTTTTCCCTTTCGCGATAAGCACCGAGAGGAGCTCGCCCGCGAAATGCCAGGGGTCCCGATTCAATTCGTCGATGGGGAGGTGTTCAGCTGGTACGGGAGCCGAATGCGACGGATCCCCGAATACGCTGAACATTTACGCCGGTTTTTTGGCGAAGGATCGGGCTGAGCCTAATCTGCGGCCATGTACCGGCGTGGTCGATTGCTCGAAGCATACGAACGGCTGATGGGAGCGCCTCCGCGAGACCCGTCCGCGTTGACCGTTGAGCTCGAGCAGCTCAAGCGCGCCCACCGGCGCCGCGCCTTCGAGGTGCATCCGGACCGAGCAGGCTATCTCGGCCGCTCCCCGAGCGAGCTCGAGGGGGAGCTGAAAGCCTTGAACGAGGCTTACGAGCTCTTGCGCCGAGAAGCCCGGCGAGGGCGTCACGACCGCAGTAGCGCTTCGCCGTCGCCCCGAGCCCGTCCGCGCAAGCCGAGCCACCACTGGCGCGGCCGAGTGCCCAAGCGTGCCTTGCCCTTCGGCGAGTTCCTCTACTACTCCCATTCGATCTCCTGGGCAGCGCTCGTCGACGCGCTCGCCTGGCAGAAGGGGCAACGCCCGATGCTCGGCCAGATCGCAAAGGATCACGGCGTCATGGATACGTTCGCCATCGCGTCCGTACAGCGTGGACGAGAACGCCACGAGCGATTTGGCGAGTGTGCGGTGCGTCTGGGTTTTCTCTCGCCGCGCGAGTTGAAATCTTTGCTTGCCACTCAATTTTCATTCCAGAACCGCATCGGGACCTACTTCGTCGAGCAAGGGTGCTTGACCCGCGACGAGGTTGACGACCTGAGCCGCGCCCACCGGGAGCACAACGCGCAGCACCTCTAGCCCGATCTGCGCGACCCGCTCGGCCCGACCTAATCAGCTAGTGCTAGGGGTAGGCGATCCCAGGAGCGTTCAAACGCCAGTCATAGTCATAGCCGTCGATCGACTCGATGGTGGAGAGCGCCCGCTGCAGCTCTGGCTTCGCGTATGTGCGCACGTGTGCGAGCACTTCCGCATCATCCTGGCCGAAATCCTTGCGGTACCACTGGTAGATGCTCGAGAGGCGGACCTCGCCACTCTTCAGGAGCACACCTCGGGGGTGGCCGACGAATTCCCGGGCCTGGGCTTCGAGGAGCGCCTCGGCTGTCGCGGCGGTATAGGCTTCCACCGCGACGTTGGGGCACCCGAGCGATGCGCAGTTCAGGGCGTAGTGAATGCGCGGGTCTTGCCAGTGCGGGCGGAGAATCCCGTGCTCGATGTCGTTCAGCGTGACCGGGCGGTCAGCGACGTTCAGCCGCGGGGCTCCCCAGGGGCCGCCGAAGAGTCCGCCGCCCTCGAGGTCGATGTCTTGGATCGACTGCACGGGGTAGTGGTCCAAGACCACGCGGATCGTCTCCGCGTTGTAGAGATTGATCCAATAGGCGAGCTGCTCCTCGCGGTTCAGTGCGCGGGGATCCTGGGTGAGGAGCGACGCCACGTAGCGATCGAGCGGTTCGCGCGCCTTCGCTGCAGCGCCGTAGTCGACGCGCCGAATGCCGTCTTCCACTCGGCTGAAGCGCTCCAAGAAAGCGCTCAAGGCCGTGTGGTCTACGGACGCGGCGCTCGTCGGATCGTGCGCGCCCCAATCCTCGATCGCTTGCGCCTGTGGTGCTAGTGCGCTGACGATTTCCGTGCACCCAGCGACTAGCAAGAGGATCGCGAGACTAGCCGCCGTCCGGGTCACGCGCGTCCTTTCGCTTGGCTCGGGCACGCTCAACGATGTGCTCGACTTGCTCCTGGTTCTTGACCTGCGCCTCCATCAGCATGGCGAGGTCGGCGCTCGTCGCCTGGAGACGCTGGGCGAGCGATTCGATGATAGCGCGGTAGATCTTCAGGCCTGTCTCAGGAAAGGCGTGGCAAAAGCGCTCGACGAACTCCTTGCTCAGCACGATGCAGCGCGTCGGCTCGGCGGCGACCACATCGGCGGTCCTCTGACTGTCCTTGATGAAGAGCGCCATCTCGCCGAAGAAACCTCCGGGGCCGAGGTAGGCGAGGAACTGCCCGTTTTGCTTCACGACGTTGACGCCGCCGCTCACGAGGAGAAAGAGCGCATCGGCGGGGGCGTTCTCTCGTACGATGGTCTCGCCCTCCGGGTGGTTTTCGACCCAAACTTGCTCCGTCAGCTCGGTGAGCTCCTCCGGGGAGAGGTCGCGAAACAGAAAGTTGTTCGCCAGAATCTCTCGAATCGTCGGGTCAGACACGCTGTTTCCTCATCGCAGCTGATTTCCGCACGTGCGGCGTCTTCATGCAAGGGGGAGGGGAATCCACCATCCATCTCCCCAAAAAATTTCTGAAACGAACAGGGCCGTTGGGGCACGGTACCGCAGCCGATGCCGGAAGCAGAAGGGGAAGAGTAAAATGGCGAGTGTTACCGACTTCGACCGCGCCCACAAAATCGCCACCTGGAGCGAGCTCAAAGAGCGAACCCCCACCTATGGCTTCGCGGCGGGCGTCGACGTCGTGCTCATCCGTTTTGGCGAAGAGGTCTCGGTCCTCTACGGGCGATGCCTCCATCGCGGCGCCCTGCTCGCCGATGGCCGGGTTGAAGGAGACAACCTGATCTGCGGCCTGCACGACTGGGACTATCGCTTCGACAGCGGTATCAGCGAGTATAACAACGACGAGCGACTTCAGAAGTTCAGCGCTTGGGTTTCCGAGGACGATGACGCGGTCTACGTCGACGAAAGCGAGATCGCCGCTTGGGCCGAGGAAAACCCTCAACCCTACCAGAGGGACGAATATCTCGGGCTTTATGAAGACGTGCACGGTGCCGAGGAAGAACCGCATCGCGCGTACATCAAACAGCTCGCCACTGAGGGGCTCTCGAAGCTCGGGCACCATGGTCGGGTGGCGGCGATGGGAGTCCCACGGCAAGACCTGCCCAAGTGGGAGGATATTCAGCTCATCACCGCCCAACTCGCGCGACGGCCGCTGCTCGACGACGAAGAGGTCGGGACGGATGTCGTGATCGGAAAGAGCGCAAAGAAGCCCTTGACCCTTCGCATTCCGATTTTCGTCAGCGACATGAGCTTTGGAGCGCTGAGCGAAGAAGCCAAGACCGCGCTCGCCCGCGGCGCTGAGTTCGCCGGGACCGGTATCTGCTCCGGGGAAGGGGGAATGCTCCCGGAGGAGCAGGCGGAGAACAGCCGCTACTTCTACGAGCTCGCCTCCGGCCGTTTTGGGTGGTCGCTCGACAAGGTCAAAAAGGTGCAGGCGTTCCATTTCAAGGCGGGGCAGGGGGCCAAGACCGGCACCGGCGGTCACTTGCCTGGGCACAAGGTCAAGGGGCGCATCGCCGAGATCCGGAATCTAGAACCCGGAACGCCCGCCATTTCGCCGTCGACCTTTCCGGACCTGAAGTCGATCGACGATTTCAAGCAAGTAGCCGACGAGGTTCGGGAAACGAATGGCGGTATTCCGATCGGCGTGAAGATGAGCGCGCAACACATCGAGCAAGACATCGACTGGGCGCTCGAGCTCGGCGTCGATTACATCATTCTCGATGGACGCGGCGGGGGGACCGGTGCGGCGCCTCTCATCTTTCGCGACAATATCTCCGTGCCGACCATGGCTGCCCTAGCCCGTGCGCGTAAACACCTCGACGATCGCCGTCGACCGGAGGTCTCATTGGTCATCACCGGTGGCTTGCGTACGGAGAGCGACTTCGTGAAAGCCCTGGCGCTCGGAGCGGACGCGATCGCCGTCGCGAACTCGGCGATTCAGGCGATCGGCTGCCTGGGCATGCGAGCCTGCAACACGAACAACTGCCCGGTCGGGATCGCGACCATGCGCGAAGATCTTCGTCGACGCTTTGAGATCAAAATGTCGGCGCGTCGCCTCCAGCGCTACTTCGACGCGACGGTGGAGCTGATGCAAGTGCTCGCGCGCGCCTGTGGCCACCGCCACTTGCGCGAATTCTCGCGGTCGGACCTGGTCACCTGGAGCCGTGACATGGCCTATCTCACCGGTGTCGCCTACGCCGGCGTCACCCCGCTGTAGAGAGCCCGCTCGATGGATCTCATTGCGGTCGACCTCGCGGCATTGTCGGACGCACGCCGCCTCGCCCATCACCTGGTTCAACCCTTGGCCGGGATCGCTACCGCGGTGGTGGAGCCTCAGAGTGACGACAGCCACACCACCCTGCGTTGGGACGACAGCGGTGCGCTCGTGACACAGCCTGCGCGAAGCGGTGCGGTCTATGGCGTGGACCTCTCCAGGCTCGAGGTGGTCGCCTGGCGGGACGTGGAAGAGCGGGAGCCCATCCAAGGGTGGCGGCTCGGAAGGGTGTGGGATTGGTTTCGCGAGCGCGTCGACGAAGACATTCAGCACCGCGACTACGGCGAGCCCATGCCACCGCATCCGGTGGCGGACGTCGGCGCACCGCTCCCCTGGCCGAGCGGGGCCATGCACTCGTTCTCCGACGTCATGAAGCTCGGCTTTGAGCTGTTGAGGCCGGTCGCTGAATCTTCGGGGGGGTGGTCCGAGGTTCGCAACTGGCCGCATCACTTCGACATCGCAACGATCTGCGTGCTCGACCTCGCTGCGGACCGGGAGCACGCGCGTTCGATCAATGTGGGCCTCTCACCGGGCGACGGCTCCCACGACGAGCCTTACTTCTACGTCACGCCCTGGCCCGCCCCGGATGTGTCATCGGCGCCCGCGCTTCCCGGAGCCGGCCGATGGACCAGCGAGGGGTTCACCGCCGCGATGATCACCGTGGCTCAGCACGACCTCGAAACACTCGCGTCTTTTATCACCACCGCAGTCGCCGCTGCGCACGATATGCTCACCTGAGCTCGAGGAGAAGCCCATGAGCGAATCCAAGCGTTGGTTCAAAGTGCTCGACAACGATGAGCTCCCGGAAGGGCGGGTCAAAGCCGTCACCTGCGAGCACCGCACCCTTTGCCTCACGCACTACGAAGGCAAGTACGGTGCGTTGGACAATCGTTGTCCACACCAGGGAGGTCCTCTCGGCGAAGGCTCGATCGAAAGCGGCTGGCTGCGCTGTCCCTGGCATGGCTGGGACTACCACCCGCACACCGGGGCGTCTCCGGGCGGCTTCGAAGACACGCTCGAGACCTTCGACGTGGAAACGCGCGATGACGGGATCTACGTCGCCCTTCCCGCGGAGCAAACGCACGTCCGGACGGCGAGCGACGTGATGGTGGAGACGATGGTCAACTGGGGCGTCAAGCACGTCTTTGGGATGGTCGGCCACTCGAACCTGGGGCTCGCGGACGCCTTTCGCCGGCAGGTGGAGGGCGGAAAGATGCGCTACTTCGGCATTCGCCACGAAGGGGCTGCGTCCTTTGCTTGCAGCGCCTACGGCAAGCTGACCGGCCGCCCCGCGGCCTGCCTGTCGATCGCAGGGCCCGGTGCCACGAACCTGCTCACCGGTCTCTGGGATGCCAATGTCGACCGTGCCCCGGTTCTCGCCTGTCCAGGACAAGTGGACACTCAGGTTCTGGGCCCCGGAGCATTCCAGGAGGTCGACCTCATGGCGGCTTTCGGCAAAGTCGCTCAGTTCATTCAGACCGTGCTCCACAGCAGCAAACATGCGGAGCTCGTGAATCTCGCCTTGAAGAGCGCGGTTCTGAATCGAGGGGTTTCGACCCTGATCTTCCCGGACGAGGTTCAGGTCCTGGAAATGCCCGAGGCTGAGGCTGGCTCGCCGGTAGGCCGGGTCACGCCGCGAACGATCACTCCGCCCGCCGAGGCCTTGGACGCGGCGGTGAAGGAGCTGCGGGCGGCGAAGCGACCGGTGATCGTCGTAGGGCATGGCGCTCGCTTCCACATGGCCGAGGTGACGGCGTTCGCGGAGGCCCACCACATTCCGGTAATCACCACGTTCAAGGGCAAGGGGTTGATCCCCGACTCCCATCCGCTCGCTGGCGGGGTGCTCGGCCGAAGCGGAACTCCGATCGCCAGCTGGTTCATGAACGAGTCGGATCTGATGCTGGTCTTCGGTGCGTCCTTTTCGAACCACACGGGGATCGACAAGAAGAAGACTCTGATCCAGGTGGACTTCGATCCGATGATGCTCGGCAAGTTCCACCCGGTCACCGTGCCCGTCTGGGGGGAGATCGGGATCACCGCGTCGCTCCTCAAAGACGCCCTGGCGAAAGGCCCGGTTGCCGCGACCGATCAACGTCCGGAGCTCGCAGAGCGCTGGAAGCTTTGGCGCGAGGAGAAGGCGAGCCGAATGCAGGATGACCTCGGTCAGGGCATCAACGCTGCTGCGCTCTTCGACAGCCTGACCCGTGCGATCCCCGAGGACGCGATCATCGCGGTCGACGTCGGCAACAACACCTACTCCTTCGGACGCTATTTCGAGTGCGAGCGCCAGGCGGTTCTGATGTCGGGCTATCTCGGATCGATCGGTTTCGCTCTGCCGGCCGCCATGGGGGCATGGGCCGCCACACAGGAGGACGATCCGCGTTTCCGGGGGCGAAAAGTGGTCAGCGTGAGCGGCGACGGGGGTTTGGGGCAGTACCTCGCTGAGCTCACGACACTCGTCAAATACGGAATGAACGTCACCCACGTGCTGATGAACAACGGCGAGCTCGGCAAGATCAGCAAGGAGCAACGTTCCGGCGATTGGGACGTCTGGGAAACCTCCCTGCACAACCCGAACTTCGCCGAGTTTGCGGAGAACTGCGGGGCCCTCGGGATCGCCGTAGCGTCGCGCGACGCTCTCGACGAGGCCCTGACCCGTGCATTGGCGCACCCGGGTCCGAGCCTCGTCGAGGTGATGACGGACGCGGCCTTGGTGTGAGTCGCGCCTGAAGGCTTGTTCGTCGCCCAGACCCTTGCTACCTCAACGGCAAAATCCATGAGAACTCGGGAGTGAGCCGTGGCTGCAAAGAAGAAGAGCACGAAGAAGAAGACCGCGCGTAAGCCCGTCGCGAAAAAGGCCTCGAAGAAGAAGGCCTCGAAGAAGAAGG
>CAYXVF010000093.1:0-13684 GCA_964468125.1 uncultured Bdellovibrionales bacterium | reverse complement strand
GAAGAAGGCGAGCAAGAAGAAGGCGAGCAAGAAGAAGGCGAGCAAGAAGAAGGCGAGCAAGAAGAAGCCGGCGGGCAGGAAAGCGGCGGCGAAGAAGAATCCCGCCGCAAAGAAGGTGACAAAGAAGCCGGCCTCCGCCCCTAAACGAGCGAGCACCAAGACGCCGGTGTTCGAGAAGAGCCACATGTTGGAAACCTCTGCTGTGACACGGACACTGAACGTTCGTGATGCGGGGCCGAAGGTTCGACGCGACGCGATGAAGGACGGCGGCAGCCGCCTGATGATCACCTCGCAGATCAAGGGCCACGAAGTGCACTCAAAGAGCAGCGGCGAGCAGCCCGAGGACACCCTCGGAAAGAAGACCGAGCGAAAATCGCTGCTCGGCCGCCTGGTCTGAGCGCCTTCCGGTCGTTAGATTCCCTGCTATGAGCGACGTGGATTTGAACACGCTCGTCGAGTCCCTCGGCGAAGACGCGGTGCGCACTGACGACGAAACCAAGCTCTCCCACGGGAGGGATTGGACCCGCTACTTCGAGCCTGCCCCAACCGCCGTCGCATTTCCGCGCACCGTCGACGACGTACGCGCGATCGTCGGCTGGGCGCGAAAGAATCGCATCGCTCTCGTACCCTCTGGCGGCCGCACCGGGCTCAGCGCGGCGGCAGTCGCGAATGCGGGTGAGGTCGTCGTCAGTTTCGACCGAATGGCTCGCATCGGTGAGCTCGATGAAGACGGACAGCTGATCGACGTCGAGCCGGGCGTGGTGACGGAGGTCTTGCAGCAGCACGTCTCGGAATCAGGTTACTACTTCCCCGTGGACTTTGCCTCTCGCGGGTCGAGCCAAATCGGTGGGAACATCGCGACCAACGCTGGGGGCATCAAGGTGCTCCGTTATGGCTTGATGCGAGACTGGGTGGCGGGGCTGGAGGTGGTGACCGGGACCGGCGAGCTCCTGCGGCTCAACAACGGACTCGTGAAGAACGCAACGGGATACGACCTGCGCCACCTGATGATCGGGAGCGAAGGGACCCTCGGGTTCATCACCCGGGCCACGCTCAAGCTAACCGCACCTCCGGGTGAGCTATCGGTTGTCGTTCTTGCACTCGAGGACATCGAAGCGGTCATGCCGGTCTTTCACGCCTTCCGACGCGCAACCTCGCTGACCGCTTTCGAGTTCTTCTCGGACGTGTGCCTGAAGCTCGTAGAAGACAAGGGCCTCAGCGCGCCCTTCGAATCTCGGCCGTCGACCTACGTTCTCCTGGAGATCGAGCACACGAGCGGCGAGACCGGCGAGCGGATCGAAGAGGTCTTCAGCGAGGTGATGGAGGCGGGGCACGTCGTCGACGGCGTCATCTCCCAGAGTGCCACTCAGGCGAAAGAGCTCTGGCGGCTGCGCGAGGACATCTCGGAGGCCGCGACGCCCTTTACGCCCTACAAGAACGACGTGTCGGTCCGGATCGGGCACGTACCCGCCTTTGTCCGCGAGCTCAGTGGAATCCTTTCCAAGGCCTATCCGGAGCTGACGGTCCTCTGGTTCGGACACATCGGCGACGGCAACCTCCACATCAATGTGTTGAAGCCCGAGGAGCTCGATGCAGCGAGCTTCTACCAGCGTTGTCAGAAGGTCGATGAGCTGTTGTTTCAGACCGTAGAGAAGTATGGCGGAAGCGTTTCCGCCGAGCACGGCGTCGGGCTGATCAAGAAACCCTTCTTGCAGCACACGCGCAGCGCCGAAGAGGTGGCGATCATGCGCCAGATAAAGCACGTCTTCGACCCGGACGGGATCCTGAACCCGGGCAAGATCTTCGACATTCAGTGAGAAGCGGGTGGGGCGACCACAAAGCTCGCCCGCAGCGCTTCAAAACGCTCTTCGAGCTCGACCGTGCGGTTCGAGGTGCCGACGACCGCGAAGGTGTGCACGAAGCCGTCCCGATAGGCGATCGCGCCGAGCAGGGTGTGCTCATTGCTCTCGAAGCGGTGCAGACGGCCCGTTGCTCCACCCACCGTTTCGTCGCGAGACTCGATGCGCTCGAAACGTCCGCCCGCGGCGACGCCCCGCTCGATTCGGCCGAACAGGCGCTCGAGGAATACGGGGCGATTCAGGGCGCTGACGGTGTAGACGTAACGAAAGCCAGCGACATCGGCGATGAGCTGCATGCTGCGGTTTCCCCCCATCTCTTCCGTGCGCTGCTCGAGGTCCGGAGGGAAATCGATGGTCGCAACCGGCAAGGGCGCCTCGGGTGCAGCGGGGAGCGCGGCAAGGGGAAGGCGAGCCACCTTGGATGTGCCCATGGCCTCGACCCGACGGAGGCTGAAGCCGTACTCCACCAACCGCCGCCTGAGATTCGCTGAGCCCACGAGGTGCCCGGCGCCGACGACAATGAAATCGAGCCCCGGTTCAGCGTAGAGTTGCGCGCTGCGTTCCGCCAGCCGAGCGTCGCGCTCGCCGAAGAGCGCGTCGAGCATCATCGCCTCCGCGGATGTCTTCGGGGTCGGTCGCAGAAGCGCCTCCAAGGTCTCCAGATCGCCTCGGGCGTAGGCGCGGTGCAGGGCGCCCAGCTCCTGGGCGGCAAGAGCCCGATCGCGCGCGAGAGCGAGAAAGGCCTGCCGTTGTTCTTCGACACTCCCGGCGCTCAGGGCTGCGATCTGCTCCTGCGCGGTCTCGAGCTCGAGAACGGGAGTGCCCAGGACCGCTGCCCGTCGAATGAAGTGCCACTCGAATCCGCGGTCCGAGGTGTAGCCCGCATGATCGAAGATCGCCGATGCCAAGATCTGTCGCGCGAGCCAGAAAGGCGCGTCGTTCAGTCGCGTCAGGTCGAGGAAGATCGCATCGGCGGCCGCTCGAACCTCCTCGAGCTGGTCTCGACTCAAACCATGGTCCAAGGGAGGCGCGTCGGCACTCGCATCCCGTACTTCGCCGCTCGTCAGTGACGCCGGGCTGAGCTCGATGACGAGACTTTCACTGGCCTCGAAGGCGTTCTCGATTGCTTTGTCGAATCCGCGCGCCTCGAGGCGGTCCAGGTGGATCGAACCGAGCAAGTAACCCAATAGCTCGGAGTCTTCCCCGTGGACCGACCAAAACACGAGGCGTCCGGGGGTTTCGCCGTAGAGTGCGGGGGTCGGGGAGCGCCCGGCGCAGGCGTACGATGAGACGAGAACGGCCGCCAGGCTGCCTAGGAGAAGACGGTTCATGCGCACCGGTCCGTTGCTGTGGTTGGCGCGCGACGAGCGTGTTTGAGCGGGGATTGGGTGACCCAGGCGCCTCAATAGAGGCGTCGTGTCTTGATCGACGTCGGGAGGCCCTTGATCGCTTCCTTGAGCTTCATGCCGTCCCGCTCGGTCTCCACGTCCATCACCAGGTAGCCGATGTTTGCGTCGGTGGACAGATACTGGCCGATGATGTTTGCGTCGGACTCGCTCACCAGCCGGTTGATCTCGCTGAGCACGCCCGGCTTGTTCTGGTGAACGTTGAGCAAGCGATGGGCGCTTTCGCGCTTCGGTAGCTCGACGTTCGGGAAATTTACCGCACCGCCGGTGGAGCCTTCGCCCAAATAGCGGATCAAGGCTTCGGCCGATTCTCGTCCGATCGCTTCTTGCGCTTCTTCTGTGCTCCCGCCGATGTGCGGCGTAAGAATCACATTGTCGAGTCCTTGCAACTCACTGGCAAACGCATCTTTGGTGCTCGCGGGCTCCTCGGGAAACACATCGATCGCTGCGCCATGCAGCTTGCCTTTGCGCAGCGAATCCGCGAGGGCGGGGATCACCACAACCGTTCCCCGGCTCAGATTGAGCAGATAGGAGCCCGCTTTCATGGCGGCAAGCTCACGCTCTCCAAACATTTCGTGGGTCTCCGGAGTCGCGGGGACGTGAAGAGTCACGAAATCCGATTGTGCGAGGAGGTCGCCGAGGAGGGCGATGGGGGTAGCGTTGCCAAGAGGAAGCTTCTTGACGATGTCGTAGTAGATGACATTCATGCCGAGCGCCTCGGCGAGGATTCCGACCTGGCTGCCGATGTGCCCGTAGCCGATGATCCCGACGGTCTTGCCGCGGACTTCGTGCATGCGCTTGGCGGTCTTCTTCCAGGCTCCGCCGTGGGCCGCATGGCTCACGTGGCCGAGCTGGCGAGAGAGAGCGATCATCTCCGCGATCACCATTTCGGCGACACTTCGGGTGGAGGAGTAGGGTGCGTTGAAGACGGGCACGCCTCGGGAGTTGGCCACGGGCAGGTCGATCTGATTGGTTCCAATGCAAAACGCACCGATCGCGAGGAGGCGCTCGCTCGCTTCGAGGACCTCGCGCGTGAGCTGGGTCTTCGAGCGCAGACCGATGGCGTGAAAATCGGGGATCGCCTTCAAGAGCTCTTCCGGGGCCAGAGCCCGGTCGTGGTAGTCGACCTCAAAGCCCGCCGCTTCCAGGAGCTCTCGGCCCGCGGGGTGAACACCTTCAACCAACAGAATACGTTTTGTTCGGCCCATCGGTGGCCTCCTTCTTCGTGCGAGTGTCGCTTCTCGCTGGATTCCGCGGACTTGTCCACGGTTTGGGCGTCGCCCGGAGCTAAAGCGGGCGGGACAATGTGTCGCATGCGTTTACCGAGAAACTCCGATCCGAGGTCAGCGAATGGATTCCAGCGAAAGACGCGACGGTTTTGTCTTTGGCATGATCACCAGGCTCTATTTCGATCCCAAACAAAATACCAAGGGGGGCGTCGAAGTTGAGATCCTCAGGCGCCATTGTCGCATGCCGGACGCGCACTTTCGCCAGAGCCTCGCAAACCTGCGCGAACGGGGCATGATCGCACCCGGACCAGACCGGTCGCTCTACCGCATCACGCCGTCGGCGCTGGAGATGGTACAGAGCAGCTGGCGCAACGCCACGAGCTCCGTCGTTTAGGGTATTCTAGCGCATCCAGCGGGCGAGACGCATCGCCAGCTCGAGGGACTGACTGTAGTTGAGGCGGGGGTCGCAGAGCGAAGCGTAGTTGTCGCCGAGGTGGCTCTCGCTGAGCCCGGTTGCACCTCCCACGCACTCGGTCACGTCGTCGCCGGTCAGCTCGAAATGCACGCCTCCGAGGTGAGTCCCCTCCATCGCGTGCAGCTCGAGGCTCAGCTCGAGTTCTTGCATGATGTCGTCGACGTAGCGGGTCTTCTTGCCGTTGCCGGCGGCCTTTGTATTCCCGTGCATCGGGTCCGTCACCCAGGCCACCGCCCGGCCCTCGGCGGCCACGCGACGCAGGAGCCGAGGGAGCCGGTCCGCGACCTTGTCTGCGCCCATCCGGGGCACGAGCACGATCTTGCCTGGCTCGTCATCGGGATTGAGAACGTCGAGCAAACGGATCAAGTCGTCCGGCTCGGCCGTCGGGCCGATCTTCACGCCCACCGGGTTTTCGATGCCCCTGAAGAATTCTACGTGGGCGCCGTCGAGCTGACGAGTACGCTCACCGATCCAGGGCAAGTGGGTGGTGAGATCGTAGTACCCCTCGCGCCGCGGGACCTGTCGGGTCTGCGCGGCTTCGTAGTAGAGATTGAGGCCTTCGTGGCTCGTGAAGAACTCGACGCGCTCGAGGTCCGGGAGCTTTTCGCCGAAGACCTTCATGAAGTGGAGCGATTGGATCACGTCCTCGGTCATCCGTTGGTACTCGCTCAGGGCCTCCGAGTCCGGTTGCGCCTCTCGGTAGCTCGACAGGGACCAGTTCTCTGGATGCATGAGGTCCGCGAAGCCGCCTTCGGTCAGCGAGCGGATAAAATTGAGTGTCATCGCTGCGTGGGTGTAGCCGTCGATCAGGAGCTGCGGGTTGAAGGCACGCGCTTCAGGGGTAAAGGGGTGACGATTGCTGAGGTCGCCGAAGTAGCTCGGGAGCTCTTGCACGGAGCCGTCGGCGTCCGTGCGGCGCTCCATCGCCGAGCTGCGCGGTTTGGCGTATTGCCCCGCGAAGCGCCCCACCCGGACCACCGGTCGCTTGGAGGCGTGCACCAGGACGAGCGACATCTGCAGGAGGATCTTCAGCTTGTTCGCGATGACGTCCGAGCGGCACTCGTCGAGGGTTTCGGCGCAGTCGCCCCCCTGGAGAATGAAGACCTCGCCGCGCTGCGCGTCGGCGATGTAGCTCTTCAGCCGTTCGATCTCCCAGGACGTGACGAGCGGCGGCAGGGAGCGCAGCTTGACAAGGGCCTGCTCGAGCGCGTCAGCGTCCGGGTAGCTCGGGAGTTGCTGGGCGGGTTTCTCGCGCCAGGATTCGGGGCTCCACGCCCGCGTCGTGGGATTTGCGGCAGCACTGGTCATGGTCGTTCTCTACGGTAGGCAATATCGCGGCCCTCTACCGCGCCGTCGCCCCGGAAACAGCCAAAAAATGCATTTTAAGCGGCGCGGCTGGCGACGACGGCGTCCGCGAAGAAGAGCTCGGAAAAGTAGCGCTCCGCCCAGGCAGCCCCAAAGAGCTTTGCCATGGCTTTCGATTCGCGCTTATTCGACCGCATCGCCGCGAAGTAGCGCGCTTGCTCGGCCTCGCCGACAGCCCAGGGACGGAGCGCGGAACGGGCCAAACGATGCTCGAAACACGCGAGAAACGCGTCAAATGCCTGAGGCAGCGCCTCATCGAGGGGACGGTCGGCCTCGCTCACAACCGATGCGTGCTCGGAGAAACAGCTTCGCGCAAAGTCCGGGACGTTGCGCGGGTTTGCACAGGTCGCGAGGCGCTGACGGGCGATCGTGAGCCGGGCAGCGTCCTCGTCGGAGAGCTCGCCGCCGGAGAGGTCGAGGGCGCAGAGGACGAAGCGGCCGCGAAAAGCGACGAGATCGCAGCCAAAGATCGGCGAGGCGAGGTCCGGGCTCGGCACGGCCACCGCGGTCAGGCCAGCCATGGCGTCGTCCTCGCTCCGCACCACCGCCACCTGCAGTCGGCTCAGGAATCCCTCGCCGAGGGAGATCTCCGTGTCGATGCGAACGGGGGCCTGCCCCCAGCACCCCATCGCGTGGAGGAGCTCGCTCGGCGCACGGAGTGGCGCCATCTGATAGCGCACGGCGAGGGGGGAGAGGGTCGCCCTGAGCTGCTCCACGACTTTCGAGGCCTTCAACATTGTGCCTCAATGAAACGGTCCAAACGGGTGCGGCCTTGAGCACAAAGCTCCTCAGGGTCCGCGGTAAAAATAGAGCCCGTCGTCGCTGCCGATCACGAGCGTGCCCTCGTCACTCAGGATGAGCGCCGCGACCCGCTCGCTCGCCCCACCCCAGTCCAGGCTCCCGAGCTCCACCACTGTGCCGAGTGTCTGGTCATAGCGAATCAGCCCGCTCTCGGTCCCGATCCAGAGCGCATCGTTGCGTCCGATGGCTGTCGAGAGCACGTTTGCGCCGCCCAAAGGCGGCGCGGTCAGAGCCAGCACGCTTCCGCTCTCTGGGCGCCAGCGAAGCAGACCGTCATCCGTTCCGAGCCATACGGTTGAGTCGTCGACGGTCAGGGACTGAAGGGTCGCTCCGGACAGCGCAGAGTCCAGGAGCGAAAACCGTAAGACGCATCGAGCCCCTCCCGGCTCTTCCAGAAGAGCCGGAACATCCGAGATCTCGCAGAGCTCGGTGGCCGTCGCGACGAGTATTCCGCCATCGCGGCTCGCGAGCCGGCGTGCACCGTCCAGAGCGAGCTGCGACCACGGGAGCTCGACGGCTTCGTCGCCGACTTTTTCAACCCGGATCTTAGAGTCTTGCAGCACGACCAGAATCGATCGATCGGAATCGAGGAGAATCATGTCGAGCACCGCTCCCGCGTCGACGACCGCGCAGTCGCTGAGGGTCACCTCGTCGCGGTTGCACCGGGCGAGTCCCGTGCTCGTGCCGAGATGCACGAGCTCACTTTCTGACGCGGTCGCGGCGATGGCCAGGTCATCGGCGTAGCCGAGGCTACTCGAGTCGTATTGCGCCGCCGCACCGTCCTCGAAAAAGATGGTCAGGCCACTCTCCCGTCCAACGAGGATCGGCGAGCTCCCGTCGAGGGCGGTGACGGCGAGCGCTGAGGGATTGAGCGCCGAGCTGTCCGGAAAGAGATCGGTGATGCTTCCACCATTCTCGACGAAGGTCACGTCGCACGACGCGGTCGCGGTCGTTCCAAGTGCATCGGTGGCGGTGAGCTCCACCCGGTGTTTTCCCGGTTCGGCCCCGTCGCCGAAGTAGAAGCGGCCCCCGGAGCCGCGGAGACCGGTGAGCGCCTCTCGCCAGCTCGCGCTCGCCCCCGTGGAGAGCTCACCGATGAACTCGAGGTCCTCGTCGTTCGTATAGACGCGGCCGCACTCGGGCGCCGAGATTGTCGCTCGTACGGGCTCGAAATCTTGCGGGAGGACGCTGAAAGTCACCGACGCATTGCCACTCAGACCGTCGACCGTCACCTCGAGCTCCACCGTTTGGGAACCGGCGGAGAGCTCGGTGCTTTCGAACGTTCGGGTGGTTGCGCGAAGGAGATCGTCGTCGTCGTCGTCGTTTGCGTCGATCTTCCACTCGAAATCGGCCCGTGCTTGACCCGGACCCGGATCCCCATCGACGAGTGTCTCGACCGCACCGCCGTTCCACCGTTGGGCGCGCGCGGAAAACGAAATCGCTTCGCCGAGCTCAAAGAGCGCGCCATTTGCCGGCGACTCGATGCGTACGGCCATCTCTCCCACACCGAGCTCGCTGCGGGCGGTGGCGCGTTCTCCCTCGAACACCGCCTCGACGGAGATCGTGTGCTCGCCCGGCGTGAGAACCACGCCATCGAGCGGATTCCCCGCGCCCAGGGTTCCCTTCAGAGAGGAGCGCCATTCTACCCGCTCGGGGCTCACGGGGTTTCCCCCGAAGGTAAAGCGGGCCTCGAAGCGGAGCGGTGAGCCCGCCAGCGCGCTCTCCGTGCCATTGGGCGAGATGATCGTGGCCTCGAAGGCTCCCGGAACATCCGGGCGCTCATCTGGCGGCGCTTCGCGATCGGTCTGGCCAACGGTTGGCCCGCTTGCGCACGCCGCCATCAGCGCGGTCAGCGCCATGGTGATGAATCGTGGCATTGCGGTGATCTCTGCCGTGCGTCGCCGGCGTTCAGCGAAAATTCTCATGCGCCCCCCTCTACCGCGCAGAGAAGCGGATCGACTTCGCAGGCATCCCCCAGCCCGTCCCGGTTCTCGTCCTCCTGCGACGGATCCGAAGCGAAGGGACAGATGTCCGCGCCGTTCGGCACTGTGTCGCCGTCGATGTCCTCGTCGCAGGCGTCACCGATTCCGTCGCCATCACAGTCGTCCTGGATCGGATTCCGCGCCACCAGGCAGTTGTCGGTCGTGTCGCAAACACCGTCGGCGTCGACGTCCGTGTCGCCGCTTGGATCGAAGGGGCATTCATCGGAGACGTTCAGGACACCATCACCGTCGATGTCTGGATCGCACAGATCTCCGAAGCCATCCCCATCCAGGTCGTCCTGGGTCGGATCGTTGCGCGTTCGGCACACGTCGCAGGCATCGCCAATTCCATCACGGTCGCTGTCCCGCTGACTCGAATTCCCGTGAAAGGGGCAATTGTCGCGCCGCGCAGGCACCCCGTCGCCATCACCGTCGAAGTCGAGATCGCTCAACAGCTGGACCGCTACGTGCGCAACCTCTCCCTCGAAGACCTCGATCTCGATGCGATTGCTTCGGCGTCCGTCCGTGCGAACGAGCACGCGGACCGGACCCGCGGGGACCGATGCGATGAATGCCGGTTGCTCCAACTCGAGATCGATCTCGGACACAGAGTCCGCGAAGGCGATGCGGGCGACCCCCGGTTGGGGCTGCTCCAAATCGATGACCCACAGCTCCATTGCGCCTTCCACACGGTCGAGCTCGGGTCCGCATCCGACCATGAGAGTCAGGAGGAGGATCAGTCGAAGTCGAGCCACGTGAGTACACCCGCCGTCAGCGCAGAAGTCAGTGCCACCCCTCCCGCCGCGAGCGCCAGTCCACGATAGAGATTCGCGCGGTCCTCGTAGCGAAGTATGGATTCCGGCGGGCCTGCCGCGCGCTCAAATTCTCTCGCCGCGTCGCGAGAGAGCAGCTCGAAGGTGAGGGCAAGGCCAGCCGTCACCCCCGCGCTCACCCAGGCGATCCGAGCATAAGTGGCTTGGCTCTCCTGAACCGCCGGGTTGAAGGTCTCCTCGATTCCCATCGGGCGACCCTCGAGCGCTTTCTCAAAGCCAGCAACGAAACTCGGGCCAAAGGGCACGGCGAAGAGCCTGGAACCGTAGCTGTCCTCAACGCTCCCGCGCGCTGCGAGCACGATCGGCTCGAATGCTTCTTCGGACAAGTCCCGCTCCTCGCCTGGCTCAACCCGAATCTCCTCATTGCCGCGTCGCACATAATAATGCGGGCGAGGGACGACGCGCAGGCGCACCGGAACCTCGTCGGTCTTGTTGAAATCGGCGAAGCGAATGCCGCGGTCGTCTTCGATGCTGAAGCGGCCGGTCCAGCTCCGCGGCACTTCGATCGTCGGAAGGCCCGGCGACGCCCCGAGCAAGGGTGCACGCTGATACATTTCCGGGGGACGTGAGAAGACGCTGATCCGGGCGCGAGGATCGGCGATCTGCCCGTTTGCTGCGGCGAGAAATGCCTCGACCTCGCGATAGTCGACCGCGCCGTCGAGGTCCGCATCGGCCGCGCCGCTCAGCGCCGAGCGCAGCTGATGGGAAAACACTCCCGCCTGGATCTTCGACCACTCGTGCACTTCCACATCGCCGACGGTCGAGACGATCACTCCGGTGTTCGGGTAGCGCTCGAGCGACTCCTGCGCCACGAAGCTCCGGACCAGGGAGCGATAGTCCGCTTCCGCTGCTTCTCCGCGCGAGGCGACCATGAAATAGGCGTTACAGGCGTCGATGATCAGGTGGTTCACGCGGGAGGGAGAGCGCGCCACGACCTCTCGGTAGAGGTCTGCTCGACTGAGTGGCTGATCCAAGAGGTGAATCACCCCTTGGCCATTGTCTAGCACCTGACCGTGTCCAGCGAAGAAGAAATAGAGCTCACTGTCCGGACCCATTCGCTCGAAAAGGCGATTCAGAGTGCTTCGCAGTACTTCCATGGTCGGCGGACGGCTTTGTTGCACGAGGTCCGGGTAAAGCCGTTGGGTGTCTGCATCAAGGGCGGACAAGAGCTCTACCTCGACTCCATTGCTCGAGAGGAGCTCGCTGATCCGAGCGGCGTCGTCGTCCGCGTAGCGCAGGACACCCAACTCCGGGCTCAGGGGCTGGTTGTTCCCGATCACCACGGCGAAGCGCGTCGGCGTTGCCGAGAGCAACGCGAGCGCCAACACGTGAGTGATCATCATTCGGCCTCCAGCACCAGCGCGGGGTTCGAGAAATCCAAGCCTCGAAGTGTGTCTGTGCCCAGGGCAACGTTCGCTGCTCGTTCGATCAACCAGACTGACACCGGACTGTCCTCCGCTCGAATGCGCCATGCGGGTCCGACAGGCTCCTCCACCTCGCTGCCCGTGGCGACGAATGGCGCGCCTGGGTCCCGCTCGTCCTGGTACCAGTGTAGGTCGCCTTGCGCGTCCACGCCCACGATTCCGAGCTGCCCGGCCCGTCGGGCGGTGAGCGCGAGCTGCACGAGCTGACCCGACTCGAGTCGAACCGTCCCTTGCGGTCCTCGCCGAACCGTCTGTGTTTCCGGCTCGATGACGAATGCGGTCAATCCAAAGTCGCCAACACTCGCTTCACCGCCGCGCGTCTGAAACTCTGGGGCTGCGGTTGCAAAGACGAGCAGGCCCGCGACTGCGGCTACCCCAGGAATGAACCACGGGAGCGACGTGTTCCACGAGCGGGCCGATTTTCCCTCACGGGCCAGGTCGAATTCGATCCCCGACCACACGCGATCGACACTGACCGGCGCGAGACTCGGCGCTCGTTCGGTGATCGTCCGGTCGAGCTCCGCGATTTCGTCGTAGTAGCGTCGACATGCCTCGCAGTCGTCGAGCTCCTGTCGCAGCCGAGCCCGCTCGTCCGAGCTGAGCGCTTCGTAGTATGCGCGCTCGATGAGCGCGGCTACGGTCTCGTGCTCGTGTTCGTTCATCACGATTCTCCTTTGAGGGGGTGGCCGCGAGTGACTCGCAGCAGGTCTTTCGAGGTTGCGTGCTCGAAGTAGCCGTGTTGGTGAAGGAAGCGAAGCAGGCGCTTTCGGATGCGAGATTCCGTCGTCTTGATCTTGGACGGAGAGAGACCGATCTCTCCCTCGATCTCTACGTGGCTCGCTCCTCGGCGATAGCGCAGCTCGAAGACGCGATGCTCGCGGGCCGGCAGCCCGTCTACGAATTGGTCGACGAGCGCCCGGAGCTCGTCGGAGAGCGCGGCTTTTTCTGGATTCGGGTGCGACGTACCCCCCGAGGCCAGCGGATCATCTCCGAGGCCCCATTCGTCCTCGGTCGCGTGCTCGCCTTCGCGCACGTCTTCGTACCGGCTCAGCTTCTTCACCCGGGCCTGGTAATCGTTGATCACCACGTTGCGGGCGATGGTCCAGAGATAGTTGCGGTAGGGGCGGAGCCCGTCGTAGCTGAGCCGGGCTCTTTCGCCGAAGGCGCGCCGAAATACGTCCTGCAGACAATCTTCGAGGTCAAAGGTCGAGTCGTAGCCGCGAAAGCGCAGCGTTCTGCCACCGGCATTGAAGATGAAGCCCCGACGCAAAAAGACCGCCAAATCCTGCACGTTCGCCTCGTAGACGGCCCTCAGGGCTGCGGGCTCGCCGGCGCGAAAGCGTTCGAGAAACGCCCGATCTTCTAGGAGGAGATCCATTCCAGCTTCACTTACCGCCCGCAACGCGGCTTCAGCGAAGAATTGTGCGGTTCTTCGAGAAATTTCCGCGGCCGACATCGACAGCTTTTTTTCGCTGAGACGGGACTCCGGTCGGTAATCCGAGAGCATAAACCTTCACCCGAGGAAGAACGATGATGAAGAAGTTTGAAGCACTCTCGGCGATCGCCTTGGCCTTCGCGCTGACCGCCTGTGGGAGCAGCGACGGCAACGTGAGCCTGGCCGTCAGCGTACCGGGCGCGGCGGCGTTGTCTGCGCCCACCGGTGAGCTCGTCGTCGATGACGGAGCCTCGACGCTCGTGATCTCGTCCGCTCGCGTGGTGCTCGGCGAGGTGGAGCTCGAGCTGGCAGAGGGAGCCTGCAACACCTCGAATGACACCGATGGAGGCGACGACGAGGACCAATGCGGTGAGCTCGAGCTCGGCCCGTTCCTCGTGGACCTGCCCCTCGACGGCTCGGTCGTGACCCAGCTCCAGGCCGAGGTTCCTCCGGGGTCCTACGAAGAGATCGAGTTCGAGATCGACGACGCCGAAGACGACTCCGAGCTGCTTCAGGACTTCCCGGAGCTCCAGTACGTGAGCGTCGAGGTCTCCGGTACCTATGACGGCACCGAGTTCCGCTTCACCTCCTCGGTGGACGCGGAGATCGAAATCGAGTTCGACACCCCCTTCGTCGTCGACGAAGCGGGCACCACGTACTCGCTCACCCTCGCCATCGACGTGGCGAGCTGGTTCGTGGATGAAAGCGGAGCCACGATCGACCCGAGGACCGCGAACGAGGGTGGAGAAAACCAGGAGCGGGTCGAAGACAACATCGAGCGGTCCTTCGATGGCTTCGAGGACGATGACAGCGACGGCATTGACGACGACGACGACGACGACGACGACGACGACGACGACGACGACGACGACGAC
>CAYXVF010000092.1:0-24978 GCA_964468125.1 uncultured Bdellovibrionales bacterium | reverse complement strand
ACCCTTGGGCCGCTACCTACGAGACACGTTGAAGATGAATCCGACCAACTTCCGGGTGATGGGGCCGGACGAAACGAAGTCGAACCGACTCGACGCGGTGTTCGAGGTGAGCAAAAAGACCTGGCTCGCCGACATTCTCGACGTGGACGCGGACGGAGGCGAGCTCGCCGCCGACGGCCGGGTCATGGAGATTCTTTCCGAGCACACCCTCGAAGGATGGCTCGAGGGCTACCTCCTCACCGGTCGCCACGGGTTATTCTCGACCTACGAAGCGTTCGTGCACGTGATCGATTCGATGTTCAATCAACACGCCAAGTGGCTCGACATCTGTGAGGAGCTCCCCTGGCGCGCGCCCGTCTCGAGCCTGAACCTGCTCATCACCTCTACCGTGTGGCGACAGGACCACAACGGTTTCACCCACCAGGATCCCGGGTTCCTCGACATCGTCGCGAACAAGAGCTCGTCGGTGGTGCGCATTTTCCTACCTCCCGACGCGAATTGTCTCTTAGCGGTGAGTGACTGGTGCCTCCGGAGCACGAACAAAGTGAATGTCATCGTCTCCGACAAGCAAAAGCACCTGCAGTATCTCGACATGGACGAGGCGACCGACCACTGCAAGCGTGGCATTTCGATCTGGGGATTCGCGAGCAATGACCAGGGCGATGAACCCGACATCGTGCTCGCTTGTGCGGGAGACATACCCACCAAAGAAGCCCTCGCCGCGGTTTCGTTGCTCCGCGCACGTGTTCCCGATCTGAAGATCCGCTTCATCAACGTGGTCGACCTCTTCAAGATGATTCCCGACACGGAGCACCCGCACGGTCTGACGGACCGGGAGTTCGATAGCCTGTTCACCGTGGACAAGCCGATCGTCTTCAACTTTCACGGCTACCCCTGGTTGATTCACCGGTTGGCCTATCGGCGTGCGAACCATCCGAACCTGCACGTGCGCGGTTATAAGGAGAAAGGGAACATCAACACACCGCTCGAGCTCGCCATCGAGAACGAGATCGATCGCTTCAGCATCGCGATCGATGTGCTCGACCGGGTGCCGCGCCTGCACGTCGCCGGCGCGCACATCAAGCAGGAGCTGCGCCGGATGCAGATGGCCTGCGTGCGCTATGCCCACGAGCATGGCGTGGACGAGCCCACCGCCGATGGCTGGCGCTGGAAGAACGACTGACTTGGCGTCACCAGGCCTGAACACGACCTAGGTCAAGGCCCCTTTGTCTAGAATGATTGACACTCGGGTGTCGATCTGGCGAGACGGTAGGAAAGGGGGCCGAATGAGCGACCTCTCGTGGTTTGTGATTTTCAGTGGGGTGCTCGCCCTCGGGGTGGGCACGGGTGAGCTTCTGGCACGTTGGATCGCGCCGGAGAGCTCCCGCCGGTTCGTTCACGCCTATACCGGTTTGGCGGTGGCGACGACCCCGTGGTTCTTTGAGCAGCCGACCACCCTCTACCTGCTTGCGGGCGCATTCATCGTCGTCAACCTCTGGGCGATTCGCAAACGGGTCTTCCGTGGCATGCACGGGATCGAGCGACGTTCCTACGGGACCGCGGTATTTCCCTTGGCTCTCATCGTCGCGCTCGCCGCCGCCTGGTCCATCGACCGGGACCGGGTCTTTGCGCTTCAGATCGCCTTTGTTGTTCTCGCCCTTGCCGATCCGATCGCGTCCTCGGTCGGCTCTCGACTCGAGTCCCATCGATTTACAGTGGGGGCCGCCGCAAAATCAGTGGCTGGCTCGGTGGCGTTTGCTCTCAGCTGCTTCGTGCTCACCTTTTCTGGCCTTCTTTTTCTCGATCCTCTCGCCTACTCCCCGGTGCAGTATGGCGCGGTGGCGGTGATCGTCGCGTGCCTTGCGACCGCCGCTGAGCTCCTCGGTGCTGCGGGCTGGGACAATCTCAACATTGTGGTCGCAGTGCTCGCGCCTCTGATCGCGTTGCAGCAAGACCCCGCACTCCTCCCGGTGCTCGCCGGGGCATTGGTCTGGGCGCTCGCCTTTTCGCTATTGGCGTTTGCACTTCGTACGCTCGAGCTCTCCGGCGCCCTCGCCGCAGGGCTGCTCGCCTTTTCCGTCGTCGGGCTTGGGGGATGGGATTGGGCGCTTCCTGGTTTTGCTTTTTTCGTCCTGAGCAGCGCACTGTCCAAGCTCGGGCGCAAGAGCAAGGCTCAGGTGGTACAGGCCGAGAAGGGCTCGCGGCGCGACGCTGGACAGGTGTACGCCAACGGTGGTGTCGCCTGGGGGCTGCTCCTGATCTACGTCGCCTCACCTACTGAGTGGCTGTATTGGGGATTCATCGGCGCCTTTGCAGCGGCGGCGGCGGACACCTGGGCGAGCGAAATCGGAACCTGGGTTCGCGCGCCGACGCGGTCGCTCAGCACCTGGCGACGGGTGCCGCCGGGAGTGAGTGGGGGCGTCTCCCTTCCCGGAACTCTGGGGGCACTCGCGGGTGCGGCAACGGTGTTCGCGCCGATCCCCTTCGTGGGCGCCGAACGTCTGAGCGCCTTCGGAGTCGAAACCGCACTGCTCGTGGTGGTCGGGGGCGTCGTCGCGTCGCTCGTAGACAGCCTCCTGGGCGACACGGCGCAGGCGCTCTACGAGACCGGAGATGCGCGGCTCACGGAGTGTGCCTCGAACGGACGTCAACGGAACCGACTCGTCCGCGGCTTGCGCTGGGTGGACAACGATCGTGTCAATCTCGCGTGCACCGCTTCCGGCGCGGCGCTCGCGGCCCTCGGTGCTTTCCTGCTCGGCAGCAGCTGAGGCGGTTCTCAGCCGATCCGGAGCGAGAGCTCCTGAGCTTCAGCGCCGCTAGGTCGCCGCCGTGGTCCCTTCGAGCAGGCGCCGTTCACCCGCCGCGGCCAACGCCCAGAGTGGGAAAATCGTGGCGTAGTTCTCGTAGTTGATGGCGCAGGTCCGGTTGAAGACCCCTGGAATCGAGTCGCTGCGCCAATTTCCGTCGCGCTCCTGGCGCCGCAAGAGGAAGCGCACGCCCCGCTCCATCGCGTCCCTGGGAACGTCATCGATGGCGAAGAGCGTCAACAAGGCCCATGCGGTCATCACCGGGTGACTTTGCTCCGTCGCGACATAGGCGCGTTCTCGGCAACTCTCGACGCTCTCGCCCCAGCCGCCATCGCTCGCCTGGGCGGAAAGGAGAAAGTCCGCCGCGCGTGCGAGGGTGGGGTGGTCCGATCGCATTCCGGCGGCGAGCAGGCCCTTTACGCCGAACCAGGTGCCGTAGGTAAAGCAGACACCCCAGGAGCCCTCCCAAGAGCCGTCGGAACGTTGTTGGGACGTGATGAAGCGACGTCCGCGCCGGATCGCCCGTCGGATGCGCAGGAGTCGCCGCGGGCCAAGCGCCACGCGGTGGCGGTCACGCATCGCGGCGAGGGCTTGAATGGCCGCCGATGTGCACTCGACGTAGGGATAGTCGACCATGATGTCGCCGAAACAGTCGGATGGGTTGAGCCACTCGAGCCAGCCTGGGCCCCGTTGCCGCTCGTAGGTGGACCAGCCCCCGACGTCGTTCTGCCAGTGCAACAGGAGGTCGACCGCATCGATCAGGCGCTCCGCCGCGACCGGTTGTTCGACGAAATCCTCGAGAGCGAGCGCTGACTTGATGCCTTCGGCGGTGCAATCGGTGATGGGCCAGCCGTGGGCGCGGGTCGAAAAGGGCCAGCCTCCGCGAGAGGGATCGCGAAAGTACTTCTTCCGATCTGGCACGTCGTCTCGCACCTGAGTCCGGTCGAGAAAGCCGTGGGCCGCGGTCAGCATTCGGAGCACTTCCGAGCTCACCGGGATCTCACCGAGCGCGGCGTCGACGGCTTGCACGGTGAACGTCAGGTCCCACAACTCCGAGGAGTTGTAGCCCTGCATCCGGACCCCTTCTTCATCCGCGTAGAGATAGTCGCGAAGCCGCTCGAGATGGGCCTGCGACTCGACTCCTCCGGGGCGCTCGATCGCCCAGACGAGATGGTGAAAGAGCTTGTTGATCGGACCGATGCAAATGAAGTCCGTGTTCTCGTCTTCTTGCCGAATCTGATCGAGCACGTAGCGCAGCGCGCGGCGTCGCATCGTTCGTGCGAAGGGCTTCTCCAGCGCATTGAGTACGCGATTCGCCGCCTTCAACGACAGGCTATGGGGGACGTAGGCGTCCGTTTCGGAGACGTCGTCACGGGTTTCTTCCCAGTCGATCTCGTCGAACCTGCCAGCGAAGAGCTCGGCCCGAAGATCGCGTATCGTTTCGTCGAGGGGACCCTGGAACCGAACGCCGTAGAGATAGGACATGGGCAGATAGACCGCCCGGCAGTGACACCAGAGTTTCGACGGGTGTATCGGCAGCGACGCCGGGAGCAACCAGAGCTCGGGCGGCAGGGGATGAATTCCACGGTAATCGTAGAGATTCATCAGGCACAAAAAGAACTTGCCCCAGGACGCCTGGGCGGTCGGTCCATCATGGGCGTGGATCCACGCGAGCGCCCGGGCCGCATCGCGATCTCCCGGGGGAACACCGAGGAGACGCAGGGCCACGTAGCACAGCGAAGTGGTGAATACGTGACCGCTACCCTCGATGTGGAGTCCGTAGGAGCCATCAGCACGCTGGTGGCGACGGAGGTAGGAGAGAATCCCGTCTCGTTCATCGTCGCTGAGTTCAACATTCGACAGTCGTGCGACGCCGACGAACATGGGCAGCAAGAAGAGCGGGCCGCCGTACTCGCCACTCCAGCTGCCGTCGGGTCGCTGCGTGTGCATGAGATGCCGCAACGTCGCCTCGATCGAGGCGCGAAGCTCCGGAGCTGCCGGTCGCCTGACCTCAGCTGTATTCCTCGAATCCGCGAGCGAGCTCATGCCTCGGCTCGCTGCTCGGGGCGTTGCTCAGACATCTTCCGCGCCCGCATTTCTGCTCGAAGATGCGCGAAAGCCTCGCGCAAACCGTCGTCGTCTTCGCAGAGCACGACGCTGCTCGCGATGATTTTTTCGACTTCACCTCGGCTGATCTTGACCGGGGCTCCGGGGATAAACTGAGCGTCATTGCCACGCGCGACGATCAGAGTCCGCGCCGCCATCCACAGCGGGAGCAGGCAGAAGAGGCGAATTTCTCGCTGCTGCGACGGGATCGCCATGACGTACTCGAACGCGTCCTCGATCAGGGACTGGGCACGAGCGAAGAGCGGAGCAACGGCCGCATGTGCGTTCGGGCGAAAGTCTGGGTTGGAAAGTGAATGGCCGTTGAGACCGGATTCGAGCCGATTGAGCCAGGGAACGTAGGCGACGCCCCGTCCATCGTCATCGGTGATGTCCTTGAGGATGTTGACGAGCTGCAGTGCCACACCAAAGGACTCGGCGTTTCTCCAGAGCGCGCCGCGCAGGGTCACCGGGGCCTCGTCGATGTGTTCGAGGAAGAGCTCGGTCAGCAGATGTCCGACCGTGCCGGCGACGAAGTAGCAGTAGCGCTCGAGATCGCGCTGCGTGAGTGGTCCCTGGAGACCGTCCTCGCGGGGCTCGCGGTGCTTGTAAATCTGCATGCCGCGGAGCATTTCACGGACCCATCGTCGGCAGATGCTCTGCTTCGATGGGTCGAGGGTGCCGAACACGCGCATCACCGAGTCGAAATCCGCGATGAGTCGGCTCTCCGGATGCTCCGGATCGTGGTCGACGGTTGCAAAGAGCGCGCTGAAGTGCGTCGCCGGCTGTCGGTCCTCGAGGACCGAGTCCAAGGCGGCGAAGAGTGCGTCGCGCTCCGGCAGAGAGAGGGTCGCGAGATCTTCCACCGTGTCCGCGATGCGGCAAAGCAGGTAGCCGCAGGTGACCGAGACCCGCAGATCGCCGGGGAGCATCTCAATGGGGCGAGAAAAGGTGCGAGAGACGGCGACGAGGGCTTCTTGGCAGCGTGTCCAGTCGGCGTCGGTCGCCGCCGTTCTCGTAGTCCGGAGCGTCTTCTGATCGAGGGCGCGGTCGGCGGCTTCCGCGACCCGTTCGATCGTCTCGAGCCCCAGCGCGCCCTCGTTCGCGATGAGAGCCGCGAGGGCGGTCGCCCCTCGCGAGATCGCGGTCCATTGAGGTGCGCTGCCCAGTCGCAAGGCGCGAAGGGCTGCCGCGGTCGTACCCGTCGGCTCCTCGCCTGCGAGGCACCAGGTTCCGTCGTCGGCCTGTGTCGCGCACAACCAACGAATGGCTCGCCGAATTGCCGAGTCCGACGGCTGGGTCCGCGCAGCCATGAGCGCTTCCACGGCTGCGCCCGTGACCATCGTGGACGGAAGGTCACCGATGGCCCAGCAGCCGCTGTCGCGCTGGCGCGCCCGAAGCCAGTGGGCCGCGCGCTCGAGGCTTTGGGAAATCTCGTCGGTCAGCAGGCCTGGCCAGCGCTCGCTCGCTGCCCGAAGCGCTCGCACCGCCCGGGCGGTGCTTTCCGCGTCAAAGCGAGAGGCACCGGTGCCAAAGGCTCCGCTCTCGTCCTGCGCGTCCAACAATCGGCGAAGCGTGTCCGACCAGACTCGAAGCTCCCAATCCGCTCCAACGGCGAGGTCACGAGCCGAGCGCAGCAGCAGACACCGAGTGGCGAGGCCCGGGTCGTCCGGAGTCGAGTCGGCCGAGAGTTGCTCCTTCATCCAAACTGACGCTTCGTCGAGGGCGCGCGCAACACGGTCGCTTCCAAGCCCCGCTGAATCGAGTGCGAGGGCAGCAGCGAGTACGCGTCGTGCCTCATCCCAGCTCTCTACGGTCGTGCTGTGGAGCGACGCTTCTGCGTGCAGGAGAACCGTACGGCGAGCCGTCGCGAGCGACTCCTCGAACACCTGCGTCGGCTGACCTTTCGTGCTCACCGAGGCTGGAGATGAGGCCACCGGAAGTTGCAGTGGGAACTGGGGAAGCGGTCTATCCGATCGACTCTGCGAGCGGAAACGTTCGCGAAAAACCGGAGGCATGAGACTCGCGGCGGGCCACTGCAGCCACCCACCGTAGTTGGCGAAGATCCGCTGAAGCTCGTCCCAGCGGGCGAGGGTCGTCAGCAAACCGCCGCGTCGTTGCCCGAGGTAGCTCACCGCCCCGGCTGCGACCTTCAGGAACGTCATCGCGAAGCTGAGCGAGCGATGATCGTCTCCGGTGAGGATGCGCATGGTTCGCTCCCGGTCTCGAACGCTGTCGCCCCACATCTTGTAGACGGCGAGGCGGATCGATTCCGCGCCGGAGTCATCGCGCTGAAACACATGATAAAGGGCTGAGGAGAGCAACTCGGCGACGTAGCTCTTCTTTTCGCGACGCCGTTGATAGCTCTCAACCGAATCGCTCTCTGCCAGGTCGATTGCGTCCCCGATGCCGAGGGTCATCCCCACCGCGGTCAGCGGGTGAAAATAGCCCACCGCGTCTCCCGCTAGGGCTATCCCGTCCCGGCCGTAGTGCGTTCGCGGACAGAAACGCGTTGCCGCCCAGCTGAGCTTCGTGTGCGCCAGCGACTCGCGGAAGGGTTCACGCAAGGCCACGGGAAGGACCGGATGGAAGGCGCGCCACAGAAATTCCGGGTCACGCCGGTCGGCCTGATCGGCAGGCAGATCGAGGCATACCCGCACGCGCTCCTTCGAGATGCGGTAAATCGTCACCGGGCCAGGCCCGCCTAGGATGACGTGGCCGAATCCCTCAAAGGGTAGCTCTTCGACCCGAATGGTGAGTCCCGCCATGTAGGACAGGGGCGGGTGCGCGCCCGGAAGCCCGAGAGCGCGACGGGTCACCGACGAACGCCCGTCGGCACCGACACAGAGCGGCGTCTCGATGGTTCGAGGTGTCGAACGATCCGGACCCACCAGCGTCACCGAGCCCGATTCGATCTGGGTGGCTCTGAAGCCCGGCGCGTAAGTGATGAGAGGGTGCTTCACTGCGAAGGCGCGCAGCTCATCGACGAAATCGCTGTGATCGCAGGACAGCGCTACGCTGCCGTTCGGATAGGGAAGCAGGATGGGCTCGCCCCCATCGTCTGGGTAAACGACAAACCCGCGCCCCGGCGCGTGCTCTGCGGCAGCCGCAATCGGAGGGACGCCGAGGCTTTGCAGGGCCCGGACCGCAGGAGGGTGAAGCCACTCACCGGCGAGACGTTGATTCGCTTTCGGTGCGGCCTCAACGAGCAATACGGTCTTGTTCTTCTTTGCGAGCGCGAGTGCGCACGTTGTTCCCGATGGGCCTGCACCGATGACAATCGCGTCGTAGGTGTTCTCGAGCTGCTCAATGAGGTTCCCGGAGCCTTCGACAGTGGGCATTGCCTTTTCCTCGTCTACGCGTGGGGGAGACGTCTGCGGACTCTCAGGGTCTCATGGTTGACGTAGTCGTTGGTTCGCCGTCCTTGGGCTATATTTGAGATTGGAATGAGTGACAAGTTCTAGTAAACGCCAGCCATGCAGAGAAGCCCTCGTTCCGGTGCATTGCTCACGCAATGCAGGTGCTCGCGTTGAGTGAGCAAAGGGCGACCTCTGGCTCGCAATGTCGATGAATCAGTTGACATAGTCGGATCGATCTCGCGCGTTTGAAGAGTTGGGAGGCAAGGATGTCGAGTACTGTCAGGGAGACACCAGTCCGAGAGCCCCGAGCGCGGCGCGTTCGGCGCGTGGGGCCGAACGCCGATTACTGGTACGCCGTCGAGCGCGACGCGGCCCTTGCTCGGGGGCGCGTTCAAGAGGTGCGCTTCTGGGGCGAGTCCATCGCCCTGTACCGTGGGGAAGACGGGATCGTGCGGGCGGTCGAAAATCGTTGCGCGCATCGACAATTGCCTCTGACCGCAGGGCTCGTGCAGGGAGAAAACATCGCCTGCCAGTACCACGGATGGACCTACGACGGGTGTGGGAAGTGTGTCGCCATCTCCCACGATCTCGGCAAGAACCGCACGAAGATGCCGCGGATCAAAATTCGCTCCTATCCGGTTCGGATCGCCTACGGATTGATTTGGATCTTCCCCGGGGACCCTGAGCTCGCGGAGCGCGTTCCTCTGCCGGAAATCCCGCAGCTACGAGGTGACAGTCCGTGGCCAACGATCCCGATCGCTGTGACGATCGGGGCGCACTTCTCCATGATTGTGGAGAACGTGTGTGACTTCAACCACGCTTTTTTGCATCGGAACAAGCAACCGTTCACCAAGCCCGTTTTGCGCGAGCACTGGCGCGAGAACGACACGATCAACGTCGTCTACGACACGTCCTTTCACGAAGGGTCGTTGTCTCGGTTGATGGCGGACCAGGATGGTCTCGACGAGATCCGTCTCTGGTACCAGTATCCGTACCAGGGCTCGGACATCGCCGGGAAGTATTTGCACTGGTTGTTCATGTTGCCCCAGGACGAGCGAACCACCCGGTGCTTCTTCATCTTCTTGTTCGGACCGATCAGGATCCCCTGGACGCGGCTGACGCTACCGAGCTTCCTCAAGCGCCCGGCACTCGCGCTCGCGAACGCCTTCTACATCAAGCCGCTCTTGGCGGAGGACAAGTTCGCGCTCGAGCAAGAACAGCTCGGTTTCGATCGGCACTCGGACAAACCCTTCGTTGAGCTCAACCCGATCGTGCCCGAGTTCCAGCAGATGACGTGCGAGAAGTGGGACGACTGGGCCGCTCGGGCCTCGGCGGTCGAGGCCCGAGCCCGGAGGCACGAGGCGAGCACGGACGCGGATTCATGAAGACGCTGGTCACCGGGGCTACTGGGCATCTCGGCGCCAATTTGGTGCGCCGCCTCTGTGCGCGCGGCGATGCGGTACGCGTGCTTCTGCGCCCTGGCAGCCCGACCGAGGCGATCGAAGGGCTCGAAGTGGAGCGCGTCGTCGGCGATCTCGGCGACCGCGATGCGCTTCGAGCGGCGGTTGATGGCTGCGAGGCGCTCTTTCACTGCGCCGCCATGGTCAGCACGCGGGAGGGTGACCGCGAGGCCTTGATGAAGGTCAACGTCGAGGGCACCCGTTTCTTGATGGACGCGGCACTGGATGCCGGGGTGAAGCGTGCGGTGCATACGAGCAGCTTCGGTGCGGTCAGCGGTCGCAACGGTGAGCCGAGTACGGAAGACGACTGGCTCGATCCCTTCGAGCCGGTGATGGACTACGAGCGCTCGAAGGCCCACTCGGAGATCCCGGTGTTTCAGGCGGCCGCGCGGGGACTCGAGGTATGCGTGGTCAATCCCTCGGCGATCGTAGGTCCTCACGACTACCGTCCTTCTCTCGTCGGAAACACGATCCTCGAATTCGCCCGACGTCGCATGCGGGCCTACGTCCCGGGTGGCTTCGATTGGGTGTCGGTCCACTCAGTGGTGGACGGGCATCTGAGCGCCCTCGAACGAGGTCGTCCAGGCGAGCGCTACCTGTTGACCGGAGAGGTGCACAGCATCGATCAGATCCTCGATTGGCTCGAGGAATTCACCGGTGTTCCACGGCCTCGGCTTCGGATTCCGCCGAGGTTCATGCAGTGGGTCGCAATCGTGAAGGACTGGGTTGAGCGGCGCTTCTTTCCGCAGGTGATGCCGCGGTTCAACTACCACTCGATTCGGCTGCTCACGAGTGGCAAGCATGGGGATTGCTCGAAAGCGCAAGAAGAGCTCGGCTACCGCGTTCTCCCCGTGCGCGACGCCTTCGCCGAAGCGGTTCAGTGGTTTCGGGCTTCGGGCCGAATCTCTGGCGAGACCGCCGCATCGGATTCGGCGACGCGCCTGGCCTGAGGCTCGAGCCCCGCGCGCACGAGCGCAAAGCCGATCACGACGATGACCAAGTAGAGCAAGCGCCTCAAGTTGCGCGCCATCCAGGCGCGAAGCGGCGCGAGCAGCTCCGTTGCGCGACGTCCCGCGACGAAGAATAGCAAGGCGGGCAGCACGAGCGTCGCGGAAGCGATCGCAACGAACAAAGCGGTGAGACTCGCATGGTCGAGCGTGGAATTCGAGGTCGCCGCGATGTGCACGCCCCCGAGAAGGGCCAAGCTCGCATTCTTTGCGTTGAGCGCAACGAGACTCATTCCGAGCAACAGAGCACCCGGTGGACCGATCGAGTCGATCGCCTGCAAGACGCGCGGTGATTGACTCGAGCGTCGCGTGCTGAAGAGCAATGCACCGCCTGCACCCAGGACGAGGGCAATGCCAAGCGCGAGCGTCGCGTTGCGCAGAAATGGACTCGCGCCTTCGCTGAGATAGGCGTCGAGGCCCAGGATCGAGGCGAGAACCGTGAGGGCTATCGCCGCGCCGACCCAGCCCGCGAGAAAGGCGGCCGTGTTGGCCCGGGCACGTGGGGTGATCATGACGACGAGGAGGGCCAAGATCGGCAATGGGCTCGCAGCCAAGCCGAGCGCATAGGCGAGCAATTGCGACTGAACATTCACGAGGGCGCAGAGATTTACGCAGGTCCCGTCCAAAGGCAAGGCGCCGTCAGCCTCGACGACGACGACCTCACGCCTTAGGCTAATCCCATGCGCATGATTCTCCCGTTGCTCGTCCTGCTCCCGGTTGGAACGGCGTCGATGGACCGAACGCTTCCGAAAGCGCCGGGGGCCGACGCGGACGCCCAGGTGGTTGCGGCCGAGGTGATCGAGCGCACCAACGCGTTTCGCAAGAAGAATGGACTTCCACCGCTCTCGACGAGCACGGAGCTGGGCAAAGCGGCGAAGGGCTTTGCCCGGTACATGGCGAAGACGCAGACCTACGGCCACGAGGCCGACGGGCGCACGCCAGCGCAGCGAGCGGGGGCGGCGGGGTATCGCTACTGCGCGGTTCGCGAGAACATCGAATACGAGTACGATTCACGGCCCATCGAGTCGAAAACGCTCGGCAAAGCGCTCTTCATAGGCTGGCGCGAATCGCCGCACCATCGCGAAAACATGTTGGCACGCGAAGTGATCGAGATCGCGGTCGCGGTGGCCCGTGCGCCCGACAGCGGCGCGTATTTTGCGGTGCAGATGTTTGGTCGACCGCTCTCGGCGATGGTGAAGTTCCGAGTGCAGAACGCAACGCGCAGCGCCCAAGGCTACGCGATTACGGCCCCGGACATGGCTCGCTCGGAGCATTCGATCGGGCCCGGCGTCACCCGAACACACGGCTTCTGCGAAGCGGTGACCGTGATCGCGAGGGACAAAGCACTGCAGGGAGCGTCCGGCAGGCTCCTGCGCTTCGAATCCCCAGATGGAACAGTGACCTTCAGGGACGCGACGCCCTAGGGCGTCAGGTCTTCACGACGCCACCGACGATGAGAGCGATCAGCAGACCGCCGACGACGAGCCACAAGCCGAGTGAGGTGACCTGAATGAAGATGGTCATTACGACGACCATCCCGAATACCAGGAGCACCAGACCGCCGCCGATGAGCGACCATCGCAGCCCCGGCAGGTTGCGGATCCCCCAAAAAATCAGCACGAGACCGGTGATGGGAATGAGGCTGATCAATCCGCGCTGAATCGGTCCCACCGCGGCGTTCACGGCCGCGTTGTCGCTGATCATCAGCTCGAGTCCACTCACCCTCGCGATCTCGCCGATCTGAACCCAGGGGAGCACGAAACCACCGATGAGGAGCAGTCCCGAGCTCACCGCGCCGGCCCGCAAGCGCCAGTGGTGAGGCTTTTTCTTCGGGGGGGCGGCTGGGACCGTGCCGTCGGTGTGCTGCAGCGTCTGATCGCCGGATTCGGGATTTGCCATGGGCCTAGTGGATCAGAGCCGAGCCTTCGGGGCAAGCTGCGCGTCATGCGCCCATCCATCGCCATGCTTTTGCTGTCTTGCGCCTGTGCGGCCGCGGACACGTCGCCGGAAGTCGTCACCCGAGCTGAACCGGCCCTGGTCCACCAGAACGGGCCCTTTGACTACTTCGGCGCGAACCGCGCCCTGAGCAACGCGGGCGTTCAAGCGGTGCTGACCTGCAATGGGCTGTTCACCTCGAAGCGAACCTTGGAGCAGGTGAAGGCCCAGGAGCTCCGCTATCTGTCTGCCCCTCGTTTCACTCCGCCGACGGAGCGCTTTGTCGTCTTCGACGAGTCGCGCGCGGTGTCGGTCACCGTCCGCGGGGCGCAGCGGGAGGTGATCGCGGCATTTCGTGAGGGCATAGGCTGCATCGTTTTGGGGCCCGACCAGGGGCTCTCGGATCTCGATGCGCTCCCCGCGCTCGAACCCTGGGCGAAGCTGGACACGGATGCCATCGATTGGCCGGATGGGGACCGGGTGAGAGAGAAGGCACTTTCAGCCGAGGTCGATCGGCAGGCACTCGAGGCCGCCGCGACCTGGGCGTTTGATCGCGAGTCAGCGGAGCAGGTGACTCTGAGTCTGCTCGTCGTGCATCAGGGAGACATCGTACTCGAGCGCTACGCGCAAGGCGTCACACGCGAGACTCGAACACGCACGTGGTCGACCGCGAAGAGCATCGCTGTGACTCTGATCGGCATGTTGGTGGATCGGGGGGACCTCGACCTCGATGCCTCCCTGTCTCTCGATTGGCTTCCGGACCTCCCGGGCGATGCGCCCGACCCTCGGGAGGCGATCACCCTGAGACACGTGCTCAACATGTCGAGCGGGCTCTACCCGGTAGACAGCTTCAACATGGAGTACGCAACCGGATCGGGCCTCGCCTACTGGGCGGGGGCGAGCTCTGTCGAGGGCGCACGGCGACGCGGTCTCGTTCGTGAGCCCGGGAGTCACTGGGACTACGAAAACTACGACACGCTGCTGGCGGTCTACGCAATGAAGCGCGCCCTCGGCTCCGAGGAGGCTTATCACCGCTTTCCTCGGGAAGCGCTCCTCGAGAAGGTCGGCATGCGCAACACATTGCTCAGTACCGATCGCTTCGGCGATTTCATCCTGAGCAGTCAGGTCTATACGAACGCCCGAGACCTCGCGCGCTTCGGATTGCTCTACGCAAACGGCGGGGTTTGGAACGGCGAGCGGCTGCTCTCCGAGGCGTGGATCGACTTCGTACGTACACCTGCCCCGTCGACCGCGTCGCGCGGCAACGTGTACGGAGGCCAGTTCTGGCTGGTCCCGGACGACCGCACGGATATTCCAAAGGACGCCTACGCGACCGCCGGAAATCGCGGCCAATATGTGGTGATCGTCCCGTCGCAGGACCTCGTGATCGTGCGACGCGGGCTCGACTACGGCAAGCAGGGATTCAATCGCTGGGATCTCACCCGTGAGGTTCTCAAAGCGTTCCCAGCGAAGAACTGAGGGTCACTCAGGCGCGACCAGCATGCACCGCCACTACCAGGGCAGCTCTTCGCCGTTCTGATGGAAGAAGCTACCGGAGCTCTCGGGCGTGAGTGCATCGACTCGCGCGATCAAACCCGCGGCGGATTCCTCAGGGTCGATGTGTCCCGTGTTGCCGGTCATGTCGGTGCGCACGTAGCCCGGATGAAGCAGGATGACAGACACATTCGCGCCGCGCAGGTCGTGGGCCAATGAACGTCCCGCCATGTTCAAAGCGGCTTTCGACATGCGATAGCCATAGCTGCTGCCGCTCGTGTTGTCCGCGATCGAGCCCATGCGGCTAGTGAGCAGCGCGACTTTGGCGCCTTTTTCGAGCCGGTCGCGAAGGGCCGCGACTGCGCGGAGCGGGCCCAGGGAGTTCACCTCGAACTGCCGTCGGATGGAGTCGAGGTCGAGCTCATCGAGGGTGACGCGAGAGAGAACTCCTGCGATCACCCACAGCTCCGAAAGCCCCTCGACGCGATCGTGCAGCGTGTGAAGCGACCCTTCGTCGGTGATGTCGACTCCTTCCAGGACCTGGACTCCCTGCAGCGCCCGAAGCTCGTCCGACGCGCGCCGACAGGCTGCAATTACAGAGGCTCCACGTTTCGCGAGCTGTCGGACGACTTCCAGTCCGATACCGCGATTCGATCCGATCACCAATGTTTGTCCCATGGTCTTCTCCTCGTTTTGACGGGCCTAGGGTGGGGGGGGATGGGCGAGGGCGCAAATGGATCGCGCGACTCGGTGTCATTCCATTTTGGCATCAATCGCCGTGCGCGCGTCTTCCTCGAGGGCCCTGCGCCGCGCCTCGCAGCGCTCCGGGTTGGAAGCCAGGGCCCACCGGTGGGCCTCCGCGAAGGCGACCGAATTGCCGTGGATCGGCACCTCGTAGGTGTTTTCTCGGTCGCGAAGGTTGTCGTCTTCGTGAACGCGCAAGTGGTAGTGCCCCTCTTCGAGTACTACGGTCGTCATCCTTTCGCCCGAGCGGAGCGCGATCGAGCCCGGGTCGACCAGCCGGTAGGTGCCTGCGCGGGGTGAGAGCTCGAGCTCGCCGACGGTGCTCTGCACGTCGAAGGCATCGCGTGCGTCGAGTCTAAAGCAGCGTGTTCCGATCAAGACCGAGTCTTCGATGTGTCCCTCGTGGATCTGCGCATCGATCAGGACACTTCGCGCAACCTGCGCGTTCGGACCTACTTCCGAGCTTCCTGCGATCCGGTTTCCCCGTTCGTCGACCTCGTCGTCCAATCCCGCCAGCGCCCGCGTGATCCGACCCCGTGGCTCCGAGGACAAAAGAGAGGTGTAGAGGTCGAACATCGCGCGGTGCTGACCGATGTCCCCCCAGTACTGCTCGCCGAAATCCATCGCAACCATCTTGATCGGCCGGCCGTGCTGGCACTCAAAGTGGTCGAGCACCCGCCGAAGTCGGTCGAGAATCCCAGGCATGTCACCGTCGAGCTTTGCCATTGCCGAAGATTCCTGAACACTCTGTGTCCACGCGGTGTTTCGCTGCGCGACGTCGTCGACTGCCGCGATCGTGAGGGCAGTAAAGAGCTGGGGGTCGAGGTCGGGCCTTCGCTTTCGGTCCGCGCTCGGGTCGTTTACCTCGGCTGAAAACTCGTCGAGGAGCGCGTCGAGAAACACGCGGGAAAGGGCGATGGAGCCGAGATTGATTCCACCGTAGAGCCTCCCGTCGCGACGTTGGATCAGGCCTCGGTCCGCCAGACGTTCCATTTCGCCGAGCGGTCGCCGCGGAATGAATGCGGTGACCCTTCCCGATGCGTCCACGCCGACCCAGTCCTTGTTGGCAGAGAGGTTTTCGTTCATTTCGCTGATCGATACGAAGCGAACGACGTCCGCACCTTCAAAATGTCGGCTCGAGCCGTGCAGGGGCAGCGTGGGGATCTGAATCTCATCCCCCCATTTTACCACCACGCCATCAAAGCCCGAGCGGCGCAGGTAGGCTTCGACAGGCGCAAAGGTGCGAAGGGCGAGCTCGACGATCGAGAGGCTACGCCGCTCCGATCCCTCGCCCTGCACAACAAAGGAGTGCATCGCAGGTTTCTGCCCGCCTTCGCATTCAGTGAGCGGCGTCGCTCGACTGCCTTCCCCAAAAACGAAGGCGAGGAGCGCACCGGCGCCGGGGGACAGCTCGTCTCGGATCCGCTGCCACATTAGAAGCAGGCCGAACGCCTGGTTTACCGGCAGATCTTCGTGGAGCGAGCGCACCGTCCGCGCTCGGAGCTCCGGCTGCATGCGCTCGAGGTGGTGGCGCCAGAAACGCTGCGCAGGCTCGGAGCCGCAGACCGTGCCGAGGAGCGCCGGCGGTGTTCCCGACGCGAAGAGCTCGGCTGCGGTCGCGATGTTGTTCAGAATTGCTTCGACGGCCTGTGCTTCCATGTGAACTCCCGTGCCCGTGCCTAGCGGGGACCGCAGGGGAGAGCAACGCGATTGGACCTGCCGCCGACATTTCTGTCATGACTCACCCCATGATTCGACGCCTACACTGTGCTGCCTGGCTCTTGATTGCGGCGTGCGCGACGAGCGCTTCGCCGCAGAGCCCCGGTCTCGAACAGCCGGAGACCGCGAGCGGCTTTCGCGACATTCCTAATTCGACAGCGGCGACGTTTATGGCCGCGACAGCGAACCCGGAGGCCACTGAGGCGGCGGTGGAGGTCTTGGTACGTGGAGGCACGGCGATCGACGCAGCGATCGCCGCACAAATGGCCCTCACGGTCACCGAGCCCCAGTCCTCCGGGATCGGCGGTGGCCTGTTTCTGTTGTACTACGACGCTGCGACTCGAAAGCTCGTCGCCTACGATGGCCGCGAAACCGCACCGGAGGCGATGGGTCCAGCCTCGTTCCTGGACGAACGAGGCGAGCCGTTGTCGTTTTCGGACGCGCGCAACGGTGGCCTTCCGGTGGGCACCCCGGGCGTGGTCGCCGCCTTGCAGCAGGCGCACGAGGAGCACGGCGCGCTTCCCTGGTCGTCGCTCTTCACGCATGCCATCGAGCTCGCGCGTGACGGATGGAACGTCCATCGTCGCTTGGCAAACGGCCTCAAGACCGCCGAACCCCTGACGAAGCGTGCCCGTCGCGGTGGTCCCTATGTCGACGAAGAGGGTGAGCTTCGAAAGGCAGGGGAGCGCGTGACAAACCCCGAGCTCGCACAGACGCTAACGGTCCTGTCGGAAAAGGGGGCGCAGGCCTTCTATCAGGGGGAGATCGCACGAGAGATCGTCGATGCCGTCAACTCGGCGCCCCAGCCCGGGACGCTCACGTTGGAGGACCTCGCGTCTTACGCCCCTGTGGTTCGTTCGGGCCGTTGCTTCTCCTATCGGGAGCATGAGGTCTGTGGTTTTCCGGCGCCGGCCGGTACTCTCGTCGCGATCACGATCATGAAGCTCTTGGAGCGTTTCGACCTCGCGAGCCTCGATCCCATGTCGGCGGAGTATTTGCACCTTTACGCCCAGGCGAGCGAGCTCGCCTATGACGACCGAGATACCTACTACGCGGATCCGGAAGCGGTAAACGTGCCACTGGACGCCCTGCTCGCACCGGAGCGGATCGCCGCTGGGAGCGCCTCCATCCGTGAAGGCGCACGAAGCCCTGAGCCGCTGACCATGCCGCCGGTCGACGTGGAGCGTGCAGGCCACACGGTTTGCGCCATCGCAGCCGCGAATGGACCTGGACCTTCCGAGCTCGCCTCGACGACCCACGTGAGCATCTTTGATGCGAATGGAAACGTCGTATCGATGACATCGAGTGTCGAATCCAATTTCGGGTCGTTTACGATGGCCGGCGGCTTCATCCTGAACAATCAACTGACGGATTTCGAGTTCATTCCCTGCGTGGACGGAGCATTGAAGGCCAACGCAGCTGGTTCGCGGAAGAGGCCGCGGAGCTCGATGTCGCCGATGATCGTTTTTGACGGCTCGGGACAACCGGTCTTGGCGGTGGGCTCACCCGGGGGCGCTGCGATCATCTCCTACACCGCGCAGACCGCGCTCGCGGTGCTCGACCAGGGGTTGGATCCACAGGACGCGGTCGAACTGCCCAACCTTCTCGGTCGAAACGGTGTGCTCTATCTCGAGAAGAACCCGCAGGTGTCCGAGGCTGTAGTTCAGTCGTTGCGCTCCCTGGGGCATGAAATACAGCGCATCCCGCTCACGAGCGGAGTTAGCGCGGTCAAGAAGCTCGAGACAGGCTTCGCCGGGGGCGCCGACCCTCGGCGCGACGGCGTCGCGAAGGGCGATTGAGACTCACGCGCTCCGAAGGCGCTCGGCGCTTTTACTGAGAGCGCAACGCACGTGCTCGAGGAGCTCGGGCGGCGTGAATGGCTTTGCCAAGAGGAGCTCCCCTGAAATGGTCTGCCCCCCTTCGGCCAGCTCGTCCTCCGCAAAACCGGACATGAAGACGACCTTCAGGTCCGGTTGGAGCTGGCTTGCTTGTAGGGCGAGCTCCCGCCCGCCCATCACGGGCATGATCACATCTGTGAGAAGGAGGTCGAAATGGCGATTGGCGCGGGCGAGAAGCTTCAGAGCTTCCGCGCCGTTCGAGACCACGTCTACCTCGTAGCCGCGCCGCTCCAAGATCCGTGCTGCGAGTCGTCGGACCTGCTCGTTGTCCTCGGTGACGAGAATGCGCCCGGTTCCGTCGCTCGGCTTCGTTTTAGCCGGTGGATGAGCACGTGGCTCGGCCTCGTCTTCGACTCGAGGGAGGTAGACATAAAAAGTGCTGCCGACGCCGGGCTCGCTCTGCACATCCAAGTGGCCACCGGCCTGCTTGACCACTCCATAACACGTGCTCAGGCCGAGGCCGGTCCCCTTGCCTTGCTCCTTGGTGGTGTAGAACGGCTCAAAGATGCGCGGGAGAACCTCCGGGTCGATCCCCGTTCCTTCATCGGCGACACTCAGTCTCACATAGTCACCCGCGACGATATCGATGGAGGGCATGGCTGCGACCTTCTCGTTGCTGACCGCGACCTTCAGCCTTCCACCGTGAGGCATGGCGTCTCGTGCGTTTACGCACAGGTTGATGAGGACCTGCTCCATCGCGGTAGGGTCGATTCGGACGTTCCAAGGCGTTTGCTCGAGCTCGGTTTCGAGGACGACGTCTTCTCGAAGGAGGCGCTGAATCATGCGCTCCATGTCCGAAACGAGCTCGGCGATCGCGAAGACCTTCGGTGCGACGGCCTGCTTGCGCGAGAATGCCAGCAGTTGCCGGGTGAGTCCCTCGGCTTTCTCGGCGGCGCTCAGGATCTCTTCGAGGTCCGAGTAGACCTCGTGTTGATGCCCTACGGTCTCGAGAGCGAACCGGCCAAAGCTCGAGATCGCCGTGAGTAGATTGTTGAAGTCGTGCGCGATCCCCCCGGCGAGGCGACCGACGGCTTCGATCTTCTGCGCTTCGCGCAGCCGCTCTTCGATGCGCGCCCGTTCGGTGATGTCGCGGGCGATCACTGAAACAAATGACGGCGAATCGTCTGCGGAACGGTGCAAGATCACCACAGCGTCGACGAGGATGCGCTCGCCGGTCCGCGACTCGAGCTCAAAAGTACCGGTCCAGCGGCCGCTCTCGAGTGCGATGGGCAAGATCTCGTCCTGGAGGCGACTCCGCTCTGGAGCGGGGACGAGATCGAGCGCGCTCAGGCCGAACACCATCTCGTCGCGCTTGAAGCCGAGAAGCTCGCGGCCCGCCGGGTTGAGATAGCGAACGCCGAGATCCACCCCGGCGGCGGCGACAAAATCGGTCGTCTCGGCGAGGATGGTGTTGAACTGCAGCTCCTGCTGGCGAAGCCCCTCGCGCTCCTTTTCGAGAAAGCGCTTGTCACGCTCTGCACGCAGCGCGCGCTCTTCGAGATCGCGACGTGTGCTCTCGGTGGCTCGGCGACGTTCGCCCGCGTGGAGGAGGGCGCGACGAAGGGATGGGTCTCCGACGACCCGGTAGTCTTCGGCACCGCGGCGTAGGCAGCTCGTGGCCAGTTGGTCGTCGTCGGTTGCCCCGAGAACCAGGACCGGGAGCGCCGCATGGGTCGCGGACAGGGCGTCGAGGGGGGCGAGCTCTCGGGTGCTCGAAGCGAGCAGCACGGCGACATCGAACGGTGGCTCTTGGCTCAGGGAGGAGAGGAGCGCCGAGGTCTCGGTGTGAAGAACCTCGAGGCCGCCCAGGCATTCTATCGCTGCGCGACGCAGTTGCGCCTCGCCCCCCACGAGGAGCACCCTCATCCGCGAAGTTCCTCCAAACCCGTCCATTCGTGGCGTCCCAAGCCCCCGTTGTTTCAAGACGGCACGAGCGGCGCGGCACTTGAGGGGGACGAGAGCATTTCGACCTGGCTCCCGGGGGAAAGCGGCCGCAACCGGGGAAGGTGACGCCCCGATAATGCTCGAGGTCAACAGGAGTCACCCCGTGGAAGAGAATCTCCCGTGCATCGCTCTCACCCCAGGATCGTGTCCGCGCCCCGAAACCCCGGCGGAAGAGCCGCCGCTGGAACCGGCGGTCCAATGGCGAGGTGAGCTGAGCTTTGGCGCCGTGAGCGACTCGCGCATGGACGGCGCCGGGGCGGAAGCGGGTGCGGGAGTGAGTGGGCGCTTCATCGACGGCTTCATGGCGGGCAGCGATTTCACTCTCGGCGCCAAAATGCGGGCCTTCAACGCGAGAGGCAGCGGTGACGGCGCGCGCGAGCTCGTCACCTTCGGCGGGGTAACCGCACCAGCCTTCGGAAACACGGGAGTGCAGCTCGGCGGCCGTTTCGTGGCGGAGGCGGGCGACTTCGGCGAGTCGCGCGGCCTTCTTGCAGCCCGTGCATCGGTTCCTACGCCCTTGCCGAGCACCCAGCTCGCCCTGGAGCTCGGTCCCGAGTGGGTCTCGAACGACGAAGGATCGGGCACGGAGGCGTACTACAAAGCACAGCTCAGCTACGAACCCGCCGGCGGCGTCGTAGATCGGCTGGCGGTCAGTGTCGGTCGTCAGCGCCACGCTCCGAGCTTCGGTGCGCAGGCCGTGTTCAACGTGCGCGATAGCTGGGGCCCCTTGCGCGACGTGAACGCTCGGATCGACGTGGAGCGCTACGACCGGACGGCGGGTGTCGAGTACCGGCAGCTCTCCCTCGGTCTCGAAGCGCGAGTTGGAGAACGTGGCCCGTCTGTGTATCTAGGAGTCAACGCTCCGAGCGAAGCGGGTCAGGACGGGCACCAACTCGTGCCCGTCGGCGGGATCCGCATTTCGTTCTGATCGCCTTTTGGCGAGCTCTCAGCCTTCGGCTTCGGTCAGATTCGGCAGTTCCGAGAGGTCGGGCACGAGGATGATCTCGATCCGGCGATTCAGCGCGCGGTTTTCTTTGCTGTCGTTTGGAGCCACCGGGCTGTGCTCACCGTAGCCCGCGGCTGCGAGGTTCTCGGGGACGAAACCCTCGTCGACGAAGAACTCGAGCACGCTCACCGCACGTTCTGCCGAGAGATGCCAGTTGTTCGGGAATTTCTTTGATCGGATCGGTTGGTCGTCCGTGTGCCCGGCGATCAGGAAGCGACGGTCCTTGAACTGGATCAAGATGTCCGTGACTTCCTCGAGCGCTTCCTTGCCCTTTCGCGACAGGCGGGCGCGGCCGCTCGGGAACAGCACACCGGAGGGAAGCTCCACGACCATCTGACCACCGCGAAAATTCACGCTGAGCTTCCCGGTGTCCACGAGCTCTTCGAGCTTCTTGTTGAGCTCACGGTAGGCCGCTAGACGCTTTTCGGCGGCGGCGCGCTGTTTGCGCAGCTCCGCCAACTCTTCCTGCGAGGCCTCGAGGTTCGTCTTGACGCTCGCGAGCTCGCTGCCACGTTTCTCCGCCACCTCGGCGAGCTCATCCTTCGTTCCACGAAGGGAATCGAGCTCCGCATTGAGGTCCTCGATCGTCTTCTGGCTGCTGGCGAGATTTGCGTCGCAGGTCTCCCTGCCCGATTGGCATGCGGCGAGATCGGCCATGGCCTTGTCGTGCACATCTTGGTCGACGCCGCAGGCGGCGGTGCCAGTGAGAGTCAGAACCAGGGCGATGAGTCGTCGTGAATGCATGGTGAACCTCCCTACTATCGAGCTGCCATGTTCGCCGAAAACGCGACGAAATCCAAAATTTGGGAGAGAATTCCCGGGGCTACCAGAAAGAGACAACCAAGGCGCTCATCGCAACAATCATCACCCCGTTCCATACGCGCCAATCCTTCCAAACCGGGGACTCGAGTCGCCGGGGGGCGGGCCTGAAGAGCACGTCGAGGATCGATTCGAGGGGCTGCGGCTCGTCGCCTAGACTCACCACCACGCAGATCGCAGCGGAAAGGAAGAAGAAAACCCCGGCGAGGATCGTGAAGTGCACCTCAGGCATCCAGCCGGCGCTCTGCGCGACGAACGTCGACAGCGAGATCGCGTGACCGAGCACGAGGGTGACGAAGGCCGCTTTGGGCGTGCTGCGTCGCCAAAACAGCCCGAGAATGAAGATCGCGACCACCGGCGGGACCAAGAAGGCGTACATCGCCTGCAGATAAGCGAAGAGCCCCTTGAAGTTGTCGATCATCGGCGCCCAGAGCGCGGAGAAGACCATGAAGCCCACCACGACCCAGCGGCCGAGCTTCGCGGTCTGCTCCGGACCGATCTCCGGATGCTTTGGCGTGACGAAATCGAGTGTCACGAGCGCTGCGGCGGAGTTCAGAGTCGAGTCGATGCTCGACATGATCGCAGCGATCAGCCCGGCCATTACGAGTCCTACGACTCCCACCGGAAGAAACTCAGCGACGAGGGTCGGAAAGACCTGATCACCGTTTTCGAGAGCGGGAAACTGAATGCGCGCCATGACCCCTGGTAAGACCATGATGAAGAGCACCGGAAGCTTCAGGAAACCCGCGAGTATGCAGCCCCATCGCGCATCTTCGACGCTTCGCGCACCGAGCACGCGTTGCACGATGAATTGGTTGGTCCCCCAGAAGTAGAAACCGAGCACTGGCAAGCCGATCAGCGTGCCGAGCCACGGAAGGAACGGGTCGTCGAGGGGGCGGATCAGCGAGAGCATGCCGGGCTCCGCCGCCGCTTGCACCGCGGCCCAGGAGAAGTCGATGTCCGCGAAGAGCAGGTAGGTGAGCAGGGTGCTGCCCACCAGCAGAACCACCGCTTGAATGACGTCGGTGTAGACGACGGCCGCTAGGCCCCCGGCGGCGGTGTAGATCCCGGCTACCAGAGCCAGAATCGCGCAGGTTACAAAGAGATTGAGCCCCGGAAAGAACACGCGCAGGACGAGTGCGCCGGCGTAGAGGCTCCCGGCCGTATCGACCACGACACTCGTGAAGATCGACATTGTTGAGAAGTAGAGTCGACTGCGGCGGTCGAAGCGACGTTGGAGGAACTCGGGAACGGTAGAGATGCGAGAGCCGATGTAGAAGGGCACAAAGTAGGCGGCGAAGAACGCGAGAATCGCAGCGGCTAGCCACTCATAGTTCGCCACCGAAATCCCGGTCGTGTAGGCGGCCCCGGCCAGTCCGATCAGAGTCGTGCTCGATATGTTCGATGCGAACAGTGAGAGGCCGATCGGCCCCCAGCGTAGCTTCCGTCCAGCGAGGAACAGGTCTTCGCCGCTTTCGGTCGTGCGGGCGACCCAGAAGCCGATCGCGAGAACCGCTAGAAAGTAGACAACGATGATGCCGAGGTCGACCCCGGCGAGGGTTGGCGTCGCCACGTGCCTTTCTCCGTTTCGGGATCGTTTGCGGGGCTCACCCCTTCGGTCCTATCATCGGCGCGTCATCCGCGGGTGTGACCCCAAATTCGCGTGCGACCCGAATCGGTCGCAAGAAAACCGGAGTTTCGGAAATGGTCGAGCGGCGATGGTGGTGTGTGTGGGCGGTGTTGGGGGCGGGGTGTGCTGCACCGAGTCAAGAAGCCCTCGATGCGATGCGCGCCGAACGCGCGGCAGAGATGCAGGCCTTTCGTGACGAGATTCAGGGTGAGCTCGGTGAGTTGCGCGAGGAGATGAAGCAGCTGCGTGTGGCCCAAGGCGAGCTCGAAGAGAAGCAGCAGGAGCTCGCCGATGCGGCGCCACTGCCGGCTCGCCCCGCGCCGCGCCGGCCCGATCCGGCAGCGGTCTATGCGATTCCCGTCGGCGATGCTCCCGTGCTCGGCCCCGACGATGCGTGGGTGACGATCGTCGAGATCTCCGATTTTCAATGCCCTTTCTGTGCGCGTGCTCAGAACACATTGTCGGAGATACGAGACGCCTACGGCGACGACGTGCGCATCGTCTTCAAGCACAACCCGCTCGCTTTTCACAATCGAGCACTGGCCGCAGCCATCGCCGCGGAGTGCGCTGGTGCGCAGCGGCAGTTCTGGCCGATGCACGATGTGATCTTCGAGAATCAGCGGGCCCTCGAAGACGACGACCTCGAGCGCTACGCCTCGCAGCTGCCGAGCTTCAAATTCGGACCGTGGTTGAAATGCATCGAAGCACGCCGTCCGGAGAAGAAGATCCTGGACGACCAACGCTATGCCAATCAGATCGGGGCGCGAGGGACACCGACCTTTTACATCAATGGTCGCGTTCTCCCCGGCGCACAGCCTTTTCAGGCGTTTCAGACGCTGATCAAGGAAGAGCTCGAGAAAGCGAAAGCGAGCGGCATTCCCCGCGCTGATTACTATGAGAGCGCGGTCGTGAAGCGTGGCCGCAAGGAGATGTAGAGCCCATGAAACGACGAGCTCTCGTTGCCACCCTGCTATTCCTCACGAGTGCGAGTGCGAGTGCGAGTGCGAGTGCGAGTGCCGAAGAGCTCGGCGCAGGGGATCGACTCGCGAGCCA
>CAYXVF010000091.1:0-25068 GCA_964468125.1 uncultured Bdellovibrionales bacterium | reverse complement strand
GCTCGGTCGCAGGCGCGATCGCAACGAGCGCGAGCTCAGGCTCTTCCGCTGTTGGGGCGACGAGCGCGAGCTCCGGCTCGGAGGTGTCGCTCGGGGCGACCAGGGCGAGCTCGTGCTCGCTGTCCGCCTTCGGAGCGATTTCAGTATCCGTCGACGCTTCGGGCTGCGCCGTCACCTCCACCTTCGCCGCTGCAATCCGACTTTCAGTGGCGGTTACGGGGCCCGCGGCGCTCCAGCCGTCTTCTTGAGCGCCGTATTCAGCGAGACGAGAGGACGCGCTGCGCAGCTGCCGGTCGCTGTCTCTGCTCGTGGCTTCGGCGGCAGCAAAACAGCCCGATAGGCCCGCGGCAGCGCCGAGGCCGAGAATGAACGATTTCGATTTTTTCATGACGTAGTCTATCCGGCTCCACACCCATCGAAGCCGCGGCCGCTCTAATCAATGGGGCGTGAAACTTCAAGGATTGAATAGGGTAAACGCCAGGAATCCTGATGGAGAGTCAAAAGGCGCGATCGCGGCCATGGATGAACCGAGGCGACAGAGCCGCCTTGTGCCGGCGCGCTCGGATGGCTATTTCCGGCGCATGAGCAGTTTTGTGAGCGGCCCGGATGGGGCTGGACGCTTCGGAGAGTATGGCGGGCGCTACGTCGCCGAGACGTTGATGCCCCTCATTCTGGAGGTGGAGGCGGCATATGCCGCGGCGCGCGAGGACCCGTCCTTCGAGCGCGAGCTCGAAAGCTTCCTGCGAGATTTCGTCGGGCGCCCGAGCCCGCTCTACTTTGCGGAGCGGCTCACGGAGCATTTCGGCGGTGCCAAGCTCTATTTCAAGCGCGACGAGCTGAACCACACGGGCGCGCACAAGATCAACAACTGCATCGGTCAGATCCTTCTCGCCAGGCGCATGGGCAAGACGCGAATCATCGCCGAGACGGGAGCGGGACAACATGGTGTAGCAACGGCCACCGTCGCTGCGCGCTTCGGATTGCCGTGTGTCATCTACATGGGCGAGACGGACATCGAGCGCCAGAAGCCAAACGTGTTTCGCATGCGTCTGCTCGGCGCGGAGGTGCGGCCGGTGAAGTCCGGCAATCGCACGCTCAAAGATGCGATGAACGAAGCGCTGCGCGACTGGGTCGCGAGCGTCGACGATACGTTTTACATCATCGGCACCGTCGCCGGCCCTCATCCCTATCCGATGATGGTGCGGAACTTTCAGTCGGTGATCGGTCGCGAAACCCGTGCGCAGCTGCAGGAAAGAGAGGGGCGCCTTCCCGATTCGCTCGTGGCGTGCATCGGCGGCGGCTCGAACGCGATGGGTCTCTTTTACGATTTCCTGGGCGAGGAGTCGGTGAAGATGATCGGCGTGGAAGCGGCGGGACACGGCATCGACTCCGGCGAGCACGCGGCGTCACTCACCGGCGGCACCCCGGGAGTGCTCCACGGCAACCGCACTTATCTCTTGCAGACCGACGAAGGGCAGATCCTCGAGGCCCATTCGATTTCCGCGGGGCTCGATTATCCGGGCATCGGTCCCGAGCATGCCTATCTCCACGACGTGGGGCGCGTGCAGTACGTCTCTGCGACGGACAAAGAGGCGCTCGAGGCGTTTCAGCTGTGCTGCCGCATCGAGGGCATCATTCCCGCGCTCGAGCCGGCGCATGCGCTCGCCCACGTCAAGAAGATCGCGCCAGACCTCCCGAAGGACCACCTGCTCGTGATGAACATGTGTGGCCGAGGGGATAAGGACATCTTTACCGTCGCCGAAGCGCTCGGTGCGGAGATTTGAGCCGCTCACTCCAAGAACCGACCGGGGGCCTCGCCGATCGGACTTCCGTCGATGCTCACCTCGCCGGGGAGTCCCACTCGACTCACGCGGCCGATCAGCAGGTGGTCGGCTCCGAGTGCCGCGCCGATCTCCGCGAAACAGGCGGTCTCGTCGTTGCAGCCGATGATCATCTCGTTCGCCTCGACCTCGAGCATGGCGCGGACTTCGTTCGCGCCGATGACGTCGATCCCCTCGAAGCCGGTCCGGACCTCGTCCAACGCGGCCTCCGTCAGGTCAGAGGCGAGGGTCGAGAGCTCCGGACCTGAGTCGAGATTGAGCACGACGAGGCGGTCGACCGGTTTCGACCCGTCGGCAGCCGAGCCGGCGGGGTTAGCAGCGGCGAAGAACCAGCATTAGCTGATGCACCTGAGCTCCTGTTTCCCACCGCTGCGCGTCGCGTCGCGACAGCTTCCGCTTGAATGTGCTACGCTTGCTCAGTGGCCGCTAACGGGTCTCGCGCGTCGAACCGCTCCTGGGCGTGGCCGCTTCAGTCGCCCCGGTCGCCGGGAGCGGAGCGCAGGACCGCGCCCAATACCTCCCGGCCCTGAGAGAGGATCTCGTAGCGCAGGGGTTCCGTTTCTCGCCACATTTTTTGACATTCAGCGTCCTTTCTGTGGTGGCGAAAGGCGCGGGCGATATTGGTGTTCGCTACCGCGAGAAAAGCGTGATCGTGGAGAAGCCTCGCGATGTCAGAGGCGGATTGAGGCCCGAGGCGATGACGTAGGGCCCATTCGAGCGCCCAGAGAATCCTTGGAATCCACACTGTGCCCGCGTGCGTCAGCTCTGGACTGAGCTTCGGGAGCTCCGCCGGCGGACCACGTTCGAGGTCCCACTGGTCGCCCGAGTCGATCGCGCCAGCAGCGCTCTCGACCGTCAGCAACGGGGGAGGAGGGCGTGGGGCGAGCAACCCGCGTTCCCGATCGAGATCGTGGTGGTCACTCAACGTCACGACCGCGAGCTCCCCACCGTCGAGGGCGCGTAGAAGCATGCGTTCGTAGTCCCGGACCAGATCGTCACGCTCCGCGAGCATCTCATCGACCCACTTTCGAATGGCTCGCTGTACGGCGACGAGCTTCGAGCGCCGGGCGGCGCGCGGTGGAGTCTTCTGCGGCTCGACGAGCCAGTGGCGCAGAGCGGACGCATCGGGCTCGCTCAGGGCGGCGAGGCGACTCGCGAGCGGGGTGCCAAACTCCGCGATGCACAACAGCTGGCTCACACCCTCCGCGTCTCGACGGCCGAGCTCGGCTCCGAACTGGCGCAGAGCGGAGAGGGTAGAGGTCACGAGCACGAGCCGGTGTGCGCCATCGACGATGGATTTATGCGACGAGCCGTCGGATTGGCCGAGGACCACGGTGCCGAGAAAGAGCGGTGGGGCCCCGGGCGAGAGGAGCCAATCGCGCAGGAGCGGGCCCCAGTGCCGTTTGCTCCATGCCCAGTAGAATTCCGGCGGAAGGGCGAGTCTCGTTCCGCCGAGGAGCGTTCGGACGGTGGACGAGCGACAGTGCTCGATCGAAGAAACGGTCGCCATCACCCATTCTTTTAGCCGTCGTGGGCCTCGCGCGATAGAGCAGGTGTGGGTGATGACACCATAAGACCCGACCCATTTCTCACGCCCGTCGGTAAACTTCTCCGTGAAGACCGAGTTTGAGCCGGTATACTCATGAGACCCGGCGCTGCCGGATGACCAGCCACCGTCATGAGAGCCGAACGCCAGCATCCCCACCTCGCCTTCGCCCCGGGCCGCGCTCGCAATCACGATCGTGAATACCAGCCCGCCCCCCTCGGTCGGCGCTTCGCGGCGGCCTTACTCGATGTCGCGAACGTGGGCTCGGTGACCGCGGCGATCCTCGTGGCTCACCTGCACCTCGTCGGTGCGCTCTTCCCGCTCTGGGTCGTGGGGGCTGTGGTCGTTGCTTGGACCGTGCTGCCCCTCTGGGCCTGGGGGCGCACGCTCGGCCTCCGTGCCTTCGGCCTGCGAATGATCCGCGCCGACGGCAATCCGATGGACCTCCTCGAGCTCTCCTTTCGCGAGCTGATCGCACGAGGCACTGTGTCGAGCGCAGTGCTGTTGGTCGCCGCCCTCGTGCCCGCGATTGAGGCGCAGGGGGCTCAGGAGCTTCCGACACCCAGTGGCCTTTGGAGCGTCATGTTGGTCGTTGCGATCAGCAACGTCGCATTGTCCCTCGTCGGATTCGCGCTCGCATTTTTTCGGGCCGATGGCCGGACCGGGCAGGACCTCATGGCAAAGGCTCTGGTGGTGGACTCGGATGCACACGAGCGTGCGACGCTACGTCTGCTCGGCAAGGAGCCTTCGCTACAGCGCGCAGAGCCCGCCGAGCAGTGGCGCCGTCGAGAGAGTCGACGGATCGCCACTACCTTCCTCGGCTGTGAGCTCGCCTGTGCGGTGTTCGGGGTCGGCGTCCCCCTCCTCTCGCGCGTGGAGGTGCGTGCGTTCGACGTGCAAGAGCGATTCGAGGAGAAACGCGCGGCGCGTCGCCTCGAATCGCTGCGACGGGCATTCGACCGCGATCCCAGTGATCGCTGGTTAGTCGAAGAGTACGAGCGCGCGCTCCTCGACGAGGGACGGGTGGTCGAGGCCCAGTGGGTGCGCAATCGCCACGAGGAGATGGTCAAGCTGGAGGAAGAGCGCGAGGAGCGTGCCCTGCGCAAGCAACTCGCCCAGGCTCCGAGCTGGGCTGCGCTCGACCGGCTGGTCGGGCTCCTCAGCCGCAAGGGCCGGGTGAGCGAGGCGCGCGACGTCTACCAGGCCTACGTTGAGGTCGAGATCGACCCCTATGGTTTTCAGGCCTTCGGCATCTGGCTCTATCGCAACCGCTACGACGAGCAGGCGGTGAATCTCCTCGAGCGCGCGATCGGAGCCGGCGCGGACGATGCGATCAGCCACGCCTACCTCGGTCTGAGTCTCGAACGGCTCGGGCGCTCCCGCGCGGCGCGCCTGGCCTACCGCAAGGCGCTGCGTCGCGATTCCAGTATTGGTGCGAGCCTCGGGCTATCGATCGGCGCCGAGCGCAAACGCAGATCAGCGTCGCCCTAGGGGCTGGCTGTAGTAGGGCGTCGGGTCGCGTGGCGAGAGCCGGCCGCGCACCGTGTCGACGTACTTGCGGGAGCTGTGGGATGCGTCTGCGTAGAGGATCGCGAAGCCTTCGGGTGTCGCGCGCACGACTTCACCCGTTACCGTGACCGGACGCCCGAGCGCACTTCGCAGGGAGACGACGACGTGGCTGCCCACCGGGGGGCGCGATTCGCAGCGCAGGGAGGCGCCGTCGAGGCCCACATCTCCAACCGTCGCACTGGTGAGGGCCTTGGCCTTCCGTTCGGTGCGTGGAGCGACGAACACCACCGGTTTTTGACCCGGTGCGCAGGCGGCGCAGGCCGCGAGCACGTGCGTGCTGAAGCCCGCCGCTTCCACCTGCTCGAGGAGCAGATCTGAAATGCGCTGCTCTGCCCGTCGATCGGGATAAAACTGAACGCCGTGCACGACGCCTTCGCGCCGCACGATTCGACCGAAGAGGCTGAACGGATCACCCTCCTCATCGAAATCGAAGCAAATGGGTTCTTCCGGGGCCCAGTGATGGCGGCTGCTGAAGCTCAATCCGCCCACACTCAGATTCAGGGTGACGCAGGTCTCCCGATGGTCGTCTTGAGAGGCCTCGAATCGGACCCCCGTACTGACTCGAACGTTCCGCCGCTCCTGCATCAAGCGCCCATTCCTCCCGGTGGTAACGTTAAAGTTTACAGTTAACGAACGCCCCTGCAGCCAAAAAAACACCCACGACAGCACAACGAATTCCACGCGTGAGTGCAACGGCGCGGCTGTAAGACATTGTAAGAAGACGTGGGGGCGCGGAACTGTCGGATGACTGCGAGATGCTCACGCTCGGCTCAGAGAAGAAAGGTGAAGAATGTTCGCGGGTCTCATGGTGCTGGTGCTGCTGGGCGTCGTGTTGAACGCGACCGTCCTCCTGTTCGTGTGGCGGACGCGCCGCGCGGAGGCACAGGGCGAATCGGCGGTCCAGGAGGGCTTCCGTCGGGTCGGCGAGGCTCAGGAGCGTCTCGAGCGGGCGACCCGCGACGAGCTCGAGCGCACCCGGGAGTATCAGGATCGCTCCGCCCGCGGCATGCGTGAGGAGCTCGGCGAGCGGCTCAAGGCGACGAACGACACTCTGATCAAGACCCTCAGCGGCGTCAGTAAGAACCAACACGAGCAGCTCGGTGCCTTCTCCGAGCAGCTCACCCGGCTGATCGAGTCGAATGAAAAACGCCTCGAAGGGCTGCGCGGTACCGTCGAAAAACAGCTTCGCTTGCTGCAGGAGGACAACGGCAAGAAGCTCGATGAGATGCGCCAAACCGTCGACGAAAAGCTCCAGGGCACGCTCGAGAAGCGTTTGGGTGAGTCGTTCAAGCTGGTGAGCGAGCAGCTCGAGCAGGTGCACAAGGGCCTGGGCGAAATGCAGTCCCTCGCCACGGGAGTCGGTGACCTGAAGAAGGTGCTGAGCAACGTGAAGACTCGGGGGATCTGGGGCGAGATCCTGCTCGAAAATCTCCTCGAGCAGCTCCTGACCCCGGAGCAGTTCGGCAAAGAGGTCGCCTTGAAGAGCGGCTCGCGCGAGCGGGTCGACTTTGCGGTCCGCCTGCCCGGTGCGACCGATGAAACGGTCTGGCTCCCGATCGACGCCAAGTTCCCGAAGGAAGATTATGAGCGGCTGGTGGACGCGTCCGAGCGCGGGGACGCAGAAGCCGTGGAGCTCGCGGTCAAGCAGCTCGAGAATCGCGTCAAAGCGATGGCCAAGAGCATCAGCGAAAAATACATCGAGCCGCCGCGCACGACCGACTTCGCGATCCTCTTCTTGGCGAGCGAGGGCCTCTACGCCGAGGTCCTCCGCCGGCCGGGGCTCGCTGAGCAGCTCCAGCGCGAATATCGCATCACCCTAGCCGGTCCCACCACGCTCTCGGCGCTGCTGAACAGCCTGCAGATGGGCTTCCGAACCCTCGCGATCCAGCAACGCTCGAGCGAGGTCTGGACGCTCCTGGGAGCGGTCAAGACCGAGTTTGGCCGCTTTGGCGACATACTCTCTTCGGTGAAGAAGAAGCTCAACGAAGCGAGCAATCACATCGACAAGGCGGCGGTGCGGACCCGCGCCATCGAAAAGAAACTCAAAGGCGTGGAGGAGCTCCCGAGTCTGGAGGCGCGCGCTCTCATCGGCGGCGATGAAGACGACGGCTCGAATCGCCCCAAGCTGATCACGAGCGCCTGAGCATCTCGGCGCGGCGGAAAACTTGATCCGGTGACCTGCTGCGAATCGCGCTCCTAATCGCAGATTTCGGCAGATCGCATTTATCGTCGGATGTTTTTTTCCGGATCCACCCGATCGACCGCTACGCTTTCATTCATGACGTCGATCAAACACGTTCCGCCGCCGGTGACTCCCGAAGGAGACGCCCGCCTCGACGACGACTCCACCGCCTTGGTGCACCGCCTGATGGCAGAGCACGAGCGTGGACTGCACGGGGGCGCGCCTCATCCCTTTTGTCCGCTGTGTGAATACGATGTGCGTCGTGCTCGGGCGCGCTGCCGCCTGTCGCGCGTGCAGACCGCCGTCGCGCAGGTGGTCCAGGCGATGGAGCATGGCCTCGCTGAAGGCTGGGTGACCGATACGCTCTGGGACGCCAAGGAAGACCTCGAAGACTCCGCCGGTCTCACGGCGACTCCACGCTTTGTTGATCCCACCGTCGAGATTCTGCGCCGCGAGCGGCTCATCGAGGTTCAGCACGCCTTCAACATCATGGCGATCATCTGCGAGGCCGAAGAACCCTCCGCCAGCGAAGGGTTCTGGGACGCGATGCTGACACTCAGAGGCGAACTCACGGGCGGCCCGGAGCGTGTGCACTGAGTTGCGTGCTCAGTCGTTCGCCTTGAAGACGCTGCTGATGATGTCGAGACCCGCTCGCAGCTGCTCTTCGTTGATCACGAGGGGCGGAGCGAAACGAATGATGTGATCATGGGTCGGCTTGGCGAGGAGCCCTGCGTCTTTGAGCGCGATGCAAATCTCCCAGGCGCTCTTCTTGTGCGCCGGGTCGATCACCACGGCGTTCAGCAAGCCCTTGCCACGCACGGTTTTCACCCAGTCGTAGTCGAGCTTGCCGAGCTCGGCGCGGAAGATCTCGCCCATCGCCGCGGCATTCTCTGTGAGCTTCTCGTCTTTCAGGACCTGCAGAGCGGTCATCGCGACCGCGCACGCGAGAGGGTTGCCGCCGTAGGTGGAGCCATGCTCGCCGGGCTTGATGACCTCCATGATCGGATCATCCGTGAGCACCGCGGAGACCGGAAGGAACCCGCCAGAGAGCGCCTTGCCGAGAATGAGCATGTCCGGCTTCACCCCTTCGTGATCCGACGCTAGCATCTTCCCGGTGCGGCCGAGGCCCGTCTGTACCTCGTCGCAAATCAGGAGCACGTTCTTCGCCTTGCACAGCTCGTGCGCCTTTTTCAGATAGCCCTCGTCCGGGACGACGACACCGGCCTCACCCTGGATGGGCTCGACCATGAAGCCCGCCACGTTGGGGTTCTCGAGGGCGCGCTCGAGCGCCTCGAGATCGTTGTAGGGGATCGTTGGGAAGCCGGGCGTATAGGGACCAAATCCGGTGAAACAGTCAGGGTCATCGCTGGTGGAGACCGCGGCGACCGTGCGTCCCCAGAAGTTGCCCTTGGCAAAGAGGATCTGCGCCTCGTTTTCCGGCACTCCCTTCTTCTCGTAGGCCCACTTGCGGCAAATCTTCACCGCCGTTTCGCCCCCTTCGACCCCGGTGTTCATCGGTAGCACCTTGTCGTAGCCGAAGTACTCGGTGATATACTTGGCGTAGGGGCCGAGGATGTCGTTGTAGAATGCGCGCGATGTCAGGGTGAGCTTGCTCGCCTGCTCGGTCATCGTCTTCAGGATGCGTGGGTGGCAATGCCCCTGATTGACCGCCGAATAGGCGGAGAGGAAGTCGAGGTATTGTTTGCCCTCCACGTCCCAAACGTGCACGCCCTCCCCGCGGCTGATCACCACGGGGATCGGATGGTAGTTGTGGGCACCGTGCTTGCTTTCGAGCTCCATGAGGGCTTTCGAGTCCATGTCTCTTTCTCTCTCCCGCAGTCCCGCAGGACCGCTTCCAGGTCGTCAACGCGCCGGTTCTAGAGAGAAAAATGTGGGGATACAAACCTATTTTGCGCGACGCGGCTCGCTCACCACGAGCCGGAGCTCGGTCAGGCTCAGGTCTTCAAAGCGCTCGCCCGCGTAGACGGCGAGGGTCGTCAGGCGGACTCGGCATCGTCCAGGTGACTCGATGCGATCGTTCGGTCCCAATACGAAGAGCTGCGGCCTTCGTGTATCGTCGACCTCGAGCACGTAGTTGAGCACCAGGGCGCCGTCTTCGCCGCAGCGAAGGGTGAGCAGGCTCTCCTTTGGTCTGGGGTTGTTGCGATACATCGTCGGGTGGCGTGCGAAGCCTATCGCGAGCAGAACGCCGAAGAGACGGGAGCTTTCCGTGGGGTCGACCTCGATCTCGAGCCAGGTGCCGACGCCGGGCCCCTCTTCGTGCTCGACCCAGGCGGTACGCGGGTTTCGGTCGATCACGTGCTGAGGCGCGTAGCGACGGCCGCGGAAGACCTGCGTGGAGCTCGCCCGGGCGACCCCACGATGGCGTTCGGGCAGTGCGCGCAGGCGTTGGCTTCGATCGTCGAAGCGCGACAGAAGCTGCGCGATGCGGACCTCGGTGGGTAAGGGGCCGATTCCATCGACGGGCTCGAAGCCCCGATTGGAGGCAGGACGAAGACGCTTGAGCTCCGCCGAAGCCACGTCGGGCCACGCCAGACACAGGGCGACGGTGATGAGGAGAGTGGCGCGCAGCACGCTCCGAAGCTTAGGTCAAAACTGCACCCCAGCGAAAAACCCCGGCCAGAGTCGGTAGAAGGCTACGCCTAGAGTCAGTCCGCTCCGCGACCGCGCGTTTGCGAGTGCTGGCTGGGTCCCAAAGGAGAGAAGCGTGTAGACCGTGTGGCTTCCAAAACGGAAACCCACGTTGCTCAGGAAGAGATCGCTCGCCCAGAGATCCAGGTGCAGCTGACCGTCGGACACCGGAGCCTTGGAACGCATCCGCATCGCCGGCGGTCATGGCATAGACGCCCGTGAGCTGTGCTCCGTCTGTTCGCCCTCGATTCACCCCAAAAACGCCGACGAGCTACCCCCCCGTGGGCTACTCCTTCCGAATCAGGAGCGATGTTTGGGTGAAGCCCGAGGGGAGCTCGAGTCGGCCCGTGCGTCGGTAGCCGCGTTTTGCGAGGAGCTTCGCTGCGTTGACCACGGTGGCAGTGTCGAAGGGAGCGTTGGAGGTGACGAGAAAGAAACGCTCGAAATCCGGTGCGGCGTCGAGGACGTAGGAGTGCGGCAGGGCTTTCAAGGTCTGGGGTTCCAGTGCCGCCGCCCGGCTGGAGCTGGGCAGGTGGCGGGTGACGGTACCCGCGCCATCGATCGAAATGACAACGCCGTAGAGCGTGCCCTCAGCTGCCGGCACACGGTAGCCGAGCTGAAGCTGGTCTCCCTCGCGGGCCGTACTGTCCTGCCCCAGCGGCTCCGCCTTTCCGGACTCAGTGGCACGCTGGACGACGATCTGAGGTCCTCCCTTCAAACGAACGCCTGGATCGGCGGGGTGGGGGCCCATGGGAATCAGGAGCATTAGGAGCGCGGCGGCGACGGCGACCGGCGCCCCGATGGCGAAATGCTGCCAGAAGCGGATCGGCGGTCCCTCGCAGGACGCGCTGCGTTTCAGTCGTCGCTCGATCGCGGCCGCCATCGTCTTCGGGGGGTATTGCTCGAGGATCTCGTCGTTGCTGCGCTCGATCCTCTCGAGCGCCTCCGATGCGTCCGGGGCCTCCGAGCCGGGCAACTCGCCGCGAGCGATCCGTTCGACGATGAGATCGGGCGTTCGGTCCGTCATCACATCGCCTCCAGGTTCAAATGCCCGAGGTGTTCCCGGAGTCCCCGCAGCCGCAGGCTCACACCGGAGACGGAGATTTCCACCTCGCGGGCGGTCTGTTCCAGGGTCAGCCCATCGATCCAATGGAGGACCGCGATCGTGGCCGTGCTCGCTTTCTCTCGTGCGAAGAGTCGTCGCAAAATGGAGCGCGCTTCGTTGCGCTTCTCCGCGTCCTCGAATGCGGCGATGCGAAGCAAGAGCTCGTCCCCAGGGCTCTCGGGCTTGCGTTTCGATCTCCGGAGCCTATTGAGACAAATATGGGTGGCGGTTCGGTAGAGAAGCGACGACGGAGCGCTGTCGTTCAGGCGGTCCGCTCGCTGCAGGACTCGAACGAATGTGTCTTGCATGGCGTCCACTGCGTCCTCCTCGTTGCGAAGGAGTTTTCTACAGCGCCTTAGGACCATCGGTCCGAAGCGGCGGTAGAAATCTTCCACGTCGATGGCCAAAGCCACTCTCCTCGCACCGAGTTCAGCACCGCGGGACGTGTGCGATGTTAGTCGGACCTCGGAAAGGTCTAGAACGCATCGGGCGCTTGGATCCAGCGACGACGAAAGGCTAGGGTTTGAATCGATGGGGAACTACGACATGGGGCGCCTGCGGGAGCTCCTGGACGCCGAATACGACTGGCCCGCGCTCTACACATTCAAGTTCATCGTTCCGAGCGCCAAGGCGGACCAAGTGGAGCGTCTCTTTCCTCCCGGCGCGTCGAGTCGACGGCACTCGGCCAAGGGAAACTACGTGACCGTGTCCGCCACCGTGAACGTCGGCTCCGCTGAATCGGTGATCGCCATGTACGAGGAGGCCGCGGGGATCGAGGGGCTGATCTCCATCTGAAAATCTTGGCTTGGCCTGCGCGCCTCGCTTACTGTTCGGTCCATGAAAATCGTCACCGCACTCACCGTTCTCGTCGCCAGCACCGGGCTCATCGCCTGCGCCGGCTCGGTCTCCCTCTCCACCCGGGGCGCGTTGGTCCAGATCGCCGAAAAGGACGGTCTGCATCCGGACTGCAAGCCCATTCGTGACGTGAAAGTGAAAGCGGCCAATCAGGACGAAGCTGAGATTGTGCTCCGCAACAAAGCGGGCACGCTCGCCGCGCAGAAGGTCGTGATCGTCAATCGAGCGGACGTCCCGGGCGGTATCGTGGTCGAAGGCATGGCCTACGGCTGTCCATCCGGCGTCTGAGCCTCTTGTGGCGCTCAAGGCGCTGGATTCCGACATTTCTGTGACGAGCGCTCCAGGCCATTGAGTCCGCTTCGGAAACCTGAATATCTTCGGTCCGTTGGCACGGGGGGCCCGCCACAAAAGCGGCGAAACCTCCAAATCGTGCTAAACTATGGTGTGACCCACCTGGGTGGCCCGAGGATAGGAGGATTCCCCTGAAAGATCTGCCGATTGGTGACTACATCTTCTACCCCACGCACGGGGTGGCAAAAGTGGTCCGCAAAGAAGACATGAACTTCGACCAAGAGCCCCAGGAATTCTACGTTCTGGAGCTTCAAAAGGGCGGCAGCCTCTTCATTCCCACCGCTGGGGTGAACGGTTTGGGCCTGCGTCCCTTGGTCTCTCCCACAAAAGCCAAGAAGTTGCTCAAGAAGGTCAAGACCGCGCCTCCGAAGGACACGAAGACCCAGAAGATGAGCACAAAGGACCGGACGGCGAAGTATGCCGAGGATTTGAAGACCGGCGAGTCGGAGCTCTACACCGAAGTGCTCCAGGAGCTGCGTCACCGTGCGATCGAAGACAAGCTGACCACCAGCGAGCGCAATCTGCTGGAAAAGGCCCGGAATTACTTCGTGTCGGAGCTCGCAACGGTCCTCGAGCGTCCCCCGAAGGAGATCGAAGACGAGGTCGCGATTCCGACCAGCGGGTGATCGCGGCCCCCGATGGCACGTCACTGGTGGCGGCGGGCGGGTCTGGCCGCGCTCGTCGCCCTCGTCTTCTCCTGGTTCCTCCTCGAGCGCTGGGCGAGCGCCGGAGCAGTCCCGCTGCCGGCGCACCCTTTCTTTTCCAAGGCCGGACCCTGGGTCATCGCCCATCGCGGTGGCGCCGCACTGCGTCCGGAAAACACCCTCGTCGCCTTTGAGCACGCCTGGTCGCTCGGGGTCGATGTGCTCGAGCTCGATCTTCACCGCAGTCGCGACGGCGCTCTGGTCGTCATTCACGATGCCACCGTCGATCGGACGACGGACGACAGCGGCGCGGTGGCCGAGATGGACCTCGAAGAACTGAAGCGTCTAAACGCCGGCGCTCGCTTCACTGGCCTCGAGGGCGAACGCTACGGCGCCCGAATTCCCACGCTCGAGGACGTGCTGGTGCGTCTGCCGCTGGCGCGTTTAAACATCGAAATGAAGGTCGATGGTCTCGGCGAAGCCCTGTGCGAGACGCTTCGTGCCCACGACGCGACCGGGCGGGTTCTCGTCGCGAGCGCCGACGATGAACGCATGGAGCGCTTTCGCGAGCGCTGCCCCAACGTGGCGACCTCGGCCACCTTCGAGGAGGTGCTGCAGTTCTGGAGCCTCGCCACGGTCGGGATCGCGGCCCGGGCGCCGGCTCAGGCCCTCCAAGTTCCGACGAGCGCCGGTCCACTGCCGGTCTTTGCCGCTCCTCTGCGATGGGCGGCTTCGACGCGTGGCGTACGGCTGCAGCTGTTCACCATCGACGAGCCCGGGCGCATGCAGGAGCTGCTCGCCCAAGGAGCGCACGGCATCATGACCGATCGGCCCGATCTTCTGCTTCGCGCACTCGGTCGAGAATGACCTGCGGCGACGTCGGACCGGCCTGCACGCGGTGCCAGCGGATCTCGCCGAGCTCTGTCTCTTCTTGCAGATCGACCACCCGCACATCCGCGTCCGAGGCGTCGTCACGGCGCGCCGCGACCCGTTCCTTTCGGACTTTCAGCGGGGCTTCGAGCCAGAAGCCGTGGAATGGAACCCCGAGCTCCTCGGCGAGCGCATCGGCCCGGTCGCGCTCTTCCCCCCGCGCGAAGACCGCATCGAGGATCACGCTGTAGCCGCAGTCGAGGGCAGTGCGGGCCCGGTCGAGCATTTCGCGATAGACTGGCCCGCTTGTGCCGGGACCGTAGGCGGAGCTCGGGAGGGTCTCGTGTTCCTCGAGCCCGTGCTGGAGCTTGCGGATCACGTCCGAGCGCAACCAGCGTGCACCCGGTTTCACCCCGAGGTCCGGACCCACCAAACGGGCCACCGTGCTCTTGCCCGAGCCCGAGAGTCCGCCGATCGCGACCAAAACCGGCGCCGGTGTCTCCAGGATTGGGCGCGCCACCCCGAGATAATGATTGGCCTGCGCCTTCGCTTCCGCGTTGTCCTCGCGGTAGGCGAGGGCGGCGGCGACCTTTGCGCGAATCAACGCGCGTGTCGCCAGATAGAGTGGCAGCAAGCTCAGGCCTGCCTCGTCCCGGTTGCGATCGAGCAGACCGTTGAAGAGGCGAAAGGACTGAGTGACCAGTCTGCGCGCCAGCAGGTCCATCAGCACAAACGCGGAGTCGTAGAGCGTGTCGATGTTCGCGAGACTCTCGTTGAACTCGAGCGCGTCGAAGAGTGTGGCGCGACCGTCGAGGTAGGCGACGTTTCCGAGATGGAGGTCCCCATGACAGGGTTTGATCCGCCCGTTCTTCGAGCGCTGGGCGAGCAGGGCGTCGTGTCGGGACAGAAACTCGGGCATGAACACGTTGGCCCGGGCTACCGTGTCCTTATCGTCAAAGACCTCGCGGTAGTCTTCGAGCTCCGCGACGTTGTCCTCGACGACCCATTTCATGGCGGCGGGCCAGTCGAGCTCGAGGCTGTCACTCTCCTCGTGAAATCGCACGATCGCGTCGCGCAGCGAATCGACGTGCACGTCCGCGAGCTCGCCGCGCTCGGCGATCGCCGAGAGGAGGGCGCTCTGCTCGAATCGTCGCATCACGACGAGCCAGTCCACCACGTCCTCGCTCGGAGAGGCACCCTCGTCGATGAAGAAGCCGTCTTTGGTCCTGCGCACGGCCGCGACGGCCAGGTAGAGGTTGGGGGCGGTTCGTCGATTGAGCTCGAGCTCGTGGCGCACCGCCGCCTCGCGCTTTTCGAGGGTCGAGAAGTCCATGAACGGGTAGCTCACCGGGCGCTTGAGCTTGTAGGCCCGGTCGCCCGCGAGAAAGACGTGGGAGGCGTGCGTATCGATCCGCTCGACTTCGGCACCGCCGTGGGTATCTGGCGCTTCCAAGAAACGGATCAGCTCTTGGTTCTCGTCGAGGCCCCTCCCGGTCATCTCGTCTGCTCTTATCACCCAATCGGGAGCGAAAGTCAGGACGGGGGCGGGCGAATTGCCGAAATCTCTCTTCGCTCATGGCCGCCGCGCTCTCTCCGCTCTGCCCCAGGGTTCCCATCCCGCACACGGCGCCTCCGTCCCGCGCGAACGAGGCGATCCTCGTGCTCGGCGCTGGGCTCAAAGGTGGCCATCGCATCGGCCCGGGGCTGCGCTCGCGTCTCGAGACCGCGCTCGAGCTCTCCCGGGAGCGACCGGACGCTGTGCTGATTTTGAGCGGCGGTGGCGCCGGTCTCCTCCGAGAGTCGCACGCGATGGCTCACTGGCTCCTAGAGCACGGGGTGGACCCCGCCCGGATCGTCCTCGAAGAACGCTCGAACAACACGCGCGGCAACATGCGCGAAAGCGTCCCCCTGCTCGCGGCCCTCGGTGTTCGCTCCGTACGGCTCGTCACCGAGGCCTTCCACATGAAGCGCTCGCGTTTGCTTCTCGACATGGTGCTCCGCCAGTCGGGCCTGGGAGACGTCGAGCTCATCGCCGCGCCTGCTCCTACGCGCAACCTCGAAGCGGCGCAGCGCGAGCACCCGGTCCCCTACCGCGATCTGCGTGCGCAGACGCATGCCTGGCGAGAGGCCCCGCGTCTACAGATCGACGGGCGGGTGGTCCCGCCTCGGGGGGTGATTCAGGGGGCGGCGGCGGCCTTCACCCGGTCCGGAAGCCAGGCTCTGATTCTTCCCTCGAGTGAGTAGGTGGCGAGGGCGCTCCAGATGAAGCCGAAGGCGATCGCGTAGGGCGTCGTAAAGCGCTCTCCAAAGAGGAGCACGGCCAGGAGAAACTGCATCGTCGGCGCGAGGTACTGGAAGAAGCCGACGGTGGTGAGCTTGAGGCGCCGCGCCGCCTCGGAAAAAAATACCAGCGGCACGGCGGTGATCGCTCCCGCAGCCACGAGCATTACGGTGAGAAAGACACTCGAGCCAAAGGCGAGCGGGCGGCTGTTTCCGGCGAGGATGAGGTAGGTTAGCGCGACCGGCGTGAGCAGGAGCGCCTCGAGCTGCATGCCGATCACCGGCTTGACCTGGATGAGCTTGCGCAGCAGGCCGTAGAGCGCGAAGGACCCTGCCACGGCGAGTCCCGCCCAGGGGACGGTGCCCGCCTGGGAAATCAAGATCGCGACCCCTGAGACCGCGAGGGCGACGGCGATCGCCTGGATGCGACTGAGCCGCTCGCGCAGAAACAGGGCCCCAAGAAGCACGTTCAACAGCGGATTGATGTAGTAGCCCAGGCTCGTCTCGAGGACGCGGTCGTTGAGGACCGCCCAGATGAAGAAGAACCAGTTGGTGCCGACGACGACCGCCGTGAGAAGCATCAGCGCGAGCAGCCGCGGCTGACGAAGCGCCGCGAGTGATTCGCGAATGCGCCCGCGCAGCAGCAAAAAGATCGACACGAGGACCCCGCACCACACAACGCGGTTTGCGAGGATCTCCCAAGGAGGCACGTCGCCGAGGGCCTTGTAGAACAGCGGGGTGAAGCCCCAGAGGCCGAAAGCACCGAGCGCGTAGAGGCTGCCGATGGTCCCGGCGCTTCGTTCATTCAAACTCATGGGCCTCCGGAAAATAGGTCGAAAAGTTGGGGCTGGCGATCCCCCATGCGATTCTAGGGACGATCGGAGGTAGTGCATGATCTGGGAGAGAAAATACGAGCTGGAATCGTCCCGCTGGTCCGTCGTGGATGCCCGTGACGTCTTCGTCCTCGAGGACGAAGAGGTGGAGCCGTTGATCCAGGAGTTCCATCCGGTCGAAGAGCTGCTCTAGCGGACCTCGAGGGTCAGGACGCGGCCGTCCGATAGACCGAGCTCTACCGCCTCGCCGACGGGCTTTCGCACCAGGGTGCGAAACAACGACGTGTTTCGCCCCGTCACCGAGAGGCCGTCCACCGACGTCACCACATCGCCCGGCCGAACACCCGCATCCGCGGCGGCGCTTCCGCCCGTGATCGCGTCGATCTCGAGGGGGTCGCCCCGCTCCATCGCCGCGTCCGAGAGGTCGAGGCTGAGGCCGAGCTCGCCGGCGTCGCTCGCCTGCCGCAGCCGCTCCCGCGCCACCGGCACCGTCCCGACATCGACCTGCTCCCCCGGATCGAGGGTGACACGCAGGCGTGTCGGGCCGTAGCCGACCCGGTCCCGGTCGTAGACGACGAGCGCCGCGGATCCCGCTGGACCCCCTTGGATCTGAAAACGACCGTTCGAGTCCGTCCGGCTCCGTCGACCGCTGTTGAAGCGCCAGAGGCTGCGTTCGTTCCACACCGGTGCCAGGGAGACCACCAGGCCGCCGACCGGGGCGCCACTCTCGACGTCGATGACGATTCCGCTCACCGCGCTCGTGCTCCGCATCGTGAGCACGATGTCGCGGCGAATCTCGCCTTCGGCGACCGTCAGGTCCAAGACCCCCGTACCCGTCGTGCTCGTCGCTTCTACTCGAATGCGTCCGGGCGGTACGTCCGGGAGGCTGAAGCTCGCGTCGCTGTTGCTCACCCGTTGGCTGCGCACGAAGCGCTCGCGGTCGTGGTCGACCCGCAAGCTGTAGTCCTGCACGGGTGAGCCGTCTTCCCAGAGTACCCGGCCCTCGAGGAGCGTTGGACTCGCCACCGTGACCGTCACCTCGCTCCCCACGCGGACACCTTCCACCCGCCCCGCACCGCCGGTGGGGCGAACCGCGACGACAGCGTATTCATCGTCGGCGAGCTCGTCGATCTCGAAACGTCCCGCGCCGTCGGTCAGCACGGGGCGCGACCCGGAGCGAAAAGGTTGGCGCCGTCCGCCAGCGGCGTTCTCGACGTTGACGAGCACGTCGGCGAGTGCAGCCCCGCTCGCATCGACGACCCGTCCCCGAATTTGACCGTCGGTGCTCTCCGTGGCGATGAGCAAGGACTGAGTGGCGGTGCTCTCCACCTCGAGGCGTTGTGGGGAATCGACCTCGAGCGACTGGCCTCCGAGTCGAACCCGAGGGACGTAAGTGCCGAAAGGGACCGGGTCGAAAAAGAAGCGTCCATCGCCGTCGGTGACGGTCGTCACCCCGGGGCCCGCGCCCGCGAGAGTGACTTCGGCAAACGCGAGGCTCCGACCCCCGCTCTCGACGACACCCTCCACCCGCGCGCTCTCGTCGATCACGATGTCCTGCTCCGCCCCGCCTTCGGGAACCTGCACCGCAATGGCCTCGGCGAGGGGGGAGCGCCAGCTCACCCGGGGCTCCAAGGCGTAGGATCCCGGCTGCACGCCTCGGAAAGAAAACGCGCCGTCGCCGTCGACGCGGGTCGCATCTTCCTGGCCCCGTTCGTCGTGGAGCAGGAAGACGAAGGCCCGAGTGATCGGGCTGCCGTCGCCACGGAGCATTCGGCCGCGAACCGTCGTGCCCCGCTCAAAACGCACGGTCGTGCTGGCGAGCTCCCCGGCGGCGAGGGTCACGAAGCGGTCCTCCTCGTCGTCGGCGCCATAACCATCGGCGCAGCGTGCGCGAAGTCGATACTCTCCCGGCAGCAGGCTCGTCAGCTCCACGATCCCGTCGGGGGTGCTGCGACCGCGCTGAAAGGGCCCCGCGGGCAGACGGAAGACCGTCGCTCCGCCGTCCGTGCAGGGCGCGTCGTCGTCGAAGCGCAGCTGAATCCGAAGGCTCGCCGCCGTCCGAAGCGCGATGCGGACCGGGCCCGCATTCTCCAAGAGCCCGACCGCGACCGCCGCGTCGCCCTCGCCATAGCCCTCCGGAAGCTCCGCGACGAGCTGGTAGCGCCCCGGCGCGAGCCCATCGAGGCTGAAGGCGCCGTCCGCGTCGGCGAGGACCGTGCGCTCGCGGCCACCGCGTCGGCCGCTATCGTCTCGGGCGCTCACCTGTGCGTGACTTCCTGGCGTACCGGTTTCGGCCCACAACACCTGACCCTGAATGGTCGCACCTGGCGTGAGACGGAGCTCGATGCCGGTGCTCGGCGCGACGACAAACCGACGCTCGGCGCCGTAGCCCTCGGCGGAGGCCCGGACGGACAACGCGCCTTCGGGCATCCAGAGCTCAAAGGTGCCATCCGGGCGGCTCAGCGTCACCGCATCGGCGGGACCGCGCCAGCCGCGCTGCGCCTCGACGACGGCGCCAGCAACAGGTCCGCCGAGCGCGTCGACCACTCGGCCGGTGACCTCTCGGCCGACGCCGGTGAGAATGAGGTCGACCGTGAGTGTTTTTCCTGCGACGATCGCGAGCGGCGGGTCGCCCTCGCCGGGAAAGTGGGCGGGTTGCAGCCCACGGGCGCTCGCGCTCAAGCCGTAGCGGCCGGCGAGCAGCGGCCCGAAGCGGAAGCGCCCCTCATTGTCTACGGGTCCGCAGCGAGGCTCGCGCATTTCATCCGAGGCTCGATTCTCGAGCAGCACGATGCAGACCTCCGCGTCGACGCGGGCGCGCGAATCGCCGTCTAGGACGCGTCCGTTCACCTCTCCGCCGTGGGTTTCCGCGCCACGCCGCGGATCGGCCACGCTCCAACCCGGCTCGACGTCTTCCACCGGTTTTGGGTCCGAAGGTGCGAGCTCGCGGCGCGAGAGCGGCGAGTCGTCGGGCCGCGATGGGAGCCACCAGAGGACGAGGCCCGCGAGAACGAGGACCGTCAGCCCAAACAGGAGCGCGCGGGTTTTCATCGACGATTCTCTCGAGGTGGCGCCGCTCGGAACACAGTGTCGGAGAGGCCTCCGAGCGGCGCCCTACACTCGAGAGTGCACACCCGGTCTTGCGTCACGCTGCTCGCCTCGTTGAAGGATTCAATTGCTCGCGCGCATCCGTTCGAGGGGGACCACCTCATCCCATAGCTCTTCGTAGTTGACGTAGTGAATCGGGCATCGTCCGTCCTGGTCGAGCGTGCCTCTCACCTGCGCGGTGTACCATTGGGTGCCGGCCCAATCGACGAGGACCTCCTCGCCCGCGCGGCACGAGCCTGGCCCGGAGCCGCCCTCCCGGCCGAAGACTCGCCGGGGGACCACGCGCTCAGACCAGCGGCGCTCGTCGCTGTCGTACTCCACGAGACACATGCCGCTGTCGTCGAGATCGCGGAGCACCCGGGCCGGATAGAGGCGTTCGGGCCAAGCGACCTCGACCTGTTTTCCAGATTGACACAATTCGGGCTGTCGCAGGCTGTCGACACCCGCCGTCGTCTTGCAGGCGGAGAGGCCAAAAAACGTCGAAAGGGCGAAGAATTGCGCGATTCGGGCCGTCCAGCTCATGGCGAGAGCATGCCCGGAATGGCTCGGAAGAAAAAGAAGGCGAAACAGTATTTGTGAATCCGAAACACTAATGTAACATGTGCCGATAACCCCCTGAGACCACTGCGTTTATGCTACGCGTGGAGTTTACGAACGAGCGACAGGAGTGTGACGCGTGAGCCGGGCGGCCTCGAGAATCGAAGCGAGAATTCAGCGCGGGGGCCGCGGGTTGCTCCCGGACTTGGTGTCGGTGCTGCTCCTGAAGCGCGACGAACGCTGGCGTCCGTTCGCGGTTGACGACTTTGTCGCGGTCCTGATCCTCGAGTACGGCATGGGGTGGGAGGGACTCGACGCCAACGCGATGGGCATTCTCCGCGGCTTTCGCGAACGGGTGGAGCTCTCCCGCCGCCTGCCCCACGAGGAGCAGCAGCGTCTGTGTGCCGAGTATTTCACACGCGAGCCCATTCCAGGGGATCTCCTCGAGCAGGCCGCCGTCGTGGTTCAGGGCCTTCGAGAGCGGGAATCGACAAACCTCGGTGGGGCGGGCACCGCATCCGGCGAGACCTCGGAGAGCCGCTCCTGGGTCCGTCTGGCGGTTCGCGCTGCCTGACGCTCAATTTCCTTTCCGAAAGCTCCGTTCATTTCGTTGATGAGTGGAGTCGCCGTGCGAGTTGAGGCATTGAATGCCGTGGCCAAACGAGCGTCAGCCCCCGAGCAAGAAGAGCTTCTCCCGAAGCTCGCGCGCTACCTCGACTACTTCCACCTCCTGACGGAGGTTGGGAAGACCCTCACGTCAACCCTGAAACGGGATGAGCTGATCGACAACCTGATGCGGTCGATCAGCCAGATGATGGAGCCGCAGGACTGGTCGCTGCTCTTGCTCGACCCAGAGACGCAGGAGCTCTACTTCGAGCTCGTCGTCGGGGAGGCTGCCGACAAGATTAAAGACATTCGCCTGCCGCTGGGGGAGGGGATCGCCGGCTGGGTCGCCGCGAATCGCAAGCCGGCGGTCGTAGCGGACACCTCAAAGGATTCGCGCTTCTCCGGTCGCGTCGACGAGGCGAGCGAGCTCGTAACCCAGAGTGTCCTGGCCGTACCGCTCGTTTCGCGCAACGAGCTTCTTGGGGTGCTCGAGCTCATCCGGACCGAAGACCATCCGGACCCGTATACGCAAGCCGACCTCGAGGTTCTGATCCCCTTTGCCGACTTCGTGGCGATCGCCCTCGAGAATGTGAATGCGTTCAAGCGGGTGGAAGACCTCACGGTTCTCGACGAATGGACCGGCCTCTACAACGCGCGTTACCTGCAGAAATCCATTCCCGACGAGCTCACCCGCGCGGCTCGCTATGAGTACAATCTGTCCTTGCTCTTCATCGACCTCGACAACTTCAAGAACGTCAACGACACCCACGGCCACAGCGTCGGCTCCGGTCTGCTCCGGGCTGTCGCCCGGTTCATCGGCGGAGAAACCCGCGAGACCGACCGCACCGCTCGCTATGGAGGAGACGAGTTTGTCGTGGTCGCCCCGCATACGAGTAAGCTCGACGCCATGCAGCTCGGCCAACGTCTGTCCGAACACTTGAGCAACGAGTCCTTCTCCGTCGGCGATGTCACGGGATTGAAGGTCACCGCGAGCCTGGGGGTGGCGACCTTCCCCGACGACGGTGACTCGGCGGCAGAGCTGCTCGAAGCAGCGGACCGGGCGATGTACATGTCGAAAGCGCTCGGCCGAAATCGAGTGAGCGACGCGGGTAGACTTGCTCCCGAAAGCGCCTGACAATGATACGCGTCCAGCGCACGAACAAACGCGACCTGGCCTACTGGATCGACGTCCTGCAGCTCACCGCGATCGGTGCGCTCGCACAGGCGCTCGACTGCCTGATCCTCCTGCCTCGACCCCGCCTGGCCTGGGCCTATCTTCGCACGCTCTATGCCCACCTCTGGAGCAGTCCCTACCGCTGGCCCCGGGGCTTCGAGGCGGTGCGCGCACGCACGGCCGCGGGGGTTGAAGAGCGTGAGCTGGTTTACGGCGAGACCCCCGTGTTCAGCGCGTGGTGGGTGTTTCGCAGGGCGGGCCTCGTCCGAGGCGAGCGCTTCGTGGATCTGAGTGCGGGCCGCGGCCGCCCACTTCTGGCCGCGCGTACGCGGGGGGCGCGCGTGACCGGATACGAGCTCGTTCGCGAACGCGCGCAGCCCGTGCGCAAAGCGCTCGAGCGGGTCGGGATCGAGCTCCTCGTCGGCGACGGTGCGGAGTCCGACCTCTCGGAGGTCGACGTTGCGATGGTCACCTGGACCGGCTTTTCCGACGCGTTGAAGGCGCGCTTCGAGCGGAGTGCGCGAAGTCTCAGGCCTGGAGGGCGTTTCATCGCCGTCGACCGTCCTTACGAGGGCGCGGGCTTCGAGACGATGCACGAGCTCGAAATCCTCTGCACCTGGGGGGTCGTGCCGGTCTGGATCTATCGCCGCCTCGACATACCCGATTGAAAGCGGATAGAGCTGTCGCCCATGGCGACTCTCGACCACGTCCTAGAGCGGTATCACCGGGGTCCCGACTCCGGCGTCTTCACCGATGGCAGCGCGCAGCCGAACCCTGGACCCGGAGGCTGGGGCGCGGTCTACGTGCAAAACGGTGAGGTGATCGAGCAGCGCTACGGCCACGAGCCGCACACCACGAACAATCGCATGGAGCTCGTGGCGCTGATCGAAGCCTACAAAATGGTCCCCGAAGGAACCGTCACGACGATCTACTCGGACAGCGACCTCGCCGTGAAGACCATCAACGAATGGGCGACGGGCTGGAAGAAGCGCGGGTGGAAGCGCAAGAGCGGGCCCATCAAGAACCTCGAGCTCGTCCAGGAGCTCTACGCCCTGGCTGAAGCGCGCCCGGAGATCACCCTGAAATGGATCCGCGCCCACGACGGATCGCGCTGGAACGAATACGCCGACGCGCTCGCAACCGCCTACGCCCGCGACGAGCTGTAGGGGCGTTGCCGTTCAGGGACAGGGGCGGCTGCAGGCGAACAGGTCATTGTCACACTGGAGAGGCGTTGATGTGAACGCGCTTTTGCGCGATCGAGAGTGGCGCATGGGTGGCCTCTACGTACATCGCAGCAACTCCATGGAAGCGCTCGTCGCAGCGCTCGCAGGAGTGCTCGAAGGCCCATCGAAAGACCCCTGGGTAACGGAGACTCTCGTGCTGCAAGGGCGCGGCATGGAGCGCTGGGTCGCCATGCGCCTCGCCGAGCATTTCGGGGTTTGGGCGAATTGCCGGACCCCCTTCCCACGGTCCTTCATCGACCAGCTCCTCGACGCGGCAGCCGGAACGCAGGACCCGGACCCCTATCGCCAGCTCTCCCTCGTGATGACCCTCGCTGACGAGCTCACGCGCTTCGACGCGCCTTCCGTTCAAAGCTACGTGGTGGAGAGCGCGGAGCGTCGCTTTACCCTCGCGACCCGCCTCGCCGATCTCTATGACCGCTACCTTGTCTACCGCCCCGAATGGGTGCTGCGTGGATTCCCAGATGACACACACTGGCAAGCGAAGTTGTGGCGAAAGATCGAGGCGCGCCTCGGCCCCGAGCACTTTGCTAGGCGAGCGCAGAAGGCCATGGAGCGACTGCAGCGCGGGCCGCTCGCGGAGCTGCCTCGGCGGGTTTCCGTCTTTGGCGTGACCACGCTTCCGCCCACGTATCTTCAGCTCTTTCGCGCACTTTCGGCCCACGTCGACGTGCATTTCTTCGTTCAGACTCCGAGTCGAGAGTATTGGGGAGACAGTCAGCGCCAGCTCGGCCTGTTCGCGCGTGGCGAAGGCCCGCCGCTGTTGGAGGTTCTCGGGAAGCACGCCCGGCAGGTTCAGGAGCTACTCGAGGGCCTGGGGTATGAGCTGGGCGTCGAAGCCTACCGTGAACCGGGAACCGGTACGCTCCTTTGCGCCCTCCAGTCGGATCTGCTCCACTATCGCCGCCGGGGGCAGAATCGGGACGCGAAACCTCTCGCACTGTCGAGCCGTGACCGAAGTGTTCGCGTGCACGTGTGCCACAGCCCGATGCGTGAGGCGGAAGTCGTACACGACGCGCTTCTCGATTGCTTCGAGCGCAACGCCGATCTCGCGCCGCACGAGGTCGCGATCCTCGTTCCCCGGATCGACGACTACGCGCCCTTCATCGATGCGGTTTTCGGGACCCGGGGCCTGTTCCCCTACCGCATCTCGGACCGAAGCTTCGGGCAGAGCGACCCGGAACACGTGGCCCTCGAGGCATGGCTCGATGCGGCCCGTGGAAGAATGAGCTCGGCGGAGATTTTGGATCTTCTCGAACACGAGCCCATTCGGCGGGCCTTCGATATCCGTGACGATGCGCTCGAGACCGTTCGCCACTGGGTGGTGGAAGCGGGTATCCGCTGGGGCTTCGATGCGGAGCACCGCGTGCGACACGGGCATCCGGACGACGAGACCGCGACCTGGCGCTTTGGCATCGATCGCCTATGGATGGGATTTGCGGTCGACGAGTGCGCTCATCCGCTGGTGCGGGACGTGGCCCCGGCGACCCTGATGAGCGGGTCGGAAGCGCCGCTGCTCGGTGCCCTCGAGCAGTTGGTCACCCGCCTGGCGGAGACCGGTCGGGCGGTGGAGGAACCACTGAGCTTGCTCGCCTGGTCCGAGCTCCTCGAAACCCACGTGGATCGCTTCACCGCGCCGACCTCCAGGCTTCGGGCGGAGCTGCGGCGGCGTAC
>CAYXVF010000090.1:0-25579 GCA_964468125.1 uncultured Bdellovibrionales bacterium | reverse complement strand
CCAGGTGGCAAGAACGCGGCTGCTGTCGACCCGCTCGGCGTCGGCGAGCTCGATCCAAGGTGTCACCGGCACGAAAGCCGCCGTCCTTGTGCTTCGCGTCGCGTGGCTCTTTCTCTTCGTGCTCGAGTTCGTCCTCCACCTCCGGTTGCGGAGGGGGGGCCGCCGCGTAGGACGACGCAGACGGTTGCGGTGCCGCAGCAGGCTGGCGGTCCAGCTCTTCACGAGCCTTCGCCATGTCCTCTTCGAGCGCGTCCATTTCTCGCTCACGCTCGCTCTTGCCGTCGTTGTTAATCGTGACGGTCAGAACCTGCGTGTTCACGTTGGGAGCACCACTGCTCTCGACCCGCACCTTCTTCTCATCGCCCTCGGAACGCTCCGAGCCCTCGGAAAAGAGCGCGTCGCTTTCGACCTCGTCATCGACGATCACCTCGACCTCTACCGGCGGTCCAGCGAATGCGACCGACCCCACACCCAACGTGACCAACATCGTTGCCCACGACCCTAGCTGTCTCATGGTACTGCTCCCTGGCTCATCTTCGCCGTCTCTGACTGTCCAAAACCGCCCTCGAGTGAGGATACGAGCTGTCGATTGAATTGGTGGTGCTGCAAATTCGATGCCTGCTGAGCGAAGAGCGTAGACTCCATGGCCAGCACCCAACGCCCCCGTTGCCAGATCGTGGTGGCCCGGCCGCGGCGGAGGAAAAACCAGTGCGCCCCGTCGCCCAGATCCGACTTCACCGTCGCGCTCACCTGTCCCCGCGCGTCCGAACGGGCGATTTGTCGCCAGAATCCCGCCGCGGACTCGAAGGAGTCGAGCTCCACAGCCGTGAGCCGAGCGGCGCCCCGGGAGCCCTTGAACCCGCGCTGAATTGCGCCGACGACTCGGTCCGAGACGAAACGCAGGCGCAACAGGCCGCCGATCTCCAGTGCGTTGAGCTCCGTGCGGTCGCCCGCGGCTTCGAGACCGAACCCCGGCTGCCAGCGACCGACACTCTCGAGGGTCGCACCCGGTGCGGGAACGGCCCGATCGAAGCGGAGGACCGCCTTCGTGAGCTCGTGGGTCCCACTCGCAATCTGCTCCTCCGCGAGCGCTGCAACCATGCTGCCATTCGGCAGCGTGACCGTGCCGCCGGCGCGAAGCGCCTCCTGATTGGGGCCATAGAAATCGATGCTCCAGACGTCGATCCGCTTCGGCAGCACCGCGCCGTCTTCGAGGTGAAGCGAGCCGCCGAAGACGGTGAGAGATTGGAGCACAGCCGCCTCTTTTCGGATGAACACATCCGAATCGAGCGCGTAGAGGTGTCCCTCGACCATGCCGCGTACGTCGACTCGGCCGTCTATCACGACGACGTCGGAGAGACGTTCGGATTCGGACACTTCGACGCGTTGGCCAAAAGCTGACAGGTGGGGAGCGCCCAGTAGCAGCGCGCTGATGATGGCTAAACTCACGGTCATGAGACGCGGTTTGGACGACGTCCGTGACAAAAAAATGCGTTCACTTCGTCTCCGTCGCATGTCGGCTGAGCTTGGCGTTGCCACTCAACGGCTTTAACGCAGACGTAGCGGGGGCTGCCCTTGACAGTGAGAGTGTATGTGTTACGCTCTGCGTGTAGCGGCGTTGAGCACGGTTTAGGTGTTCCGCCGAAGAGCTGGCTCGAATTGTACGCATAGAGCTGGCCGCGCGCCTCGCGACTCACGCCATCCATCCGACGCGCGCACTCCCCTGTGTTGGCAGCTGGGATTTTTTCTAGCAATGAAGACCAAGTTCAATTCTCACGTTCAGATCTCTGACGACCACCGCATCAAGCTCGTGGAGCTTTGCAACAAGGGCCTCGCCAGCGCGATGGATCTGTTCACGCAGACGAAGCAGGCGCACTGGAACGTGCGCGGACCGCAGTTCTTCGCTCGCCACGAGCTCTTTGATCGTGTGGCCGACCACGCAAAAGACATGGCGGATGATTTCGCCGAACGCGCCGGCGCCCTCGGCGGCTATGCCGAAGGGACGGTTCGCATGTCGGCTAAGCAGTCGGTCCTTCCCGAGTACGAGGAGGATGCGGTAACGGGGCAGCAACACGTGAAGGCGCTCGTTGCGCGCTTCGCGACCTTCACCGGCTTTCTGCGCGAAGGCGTGAGCATGAGCGGGGAGATCGATGTGGCCACCGAGGACTTGTTCACGGAGGCGCTTCGCATCGCGGAAGAGGACCTTTGGTTTCTCGAGAGCCACCTCGAAGGCTAAAGAAGACTTCACCTCACATCACTCAATTCACTATCGGAAGGAGCTTCATGACACCGGAACCCGTCGAGACCCAGAAACAACTTCAAGGTTTCATCGATGTGGTGAACAACACCATCTCAGAACAATCGGATGCTCTGCTGAAGAGCGGGGTGGCCGTCGCCACGCAGCTCGTCAATGGCAAAACCATCGGGGCAGCGATTCAGAAGCGAGGGGTGACCGAACCGCACGACTACTACACGCTCAAGGTCACGAACGGTAAGATTCTGATTGATCAACACGGTCGCAACTCGAATGTGGACCATGAGATGACGCTGTCGCCTGACTACATGCAGGAAGTCATCGATGAGAAGTCGAAATTCATCGAGAACCCGATGGCGCTGGACTGGGCTTGGTTGCGTGATCAGGTCAAGAACCGCGTGAGCTAACGCACACACTTTGATCTAGTCTGAAGAATACACTGGGGATGGTGCCTCCGAAAGTCACAGCACTTTCGGAGGCATTTTTTTTTGCTCATCCGGCGCCTCGCGACGCGTCTGTCGGCGCTGTTTGGAGTGGTCTAGAACCGAGAGAGGACACCGGCGGTAAAAGTCAGGAAATCTGCGCCCTCGAACAGGTCTTCGAAGGCGAGGGAAGCGGTCACGTCGAGGCCCGTCACGATGTTGTAGAGACCGGTGATACCGAGCGGTGTAATGTCCGCGAAGATGAGCGTGCTGTCGCCGTCGCGTAGGCGGAGATTGAAAAGCTGCGTATCAAAGCGGAATACGAGGGCATCGGTGGCGACCCAGACCAATGTCGTGTTCGCTGCGATATCCAAGATGTCCGCTTCGATTCCGAGGGCGATCACGTTTTGGCCGGCGAGGAGGTAGAGCTGCTCGTTGATTTTGAAGCGTACGGGCGCGCCGACGATGGCGAATGGGAGGAGGTCGCCGTCGCCGAAATTCAAGACGAGCTGCGCATCGATCGCCATGTCGATCACGCTACCGTCACCCGCCTGAAGTAGAGAAAAGACGCCGCGAGGGGCGAGGACTTTGTTCCATTCAAAGTCCGGATCGAAGAACAGGAAGGTGCTCAAACCCGCTTCGATCTGCTCGGTGATTCCAAAGCTGCCGTTGAGCTGCAAACCGGTCGAGTTGAAGTCGAAGGAGCCGAAATCGCGTCGTACGTGGCCGAGGTGGGCACTCGCTTCGAAACTGCCCTGGGTGAGGGTGAGGGGCCGCTCCGGGAAGGCGTAGTCGACGTCGCTGACATTTCCGTCCAGGATGGGGTCGATCGTGCTGATAAACTCTTGTGCACTGGCGGACGACGACCAGGCGAGAAGTGCTACAAAGGATGCACAGGCGAGTACGAGACGTGTCGGTTTGAACATGGGGTCCCCCTGGGTTGATGAGACTGACTGTTGGACGGATCGGAGATCAAATCAATGGAGGTACGCGTGCGAGAAGAAGACGAAAACGTCCTGCGTTGGTTGAAGAGTCGACTTCATGCGTTTCGCGCGCAGGAGCTCGGCTTCCTGGAAATGGAAGCGGCCATCGACAGCGCAGAGAGGCAGCTGCGCGCGGAGCACACGGAGCTTTCGGAGCTGCTGCGTCTCGTCGGCCGAAAGCTCGATACGGTACGGGCGAGCTTTGATGAAGCAGGTCGAGTGAAAGCCGCGATGAAGCTCCTCGACGCGCTGAGCGAGCGATTGACTTAGCTCGCGCTGCGCAATGCGGCCGCGACGCGCAGCGCGTCGACGCAGGCGGCGGTGTCATGAACTCTGAACACGTGCGCTCCGAACAACACGCCCGCCGCACAGGCGGCAGCGGTTGCGCGATCGCGGTCATGGACCTCCCGGCCCGTGATCGTTCCGAGAAAGCGCTTGCGTGAGGGACCGTAAAGGACCGGGTATCCCATGCGAGCAAAAGTGCCGAGCGCGCGGGTGAGCTGCAGGTTGTGCTCGAGTGTCTTGCCGAAGCCGATCCCAGGATCGACCATGATGCGATCAGCGGCAACGCCCGCGCTGATCGCACGCTCCGCAGCGGTGCACAGAGCGTGGCCTACTTCACCGACCAGGTCGTCGTAGACGATGTCACCCTGTTGCATGGTTCGGGGCTCGCCGCGCATGTGCATGACGCAGAGGTGAGCACCTGCGTGGGCGACGACCTCCGCCATGGCCGGGTCGCGCAAAGCGCTCACGTCGTTGACCATGTGAGCACCGGCCGAGAGCGCGGCACGAGCTACCGCCGCCTTTGAGGTATCCACGCTGAGGGCGACAGGAAGCGCTTCCCGGGCGAGTGCCTCGAGAAGCGGTACGACCCGTTCCATCTCCATCGATGCGTCAACGAGCTGCGCGCCGGGACGGGTAGATTCACCGCCGATATCGAGAATCGTAGCGCCCGCGGCGACTTCCGCACGAGCGCGGGCCACCCCCGCTTCGACCGTGGAAAGTTGTCCGCCGTCCGAAAAGGAGTCGGGCGTGGCATTGAGGATGGCCATGATCACCGGCGAAGAAAAATCGACGGTGACCGGGCCCAGGCGCCGCGGCGAGGGCGTCACGAGTTGCGGCGCGAGGCTCAGGCCTTCGAGGGCTTCGGGTCGAGCATACCGCCGAGGGCTTTTTCTGCCTTCTTGCGCTCTTCTTCCACCTTCCGACGCTGCTCGATCTCCTCTCGCGTGGTCATGCGAACCTTCGGCGGCTCGCGGGTGATCTGGTCGCCGCTCATGAGAATGTCGATGTCGTCGCCTTCGATGGTTTCGTATTCAATCAGCGCCTGTGCGATCGCCTCGAGCTTGTCGTTGTTGTCCTTCAGAAGCTTCTCGGCCCGGGTATATTGGGCCTCGACGATCGAGCGGACCTCCTGGTCGATCTCCACCGCGGTCTGCTGGCTGTAGTCCGCCGTCTGCGAGATCTCCCGACCGAGGAAAATCGACTCCTCCTTCTTGCCGTAGGTCAGAGGACCCATCTTCTCGCTCATGCCCCATTCGCAGACCATCTTGCGCGCCATGTCCGTGGCGCGTTCGAGGTCATTGCCAGCGCCGGTGGTGATCTCGTCGAAGATCATGTCTTCGGCGATGCGTCCACCGAAGAGAATCGCCAGCTGGTCGAGGGCGTAGTTCTTGGTGATGTTGTAGCGGTCTTCCTGCGGGAGCTGCTGGGTCACCCCGAGGGCGCGGCCACGCGGAATGATGGTCACCTTGTGAACCGGATCGCTGTGCTCGACGAGCTTGGCCACGAGGGCGTGTCCCGCTTCGTGGTAGGCTGTGACCTTCTTGTCATTCTCGCTCAAGATCATCGAGCGACGCTCGGCGCCCATGAGGACCTTGTCCTTAGCCGCCTCAAAGTCGCGCATTGCGACCTTGCTCTGGTTGTCTCGGGCGGCCACGAGCGCCGCTTCGTTCACCAGGTTTGCGAGGTCTGCGCCGGAGAAGCCCGGCGTTCCGCGGGAGAGCACCTCGAGATCGACGTCTTCGTCGAGGGGCACCTTCTTGGTGTGCACCTTCAAGATCTCGGCGCGTCCGCCCATGTCCGGGCGAGCGACCACCACGCGGCGGTCAAAGCGGCCGGGACGAAGCAGCGCCGGGTCCAACACGTCCGGACGGTTGGTGGCAGCGATCAGGATGACCCCTTCATTGGTCTCGAAACCGTCCATCTCGACGAGAAGCTGATTGAGCGTTTGCTCGCGCTCGTCGTGTCCACCGCCGAGGCCAGCGCCGCGATGGCGACCGACCGCGTCGATTTCGTCGATGAAGATGATGCAGGGCGCGTGCTTCTTGCTCTGCTCGAAGAGGTCGCGCACGCGAGATGCGCCCACCCCTACGAACATTTCGACGAAGTCCGATCCCGAGATCGAGAAGAAGGGGACGCCCGCTTCGCCGGCGATGGCACGCGCGAGCAGCGTCTTACCCGTACCGGGAGGCCCCATGAGAAGCACGCCCTTGGGAATTCGACCGCCGAGGCGGGTGAATTTCTTTGGGTCTTTCAGAAAGTCGATGATTTCAACGAGCTCGCTCTTGGCCTCTTCAGCGCCCGCGACGTCTTTGAATGTCACCTTGGGTGCGCTCTCGCTCACGAGCCGCGCCCGCGACTTCCCAAAGCTCATCGCCTTGCCGCCGCCCGATTGGAGCTGACGCATGAGGAAGAAGAGGAACAGGAAGACCAAGACGAAGGGCAGCCAGGTGATGAGGAACGTCTGCCAAAAGGCACCGCCGTCGTCGTTCGTGAACTCGAACTTGACGTTTTTATCGTTCATCTGCTCGAGAACTTGATCGGTGAGCACGCCGGTGGAGCGCTTCTTGGTCTCCCCGTCGGTCCAGGTGAACTCGCGCTGGTTTAGGATCTTGACCTCGACGTTCGACAGGCTGCCGTCTTCTACCTGGGTCAAGAACTCCGAGAACGGGACCTCGGTCACGTCGGTCCGGGTCGAGCTGACGATGCTCCAGATCAGGTAGAACATCAAAATCAGAACGCCCCAGAGCAGAATCGTTTTGTGTGACTGGCGCACGTATTAGCTCCTCACATGCGGCTCGATTTCGGGAAGCCGCAACTTGTCTAGTCTAAGACGTGACGCCGATGGGCGCCGCGTCCAATTCGAGGACTCTCACCGTCCGAGTCTCAGATGTCACCGGTGCGAAATCGCTTCGCTTCAAACCCATGACCCACACGATATCTTCCCCATGGGTAACCATTGGCCACGCCGCGCGCAGCGGCCGTGGGATCTTCGCGTCGGTAAAGAGGTCTCCGACCTTCGCGCTTTGGCCCCTGCCAAAACACCGGATCCTGTCCCCCTGCGTCCACGGACGCATCAAGAGAGGAAGATGGAGCGCCTCCGCGTCAAAGGCAACACCTTGTCGGCCATCGGGGAAGACGCGGAGCTCGGCTGCCGACACGGTGCGCGAGGCGAGCTGCGCTCCCCAGCTCGGGACCTCAACCGCGTCTTCGAGAGCCAGGTGATAGGAGGGGCGAGCGAGGGCGAAGAGGTGGCCGCGGTCTGCGCCGAGGAGCGCCGTCTCGCCGAAACGCAGCTGAAATCCCGGCCGATGGAGTCCTCCAAGGATGCGGTGGATCCGCTTCTCCGTGGGCCGTACGCCCACATCTTCGAGAAGCGCGCGAATGACGCGGGTGCGCAGGGCGAGGTCTAGGGTGAGCAGGCGCTCGATCGGCAAGGCCGTGGGAGCGCTCGCCCAGGGACCTGTCTGGGCGCGGTGGCAGCTGATGAACCCCTCCGCCTGACGGCTCAACGAGCGGTCCACACGGTGTGCGTCGCGCGCAAAACGCTGCAGGCCGCGCTCGATTTCCGGGGACAAGCCCCGAAGCGCCGGCAGGACCGCATGGCGCACATACGGGCGATCAAAGCGGAGCGCTCGGTTGCTGGGGTCATCGCAGAAGGGCAGCTCATGGGCCACGCAGTAGGCACGGACTTCCTCGCGCGTCGCACGGAGCAGGGGGCGCACCACCCGGCCGCGCCTGGGGACCATGGAGCCGACGCCGCGCAGACTCGCTCCTCGCGCGAGGTTCATCAAGACGGTCTCCGCTGCGTCGGTCGCCGTGTGGCCCAGCGCGATGCGGCTCGCTTCGATCCTCTTCATTTCGGCGAGAAGCGCGCGCCGTCGCGCGGCGCGGGCGTTGGCCATGAGGTTGCCGCCCTCAGCCACGGCGATCCGTTGTGATGACGAGGACACACCGAGGCGTGCGCACAGCTCGGCCACGCGCTCGAGCTCGTAGGCGGTATCGGGCCGCAAGCCATGGTCGACACCGAAGGCATGGAGCTCGATTTCCAGCCGGTCGCCCAGAGTCGCGAGCGCGTGGAGCAACGCTTGGGAGTCGGGCCCCCCGCTCGTGGCGACGAGGACGCGCGAACCGGGCGGAATCAAACGGCGGGCGAACCGCGGTGAAATCAGACTGTGCATGGAACCTCCCCAGCGTAGGGGTCGAATGCGCGCGGTCAAACGACGCTTCCCCACTTCCCGGGCTAGCGTTTCCGCGCGCGCTTAGGCAATGGTACGTCCCCGATGCGCGTGCACGTCGACAAGATCGGCAGCGACGGGTTCGATTTTGACGAGCCCCTGTCGCTGGACTGGATGAACGAGGCCTTGGGTGAGGATTCGCCCTTTTCCGCCGCAAAAGAGGGTCGCCTGAAGGTCCATCTCGAGCGACGTCGCGGTGGGGTGGTCCAGGCCCGCGGGACGCTCCAGGTTACCCTCGCCAGCGACTGTGCGCGGTGTCTCTACCCGGTCGAGGTGACCCTGAATCACGATCTCGACGTAGTTCTGTTCCCCTTGGGTTCGGAGCCGCAACCGGGCCCGGACGGCGAGCTCGCCGCCGAGGACATGGGCGTGGCGACCTACGACGAAGGCGAAATCGATCTGAGCGCGATCGTGCGCGATGAAATCTTCCTCGAGATGCCGATGAATCCCACCTGCGACTTCGCCGATCCGCGGGACTGCGGCCATTTCATGGCCAATCTGGGCAAATACGAGAGCGAGCTCCAGGTCGGAGAGCAAGAGCCGGAGGACAAGGCCCCCGATCCACGTTGGGCCGCGCTGGGGCGACTGAAGCCGAACTGAGCAGGCCTTGGAAAAGCGCTTGATTTTTCGATTCGCGCTCGATATTGCGCCGCTTCCCCTCGCGACGGGCGAGCACTAGGAGAATCGAAGCGATGGCAGTCCCGAAGAAGCGTAAGTCGCACAGCAAGACCCGTATGGGCCGTTCGCACCACGCCCTTTCGCCGACCTGGACCCTCACCTGCGTTCAATGCGGCGCCCCGCACCTTCCGCACACCGTGTGCGGAAACTGCGGCTACTATCGCGGTCGCCAGGTGACCGAAGGTCAGGCCTGAGGCCGAGAGCCCCTTCCTCGCGCGAATTTTTTGAGCCGGCGACCGATTCTCGCCGGACTCCTCCGCAAAAATCGAGTCCGAATCAGCGACTGAGCCGTTGGCACGGGACCCGCAGTCCCGTGCTCCATGATGCTCGAGTCCATTCTGATTCTGCGCGCGTTCACCCGTAAACCTTCCGCCCTCTCCCGCCGGCTCTCGAGCGGTCCGCCCGCCCAAGCGGAAGTGCGGCTCGCCTACGATGCACTCGGCAGGCAGGAGCGTGCGCGAATCGTCGCGCGTGTCCGAGCCGTCGAGCTCCTCGGCGTCGCATTCGTGCCCCCCTGGTCGCTCCCGGAATCGCTCGCGGCGGTGCTCGCACCGGCCTGCGGACTCTTCGTCCGGGGGGAGAAGGACGCTCTAAGCCGCCCGGCGATCTCGGTGGTGGGGGCCCGGCGAGCGAGCGCAACCGCGCGCGATTGGGCGGGCGAGGTGGCACGAGACGCGGCGACCCGCGGCCTGCAGGTCGTATCCGGCGGGGCCCGAGGGATCGATGGCGCCGCCCATCGCGCGGCGGTCGACTGCGGCGGCCACAGCGTGGCGTTCATCGGGGTCGGTATCGATCGGCTCTATCCGGCCGTTCATCGATCGTTGTTCGGGCGAATGCTCGAAAGCGGTGGGGCGGTGGTGAGCGAGCATCCGCCGGGGGAGGGCGGTCGACCCTTTGACCACGCCGCGCGGAATCGTTTCATCGCCGCGGCGGGCCAGTCCCTCTGGGTCGCGGAGGCCGGCGAGCGCTCGGGCACGCTCGGCACCGCTCGTGAAGCGCTCCGCCTCGGACGCCCGGTCTGGCTCAGTCCGCCGGGGGTCGCGCGCTTGCGCGGTGGCTTGGACAGGCTCCTGGAGGAAGGTGCGACAGAAGCGTCCTCGCAGGCGTTTACGGTTGCCGACCCGACGGGCATTGTGTAGTCGGCTGCAGCCACCGCATGGCGCGCGGCCCCTCCAAGGAGATCGATCATGAGCGAAACCATCGTCCACGTCGTAGGAACCGGAACCATCGGTGAGCCTCTCATCGGCCTTTTGAATCGCCACAAGAAGGAGTTCGGCATCGACGAGGTGACGTTCCACAAGAACACGCCGAAGTCCTTGGACAAGCCTAAGGTCGATCAGCTCACCCAAGCCGGAGCACGCCTGGCGACCAGCACCGATCGCATGGCCGCGTTCAAGGAGCTCGGGCACGAGGTCGCCTACGAGGCCGAAGAGGCGATCGCGCGGGCCAGCGTGGTCATCGATTGCACTCCGAGCGGCACGGGAATCGACAACAAAAAGAACTTCTATCAGAAGTACTCGAACAAGGTGCGCGGCTTCCTCGCCCAGGGCAGCGAGTTCGGCTTCGGCAAGATGTACGCCCGTGGCATCAACGACCACATTCTCGATCCCAACAACGATCAGTTCCTTCACGTCGTCAGCTGCAACACGCACAACATTTCCGTTCTTCTCAAATCCCTCGGTGAGCAGGACGACGGCAGGATTCAGGTGGAAGACGGTCGGTTCATTTGCATGCGCCGTGCGAACGACATCTCGCAAGACGGCAGCTTCGTCCCCGCCCCGCAGGTGGGCAAGCACGACGACGACCGCTTCGGTACGCACCACGCACGCGACGCCTACTATCTCTTTCAAACCTTGGGCGAAGAGCTGAACCTCTACTCCAGCGCGGTGAAGCTGAATACCCAGTACATGCACCAGATTCACTTCTCCCTGCGTCTCGGGTTCGACATCACGAAGGAAGAAGCGATCGAGCGTCTGCGCAGCAACACGCGCGTGGCGGTCACCGAGAAGAAGTCCGCAAACACCGTGTTCTCCTTCGGTCGAGAGCATGGCTACTTCGGCCGAATTCTTTCACAGACGGTCGTGAGCCTGCCGACACTCGCTGTCCGCAACAACAATGAAGTGACTGGATTCTGCTTCACGCCGCAGGACGGTAACTCGCTTCTGTCTTCCGTCGCAGCCACTCTGTGGTACCTCGACAAGGAAAACATGGAACAGAAGCTCGACGTGCTGCGTCGCTATCTGTTCTTGGAGGTTTGACACTTCGTGCCGTGTTTGGCGCCCCCCGGATAGGGGCGGCGCTCCTCAGTGGCTGATGTGGTATTCCTTGAGCTTGCGGTAGAGCGTGGTTCGGCCAATACCGAGCCTGCTCGCGACCCGTGAACGGTTGTTGCCGCAGACCGTCATGGTGTGCTCGATCACATGCCGCTCTACCTGCGCCAGCGTGAGGCCCGGTGGGATCACGATGTGCTCAGGGCTCAAGGCCGGTTGTTGTGACGGCATCTCCGCCTGAGGGGTCCGCGGCTCTTCCGCCTCGCCGTTCTGACTGCGGTGCACGGCATCGAGGATCGACGGCGGCAGGTCCGTGGGAAGCACTCGTCGGTTTTCGCAGCTCACCACCGCGCGCTGGACCGCGTTTTCGAGCTCGCGAACGTTGCCGGGCCAGTCGTAGCTGCTCATCACGTTGAGCGCGGCGGCTGAGAGCTCGGCTCTTTCACCCTTGGCTCGCGAGAAGCGCTCGAGCAGGTATTCGGTGAGAAGCTGAATGTCGCCCTCCCGCTCGCGCAGCGGGGGGACCTGCAGCTCGAACACCACGATTCGGAAATAGAGGTCCTCGCGGAACCTGCCCTTGCGCACCTCCTCCTTGAGGTCGCGGTGCGTGGCGGCGAGGACTCGAAAGTCGAGGGGGATCTCCTGGCTACCGCCCACCCGCAGAACCTTGCGCTCCTGGAGGACCCGGAGGAGCTTCGACTGAGCCGAGGCGCTCAGGTCGGCGACTTCGTCGAGGAAAAGCGTGCCGCCGTCGGCGAGCTCGAACTTGCCGAGTCGCTTGCTGTTCGCACCGGTGAAGGAGCCCTTTTCATGCCCGAAGAGCTCGCTCTCCTGGAGCGACTCGGGGATCGCCGCGCAGTTGATCGCGACGAAGGGGCCACTCGCGCGCGAGGAGGACTCGTGGATCGCCCGGGCGACGAGCTCTTTGCCGGTGCCGCTCTCGCCGTGAATGTAGACCGAGACGTCGGTGCCGGAAAGACGGGCGATCTGACGGTTCAGCTCCCGGATCGCGTCCGAATTGCCCACTATTCCGCTCGGCCCCCCGTCCACTTCGTTTTCGAGCTCCGCGATCCGCGCGGACATTTCGTAGCTCTCGATCGCGTTTGATACCGTGGTGGCGAGCTTGTTCGGGTCGAGGGGCTTCACCAGAAAATCGTAGGCGCCGATCTGCATGGTCTGCACGACCGTCTTCACATCGCGCTCGACGGTCAGTACCACGACGGGCAAGAAGCGATGCCGGGCCTTGATGCGTTGCAGCGTCGAAACGCCGCCCGCGCCGGGCATGTGCAGGTCCAAGAGGATCACGTTGGGCTCGCGGGTGGTGAGCCCCTCCAGGCACGCCTCACCCGTATCAAACTCGAGAACTTCGTGGCCCCGCTCTTCGAGCCAGCGTCGAACGAGGCCGCGAAGGTGCTCGTCGTCGTCCACGAGGAACACGCAGTGTCGTGCGGCTGGCGCGGACTCGGGTTCGCTGGTCATTGCATTCGCGGCGCTCACAGAGACTCTCTCGTCGGTTGTGCCCGTCCAGGGCTTCATTCGAGTTGAACGGTTCGATCGACATCCACCTTGAACCAAATGACGCGAATCGGGTGTATCGAGTCGTAACGTTCGAAGAATCGGCCCCCGAGGCGCTTCGTTTTGTTCCAAGATGGACCGTAGTTTGTCTGCGAAAAAGGAGTGCGCTCGTGCGCGTGGCCTGTGTTGACGACGACCCGATGATCCTGCGCCTGCTCATGACCGCGTTGGAGCGACGTCTCGGTGCGACGGTGACGGGCTACACGGATTCGCAGGTGGCCCTCGACACGCTCCTCCAGGACGCCCCGCCCGAGCTCTTGATCCTCGACGCGATGATGCCAGGGCTCGATGGGTTCGAGCTGTGCCGAAGACTACGCGAGGCCTGGGAAGGACAGGCGCCACGAATCGTCTTTCTGACCGCGGGCGGACCCGGGCACCGTGAGCGAGCCCTCGCCTGCGGAGCCGAGGCTGCGCTCGACAAGCCGTTCCAACCGAACGAGCTCGTCCGGGAAATCTCCCGGCTCTGCGGCAAGGAGCTCGTGTGAACCTGCCTGAGGAGTACCGTGACCTGGTCGAGGGCTATCTCGAAAGCCTCGAGGCGACCCGCGCGGAGCTCGAAGCGCTCGCCGACGCGCTCGCCCGGGACGACGGCGCGGCGCTCCCGGCCCTCCGCGCCATCGCTCACAAGCTCGCGGGCAACGGCGCCTCCTTTGGCTTTCCGGAGATCACCGAAGCGGCAAAAGCGGTGACCCGAGCGGCCCGTGCCTTCATGGAGGCGCCTGCCCTCGGATCGGCTGGGGTGGCCGACCGGGCCCGCGCGCTCGCCCGGGTTTGCGCCACCGTACGCAGTGAGTTTACCGCCCACCGTTGATGTGTTAACCGGCGTGGAGGGGCGGTTAGCTCAGTTGGTAGAGCGCCACGTTTACACCGTGGATGTCGGCGGTTCGAGCCCGTCACCGCCCACCATCACATCAGGAGCGCCGCCCATGGACCTCGCCTTCTTCCGCCAACACATCCTCACCCGCGGCCTGAGCAGCGCTCAGATTCAGAAGCTCACGAGTCGACTGCAAGAGCATCGGCTCGAGCCGGGCGAGGCGCTCTTTGTCGAAGGGGCGGAAGCGCGGGGCCTCTTTCTCGTCAAGGAGGGGACCGTTCGTGTCTCGAAGGGGGGAAACGAGATCGTCAGCCTGACCGCTCCCACTGTACTCGGCGAGCTCGAGCTCATCAGCCACGCAGTGTCCGCCGCGCAGGTGGAAGCGAGCACGCAGGTGCTGGCCTATCTCCTGCCCCGGGACGCGTTTGACACTCTGATCGACGACGGGGACGCCGTGGTTGCGAAGATGATGCGCAACATCGCGCGAGTCGTGATCAAACGTCTCACGGAAACCAACGATCGCCTCGTCTCCCTGATGGACGAACGGGTGAAGGACGCCTGAGTGGCACAGCTCGCCGGAAAGATCGCGCTCGTCACCGGCGCTTCTCGTGGAATCGGAGAAGCGATCGCACACGGTTTCGCCCGTGAAGGCGCCCGGGTGATTCTCGCTTCGCGCAAGCAGGACGCGCTGGACCGGGTTGTCGGCGCGATCGAAGGGGAATGTCCCGGACGGGCGACGGCGCACGCGTGCCACATCGGCGATCCGGGAGCGATCGAATCGCTGCTCGACTGGGCCGAATCCCAGGTCGGACCGGTGGACGTGCTCGTCAACAACGCCGCGACGAACCCGCATTTCGGTCCCATGCTGAGCGTCGATGGCGGCGCGTGGGACAAGATCTTCGAGGTCAACCTGCGTGGCACGTTTCTACTGACGAAAGGTGTCGCCGAGCGGTGTGTCGCTCAGAATCGGCCGGGGTCCATCATCAACGTCACCTCGGTCCTTGGAATGACTGCATCGCCCTTGATGGGCGTCTACGGGATGAGCAAGGCCGCCATCATTTCGATGACGAAAACTCTCGCCGTAGAGCTCGGATCCACTGGCGTTCGGATCAATGCGCTCGCGCCGGGGCTGGTCGAAACAAAATTCGCACAGGCCCTGCTGAGTAACGAAGAGGTGTCAAAGCGGTTTTTGGACCGCACGGCGCTGCGTCGGCACGGGCAACCTGAAGATATCGTGGGACCCGCGGCGTTTCTTGCCTCCGACGCATCGCGCTACGTGACGGGGCAAATTTTGCCCGTCGACGGCGGCTACACGATCTCCTAGCCCGTCCCGCAACGGTGCCGAATTCGCGCCGATAGCTCCTTCATGGACGGCGTATACCCGCGCGGCAGCTCGTCAGTCACTCAGTGTATATCTGCGGCCTATCACTGCTTCACCGGCACTCCTCGGCTCGTTAGCAGTGAGATCGAGTAGCTCCAACGACGCATCGATCGCTCCCGAGACGTCGACGAGCTCCTCGAGGCCGCGAGCTTTCTGCGTGAGCCCTATGCGGCCTATGGGAGCTCGTTGGCGCTGCGGGGCTTCACTCCCGGGCCCGAGGACCGGTACCCTCTGCGCGCGCTCGCGGCGGGCGTGGCGGCTCGCCTACGAGGTGAGTGCCGGGATCGTCCCTTGAAGCTGCGCCCACCGAGCATCGACGCCTTTGCGGAAGGCCTGCGTGTTGCCTCACCGTCCCGCGAGCGGGACCGATGTGTCGCCGTATTGCTGATTGACGCGCATTTCTCACCCGGAAGCGCTGTGGCGGAAGACCGATCTCATTCTGATGGGGAGCTCCCAGAGTTGCTGCGTTCAGGAAACCGCCCGCGCTGCGCGGGAGCTCGGCTATGGCGTGCACACGAGCTTTGACCTGCTCCAGTCGGAAGACCGTGCCCGCTTTCCTGCGGCACTCGAGCCCGCACGTGAATTTTGGACGGATCCTCGCAATGCGCGGCTCGCCCCCCCTCGCCACGCCTTGCCGATCTTTGAGCCGCTCGTCACGGAGTGCAGGGCATGAGGTCTCAGCTGCTCAGACGTAGAAAGTAGAGCAGGCGAGTCGTCTCGCCCGTGCTGCCGTCGACGCGATCGAAGCGGCCGCCTAGGACGATTCCGCCGGCGTCGTCGCAGGATCCGTACTCCGTGTTGACGTCCACGGAAGATTCGGACCACCGTAAAAAGAGCGCAGCACCGCCGTCGTTCTCACTCTTGAGCACGAACACTGAGTTGTTGACGACCGTCGCTACCGAGTTTGCTGTGCGCAGGGTGCCGGTGAACTCGCCTACTACCGCGTAGGCGTCGTCGTCTCGCCCCGCGCAGAGAAAACGCGGCGCGAAGAAATCGGTGTCGTCGCTCACGAGGACTCGACTGTAGCTCGTTGCGCCATTTGTCCCGTTGAGAGCGTAGAGCTCCGGGGCGTTTGCGGCCGTTTCGCCGCGCTCGAGAGCGACCGTGTTCACGAGCACATTGTCGGCGGCGTCGATCGCGAGCGGGATGCTCGTCGGGTCGTCGAAACGCTCGCGAACCCAGAGTGGGTCTCCCGCCGTGGCGCCGAGCTTGGCCAAGAAGGCGCCGGCGCTGATACTCAGACCCGGGAGGGTGCCGTAAGACAAGCCCTCCACAACCACGTTGCCCACCGAGTCTACAGCAGCAGAGCGCAGCGAAGCGTCACCGCTCTCCGCGGCGAAGGCGCGGTCCCACACCGGCGCGCCGCCTAGCTCGCCCTCGTACCGGCGCACCCATGCTTCTTGGCGTGGAGCGGGAAGCGGTAGACCGTCGCCATCGACGTTGCGGGTGAGCGTTCCCGCCACCGCCGTGACCTCTCCGGAGCCTCGAACACTACGCGGGAGGAGCGCGCCCTCCTCACTCGAAAGGGGCAGCGCGGGAAGGGCGACCCCGTCGGCGAAGGCGATCGGTAAGAAGGCGGGACCCGTGACCACTGCGGACGACGTGGTGAGCTCACCCGATGCGATCAGCACGACAGCCCTGGGTTCACGCCAGACGCCCCCGGCGAGGGTGAGATCGAATACCGGGCCGTAATCTCGCACCCATTGGACCACCAGCGATCGATCGAGGGCGAGGCCGAGTAGGTGGTTTTCGCCAGCCACCCCGTAGTCCACGTCGTCGATCGTCAGAACACCGCGATGCTCCATCAGGAAGACCGACTGGCCGGCCGGCGTACTGACGCTGAGTGTTTCGCCGACGTCTTCGACGGTGAGGTTGATGAGGGCTTCGATGCGACCTCGCGAGTCGACGACGATGGTCTCTTCCTCACCGCCGCAGGCGACGAGGAGACAGAGCCCGGTTGCGAGCATCAGGCGCATGGCGGCGGCTTATCACAAAACAGCCAAACGAACGAAAGGGGCGAGGGGCTCAGAAGCGCAAGGTCGCGCCGACCTGGAGCCCTTGCGAGGTCGGTCCGACGGTCAGGACCGGATCCTCGCCAAAGTCCGTAAAGAAAAAGAGCGTGGTCGTGATCACCGCCGATGCAGCCGAGGCGGCGAAGAATGCGTTCGAGATGTTCCGGGCGGTCTCGAACTGGTCCTCGAGCTCGATCAGCTCAATGCCGTTCGCAGGGTTCTCCGGGCTGCTGTTCGCGGCCGTGGCCTCGAAGTCGTTTCTCTTCTGGACCGCGCGAACCCCAAAGGCGACCCCCGCTGCCGCGGTGGCCACGGTGATGGCGAGGCCGCTGAAAAAGACCGCTTGGGGCACGGGGGCGGGCTCCCAGCGCTCCTGAAGGGTACGGGTGACTCCGGTGCTCGCGCCCGAGCGTACCGGATGGGCCTCGAAGAGCTCCTCTACCATCGGACCCAGCGCCGCGAGGACCCCCTCGCCCTTGCTCAGTGCAAGCTGACGGGTGGAGCTCGCCACCACCGCCCGCTCGCGCAGGTCGACGACCCGCAAAGCGATGGCGGTCGTCGTCCCCAGACGTGTGATGCGGCCGGTGACCACGACGTCGCTTCCGATCGCGTCGACGAGCTGGGCGAGACAATCCTTGGGCTCACAGCCGAGCTCCTCCCGAAACCCGGCGCGCTCCCGCGCTTCGTCGATCCCGATCGCACGCAGCCCCTCGCGTTTGTTCAGCTCCGTGAGGATGCTGTACTGCGCGAGCGTGCGTTGTCGATCGCTGAAGCCGTCGACCTCCAGATCGTAGACCACGACTTCTGCAGGTGCGGCGAGTACGAAGCCGGCGATGAGCGCGCTCAACATGGGGTCTCCTAGAGATACGCGTGCCCATCTTACTTAGCTGCGCATCGAGGTCCGAAGATGTGAGTGCGGTCACACATGTCGGTCGGGTTTGTACGCCGGCGCACCCCGTGAAAGGATAGTTGAGGCTCCGGCGGCGATCATGGCACAACGACACAACATCATCCTGGTTCCGGGGTTCTTCGGCTTCGCGAATCTGGGTGATCTGGTCTATTTCTCGCACGTCTCAGAGTTCTTGCAGCAGCTCTATGGCTCTTCGGGCATCGAAGTCCGAGTGATCCATGCAGCGACGTCGCCCACCTCCTCGATCAAGGGGCGAGTGCGGCGCATCGTGGAAGTGGTCGAGCGGGACGCGCCGCTCGGCCCCTTGCACCTCGTGGGGCACTCGAGTGGTGGTTTGGACATTCGCATGCTGACCGCGCCGGACTTCGTGCTGGAGGACCTGGACGTGGACGCGACCGCCCGACGCGTCCAGACCGTCGTCATGCTCGCGACGCCGCATCACGGCACCCCTTTGGCGCGCTACTTCACGACGCTCTTTGGGCAGAAGCTGCTCGCACTCCTGAGCCTCTCCACCATCTACGTGCTGCGCTTCGGGAGCTTGCCCCTTTCGTTCCTCTTCCGACTCGGAGGGCTCGTCACCGAGGCGCGCAGCTACGTCACGCGGGCCAATACGATCGTCGACCAGCTCTTCAGTCAGCTGCTCTCGGATTTTTCGAAAGAGCGCCGCGAGTCGATCGAAAGCTTCTTGTCACAGGTCGTCTCGGATCAATCGATCATTCCGCAGCTGAGCCCAGAGAGTCTCGAGCTCTTCAACGCGCGCGCCTCGGACCGAGAGGGCGTTCGCTATGGCTCGGTGGTGACGCGGGGGCGAAAACCGAACATCAAAACGAGGCTCAAGCTCGGGCCAAATCCCTACAACCAGGTCACTTATCTCGCCTATCAGTGGCTCTACAGCCAAACACGCAGATTTCCTGCGCAATTTGCCCCGTCGCTCACTCCGGAGCAGCGCATCCGTCTCAAGACACACTATAGCGCCATGCCCCAGGCGAGCGATAACGACGGAATCGTCCCGACTCTGTCCCAGCCTTGGGGAGAGATCATCACCGCGGTGAACGCAGACCATCTCGACATCATCGGCCATTTCTACGACAAGAACCACGTGCCCCCGCATTACGATTGGCTGGTGACCGGTTCCCAATTCACGCGCAGCGGCTTTGAGCGCATGTGGAGTGACGTGGCGTCGTTCATCGCAGACCAGATGGAATCATGAGCTTTTCCAGTGTGCTTGCCGCGGTCGTCGTCGGCATCGTCATCGTGTTTCTCAGTGTCACGCTCTTGCTCGCTTTGGCGGTCGGGCTGTTCTGGCTGCTGCGCCGCCGAGCGAAGAAGCGCCTTCCCAAGCGCATCATCCTGGAGCTGGATCTCGGCCACACGGTGCTGGAGAGCGAGTCGAGCGACCCGATCGCTCGTCTGCTCAATCGCGAATCGTTCACCCTTCGGCAGATTATCGAGGCCCTCGAGCGCGCGCGCCACGACGATCGCGTCGTGGCGGTGGTCGTGGATTGCTCGGACGCTGCCATGGGATTGGCACAGGCGCAGGAGGTGCGGGGCGCTTTGCGGACGCTCGTCGATGCGGGGAAAGAGGTCGTAGCTCACGCCGATAGCTTCGGTGAAGGGGCACCCGGGTGGGTGTCCTTCTACATCGCGTCGGCTGCGAATCGGCTCGTACTGCAACCCTCGGGCGACGTGAATCTCACTGGCTTCCTGGCCGAGCAGCCGTTCTTGCGGGGCGCCTTAGAGCGCCTCGGCGTGACCCCGCGCTTTCAGCAGCGTCACGAGTACAAATCGATCGTCGAGCTCTTCGACCGAGACGACATGTCCGAGGAAGCGAAGGAAGCGCTTCGATGGATTTTCGAAGATCTTCTCGAGGTGCTGTGCACGGCCATCGGCGAAGGGCGCAACCTCGAACCTGCCGCGGTGACCGACGCGGTGATGACGGGGCCCCATACGGCCGCGCGTGCCCTTGAGCTTTCCCTCGTGGACAGGCTCGCCTACCGGGACGAGGTGTACGCTGAATTGACGGAAAAGCACGGCGAGAACGCTCAGTTTCGCTATCTGTCGCATTACCATCGCCGCTCGAAATCGCTCTACGACAAAGGGCCCGTGCTCGCCCTCGTGGTGGGTGATGGTGACATCATGCGCGGGGAGAGCACCTTCAACCCACGGACCCGGTCGTCGTCGATGGGAGGCGACACGATCGCCAAGGCCCTCCGGGCAGCAGCGAACGACAAAGACGTAGAGGGCATCCTCTTTCGGGTGAGCAGCCGCGGCGGCTCCTACGTCGCCTCCGATACGATTTGGCGCGAGGTCGTCCGCGCAAAGGATGCGGGCAAACCGGTGGTCGTGTGGATGGGGGACTATGCGGCGAGCGGCGGCTACTTCGTTGCTGCGCCTGCGAGCGCCATCGTTGCTCAGGAAATGACACTCACGGGTTCCATCGGCGTCGCCGGCGGAAAATTCGTGCTCGACGGGTTCTGGAAGAAGCTCTCGATCCACTTTGACGGCGTTCGGACCCACGACAACGCCACCTACTTCAGCGCCAACCACGACTACGATGATGCGGGCCATCGCAAAGCCAGCGAGGGGTTCGACCGGGCCTACGCGGATTTCACGAGCAAGGTGAAGGAGGGGCGCGGTCTCGACGATGAGGCCCTAGACCGGGTGGCACGCGGCCGGGTGTGGACCGGTCGTCAGGCCAAGGCGCGCGGGCTCGTCGACGAGCTCGGAGGCTTCGAGGTGGCGTTGAACCGCCTCAAGCAGGAAGCAAAGCTCGAGGGCCGGGTCTCGCTTCGCGAGTTCCCTCGTCCGAAGGAGCTCTGGGAACGGGCGCTTTCTCCCTCCACCAAGAACAGCGAAGAGGAGGGACGCTCGGTGGTCTTCAGCGGTCTGCTCGAAGGTTTCTTGTGGTGGCTGAGCCTTCCGCTTCAGCTGCGAGGTCTAGGCCGTGGTGGGGTCAGGCTGGAGCTCCCGGAGATTTTCGCTTCTCGCCGGGGTTTTTGGCGTCAATGAGAGGAAGGGGGCCGTTGTGCTCGGCCGAGCTTATGCTACGACCCGCGAGAAAGAGGTGAAGTGAGAATGGGTGACGCGTTCGACGTAGAGGCGGTTCGTAGCCAGTTTCCCCAGCTGAATCGCGAAATGAATGGAAAGCCGCTGGTGTTTCTCGATTCCGCGGCGACTTCGCTCAAACCGCAGTCGGTGATCGACGCCATCAGTCGGTTCTACTCCGAGGAGTACGCGACGGTGCGCCGAGGCGTCTATTCCTTGAGCCAAGAAGCGACTTCGCGTTTCGAAGGCGTACGGGCCAAGGGTGCCGCTTTTCTCGGCGCTTCCGAGCCGGATGAAATCATATTCGTCCGAGGCGTGACGGAGGCTATCAACCTCGTCGCCTACAGCTACGGGCGAAGCGTACTCTCCGAAGGGGACGAGGTGCTGATCACGGAGATGGAGCACCACGCGAACATCGTGCCCTGGCAGCTCGTCTGCAAAGAAAAGGGTGCGAAGCTCGTCGTCGCCTCCTTTGACGAGACCGGGCAGCTCGATTTGGACGAGATCCGAGAGAAAATCACCGATCGCACCAAAGTGGTCGCGATGGTGCATGTCTCAAACGCGCTCGGCACCTTGAACCCGGTCGCTGCGATCACGCGGATGGCGCACGAAAAGGGAGCGGTCGCGGTGGTGGACGGGGCACAGAGCACGCCCCATCTGCCGCTCGACGTACAATCGCTCGGCGCAGACTTTTTTGCGTGCTCGGCACACAAGCTCTTCGGGCCCACCGGTGTGGGCATGCTCTACGGCCGCAAGGAGCTCCTGGCGCAGATGCCGCCCTGGATGGGGGGCGGGGAGATGATCGACAAAGTCACCTTCGAGGAGAGCACCTACGATGACCCGCCGCATCGCTTCGAGGCGGGCACCCCGCCGATCGCCCAAGTGATCGGTCTGGGGGCCGCTCTCGACTGGATAGAAGGGCTCGGCCGCGCCAATATCGCGGCCCACGAACACGACCTGTTGCGCTACGGCACCAAACGGATCGAGGAGCTCGAGGGTGTTCGCGTGGTCGGGACGGCGCCGATGAAAGCGGGGATTCTCGCCTTCACCGTCGACGGCATTCATCCCTTTGATATCGGAACGCTCCTCGATGAGCAGGGGATCGCCATCCGCGTGGGGCATCACTGCGCCCAACCGGTGATGGAGCACTACGGCATTCCCTCGACTGCGCGCGCCTCTTTTGGTCCTTACAATACACGTGGCGATATCGATGCGTTTATCGAAGGATTAAAGAAAGTTCAGCGGATGATGGCCTGATGACGATTTCGGACAAACAAAGCGCTCTGGTTGAGCGATTCAATGCGATTCACGACTGGGAGGACCGCTACCGGGAAATCATTCAGCTCGGGCGTAAGCTTCCGGAGTTTCCCGAGGCGCAGCGGACAGACAGTAACAAGGTCAAGGGCTGCCAGAGTCAGGTCTGGATGCACGCAGGGCTCGAAGGCGAGCGCATCGTTTTTCTCGCCGACAGCGACGCGGCCATCGTCCGCGGGCTGATCGCGATCCTCATCGAAGTCTATTCGGGGGAGACCCCGGACGCGATCCTCGAGACACCGCCGAGCTTCATCGACGACCTTGGCTTGAGCTCGCACCTTTCTCAAAACCGGGCGAACGGGCTTTCGGCGATGATCAAGCAGATGAAGATGTACGCCGCGGCCTTCAAGGCGCTCGCGGCCCGGGGAGCCGGATAAAGAAGCGACGCCGGGCGGAGAACCGCGAAAATGAGGGCACCATGAAGTACCGTGCTTACAACCGACGCGAATTTCTAGAGTTCATGGGCTACGGCGCCGCGGGCCTCGGCCTGTCGACGGGGCTGCTCCAGGGCTGCACCCGGAAGAGAAACACGCCGAAGAATGCACCCGGAACGCTGCCCTTCGAGCCACTGGAACCCACTCGGGCGGACGCTTTGACCCTCGCCGAAGGCCTCGACTACCGCGTCGTGATTCGGCACGGCCAGGCCCTCAACAGCGCCGGCGCGAAATTCGGCTTCAACAACGACTACATCGAGTTGGTGAATGTTCCGGAGCTCCAGGGACCGGACGATCTGCTCATGTGGGTCAACCACGAATACGTCGACCCGATGCTGATGCACGGCAAGGCTTGGAGCGAAAAGCTCAGCAAAGAAGAAGTGGACCGGGAACGTCTGGAGGTCGGTGGCACCTTCGCCCGCGTGCGCCGGGTGAACGGTCAGTGGCAGCTGGTCAAAGACGACGGATTGAATCGACGGCTAGATGGCACGACGCCGATTCCTCTGATCGCCGATCGGGACATCGAAGGGTCGCGCGTGGCGATCGGGACCTTAGCGAATTGCGCCGGGGGGAAGACCCCTTGGGGCACGGTGCTGACCTGCGAAGAGAACTACGACGAGTTTTATCCCGAGCGCACCGCTGGCGGCGGGCGGGCAGTGGGAGATCACCCCCATTGGTGGCACGAGTATTACGACTATCCTCCGGAACACTATGGCTGGGTGGTCGAGGTCAATCCGCGGTCCGGTGCGGCGAAGAAGCTCGTGGCTCTCGGGCGCTTTGCGCACGAGTGCGCCACCGTGCGCGTGACGCGCGACGGTCGGGCCGTCGTCTACAGCGGCGACGACATGAAGTTCGGCTGTCTCTACAAGTTCATCGCCGAGAAACCGGGTACCCTCGACCGCGGGACTCTTTATGTCGCCAACGTGGAAAAGGGCGAGTGGATCTCCCTCGACCGCGAGTCCCAGCCGAAGCTGAAAAAGAAGTTCACGGACCAAACGGACGTCCTGGTGCACGCGCGTGAAGCGGCGCTGCTGGTTGGTGGCAGCCAGCTCGACCGTCCCGAGGACATCGAGGTCGATCCGAACACCGGTGCGGTCCTGGTCGCGCTCACCAACAACAGCAAACGCGGCAACTACCACGGCGCGATCATGCGCCTCCTGGAGAAATCGAACGACCCGGCCGCGCTCCAGTTCTCCTCGAGCGAGTTTCTCGCCGGCGGAGAACCGGGTGGGATCAGCTGCCCGGACAATTTGACCTTCGATGCGCGCGGCAACCTTTGGGTGACCAACGACGTCTCGGGCAAGAATCTCGACAAAGCGGAGTACCGCCGCTTTGGCCACAACGGATTGTTCTACATTCCGATGCGCGGCGAAGATGCGGGAACGGTCTACCAGGTCGCCGCGGCCCCGCGCGAAGCGGAGCTCACGGGTCCAAAGTTCTCCCCCGACGGCTCGACGCTCTTCCTGAGCGTTCAGCACCCCGGTGAGGAAACGAAGGTCCCCGGTAAGTGGTCCAGCCATTGGCCCGATGGCGGTAGCTCAAAACCGAGCCCGGCAGTCGTGGCCATTCAGGGCCCGGCCTTACGCGCCCTCACGCAGACGCCCGGTCGAGCCTGAGGCGAGGCGATCGGTTCATCGCGGGACGAGGAGCGCAACGAAGACGCCTAAGCGATCGGTCAAGATCTCGACCCGCTCATTTCCGCAATCGACCCGCAAACGTGGACCGAGTCCGGCGAAATCCGTCGCCGCATCGGGCGTTGCGCTCTCGACGCCTTCGATCATCCGCCACGTTTCCGCGCTCACCCTCCAAGTTATTCATGATCGTAAGAGCAGCGGGCCCATCTGGTTCCGAATCTTACCAGCCCAACGAAAGGCAAGAAGCGGCCGACAATGCGGCCATAAGCATCAGCAGTCTGTAACTCATGGGGCGAATCTCCGACTCCGCGCGAAACCTGGCAATTCGAAAATCCGTGAGAGCGTTGCGCCCCAGCATCTCAACGTCTTGTGGGCGGCTCTGGTGCGCCCCATTGTCACGGACCGGGCTATCTGATCCTCCGTGGTTCAGGCCTAGTGGGTTCGACTCCCACGCGCCGAGGACCGATCCCCTCTACAGTGGAGTCTGCCGCGTTTTGGGTCACCCCATTTGCCGCAAAATGGGTCAGCCCACCCATCGCCTTTCAATGAAAACAGGGAGTTAGAGCCGGCGTTCGGATGGCAAGTCGGTTGCACTCAAAGCAGGTCATCATCCCGAGCCAAAGGAGACCGAAATGAGTGCCATCGCCCCCAACCCCTGCTCCCCCCAACGTGCCGCGCTCCCTCCGGGATGCGATCCGGCGGCGTCGCCGGTGACCCAACGCCTGGCCGAGGCGATCGAAGGGATCGACCTCGCCCCGAGCGACCGCGGGCGGGTGCTCCCCGCGAGCTTGTACGGACCCCCGGCGTCCTCGTCGTTTCCGAGCACGCCGCAGGCGCCCGCCCCGCGCGCGACGGCGAAATCGGTCCCGGCCGGGTCGCGCGACGCAGGAGCCATCGACCCCGCTTCGCTGCGTTCGGCCGACGGAATGCGCGAGGCCGCAGGCGATGATCTACACCCGGCGGACAAGAACCGGGCGCTGCAGGTCCTCTGGCTCGCGTTTCGCGAGACGGGGCCAGATCTGCAGGTGGGCCAGCGCGCGGCTCGTCGCCACGCCTTCAACGAGCGCTTCAATCGGTTGCCCGACGACGTGAAATCCGAGTTGCTCAGCCAAGCCCACCACGTCGCCCGCGGCGGCGAAGGTCGGTCGAGCCACTACCGTGCGGTGCGCGACCGGCTCGAATCGTTGATCGGCGACGCGACCGCCGAAGTGGCGGCACGATAGCGCTCGGCGGGACGGCGAAAGACGTGCTAAGCGTCCGGCTCTCCGGAAGAGGATGCATTGCGGTGACGGCGGACGAGGTGTTGCAGTTCTGGCTCGGCGAGCTCGACGAG
>CAYXVF010000089.1:0-25729 GCA_964468125.1 uncultured Bdellovibrionales bacterium | reverse complement strand
CCGACACCTTCGTCAGTGCGGCAGTGGTCGTGGTTTTACCGTGGTCGACGTGACCAATGGTGCCGACGTTCACGTGCGGCTTAGTGCGATCGAATTTTTCCTTAGCCATTGTCTTCTAATGCCTCCGGCACGGACTTACTTGTCCGCCTTTTCCATCAGAGTAGTTGCGATGTTTTGCGGGACCTTCTCGTAGTGATCGAAGGTCATGGTGTAAGACGCACGTCCCTGGGTCATCGAGCGAAGCTCGGTGGAGTAGCCGAACATTTCGGCCAGTGGGACGTGCGCGGTGATCACGCGAACGTTCGCGCGTTGCTGGTTGCCCTGGATCTGCCCACGACGACGCTGAACGTCGCCCATGACGTCGCCCATGTAGTCCTCCGGGGTGGTGATCTCGCAGGCCATGACCGGCTCGAGGAGAACCGGACTCGCCTTCTTCACACCATCCTGGAGCGCCATCGAGCCGGCGATTTTGAACGCCATCTCCGAGGAGTCCACTTCGTGGTAGCTCCCGTCGAAGAGCTCGACGGAGATGTCGACGAGCGGGTAACCTGCAATGACGCCGCGCTCCATGGCTTCGCGAACGCCCTGATCGACGGGCTTGATGTACTCGCGAGGCACCGAGCCGCCGACGATGCTGTCGATGAACTCGTAGCCTTCGCCCGCATCGCGCGGCTTCAGACGCAGATGCACGTCACCGTACTGACCGCGGCCGCCCGACTGGCGCTTGAACTTGCCCTGGACCTCGACCGGCTTCGTGATGGTCTCGCGGTAGGCCACCTGTGGCTTACCGACGTTGGCCTCCACCTTGAACTCGCGCTTGAGACGATCGACGATGATTTCGAGGTGGAGCTCGCCCATACCGGCGATGATCGTCTGACCGGTTTCCTCGTCGGTGAAAACGCGGAAGGACGGGTCTTCGACCGCGAGCTTCTGCAGCGCGACACCGAGTTTTTCGTCGTCGCCTTTCGACTTGGGCTCAATTGCAATCTGAATGACCGGCTCCGGGAACTCCATGGCCTCGAGGAGAATCTGGTTGTCCGGCGGAGCCAGCGTGTCACCGGTGATGACGGTCTTGAGACCGACGGCCGCACCGATGTCGCCAGCGCGCAGCTCTTTTACTTCTTCGCGCTTATTCGCGTGCATCTTCAGGAGGCGACCGACGCGCTCCTTCTTGCCCTTCCCAACGTTGATGATGGACGAGCCCGACTCGAGCACACCCGAGTAAACGCGCACGAAGGTGAGCTGACCCACGAAGGGGTCGCCCGCGATCTTGAACGCCAGAGCCGACATCGGCGCGTCGTCGTCGGCCTCGCGGGCCATCGGGGTCTCTTTGTCCTTCGGATCTACGCCCTTGACCGGCGGCACATCCAGGGGCGACGGCATATAGAAGATGACCGCGTCGAGCAGGGGCTGAACACCCTTGTTCTTGAACGCCGTACCACACAGCACGGGCACACACTCGAGGGCCAGCGTACCCTTTCGGATCGCCGAGCGGACCTGCTCCTCGGAGAGCTCTTCACCCTCGAGGTACTTTTCCATCAGGTCGTCATCGAAGTGCGATGCGACGTCGATGAGCTTTTCGCGGTACTCGTTGGCCTTTTCCTTGAGTTCGTCGCGGATCTCGTTTTCCACCCACGAGGCACCGAGGTCTTCACCCTGCCAGACGAGCTCCTTCATGGTGACGAGGTCGATCACACCCTCAAAGTCGGACTCGGAGCCGATCGGAAGCTGCATGCAGACCGGGTTGGCACCAAGGCGGTCGACGATCGACTTGACCGAGGCGTAGAAGTCCGCGCCGAGCTTGTCCATCTTGTTGATGAAGCACATGCGGGGAACTTTGTACTTGTCAGCTTGGCGCCACACGGTCTCGCTCTGCGGCTCAACACCGGCGTTGGCGTCAAAGACGGCGACCGCGCCGTCGAGGCAGCGTAGCGAACGCTCGACTTCGATCGTGAAGTCGACGTGTCCGGGGGTGTCGATGATGTTGATTCGGATGTCTTTCCAGAAGCACTGAGTGGCAGCGGAGGTAATCGTGATGCCGCGCTCTTGCTCCTGTTCCATCCAATCCATGGTGGCTGCGCCGTCGTGAACCTCACCGATCTTGTGCGAGACACCGGTGTAATAGAGGATGCGCTCGGTAGTGGTCGTCTTACCGGCATCGATGTGCGCCATGATTCCGATGTTTCGGCATCGTTCGAGGGGCACTGTGCGACTCATTCCTCGTCCTTCGTCTTTCCTCCCACGCACCGCGCGGAAGATTTTAGCCGTTCGACCCTCCGGTCTTTCGTGAACGGCCGCGGTTCACTCGGCAGGAACGCCCTGCCACCACGTTTTCAAAGAGCTGCTTCCTGACGCAGCACTCGTCTCGGCTTTCGCCTCGTGAGAATGGCTTCGTTCAGGGGGTTCGCAAGCGAACCCTTTCTCTATCTATTCGTACTACCAGCGATAGTGGGCGAAGGCCTTGTTGGCCTCTGCCATCTTGTGAATCTCCTCCCGCTTGCGCACCGCGCCTCCGCGGTTGGCTGCAGCATCGAGAATCTCGCCCGCGAGACGTTCCGCCATGGTGTGCTCGCCTCGTGCTCGGGCATAGTTGATCATCCAGCGCATCGCGAGCGCGGTGCGACGTTCCGGGCGCACTTCCATCGGCACCTGGTAGTTCGCACCACCCACACGGCGGCTGCGGGTTTCGACCATCGGCTTAACGTTGTCGATCGCCTTTTTGAAGACCTTGATCGATTCTTCTCCCTCGGCGCGCTCACCCACGAGGTCGAACGCATCGTAGAGGATAGACTCGGCGGTGCTCTTTTTTCCACCGATCATCAACACGTTGATGAACTTGGCCACCATTCGGTCCCCGTAGATCGGGTCCGGAATGATCTTGCGCTTCGGTACTTCGCGACGGCGTGGCATCTTCTTTTCCTATTAGCTCGGACGCTTAGCGCCGTACTTCGAGCGGCCCTGGCGACGACCGTCGACGCCAGTCGCGTCGAGGGCTCCGCGAATGATGTGATAACGAACACCAGGAAGATCCTTCACGCGACCGCCGCGAATCAGAACCACCGAGTGCTCCTGGAGGTTGTGACCGACGCCAGGAATGTAGGAGGTGACCTCGAAGCCATTGGTCAGGCGTACGCGGGCGACCTTGCGAAGCGCCGAGTTCGGCTTCTTCGGGGTGGACGTGTAGACACGAACGCAGACGCCGCGCTTCTGAGGACATGCCTTGAGCGCCGGCGCCTTGTCCTTCTTCGGCTTGTCGGTGCGCCTCTTGCGCACGAGCTGGTTGATCGTAGGCATAACCGCCGAAATCCCTTCGTTCTCTTCGATCTTTGCCTCACGGGCGGAGCAAGAGGGCTCGCCCAGCCGCAAGGGAGCGCGCCTTCTACAGACCCCCTCGCAGGGTGTCAAGGCAAAACGAGCGATTCCCGAGGCAGCCCTCCAGCACGCCCACCCATGCCCTAAACCCATGAAAAAAATACGCTTTTCCGAGAGCACGACAATTCCGAGGCGCTTGACGGTCCTAAAACCCGTGGATAGTTTCAACGAGTTGGCGGTGGCCTCAGCCCGGGGTCTCGTCGTTGGAAGTGGGCCCCGAGACGAGCTGACGTGCCAGACCCCGGAAATCCAATAAAGCGCGCTGATTACAAGGTCGTCGCGCAGTTCATGGCGCTTGCGGTGCTCCTGCATCTCGCCGCTTGGCCCCTCCTCGATTTTCTCTTGCCCACGCCCGAACCCTTCGACCCGAGCAAGGTCAACACACGCAAGATCCGGCTGGTCCGTGCACCCTCTTCCTCGAAAGTGCCCCGGATCGAGCTTCCGAAACGCAAAGAGGAGAAAAAAGAGAAGAAAGAGGAAGAGCTCGCCAAGAAAGAGAAGAAGAAAGACGACCCGGATTGGAGCCCGGACACGATCGTCGACGTGCCACCGATGGAGAGCGACGAGGCTCCGGAGGACACGAATCTCGCCTCCGAATACAACACGAAGGTCGAGCGCGAGACGATCAGCCGCAATCGACGGCCTCCCGACGGCTACATCACCAATGAGGCGATGCGCACGGAAAAGGGCGTCGACGTAAAGGTCAAAGACAAGACCATGCGGGTCACCGACGCCAACGGTCTGGAAGACCAGAAGGAGCTAGCCAAGAAGCAGGAGCTCCAGTCGCCCGAGCAGAAAGCCAAGGATCAGCTCGCCCTCAACCTCGACCCGCTCGGCCGCTTCAAGAACCAGGAAAAGAAAGAGTCCCTTCTGGGCGAAGGTTCCAAGCTCAAGCTCTCCCTGGACGGCGATTCGGAGAGCGATCAAAAGGGCTCAAAGGCGAGCTCCCCGCTCATCTCGAACACCAATGATCTGATCCCGTCGATCGGCGTGCTCGCCAAAATTGCGGGCGCACCCATGAACGACCACGTCGAGGGCATCGACGAAGGCGAAGGCACTTTCCTCAACACCCGTGAGTTCAAGTACGCCTCCTTCTTCAACCGCATGAAGCGGGGCATCGCACAGCACTGGAATCCGACGCCCGAGGTTCGACGTCGTGATCCCACGGGCAACATCTACGGGATTCGACGGCGGACGACCGTACTCGAGGTGACGTTGAACGCGGACGGCGCGCTGGAAAAGGTGGACGTTCAGCAGTCTTGCGGCCTGGACTTCCTCGACGAGGTCGCGGTCTCGGCGATGCGCCGGGCCCAGCCGTTCCCCAATCCGCCGAAGGGCATGATGGACGAGAACGGTAACATCGTCTTCGGCTTTGGCTTCACCCTCGACTTCACCGGACGGGGCGTTCGCTTGCCGTTCTAGGGCAGAACAACGATTCGTGCGGTGTGTCCTGGGACGTCGATCCCACCGGCGCTAGCGGGACCGGCGTTACTTCCCGCCGCTCTCACTGGTCGACGCGTTCCCCCGAGCGGAGTTGAGGCGAAGAGGCGCGAGCGTGCCAAAGAAGCTCAGGGCGTATCCGTCGGCACCCACCGCTCGGGGACGACGTAATCCTGCACGCCCCATTCTTCGCGTACGATGCTGCGGTAACGCTCCGAAAAATCGGCCCTTGCACGCTCCCTGAGCTCCGCTTCGAGCGCGGTTTGACCTCGTAGATAGGCGGAGCGTCGCCAGAACAGCCGCCGGCTCCAAAAGGGCAAATTGAACAGGAGGACCAGGACCGCGACCGCGCACTCCGCTTCCGTTCGATGGGTGTCAAAGACGGATCGAAACGCGGCGATGACGAAAATATCCTCGTCGAAGTGCTGATCGATGAGTGACGCTTCGCGCCGATCCGCTTCCATCGCCGCGGTCTCCGCGCGACGCAGCTCTGCCAAACGCGCTTCCGCCCGTGCCTCGAACTCGCGGAGATCCGCCTCCGCCGCTTCGAGCTGACGCAATCGCAAGCGCTCCCCTGCCTCGGCCGCCACCAAGCCGCGGCGTAGCGTTTGGACCGCGTTGCGGCGTGTGTCGAGCGCCCACTCAAGGCGCGATGACTCCTGCTCGATCTCGGCCAGCGCGTCCGCGCGGCGCTGCTCGTGCGCCTCGTGCAGCGCCTCGATCCGCTCGGCCCGTAAGGCGCCGAGCTCCGCGTCGCTCGGTCCCCAGAGGGCAAAGACCAGTGGAAGCGCGGCCAGAAACGCGAGAAAGCCCATGACCCCGGTCTTGACTATCAGCGTCACGAAGGTGCCGAAACGCAGGCTTCGCCCTTCCTGCATGTGGAACACGAAGGTCTGCAGATTCGAGAAGACGAGCGCCCAGAGTAGGCCGATCGACAGCGCGACCGGCGTTCGAAACACGAGCCAGCCAAAGTAGGCGATTCCCACGCCACTGAGGAGCACATTCACCGCGGCCAGGCCCGAAAGCGCAGCCCAGAGCGCGCGCTCCTTTGACCCGACTGACGCGAGCAGGTGACGGTCGAGCGCCAGCATCACGCCTTCTCGAGACGGGTAACCTTGGCTTCGGAGGGGCTTTCGCTGACGAAGCGCGACGGGTCCTCGCGCACCTCTTCGAGCTTCTTCGTCTTCCAGGCCTCGAGAGCCTCCTTGGCGAGCTCTTTTTGCGCATCGTGGAGCGCACGTTGTTCCTCGGCAATTCGCTCCATGGATAGAGACTTGTAGTCGATCTGCTTGCGACCATTCACGTCGACGTATTCGAAGGCGACGATGCCGGCCCGTGCTTTGATTTCTTCTTTCAGGCCCTCGTCGATGAAATCGTAGGGGCTCTTGATCATCATGAGCTTGAAGAGGATGGGCCCCGTTTCGATCACGATGAACAGAGCGCGGATGAGCCAGATGATGGCCGCTCCAGCGATCTCTTCTGCGAGAAGAATTCGCTGGAGAAGCCCATCGAGACGCTGCGCTTGTTTCACGTTCGCTGCGTACTCCGCGTCCCTCGCCTCCTTGAGCTCCTCGATGTCGCGATTCGCGTTCAGAAGCAGCGTGGCGCTTCGCGTCTCGAGCTTGTCGAGCTCGGACTCCAGGCGCTCTACGTCCGCGCGGATCTGACGGGCGGCAGGCCCCACCCCGCTCTGCCCCGAGCCCACGCGACCAGCGATCTCCTCCTGGAGCTTGATGCGCATCGCGTCGAGCTGGGACTGTCTCTCGTTGATCGCGGTCTCGATCTTGTCGCGGTCCGCGACGCTGTCGGCGATCTGCTCGGCAAAGCGCTCATTCGTCAGGCGATTGAGCTCCTGAATCTTTTCCTTCTGAAGCTGAAAGAGTGCCGCGTCAATCTCGCTCTTGAAGATTCGAATCTCCAACGGCGCGGCGATGGCGATCGAGAGCACGAGCGCCATGACGATCCGCGGGACCGCGTTCGAGAATTCTTTGAAGGTAATGGCCTCTGTTCCATCGCCCTTGCCCGTGCTCGACAAGACGAACCGATCGAGATTGAAAATGATCAGCCCCCAGAGGATCCCGAAGAACGCGGACATCAGAATCGACGGCCAATGGAGTAGCGCATCCGCCGCCCCCTGCAGCTCCTTGGGGCTGAAGATGGTGTAAAACGCATAGCCCCCCGACACCGCCGCGAGGACACCGGTCGCGGTCACGATCCCGCCCAATCCCACGTACTTGACGTGGTCGCTGTAGGTACACCGGCTGAGAATGAAGCCGTCCGCTCCGGCAGCCCACCAGAAGAAGCGCGTGAGCGGATTGATCTTCTTCTCTTCACCGAGCGGATACTGATCCAGGCTGTACATCTCCTACCTTTCGACAGTGGGTGGCTCGACCCGAACCAAGCTCAACTCGGGCAAGTCAATGAATGGCTCCGGAACCTGCGATTGACACGTGGGGATTTCCGGGCGCACCCGCGGACTGTTCAGGACCGGCGACCGAGGCCGGAGGCCCGGCGCGGCGAGTCGCAGCGCGATTTCCGAGCGCTCTTCACGAGGCAACGCCGCATCCGCCCGCCAGACGCCGAAGCCTCCCACCGCCCAAAGCCGCCAGTGGGCGCGCTCGGCGGTGGTGAAAGCTCGCCCCCGCCCGGGCAGCCATCCGATTCCGTCGATGTAGACCCGCAGACCGGGCGTCTCCCATGCAAGCGCGACGAGGCCCCCACGGCGTGCGGCGACCCTTCCGACCTCGAATGAAAGCTGCTGCCCCTCTGGAGATTCGATTCGCGAAAGCAAAGCTGGCCAGATCGACGACATCGTGAAGAAGGGGGACACGGATGGTGCCCGTGTCCCCCAAAACCTCCGCCTCTACGCTCAGCTGAGCGTGGGATCCGCGCCGCCGTTTTCGGCGGGCTGGACTTCGATAGGGCTCACGTCCTCGCGGATCGCGCGCGTCAATCCACCGAGCTCGCCGCTGGAGAGGCCGAGCTCCTTCAAAAGCCCATCCACGAGAGGTGCCTGGGTTCGGTATCGCAGTGCGCTCTGCACCACCTGGTCGGCGAGATTGCCGCCAGAGGCCGATGCGCCATCGCCGTTCCCCTGAACCCCGTGACCATTGCCGTTGAAGCCGGCGTGCAGGCCGTCGACCTGGAGGATCTTGATCTCATCGATCGCCTCCATTGGCTTGACGCTCTCCGCGATGATCTTCGGCAGATGTTCGATGAGTGCGAGGCGCACCTGCATCGCGATCTGCTCCGCGCTGAGCACGTTCGACGCCTCGTTGACCGCACGCTGCCCCGCCGCGTCGACCTCGTAGCGCCGAGCCGCGGCGTCCGCCTTTGCTCGTTCCGCGTCCGCCTCGGCCTCGGCGGCGATGCGGACCTTCTCCGCCTCACCCGCCGCTTCGATCTTCATGGCGCTCGCGCGGTCCTCCGAGGCCTTCTTTTCCGCCTCGGCGGCAACGGTGATCGCGATGGCGTCGCGCTCGGCCTGCTTGGCTGCCTCTACGAGCTCGATGCGCTTCTGGCGCTCGGCCCTCTCCGTCTCGCGAACGGTGATGACCGCCTCCTCTTCTTTGACCGCGAGCGCGCGGGCCTGGTCCGCCTGCGCTTGCGCCTCGGACTGAGCCTTGGAGCGCTCGGCGATGGCGATCTCTTTCTCCTGTTGAGTGAGCTCGACCGCCTTCTTGCGCTCGATCTCCGCGGTCTCGACGGCACGCTCGCGCGCGATGTCCTTCTCGCGGACCTGCTGCTCCTTCTCGATCCGCTGCGCTTCGATCAGGCGCTCGGCTTCGATGCGCTTCGAGTCGACCTGTTGCTGCGCGATGATCTGCGCTTCTTCCGACAGGCGTTGCTTCTCGGCCTGCTCCTTTGCAATCTCCATCGACATTTCCGCACGACGGACTTCGATTTCACGCTGCTGCATCAGCTTCGCGTATTCTTCGTCGCGCTCGATCTGCAGGCGCTCACGCTCCGCTTCGAGGTTCTTCTGACGGATCTGGACCGTCGTGTTCTGCTCGATGTCGTTCCGGATCTTCTTGCGCTCCTCGATCCGTTCGGTGAGCTGGGTGAGACCCTCAGCGTCGAAGGCGTTTTGCGGGTTCAAGAACTCGAGCTTGGTTTGGTCGAGGCCGGTCAGAGAGACCGACTCGAGCTCGAGACCGTTCTTGAACAGGTCCTCGGTGACGGCCTTCTGCACCTTCTGCACGAAGGAAACACGCTGCTCGTGCAGCTCTTCCATCGCCATCTCCGCCGCGACTGAACGCAGCGCATCGACGAACTTACCTTCCACGAGGTCCTTGAGCTCGTGTGGCCGCATCGTACGCGTACCGAGGGTTTGCGCCGCGGTCGCGATCGAGTCTTCGGTCGGTTGGACTCGAACGTAGAACTCGGCGGCAACGTCTACTCGCATGCGGTCACGGGTGATGAGGGCTTGTTCGTCGGCGCGCCGCACTTCCAAGCGAAGGGTATTCATGTTGACGGGAATGATGTCGTGGAGCACCGGAAAGACCAGTGCACCACCGTTCATGATCACTTTCTGACCGCCAAAGCCCGTGCGCACGAAAGACAGCTCTTTCGTGGAGCGTCGATACATGCGGGCAAAGACCAACCCGATGATGACGAGAAACGCGAGCAACCCGAGGGCCGTCGCCGCAATGATGCCGCCGGTGGCACCAGCGGTTTCCGTGAGCGCTTCCATTGGTTCTAACTCCTTCTTCTCAAGCGTTGTCTGTGTTTGGAAATCTTCATTCGTTCATCGGGGGCATGCTGCTCGGCACGACGGAGAACGTTGCCCCGTGCTGCCCGACCAAGACCACTTCTTCCCCGGCCTGCACCTCCGAGTCGCCCCGCGGCTCGACCATCACGTAGTGGGTTTGGCCTTTCCCGTCTTTCAAGCGCGCTTGCGCGGGCTCCCCGGCCCGTGCCGTACCGAGTGTGACCACGGCCGTCTTGCCAATCAATGACTTTCGCGCGACCGCGTCGGTTTCCTCCGCCGGCAGGACGTTTCGAAAGACGCGCCCTGACACGTGCATCACCGGGAGGGAGCCGAAGAAGGCCGGGATCCAGGCGAGCCAGGGGGTCAGAGCGAGGCCGAGCACGGCGCGAAAGGCGGCCTGCACAACCAGCCCGGAGAGCCCGAATCCAAAGAGGAACGCGGCGAGGAGGATAAGCGTCGGAACCCTTCCGATGTGCAGCCAGCTGAAGAGCGCGGAGAGCGCCGGCGTATGTGCGGCGAGATCCGGGGCGTCCATGTCCGCGTCGACGTCGAGGTCTACGTCGAGGTCGAAATCGAAATCGGGTAGAATGCTGTCCACGAGCCCGGAGGCGGCCATTCCGAACGCGAGGGTGACGACCTCGAGTAGGGCGATTCCCCCCATCAGGGCGAGGGCTACCGCGAAGGGCACGTTTCCGGGGTCCAACAAGAAGCTCAGCATCGCAAGAAATCCCTCGCACAACCCCGCGAGCGGGGCGAAAGAACACGATTAGACTATTACCTAAATATCAAAATCTCAATCGAAAACGGCCGAGGAAAGTTTCAGTTTTCGCGATTGACGGTTGGGGGGCGCATCGGCTACCTAGCCGCCTCTCGAGCGGTCTGCAGAAGACCGCGGGACCTACCACGAGGGCGCGCATGGCGCGGGCCTTCGATGCGCGTCCTTCTCTCGGGTAAGCGGCAACGTGCCGCCCCCGCACTAGGAGATAGAAACATGAAAGAGCGTAAGCTCGGCCTCCTCGGCAAGAAGATTGGCATGACCCAAGTATGGACCGATGAAGGGGTACGCGTCGGTGTTACCGTCATCGAGCTCGGTCCCAACCTCGTCCTCAACAAACGCAGCAAAGCCGCCAACCAAAACGGCAAAAAGGACGGCTACACCGCCTACCAGCTCGGCTTCGACAAGAAGCCCGCGCGCAAGCTGACCAAGCCCGAAGCCGGTCTCTACAAGGACATCGGCGGCGAGGAGATCGCCCGTCGCTTCATCCGCGAAATGCGCGTCTCCGACGAGACCCTGGCGAAGCACGATGTAGGGAGCGAGATCACCCTCGCCGATGTCGAGTGGAATGTCGGCGACAAGGTGGACGTCACCGGCAAGAGCAAGGGACGGGGCTTTGCGGGCGTCATGAAGCGCCACAACTTCGCGGGCTTCCCCGCCACTCACGGTACTCACGAGTATTTTCGTCACGGCGGCTCGATCGGCTGCCGAAAGTGGCCCGGTCGCGTCTTCAAAGGCCGTAAGATGTCCGGCCATTATGGCGACAAGCGCATCACGACCCAGAACATCAAGATCGTTCAGGTCCGTCCGGAGGAGAACCTCCTGTTGGTGAAGGGCGCGGTGCCGGGTCCGAAGAACGGCTATGTGATGGTCCGCCCGGCCATCAAGAAAAACCCGCTTCCCTAGCGCAAACTGGCGTATACGCAGATCACCGGTCACAATGGGTGGATGGCGAAAGCCCCAACACCCTCCGCGTTGGTGCGCGTAGATGACGCGGAGCTGAACCGCTGGATCCGAGAGCTCCCGAACGAAGAGCTCTCGACCGGACTGCGCGCGCTCGTTGCCCGCGCCGCCCACCTGCTCCTCGTTCTCGACCTCGTCTCCTTCGATGACGTCGCCCGTCTCGCGGAAGAAGGAGCGAGTTTCGCGGAAGTGTTTCAGGAGGTCCGCCGCCTCGTACAGCCCGTGCGCGCCGCGTCGGACGAGCTGGCCCAAGCCTTCATCACCGTCGGCCACATCGACATGGACTCCGCTGCATCGCCCACCGCGTTGACGGCCGGCGAGCCAGAGCACGAGCACGTGGGGCGCGAGCGCATCGCCGCCGCCCTCAGCGCTTCCCGACGTCTCATCGCCCGTGAGTGGCGAACTCTCAAGGCACGGCTGAATGATGACACGGTCCGCAGCTCACCGAACGTCCTCGTGACCTTCTGCAGGGCGCACCTCGACCGAGTCGAGACGCTCGTCGAATCGATCGCTCCCGCCCTCTTCGCGGTGCTCGCCCCGGAGGGGGTCGACGTGGCGTCCGTGGAGGAAGAGGCCTCGTGCGCCGTACGCACGAGCGTCGTGGAGTTCTATCGCGCCTGCCGTGAAGTCGACCACGCCCTCACCCGTCATCCGCCGGACGAATGGCCGTCGCATCTTCAGCGCGCAGTGGAGGCGTTGGACACTCTGCTCTTCAGTATCGCTTTCACCTGGATGCGAGACGGGGACCAGCGAATGCTCGCTGACTGCCGCGAACTCCTCGATCAAGCCCTCGACCTTTGGACCCCCCTGAGAGCTGCACCGATGAAGCGGGTCGTGGAGACGATGAGTGGCGTCGCAGACTCACTTCTGCGGATCAACGATCGCCCTTCCCTCGTCGTTCACGACACCCGGGAGCTGAAACGCGTGCTCGATTTCATCGCGGCGGCGGCGAGTAGTCACGACGACGGCCAGAATCGTCAGCTCCGAGCCTCGGTGCTCGTCGCGCTGTCTCGCGTCTACGGTCGAGATGCGCACCTCGATCACCTCGCCGCGAATGGTTTGGCCGTGGGGGGTACCATCGATCTCGAAGCGATCCGGGAGCGAAGCTGGAACATCCTGGAAGAATTGCAGGAGCGAGCGCTCTGACCGGAGTGCCTGAACCGCCACGACTGACGATCTCCCGTTCGCGGTGCGACTCCACGAAGGCATCGACGTAGTCCGCGGGCTCGGATGGCAATGACATAGCGAGACATGGTCTGAACCTCCGTTGGCGCCGATTTGACCATCGCAACTCGGGCTCATCACGGGTTCACGACTCGGTCACCGTTTGGTCGCAGCCACTCTTTTTCGGGTCTTTTTTGCGCAGTTGTCGCAGGTCCCGCGGATCTGGACCTCCACGTCGCCGGAGAGGAGCGCCTTTGGAAACTGCTCGTTGCGCGGCGGAGCGAACGCCCAGGGAACCAGGCACTGAACCGCTTCACACTGGCTGCAGACGAAGTGCACCGGCGTCTCGGCCTCGTGGTCGTGCACGTCTTCGAACCGAATACCGTCGCTCAGACAGATACGGCGCAGCAATCCGACTTCCGCCAAGTCCGTCAGGTTGCGATAGAGGGTGGCCTTGTCCCAGACCTCGCGCGAGAGCCCGTCGGCAACCTGCGCGTGGGTCATGGGCATTCCCGCCGCGCGAATGTAGCGCAGCACGGCGACTCGGGAAGCGGTGGCGCGCAACCCCGCAGCCCGTATCTCCTCGCGTTCCTTCTCCCATTCGCTCATCACTTGCTTCCTCCCATCAAAAATCCTGAGACACCCGCAGCACGACCGTGCGTCCCGGCTCATCGGCGAAGTAGCGCAGCAGGCTCGTGTAGTCGCGATAGGCCTGATTAAACAGGTTGCTCACCTCGAGGCTCGCGTGCAGCTCTACCCCACCCCACTGCAGAGCGCTCCCGGCCCGAGCCCCCACCAAGGTATAGGCGTCCGGCGGAGCAGCGAAGTCCGCATTTAGGTCGAAGCGATCCTGCTGTCGCACGTGGCTGACATTCACCGCGACCTCTCCCTCGCCCAACCACTCGGCCAGGTCATAGCGCAGCTCTAACCGGCCTCGATCCGGTGGCACCAGCACCAGGAAACCACCGTCGCTGTCCTGCCCCCGAACCAGCGCGGCAGAGAGCTCGACGGTGAGTGGCGCAGAAAACGGCGTCAGGGCGACAGCCCCTTCCCCACCCCAAAAATTGGCGTCGATCTGGCTGAAGGCAAAACGGGGGTAGGTACCACTGATGAGCACATCGAAGAGAAGCTCACCGTCCGGTCCGAGCGCCGGAGCAAAATAGATGTAGTCGGAGATTCGCTGCGCCCAGCCAGAGATCTCCGCGGCAACCCAGTCCTTCTCGATGCGAGCGGTGACCGAGCCTCCGAGTGTCGTCTCGGCGTCCAGCTCAGGATCTCCGATCGCAAAGGCGGGGAAGCTCGGCGCGGTCCCGTTTAGATACTGCTCGTCGATGGTCGGGAATCGCGTGGCACTCGACAGCTCAGCGGAAAGGCTCACACCCTCCGCCGCCCGCCAGGTGAGCCCAACGGAACCTGAGGTGCCCGTGAAGTCACTCGGACAGATCGCGCGGTCCGGCTCGACGGTGCAGCTCTCCTCGTCCACACGCCCTTGCCGACGGAGGGCCTCGAACGCGTTGTCGCTGAGGAAGGCGTTACGGTCCGCCGCATCGAATCGAGCGCCGAGCTGCAGGTCGAAGGCCCCGACCCGCAACTGCTCGATCGCAAAGACCCCGTAGCTCGTCCCGCGGTAGTTCGGGATCAAGGGCAACCCGCGATACACGTTCGCCTGTCGCCATCCCGTCACCCCGACAATGCCGGTGAGCTCCAGTTCTTCGGACGGCTCCCATCGGGGCTGCTCCCAGACGAGCTCGAGCAGACTCGTCCGGAGCGAAAAATCGGCTTGCGGACGCTGGATTGAGCGCCGGGCAATGTCGAACTCCTGGCGCGCGTCGTCCTGAAAGCCGAAAGACAGCATGAGCGTGCCCGCGGCGGCGAGGTCGATGCGGCCGCGGGCGATGGCGAGATCGTGCACCACGGTCTGATAGGGACGCTCATAGCTGTAGCGGCGCTCGAAGCTCTCAACACCGAGGGGGATTCCCCGTTCGATGCTCGCGAAGAAGGCGCCCGGCGTGTCGCTCAGGATCGCTGAGAAGACTCCGTTCTCGAAGTCGTGACGCCGGACACTCAGCTCGAGGGAGTAGCCATCGCCGAGCCAACGGGCCGCCGCGCCGAGGTTCCAGGTGGCTCCGCCGGTGTTGTTGAGGGGGTAGTCGGGTGTGGAGAGCGCCGCGCGCCGCTGAACGTTTCCATCGACCCGGAACGATAGGCCTTCGAGGGCCTGATCCACGGAGTCGAGGCGCAGAGCCAGCGTGCCCTGTCGACCATTCGATTCGAGCACCTGGTGAGCGCTGCCACTCAACCCTCGCTCGCCAAAAGCGTGGGGCTTTAGCACGATCACCCCGCCAATGGCGTCCGGTCCGTAGCGCACCCCGGACGCCCCTTTCACGACCGTGATGCTGCCGGCCGCGAAGGGATCGATCTCCGGTGCATGGTCGATGCCCCATTTTTGGCTCTCGTGCCGTATCCCATCGACCACGATCAAAACCCGCCGCCCCTGCTGTCCCCGAATGATCGGTTTGCTTCCGCTGCCGGATTCCAGGGTCACCACGCCGGGCACCTCCGCGAGGGAGTCCGCCAGGTTGCGTCCGCGCGTCCTTCGCAACGCGTTCGAGTCGAGGGTGAGGGTCGAGCGCGGATCACGGATCGCTGGCGCCTGGGCCTCGACGATCACGTCGTCGATCCGGCTCACCTCCCGCGGCTCGAGTGCGACCTCGATCTCCTCGTCACCGCTCAGCGTCAGAAGACGCGTCGCGGACTCGTAGTCGAGGCGCTCAAACTCGAGGCGAAGCTCGCCACAGGGGACCTCGAGCTCGAATTGCCCTTCCGTGGTCCGCACGGCTCCGTCCGCATGGCGAACCTCGACTCCGCTCAGCGCTTCCGCGGAAAAGGCGTCCACAACCAGCCCGGAGACACGACATGGGGTCGTCGCCACCACTCCAAGGGCTAGGACCAAGGCCGTCATCGGAGACGCTCCACCGCGTCGATCAGCCGTTGCGCACTGTCGCGCCACTCCGTGTCGAGCAAAGATCGGGCGAGCTCGAGGGCACGCTGGTAGTTGCCGACCGCGTAGCTCGCATAGGCGATCCGATAGCGCTCGTCCGGACCGTCGAGACCCGCCGCGCGCAGCTCGGGCTCGAGTGCGAGCACACGCCCCATCCGCCGCGCGGAGAAAAGGATAGCCAGCCGCTGACGCAGGCGCCTTCGAGGCTCGGACACCTGCGCGTTCATGCGCAGCGCCGCATCCAGATTGCCCCCCGTGCGGTATTGGTCCGCGGCCTCGAACGCATACGGGGCGCCCAAGCGGCTCGCAGACTCGAAGAGTCGCGCCGCGGCATGACGAGCGCCCCCCGCCGCATACGCGTGGGCCAAGTGCCCCCGAAGCTCGGCGGAATCGGGAAAGCGCGCGGCGAGGCGCTCCAAGGAGGGCAAGGCCTTCGGGTCCTCGTAGGCGGCGTCGACGAGGGCCAGAGCCTCGTCTTCGCTCAGCGTCTTGCGACCGACCGCGCGGTCGAGCCAGCGACGCAGCTCCGTGCGCACGCCGAGCTCGGCACAGAGCGCCACCAGCTCGAGAAGCGGTGCCACCGAATCGGGGTAGCGTTGCGCCGCCACTGAGAGAATTCGATAGGCGCTCTCGTCGCGCCCGAGCGCGCGTTCTACCTGTGCCCGCACCAAGGGCGCCGCCATGACCTCCAAGCCGTCGAGGGCCGGCAGCAGTGCTTCTGCCTCTCCGGCGCGCCCGAGCTCAACGTAGACGTGCGCAAGGTAGAGACTCGTCGACGGATCCCCACGATAGGTATCGAGCGCCCGTTCAAAGTGATCCGCGGCGCGCTCGAGCTCTCCCCGCTGCAAAGCGATCGCCCCGCGCAATCGCGCCAGGAGCGCTTCTGGGGCGTCCGCGTCGTCGAGGGCGGCGGAGGCCGCATCGAGCTCTCCCCGATCGATCATCGCTTCGATCTCGCCGAGGTCCGTCGCGGCGAGGAGCGCGACGCTGAGCACCATGCAGATCATCATCGCTGCAGCCGAAACACGATCCGTTGCTCGAGGGTGCTCTCGATCGGCTCTCCCTTGCGACTCGCCGGCTCAAAGCGGTAGCGACGGGCGGCGTCGAGCGCGACCTGATCGAAAACGCCGGGAGGCTCCGACTCGACCACCACCGCGTCGAGAACCCGCCCCCCCGCATCAACGCGCAAACGCACGCGAACGAAACCTTCCGTGCGATTTTTCCGCGCCGCCGGAGGATAGCTCGGCGTGGGGCGGCTGAGCGGTCGCGCGGGCCGGTCCACCGTCTCCACGCTGCGCGCACTCTGGACCGCACCGCGAAGCGAGCTGCTGTCGAGCCGCGGAAACGCGCGAGCGAGAGTGGCCCCCGGGTGCGAATCGGAGAGCGCGGCGAGCTCCGAGGCTTCGAGCATGGGCGCGGGCTCGAGGAGCTCGCGCGGCGAAGATGCGCTTGCCGGCGCAAACGCACTCGACGGCGTGCGCTCGGGCTCGCGCGGCGGCGGTGCCACGACGACGGGCTCGCGCGGCGGCGGGTCCTGAACCGGAACGGGCTCCCGGTGGCCACGAAGGCTCGCCACCAGTACCACCGTGACGGCGGTGGCAAGAAGCCCGATGGCCAAGGCGACGCCCAGGGTCCTCATGGTCCCTCCTCGACCGCGAGGGACACCTGCGCGGCTCCCGCTTCACGCGCGGCGTCCATCACGGACACCAAACGCTGCGCGTTTACGGCGCGGTCCGCCACCACGAGCACCGTGCGCGCCGGATTCAGCTCGAAGCGGCCCGCGATTTCATCTCGGAGACGCCAGGTGCTCGTAGGCTGAGCGTCCACGGTGATCTCGCCGCCTGCGCTGACTGCGACGCGCACGACCCGAGACGGCAGCTCGGCTCCGGTCGACGCCGCGGGACGGTCCACGTCGAGACCGAGGTCGCGGGCGAAGGTCGTGGTGACGACAAAGAAGATCAGAAGGATGAACACGATATCGATGAGCGGTGTGATGTTCGGCTCTTCCGTTCGCGTCTCCTCCTGAAGTCGACCGAGTCTCACGCGCGCCGTCCAAAGGCGGCGCGCGCCTGATGAAGCGCACGCCGAGCAGCCGCTTCCTTGCGCTCGAGCACGCGCATCAGAACGAGCCCCGGTACGCCCACGGCGAGTCCGAGCTGTGTGCTCGCGAGCGCCAGGGAGATCCCGCCCGCGACCGTTGCTTCACTCCCGCGCAGGCTCGAAGCGGAATGGAGCGACGCGAAGGTGTCGATCATACCGTCGACCGTGCCGAGAAGGCCGAGGAGAGGCGCGGCTGCGACCAGGCTGCGCAAGACGTTTCTGTACGCGGCGAGCTTGTTCGAGGCGCGGCCGACCATGACCTCGAAGCGCAGCGGGCTCGAGCCATGCACTCGAACCACGTGCGCCCCCTCCACGATGAACTCGTCGAGTACGCTCGCAAAGGGCGGATGGTGATGAACATCCACTGGCCGCACACGTTCGCGCTCGAGGGCCTCGAGCACTCGGGCCGACGCGTCGTCCGTGCTTGCGCGTCGCAGGGCGGCGTAGCGCAGCACGATCACCGCCCACATTAAGACACTGACAGTCAACAAAGCGGGAGTGATCACCCGGTCGACGGAAAGGAGCGCGAGGACGGACTCAACCATGCTGATGCCTCGCGTGGTTGTGATGCACCGCATCCTCGCGGGGTAGCTCGAGGTCTTCGAGGTGGTGGAGGAGACCGAGGCAGGAGTCCTCGATCTGCACGAAGATCGCCGAGGACCAGCGCAGCAAGCCAGTGTGCAGGAGCAGGGCCGGAACGGCGACCGCGAGTCCGAGCTGGGTCGTGATGAGCGCCTCGGAGATCCCGTCGGAGAGCAGATGCGGGTCGCCGGTGCCGTGGGTCGTGATCGCCGAGAAGGTGCTGATCATCCCGGTCACCGTACCGAGCAGCCCCAAGAGCGGCGCGACGGCCGCGGTGACACCGAGCACGGAGAGTCGCCGCTGCAGCTGCGGTCGCACCTTGAGGAGGGACTCCGTTGCGCGCTCCTCGAGCTTCTGCAGGGGGTTGTCCCGGTTTGCGAGAATGTCGATGAACGGTTGCATCAACCACCGGGGACGCTGCTCCAGGGCCGCGCGCACCGCTGCGTCCCAATCGTGTTGTCCCTCATGGAGGCGAAGCGCGTCGCGAAAGCGACCCCAGCTGATGCCGATCAGGGACAAGCGAACGGTGCGCTCCAGAACCACCAAGCTCCCGAGCAATGCGAGCGCGAGGATCGGCCAGAGAAGCGGCCCTCCGGCGCGCAACCAACTCGCAAATCCCCCCCTCTCAGCGACCTGAGGGTCCTCCGGGTCATAGAGAACGACAGTCTGTGTCACACCATCCGGTGTGTCTCGGCGCTCCACCGGCACGTCGACCACCCGGTAGCCCTCGCCCACGGGTACGAGGGGACGACCGGCGGAGATCGCCGCAACACGCCCCAAACGCGTCACCGCTCGCGATTCGGCCTCGCCATCGGCACCAAAGACGGTGTGCTCCCCGCCCTCGCGCAGGGCACCGCGCTCGAGCACACGCGCGAGCGCCCCTTTAACGCCAGTATCGCGCTGCGCACCGTTGAGCTCGAGCCAACCGTCGATCTGTTGCTGGAGCTCGTCGAGGGCCCGCGCCTGGCCTTCCGCACTACGGATCCGTTCCCGCGCCGGCAGATCGGTCTCCCGCTGCGCGTTCTGCGCCCGCAAGCGCACGAGCTCCGCGCCAAGCGATTCGATCGATTCTGTGAGCGCGCGCTTCGCAACCTCGTTGCCCGCGAGCGCTTCGGAGAGCGCTTTCTCCAGCGCGCTGCGTTCCGCTTCGAGCACCCGCGCTTCTTGCTCGAGGGCGTCCGACAGGGTCTGTGCAGATGCGACGCTGGGCAGCAGCAGACACGGGGCGAGCAGCAGGCACGAGCCCAACAGCAGGTTGCTACTGCGCATGGACGACGTCTCCTGGAAGCAACAGCTCGTGAAAGCCAAAGCGTCGGTTGTCCTCCAGCGCCGCGAAGAGCGCGTGTATCGTCGCCTTCGCGGCTGGACTCTCGATCGGTTGCACCCGCCATTCATCGTCGCGCCAGACGGCGTGAGCGACCGTTCCATCGGCGGCGCGATAGAAGAGCAGTGCCATGCCGATGCGAGCGACGTCGACGAGCCGGCGTTTGCCTCGGAGCTCAGCGGACTGCTGAGTGAGAGAGACTTCTCCGCCCATCGCGTCCTCTTCCTGAACGAAGCGCCACAGGCGGTTCATGCCGCGCGCCACGTCGCCGGCGGTCAGATCCGCTTCCACCCGGTCGAGCGCCGCCGCCCGCTCTTCGAGCCGGAACGGCAAGGCGCGACGAAGGTAGTCCCGGGCCGCTGACAGGGCTTCGCGGGCGGGAGTCAGGTCTTCGCGGAGGTCGCGGTCGAGCGCCTCGGCCGCTTTCTGCGCCTCTCGCGCCAGCTCTTGCAGCGTGGCGGCCCGAACCCGCTCTAACCGGACCTGACGCTCGAGCTCCGCACGCTCGGCGCGCAAGGAGCTGAGCTCATCGCGCGCCTGCCGTCGCGTGTCCTCGAGCTCGGTCGCCAGCCGGTCCACTTCCTGACGCAGAGACGCCACGCGCTCCGGGGATGCCGCCGCCAAGAGATGCGGCCAAAGCACCAGAACCGCGGGCAGAAGCCACAAAATCCGCATGCTCCCGGGACTTACACAGATGCAATGAAACTACAAGAGCACATCGTTCCGGTGGTCGAGAAGCGCCTCCCCCCCCCAAACGAGGAGCACAAGAGTAGAGGTAGCAACCATGGCCCCGTGGTCAGGACATCAACACAAAGAGCAGCAGACCTGCTGCGAGGAGCAGAACTCCGACGACCGCGATGATGATCCATTCAACGGCGGAGCGACCGGATGCCTCGGGCTCGAGAAGCTCAGGGTCAATGTCCGGGACGGCCTCGTCCTCCATCTCGAGCGGTGCAACCCCCACGTCGTCACCGAGCATGCTCGGATCGTCCTCGTCGCCGATGAACCCGTCGGGGCCCTCTTCGTCGTCGCCCGGGGCGCCCATCATGGAGGCTTCTTCCTCGACCTCGTCGAGCTCCTGGGACTCCTCGAGCTGAAAGCCCGGGACGTCCTTGAGGGCCGAGAGCAGGTCCGCATCCGGGTCGATGAACACGAGCTTCACCGGACCGATCGTGATCTCATCGCGATCTTTCAAGCGTTTGGGCTTCTTGATCTGGTGGTCGTTGACGATGACCCCGTTCTTCGAGCCGAGGTCCTCGACCGTGAATCCCTGCCAATCCCGCTTCACGAGCGCATGACGGCGGGAAACATTCGCGTCGTTGAGGACGATCTCGCAGTCTTTCGACCGGCCCATGCTGTATTCGCTGAGGTTCGCGCTCAGGGTGATCCGCGCGCCCTCATCCGCGCCGTTCAACACGCGGAAATAGGGCCCTTCCGATCGCGCATCGCCGAGACGCCCGAGGATTCCCTCCACCGCGCGGGCGGCGATCGCCTTCGTGCCCTCTCCCGGTGCGGCTTCGAGAATGGGCTGGTCTTCGATGTTGCAGGTGATCTTGGCCTTGGTGAGCTCGATGATGTCTCCGTCTTTCAGGACCTTCTTCGCGTTCTTCCCGATCGGCTTGCCGTTGACGATCGTTCCGTGAGTCGAGCCCAGATCCTGGATCACGTAGACGCTGTCGTCCTCGAAGATGCGCGCGTGCTGTCGGCTGATCGTGGAGAGCGGGATCTGGAAATCGGCGCTCGGGTCCCGGCCCATGATGATCGAGCGCGCAGACGATTCGTGCGCGAGCGCACGAGGCGCCTGCCCCTCGATCTCGATGACCGCCGTCAGCCGAATCAAGCCTGAATTCCCCTCAGGGCCAATGCTGCGTTCCGAGCGATGCTCTAGCGAAACTGCAGCTCCTTGACCCGCTTCACGCACCATTCGCGCTGGCGCGGATACTCGTCGCCGCGCAGCAAATCGACGAATCGCTGGCACATGTCAATCGTCTCGTCCGCCCGCAACAGATTGTCGTAGACCCGCGCTGCGCGATAGTGGGCGAGCTTGTGCCCATTGTTGAGCCGGATCGCGTTGTCGCACTCGACGAGCGCGCGATCGTAGAGCTTCTTCTGCTCATAGAGCGTACACAGCTTGAAGTGCGGCTCCGGATCGCCCGGGTTCTGGCGGATCTGATCGATGAGCTCGGTCAGCACCTCATCCTGGAGCGCGAGACAACTATACGCCTCCGTGAGATTCTGACGCGCCTCGATGTAGTCTTTGTTGATCGACACGGCATTCAGGCACGCACTGACCGCTGCGTCACACTCGCCCATCTTCATGTAGGCGTAGCAGAGGTTGTACCAGCCGGTCTCGTTGTTCGGACACGATTGAACGAGGCGTTGAAACTGACCCACGGCTTCTGTCCACTGCTCATTGGTGAGCTCGATCACGCCGAGGCCCATGCGGCAATCGCAAAAGGTCGGGTCCACTTCCATGCACTTGAGATACTGGGAGCGCGCCTCCTCCGGTTTGTCGAGATAGAGGAGCATCGTAGCGTAGTTTCGGCGAGCAACCTGATAGCCCGGATCGATCTCGATCGCCTGGAGAAAAGAATCGGCGGCGGCGTCGTACTCGCGGCGCTGCTCGAAGACGAAACCGAGGTTGTTGTGTGCTTCAGCGAAATCCTCTTTGAGCGAGATCGCCTCCTTGAACCACTCAGTGGCCCGATCGAGATGACCGCGGGCAACGGCGATCTGCCCCATGTTGTTACGAGGCTCCGCGTACTTGGGGCCGAACTCGATCGCGAGCTCGCAGCGCGCTTGAGCCTGATCGAGCAGCCCCTTCGAGATGTACTCCGCGCAGTAGGCGTTGTGCTCCTCGGCGGCCGGATTGACCTGGTTGTCGATGCAAAAGGCACAAGCGGGGAGAAGGCTCACACAAAGCCAACCCAGGGCTCGAATGGCCTGGCGCTGTCGCCGAAAGGGGGTGTTTCGTTTCACGCGGGTACTCGACGCTTGCTTCTTGAAAAGTCGAACGATTCTCGCTTTTTTTCTAGGCGCCTCGCCACCCCTAGTCAATCGACGGCGCACCGTGAACGGATGCGCGGGTTGGCGTTGATTCGACTGCCCATTGCCGCTACCCGTTAGGGCATGCGAATCGCCCTCTGGCTGCCGCTCGTCTGCGTAAGCGCTATTCTCTTCGTCCCCGAGGACGCTCACGCGCAGTATAAAAACAGCGCTTTCGGCTTGGACTTCGGATATTGGGCGCTGACCAAGCCCTCGATCCTCGATGACAACAACGACCCACTGCCGGTGAATCGCCGGCCGCTTCGCTTCGACTACGGTTTGCGCCTGGGAGGCGAGTCGAACTTCAAGATGAACTCGGACCGGTGGTGGCTGACGGTCCGCGTGTCCGTCGGTTTGTTCGATTTTGGCGGCGACGCCGAAGGCAGCGAAGACGACCGCTTCAATTCGATTGCAAACGACGCCCTCGGCAAGATCATGGGGATCGAGGGGCAGATGGGCGTACGCTACTTCCTAGCGACAGATCGAATCCGCCCCTATGTCCAGGTAGCCCTCTCCTACCAGCGCCTCTTTTCCTTCGCCGGCCAGGCAGGCGACACGTGCATCGACAATCTGTTTTGTCAGGGCGGAACCGTCACCAATGAAGCCGCGTTTCTTCCGACGCAAAACGTCAGCGCGGTTCACCTTCAGCCCGGTCTCGAGCTCATCGTAGAGCGGGACGTTGCGCTCCATTTGTTCATCGACGTCCAGCGTTGGATCCGCTTCAACGGCCCGGGCAACTGGGCACCGGTCTTCGGGGTGGGCGTCAACTTCTACTCCTGAGGCAGACTCGATGTTCCGTGTGGTCATGACCATGGGTGTGCTCTTCGCTGCGGGTTGCGGCGGATTCACGGACAGCGGCTCCGGTTCTCGCACGCTCCTCGTCGACGCCCGAGCGGCCTATGCGCTGAGCAACGACCGGACGGACCTCCGAGTCGACGTGGAGGTTCAATCGGGAGACGCAGACGAAGCGCGCGTGTTCGTCACCGACGACGAAAGCAACGAGGAGATCGAGCTCCTTCTCGCGAACAACGCGGGCATTCGAACTGCTCGTTTCAACGGAAGCTTCTCCGGCTACCGCCGACGCCTCGAGCTTCGCGTCGAGCGCGGCGACGACGACCTCGACGCGCAGCTCGAAGGGCCTGGGCGGCACGTGATCGAATCACCGAGCAACGGTAGCGCGCTCTCTCTGGATGACGTCGGTGGCTCCCTCGAGATCTCTTGGTCCGTCGAAGACGGTCTGCAGGCCGATACGGTCTCCGTATCCCTCGACGAGTCGAGTTTCGACGCCACCGTCGACGAAGACAAAGGCAAGCTCGACGTCGAGCGCGAATTTTTGAGTCTGGGCGACGAAGAGGTGGAGGTGCGACGCACCAACTCGATTGAGCTCGCCGGGGGCCTCGTCGGATCCAAGTTCGACTTCTCCTACGAAGTCGACAACGAGTTCATCATCATCGAGTAGGTTTCATTGAACCGTAATGCACTTGCGTCGGCGGCAGCGTAGGTCCGCCAAGACGTGAATGGGTTTGTCGGCGAGCGTCAGTTTCTTTTGCAGCTTCTTCCGTCCACCCCGGATTTCGAGGTGGTAGACCCCCGGCCTGCGTTGGAAGGCGTAGCGCTTGTGGCGACCGAGCGGTTTTCCGTCGAGATAGATCTGCCCCCGTCCCCCCTTGATATCGACGGTGACCTCCGTGGCCGCTTTCCTCACGTCTGTCGGCTGCGCCTCGGCCACCTGCGTGTCGTCCTCCTCTGCGGTCTGCTCCTCAGCGGCGGTCACGAGCGGCGCTTCGCCCTCCTCCACCGTCGTGCCCGGACGAAAGGCGAGATACCCCGCCATCGCCACGGCCAGAGTGACGAGGACGCCGACGACCACATAGAGCCACTGGCCGCCGACGTAGCGCCGGTCGGGCCGAACGTAGTCGTTCGATGCGCGCTGGAGCGAGAGGTCTGGCGTGCTGTAGGAACCACTGATTTGGTGGATCGCCTCGTTGTCTGGATCGATGGTCAGCAAACGCTTGCGAATCCGACGTTCAGTGGCTTCGTCTCGGTCCTTCAGGGCGACCTTCAGCTTGTCGACCATATAGGCAACGGCGCGTCGCTTGGCGATGTTCGCGTACTCGGCGGGGTCGCGCATGTAGTCGCGAAGGTCGTCGCGTAGATCCGTAACGCCGTTGAGCTCGAGCACGGTCTTCAGACGCTCGCGCACCTGCTCGGCCGAGCGAAAACGCTTCTTGGGCTTCGCCTGCAAGCACCCGCTCAAGACCTCGACGAACTCTTCACTGAGTGCGGAGTTGAAGCTCCGTGGGTCCTTGAGCTTGGACGCGACCACGTTGCGAAAGATCTCCACCGGCGACTCGCCCGCAAAGGGCATATCCGCGGTAGTGATGTTGTAGAGCAGCGCCCCCAGGGCAAAGATATCCGTTCGCGGGCCAAGCGCGCGGTTCATCATCAGCTCCGGAGCCATGAAGCCCGGAGTCCCGATGACGTCGGTCTCTACGGACCAGCCGTCCACCGCGCTCCCCTCACGGATCGCTTTGACGACACCGAAGTCGGTTAGCACCACGCGGCCGACGTCGTTCATGAAGACGTTTTCGGGCTTGAGGTCTCGGTGAATGATCCCGGACTCGTGAGCGATGCCGAGCGCGAGGCACAACTCGTGCCCTACAGCGGCCGCGGCGGCCTCGGGCATCATCCCCTTGTCGTTCATGATGTTGAAGAGGTCGTCGCCATCGAGCTTCTCCATCACCAGATAGAGATCCGGCGACTCCTCACCAGAGTAGTCGTAGATTTCGACGATGTTCGGATGCTTCAGCGCCGCGATGGCGCGAGCCTCGCGATGAAAACGCTGACGACCCTTCTGGTCCCGGGTGAGGTTTTTCGCGACGACCTTGAGCGCGACCTCGCGATGCAACTTGGGGTCCCACGCCAAATAGACGTGGCCCATGGCACCATGTCCCAGGATTCCTCGGACTTCGTAGCGATCGATCCTCTGAGGGTCGCTCACCGAGGCAGTTTAGCCCGCAAGCGTGGCGAAGGAAAATCGAGGTTTACGAATAGTGGCGCAGGGAGAAAGAGTTCACGAAATCGCCATGGAAAAAAAAACGGGGTGGCTACCCGAGAGCAGCCACCCCGCTAATCTATTAAGCTCCGCCGGACCTACCACGAGCCGCCATTCTATTCTTTTAAAAAGCCCGACAGCGCTCAGAGGTGTTTATCGCTGTCAACGTGGGGGTGTTGCGTGAAAAGCGGTTCCAC
>CAYXVF010000088.1:0-26039 GCA_964468125.1 uncultured Bdellovibrionales bacterium | reverse complement strand
TCGAACTTCACTGCCGATTTCCAACGCACGCCGAGCCAAAACCAATTGGGAATGCGTCGATTTGTGCTCGATCAGGGGTTTCGCACGGGGTCGTGCGGGGCTAAGGGCGCTCTTGGGCCAATCTTGCGCCGGACAGCTCTTCCACAGCGCATACTGTTGCCTCTGGGCCCTGTAGTGCTTCTCGGCGGTCATCTCGGAACCTCCTTGTGAGGGCACCGGATACCGACCTGCTGCTCTGCGCCGCTACGTAAAGTCCGACCGGTGTTCAGGTGATCGGCTTCCCCCGGAATGCGTGATCGGCTTGGGTCGGAATACGCAGTCGGACCGCGCGGCGCGCGACGAGGTCGACCGGACACTCGACACTGAAGGGCTCGATGCGTTTCTGGTGCCATCGAACGTCCTTCCTTTGCCGGAAAATGGGTAGCTCCACACGTTGTCACATCGGCGAGTTTTGGGTGCCGGTTACAGAGTACGGTTGAGCGCGGTATCACGGCACTCGGCGACGCGGCGGCCTCTCTCCCCGAGGAAATCGCGCGGGCGCCTGAGAACTGGGAGCGTCCCTAGGCCTACTCCGCGGCGCGGATCTGAGGACTGCGAGTTTGAGCGGTCCAAAGCAGCACAGCGTCGGCGACGATCTCCGGTCGGGCGTACTCGGCTTGCGCCTCTCTCGGGATTTGGAGCCTCGTGAAAACCCGGGGCTGTTCAGGATGCGGGCGGCGCTTTGCTCAGTGTTTCCGGGGGATGAACATCTCTATCAGTGTCCAAAGACCGGCGCAGAGCAACAGGATCCAAAAAACCGCCAGCGCTGGCCGGCTGCTGTAGCCGCCGGCGGTGATGGCGTGCACGGCGATGAGGATGCCGATGACGATCGCGCTGCCGGCGTGCAGGTTTCGCCATGTTTGATAGGAGCCAGGCAGCTTGTTGTGGTCGACGGCGATGAAGATCATTGTCGCCGTGAGAATCCAGGCGACGATGCCCGAAAATAGCGACCAGCTGCTGAGCATCAGCGTCGCGTCAACCGCGTTGAACCATGGCCAAGAGACGTTATCGGGGGCGGTGTAGAGGAACGGGTGGATCGCGATACACGCGATGATCGCATACGCAACCCGCTGGTGGATTCGAATTGTCCTTTTGGTGCCAATCCCGCTCGATATCCAGCGCGTGCGGCCCGAGAATAGAAATTCGACCATCAGGGCTGCGAAGGCCATGATGCCGAGGGCCGATGCCAAGAGATCGACCGGCGCATGAGGTGCGATGGGAAAATATTGCACTGCCAGCGCAAACGGGGCGAGCACGACCGCGACGTAGAGAAGAAGTAAAGCGCCGATCCGCGAGACACGTCGGCGAGGCTCAGGCAACCATTCTGCGGTCTCGGCGGGGGGTGACGGACGCGCGCGCTTATCGTCGCTACTCATGGACTTCAGCCTGCTAAGGCTCGGGCAACGAGCCCAAGTCCGCAAAGAATGGCTGCGGTCAAAATGATTTTCCCCAGGTGACGATCAACCCAGGTCGGGACCCCTGATGACGCGGGCGCACTTTGATGTTCACCGTCATCGTCAGGTGTCATGCATGCAACCCTTTGCTGCGATCATGCAGGCGCCAGCTTGCCGCCGCCTTCGCGAAGCCCGAGCCAGAGAACGACGAAGAGCGCGACGACGACCGTGTTGATAGCGGCCTGTACGACCATCTGCGAAATGGTCAACTGCCCGTAGAGCACGTAGATATAACCCGCATAGAGGACACCGAGCACCTGCTCGGCAACTGCGACCCAAACGAGGCTGAGATACGTCAACGGATCGAGCGCGGCGATGGCGAACACGCCGGCCAGCAACACCATGGTCATGCCATATTGCGTACTCATTGTGATCAGCTCGGGGCTCCAGCCACCCTCTGCGACCCAGCCGATCGCCTGGGCACCGAGTTTCGGAGTGAAGGTCGAGAGCAGGCCAAAAATCAGGTGCCAGCCTGCCCAAAGCCAGAACAGCGATTTCATGATGGACTGGCGGTTCATTACTATCTCCCTTTCGGTTTTCATCTAGCTTTCGCGCTATTTCACGGAAAATACGCGATTGCGCCACCCCGATTCAACGACCCTGTGAGTTCAGTCTTACCCTCGGCGGGGTCTAGTGCCAGGGAACCGAAATTCCTGGTCACACTCGACGGCTCTTTTCGCCCTTAAGCCTCGTCCTAGTTCCGGCGCCACCCGTCGTACACGCGCCGACTATCAATGTCATCAACCACGCTCGCACGACCTCGATGTTATCGTGAAATTAGCGACCCGAAACCTGCTCGCAAAGGTTGTTCACCGTTGTTTGCCGTTTATTTTCTGTTGGTGAACGACGGCACAACGCACCCACGACTGGTGACAGTACCAGAATTTCGCCGGCGCAACGCAGGGATGACCGAGCGCATGGAGCCGGCACTGTTTCGGTCGGATCCGTTAGCCGATGCCGTCATTCACGATGTGGCGCCGGAGCACATGAGCACCGTCTTGCGACAATCAGCCGATAGAGTCGGCGGTCCGACGTCAGTACGGGCGCTCCTCGATACGCTGCGTACGCGTCCAAGCTGGTACAACGAAGCTCGAATTCGTCGTGGAGGCACTCTTCTCTTCAAGGCCGCGGCGTGGGGAGGGCTCGTGCTTGCGGTGAAGTCGCTCGTCGAGGGTTATGCGTCGCCCCAAGGTAATAAGCCTTTGGTTTTTTCCGGTCGCCTCGAGACGGCGACGAACCGGCGGCTCCAAGAAACCACGCGATTCGTCCACGCTGTGGCGACGCCGGGCGGGATGGCTCCAGGAGGCGAAGGATTCGATATTACACTCAGAGTCCGTCTGATCCATGCCCGCGTTCGTCAACTGGTGGAATCCAGCGGGCGTTGGCGTTCCGATTTATGGGGGGTCCCCATCAATCAGCACGATATGCTCGGGACCATTTTTTTGTTCTCGACAGTCTTCATCGACGGCGTGCGGAATCTGGGCGTCGCGGTCAACGATGACGAAGCCGAGGAGTACTACCAGCTTTGGCGCTGGGCTGGGTGGGTGATCGGGGTGGAGGAAAGCCTCCTGCCGGCGAGTTATGCTGAGGCGCTCGAGATGACGCACTGGATCGAGAAAACCCGCGGCGCACCGGACGACGATTCACGATCTCTAACGCGTGCGCTCCTACTCGGTCCTTTTCGAGACGCTCGAACGCGTTTCGAGAAGCGGCTCCGAGATGCTCACTTCGCTTCTGCGTCCGCGTTTTGTCGACGTCTCGTTGGACAGGAATTGGCCGATGCGCTGGATCTTCCGGGTGGACGGTGGGCGTCCGCGATCGACCGGATGTGCGACGCGTTGCAGACTCGCGCCCGTATCAAGCGCTACGTCCCAGTGAGCGACGGGCGAATCATTTCGCGTGGGGAGCGATACTGGCAACGGGTGCTCGCCCGTGGACCTGCGATCGCGGTGGACACTTTCGTTCCCGCTGCACGCCTCGGACGGCTTCTTTGAGCTCAAATAATCCGGCTCGAAAACGTGACGCCTCTTTGTCTCGGGGGTCGCCCAACTAGTGTCCGCTCCGGTGAGCCCGCTCACCACGGGCGTGAGGGCGAGACCATCGAAGCCCCCATCTCGACGTGCCGCTGATAACGCTGGCCGGTTTCGCTATCGGCCCGCGCGTCCTCCGAGAAATAGACGCCCCCTTGCCAGTTGCCTACTCGCGCAGCTCGGACCACGATCGCTTGCTGGCATAAACATCTTCGAGTTCGAGGCCGCGTTGTTCGAGAAAGGTGGCGAGCGAGACGTCGCCTTGAACGCGCAACTCCTCAACCTGTCGGCGAAAGTTATTCGGGAACTCGCGACGGTGCTGCCCAACAAAGTCCAAGACCAAACACGCGCCTTTGCTTTCATGGCGACGCAGGCCGCGTCCCAACTGCTGTAAGAAGAGAGTCGCGCTGTCGGTGGAACGGAGAAGGAAGAGGGTGTCGACCGTCGGGACGTCGATACCCTCGTTGAAGAGACCCACCGAAAACACGACGTTCACCTCGCCACGGGCGAGGTGTGAGAGAGCGCCTTTTCGCTCGGAGTCCGGCGTGGTGCCGCAGATGGCACCGCTCCTGATCCCCGCCTGGTTGAAGACCCGCGCCATGAAGCGGGCGTGGTCGACGCTCACGCAGAACTCGTCGACGATGATCGTGGGATTTCGTGCGCCGGAGACGCGAACGTTCCACTCGAGCCCATCGACTTGAGCCGAATGGGTGAGATTCGATGAGCCTATGTACGCCGTGGTAAAGCCGCTGTCTCGGTGAAAGTGCCAGGCCTTCGCGTGCAGCCGCGTCGAGGTGGTGTCGTAAGCGACGCGCACCTCCGCGCCGAGCGCGCAGAGTTGGTCGAGCGCCTTCGCTTCAGTCGACCCAGTATAGGTCCTGGTGAGTACGCGCAGCTGCTTGCGACGAGGTGCTGGACGAGCCGACGGGCGATCGCGACGCCCAGTGCGACCCGGTTTTTTTCGGGCAGGTCGTCGACCGCGCGTCTCACCACGCGGCTCAGGTGGAGCGCCAAGCGATCGGCCGCTTCGGCCGAGCGTTCTCGTCGTTTCGAGCGACGGCTCGACGGGCTCTTGTCGCGCAGCCTTCACCGGCTTAATCTCTCGGAATGAGCGCTGAGCGAGCGACCGCAGTCGCCTTTTTCCTCGTCCTCGCGAGCTGCGCGACTGCAGCCGAGCCGGAGCCCGCAAGCCCGGCTGCGACGCGCGCGGACTCTTCTTTTACGGACGAAAAACAAATCGACTCGTTGCGGGTCCCGCGGATCCTCCCGACCGTCCCAGAGAGCGGGGCGCTGGACATGGGCCCGGTCTTGCTCGAGTCCGGTGGCTCTTCCACGGTACCCGCATCGCAGGCACTTCTCGCTGCTGCGAGTCAGCTCGGAGCCGATGCGTTCGTCGCAGACACGAAACCGGTCAAGGACGTCTATCGCTTACGGACACTGTTCGGAAAAGATCTGGGGGATCGTACGGTCGCTCCGGACTGGACCGACGATGCGATCTATCACGGCCCCTATAGCCGCACCGCCGGTCCCGATCCGAGCAAGGATGTGTTTTTCTACCATGCTATCAAGTTCATCCCGGATGACACACCTCCTTGTGAGCTCAGCGAGGGCTGGACGAAGCTCGACCTCGTGGCGGAGTTCGGAGATGCGGTAACGTTGCGCGACCAGTTCGCGCTGATGAACGCGCTCTTTGTGGAAGGTGTGCTCTCCATGGCGCAATACCGTAGCCTGCGGGCGGAGTGCGCGGCGCAGCTTCCCCAGCATTAGACGATACTGTGAGTCGAGCGAGGGGGAACTCAAGACCATTGGGTTCCATTCCATGGCTGCGCCTCTCGATTTCGGCAATGAACATAAACAGGGTGAGCATCACGAGATGGCCCCAAGCTGCGATTCAGCGAGCATGCCGATCGCGCCAACCGCGATCGATAGAATGGCGGCCACGTCTCGCGCGATACTGTTTTCCATATCCCGAGGCCCCCGTGGTTTAAGAACCGAAAGCGTATGATTGTTTGGTCCAATCCCGCTCTTCCAGCAACGCGCGCTCATCTCGAGCGCTACGATTCTAGCCAAATCGACTCTGCTATCGCCTCGCCCCGCTATCGCAGCGGGGAGCGCAACGTACCGCTTCCCCTTCGGAATGTATCTTCTCCCGGTACCGCCACGAGCCGCGTTTCTTCCGCCGAGTGTGATCGATGGCGGAGGGTGATCTGAAATGTTGGCGCCACACACCGAGCGGCGTTAAACTCGTACATTGTCAGTTTCCTACGCAGATGCGGTTCGCAGTGCCCTTCGGAGGTGGCTCACTGCCGTTGCCCTGGGTGGTCTAGCCATCGGTTGCCTCTCTGAATTGGACCTTGGCCAGGCGGTCATCGAGTGCGATGGCGAAGTCTGTCCTTCCGGATTGTCCTGCCTGAGCGTCGCTGACGGTCGACGGTTCTGCGTTCCGGCGGGAACCTCCTCGGAGAGCCCGGAGAGCATCGCGCCGGTAGCGGATGCATCGCTCGTGAAGGGGCCCGTGGTCTTCTCTTGGTCTGGCGTGGGCGGGGTGTCGAGCTATGTGCTCACCATCGCCGCGGACCCCGAGCTGACCGAACCCCTCTCAGGGTTCCCGCAAACCGTAGTCGGCCTCTCATCAACGACGACCATCGATTCCCCCGGCGTCTATTTCTGGTCGGTTCGCCGCGCGGATAGCTCCTTCGCCTCCGAAGTGAGGAGCTTTGCCGTCTTTGACGACGCGCTCTACGTCTACTGTCCGGCTGGACAATCGTGTGCGTCGGGCGAGTCGGTCTCCATCGGGTCACGCTCCCGTCCTGCAACGAGCCTCGCACGTGCGATCGCCCTCGCGGAAGTGGCCAACGCTTCGACCATTGTGATCGCAGGTCGTGGCGCAGGAGAAGCCTACACGGAAGAGATTCAGATCCTCCGCCCTCTGACGATCTTGGGGGGGTACTCGCCGGACTTTTCCGAACGTGACCCGGACGCTTATCCGACGGAAATCCGGTCGGACGCGCCGGTGCCCGCTCTCATCTACGCAACCTCAGCGCCCGTTGTGCTCGACGGACTGACACTGGTGGGAACGGGATCGCACCTCGAATCGGTGTTGGTGCTGCGCTCTGCCAGCAACGTCGAGCTTCTCAACGTAGACGTGCGCTTTGAAGCTACCGCGCTCGACTTGTCGCAGGCTCCCGAAGAGCTCCACGCGGTTCTCGTCGAGGATTCAGGGGCAAGATTGGCCGAAGGGTCGCTCATCGAAGTTCGTACGAGGTCCCCCGAAGAGGTGTCACCGCGCTTCGTCGGCGTGGCCGGCCTGCGTAGCGAGCTCGTGATGGAAGACTCGCAAATCACCCTGGAGGGAGGCAGCGCAGGCCTAGGGCTGAAGTCGAGCCTCGATGGATCGCTCACCTTACTGCAGAGTGAGGTGCGCGTGATCCCTCCCGGCGATCCAGCCAACGCTGCGCGCCAACAGACCGGAGTCGACTGTTCCGAGGTGGACTGCACCATTCGCGACTCACTCATTCTTGGTGGCTTCCGCGGACTTCGGGTCAAGGAGGCCCCGCAGGCACTGATTGAGCGGAACGTGATCGGCACGCGGGGATGCGCGGTCGACCTGGAAACGGGCGCCTTCTTTTTCGGGCGCACCTGTTCGGGGCTGACCTTCTCCCCGTCGTGCGAACCCGGCGAATTCTTTGCCCTGCGCAACAACGTGATCTTCGCCGAGGCACAATACGCTGTCGCCTTCGACAGCGGCCGCCCCGTCGAGCCCCAGACGATCACCCACAACACGTTCATTGCAACGGGGACCGTGATGAGTGCGGGGGTCCTGATGACGCAGAATCCACGGGCGGACTTCGCTAACAACATCATTCACGCTTCGCCGGCGCCCATCTCAGCTTGCATCGTCCATTCCGGCGTGACGCCCGGAGCCACCTCCATGCGGAACAACCTGTTCTCGTGCGAAGACGCGACATTCACGGTGACGGCCACGTCTCCGGCGGACGGCATCACCGGCACACCGGTCTCCTTCGATGAGCTGATGTCCCGGGACGGCACTCAGTTCGATGATCGGGAGTGCTTCGATATGGGCTCCCTGCAGACCTATCGCTATTCCGGTAATCTTCAGATCACTGGCTTGCAGGCCGATGAGCTCATTCGTAATCGAAACGAGGGTGACTGGCGTGTCTCATCGAGTCGAGTGGATCTCGTCGACGACTCGGGCGTCGACACGAGCCTCGAGCTTTGCGGCTCCGACGAGATGCCCCGCGACTGCGGTGCAGTGATCGACTCGATCGATTCCACTCCCCGCACGAATCCTGTCTCCATCGGAGCGCACGAGTATGATTAGGCGATGGTGTGTGCTCGTCACGCTGCTCGGCGGCTGCTCGATCAACCTCGAGCTGGGAGACCTCGGTATCATCGCTTGTAGCGAAGACGCGCAGTGTCCTGGTGGTGGTTTTTGTGATGTTCAAGTGGGCCTGTGCCGTTCGACGGAGAGTTCGAGTGTGGTCACACTGCAGGCACCGGACCGAAGCGTCACAATCTACAGCGAGCGGGTGATGCTCGAGTGGGGTCCGGTTGCCGCGGAAGACCTGCAGCTCATCATCGCGCGTGACTCGCGTCTCTCCGATGTGGTCGCCGGCTTTCCTCGTTCGGTCGATGGACAGACGTTTGGCTTCCTGCCACCCACTGATGGGACCTATTTCTGGACGCTCCTGGCGGATGGGCGACTGAACGCGATCCGCTCCTTCACAAGGGTTTTTGAAGCGTTGCATGTCTATTGCGCGGACGATCCGTGCCCCGCGGCCGGAAACGGCCTGGCGGACTCACCGCTCGTGTCGCCGCGATCGGCACTCGGGCTCGCGGAGGCGTTTGGCATCTCGCGGCTGAGGATCGCGGCGAGGAACTCGGGACGCGCCTACGACGAAGCACTGCTGGTGCCGCCAGGGGTGGCCATCGAGGGGGGCTACAGCCCGGATTTCTCCGAAAGAGACGTGGCCCTGTACGAGACGATTCTCGGCCCTCAATTTGCCTCCGCGCTGCGGCTCGAAGAGGCCGACGGCGTCGAGATTTCGGGCCTTCGCCTGGCCACCGCCGATGGTGTCTCCACGGCGATCAGAATCGAGGACTGCTCGAATGTGCGCCTGCACGACCTGATTCTCGCGGCACGCGGGGCGGAGCGCGTGGAGGCTATTCGAGTTGACGATTCGTCCGTTTTTCTCGACCGAGTCGATATTTCGGTGGTGAGCGACGCGGACCGACTCGTGGCCACCGGACTCTATGCCGAAGGCTCAGTCGTCGAAATCATCGAGAGCGACTTTGATGTCAGGAGCGAGGGTGGCACGCGAGGCTACGGCGCCTTCATCACCAACGGATCGACCGTCACGGTGCGGGATACGGAATTTCGCGCGAGCAACGATGGGGGCGCAGGCCGGATCACGGCGCTCCGAGTCGCACGCTCCGCCGTCCACATCGAAGACTCGCAATTCACCGGGGCGCAAGACGCGATCGATCTCAGCGACGCCGGCGGTACGGTACGCGGAAATCACATCGATCTCTTTGGCGGCGATTTTCTCCGGGGCCTCAACGCAGACTACGACGCGGAGAAGGTCCTCCAGGACTTCGACGTCGAGTTCGCGACGCTTCGGGTAGAGAACAACTTGGTTAGGATCAACACGACCTCGACGGCTGACAACGCAGTGTCATACGGCATTCAGCTGCGCGACTGTCGGCCGTCGGCGTTTGTCGTGCATAATACCGTCGTGGTTTATGGCAGCGGTGAGCACGACCGCTACGCTCTCTTAATGAATGCGCTTAGCGTTTCGGACCAAGACACCAAAGTCGTTCATGCCGTGAACAACATCTTTGTGGCTGTCGGTGGCGATGAAAACACCGCCATCATCAAAGAGGCCAATGAGTACAACGATCCGGAGACGCTTCTCAATAACGTGTTGATCACCGAAGGTTCTCCCGCTTACGCGGACGAGGCAGTGGATTCTTTTCGCGTCGATCTCGACGAAGCAGGGATTGCGGCACTGGATGGCACGCCGGTGCCGCAAGCTCTGTGCCCTGATGGCTGCTCGCCCTCCCGCGTGGTCGGTAATCGAGTCATCGAGGTCACGGACTGGCGCGTGGCTTTCGTGGACGCCGAAGGGAGTGACCTCTCGACGGCTCTCATGCCCGCGATGGGCGCATCTGCCGAGCTTCTTCGAACCAACGGGGCAACCGCGCCGGCTACCTGTGGAACCGTCGATGACCCCGTTGATTGTGAGCTACCGAGTGTAGACGCCACCGGCACCCCTTTTGGCGAACCGCGTGCGGTCGGCGCGCTGCAGAGCTCCCGCTAGCTTTCGAGTCTCTAGGCATCGGACGAAAGGTGCCGTCCGAAAGCAGATACCGAACCTCGTTTTAGGCCTTAGCCCTCGATCCAGGTATTCGATGGTTGAGGTCTCGGATGTTGCGTGTCGCACCGCTCCGATCGACCGATCCACCCACGGGTCCGGACTAGAGACGAGGAGCGCTGTAAACAGCCACAGTCGACGTTGATTTTGAAAAGCTCCTTCGGGAGCATAACGAAGGGCTGGCGTCCACCGCTGAAGGCGGGGTCGAGACGGGCGGCGAGGTGCGCACGCTAGCAAGCGTCGTCGAAGCTTAGGAGCGAAATCACCGCAAAGAGGGCCTGCTCGTCTGCGGTGGTGTCGGTTGCGGTCGCTCGGGTCTCGAGGCGGAAAGACGCGCCTTCGAGATCGCCAGCGCGGAGCGCGCTGATCGCCTGGACGATCGCCCGAGTGCTGGCAAAGCCCGGCGGCGACGAGCTGTCATTGGGCGCCCGCTCGTCGGAGTTCAGCGGCGAACTCGGGGACTCGCTGCATCCGAAGGCGGCCACAAAAGCCGCAGTGTAAGACACAACTCTCCAAATGTCCGGATTATCGGCAACAAAGCGAAGGGCGTTTCGGGAGATCGGGAGATCCGATTGAGAATGGAGTCGTTCCGATCCGAGATCGCCTATCCGAGATCGCGAAACCCCGGGCCAGTTCATCCCGATACACGGCATGGAGAAGATCGAGGAACGTCAGAGCGAGCATGGCCAAATTCGATGTCAATCCACGCCGCGCCCCGAGAGCCTGGCTCGTACTCGCTAGCATGGGGGCGCTTACCGGCTGCTTTGCCGCACAGAATCGCCCACCGCCCGCTCCGGTTCCGGCGGAACGGACCGCCTCGAATCTCCCGCGTCGCGCGGTGCTGACCGGCTTCAGCGTCGAGGGACTCCGTCACGACGACCTGCCTCAGCCCGAGCTTGCACGCGCGTTCGCAAACTACCTGGAGGCCTCGACGCCATTTGAGGAAGTCACGGTTCAGCTCGAACGCGAGGGGCCCGAGCTCGACGACGGCACCTATGAAATCGTCGCCAAGGTTCAAGTTGACCGCAGCAACCACAGCACCTTTGTTCTCGACGTCTCAACCCTCGGCGTCATCAGCCCTTGGTGGGGCAACATCTACGGCAAGATCGACGTGCTCCTCTATGACGAAAGCGACCGCGTCATTGCGGCCGTCAGCCAGCGCGAGGATGTGGGCTTCGGGCAGGTTCTATTCTCGTGGCTCGGCCGTGATTTCGTCGAAGGCGGCTATCGGACACTCTACGCCTTGTTGTTCCAAGCGGCCGCCGACGCGATGGACACGCATTGGGAGGTGATCACCGACGGGACGCGCGACGGGCGGGTCCCGACGTTCGGGGTGGCAGACCGCACGCGCCTCGACGCGATCGAACGCGACTGGGACGACGCTCGCGTCCGCGTGCTGCGAGAGCCGCCACCAATCGACCCCCGCATCTCGTTTTGGCTACGCGCCTTTGGCGGGGTCGAAGCGCAACGCTTTCGAGGTCTCGCTACCATCGACTCGGGCGTGGTCGACGATTTTGGCAACCGGCAGGTGATCGCGAGCGGCGACGCGGAGCAGCTCGGCTATCGCATTGCCCTCTACACTCCGCCGTCACACACCGGCTTCTCGATCTATCCGGTCGCTGGCTATTTCGATCAAAGGATTACCATCGAGGACTTTCGCGAGGAGATCAACGCGCAGGAGAATCTCGACCCCGACGCGTTCGAGATCGGCGCGACCTGTCGGGACTTGAACGCAAATGTCCCGGTGAGCTGCGACATCCCCAACGCCTATACCCTCGACATTCAGTCGGTCTATCTCGGCGCGCGGGGCGGCTACGATTTCGTTTTCGGCACATCGGGAGTGCGCAACGCCTTGTCTATCAATGCCGGGGTCAACGCGGTCGAGTATCGGAACATCGACGTCAGCATTGGCGAGTTCCGGGCGCAGGACGGACGCTGGAGCGCCTTTCGCTCGTTCGCGGTAGGGATGCAGGGGGTGATTTTCTTTCCGTCGATTCACCTCGGGGTTCGCGGGGTGATCGACTTCGAGCGCTACCTTCGCTTCACCTATCCCCGGGGCCTCCGGTTCAAAGGCCCGAGCCGCTTCGACCCCGACATAGGGCGCGACGTTCGCCCCCGGCTGACCGTCGAGGACGGTCTGTTGTCGAGCACGACTTTTCAAATTTCCACGTTCACTGCATTCTAGAGCCGATGAAACGCGCGACCTCCATCCTGTCCTTACTGCTCAGCGCCCTCACAGCCGGTTGTGGGCTCAGCGACGAGACGCCCCCCGGGGCCCTCGATTTCGATAGCGTCGTGCCGTTGCCATTGATGGTGATGAACCAGTCGCAGTATCCGGTGCTCGACATCTACGTGCATCAAAGCTCGAGCTTCTCTGGCGCTCCCAATCTGCTCGATGCGGTCGAGCTGCCGCTCGACGGCGAGCTCATGCTCGAGAACGTGCGCGGAGTGGATTTCTTGACCTACGTCCGCACCGAGCGCGACCTCGGCGACCGCTACAGCATTACCACCGACACCCCGCTCGGCATCAATCGAGACGGCTTCGCGCTGCTGATCTTCGACGAGGGCTTTCGCCTGCTCTTCCCCGAGCACCCGGAGAATCCCGTCGCCCGCGGACTTTGATGGCCGGACGAAGATGCCGCGTGTTCAAACGGGTCCTGCGCAACGTTGGAGCACGGATGCGCTCGGCGGCGAATATCCCGAGTTGACTTGCTCCACCCGGGTGGACGTGAAAAACAAGGGCAGGGGCCCGCGAAGAGAACAGCAGACAGGTTGAGATGGAGCAGCTTCCCTTACTCGAGGAGATCGCCATCGTCGCGGCTGCCGCGGTCGTCGTCGCGGTCGTCGCGGGCCGGCTCCGCCTCCCGACCGTTGCGGGCTTCTTGCTCTGTGGCGCCCTGGTCGGTCCCCATGCCCTCGGGTTCGTCGAGGACACTCACTCCATCGAGGTGATCGCTGAGGTCGGAGTCGTTCTCCTACTGTTCACGATCGGGCTCGAGTTCTCACTCTCCCGCCTGAAACACATTTTTCGCACGGTGGCGCTCGGTGGCGTTTTGCAGGTCGGCGCGACGTTCGCTTTAGTCGTCGCTGTCGCTGCCGCTTTCGGTGCGAGCGTGAGCGAAGCCGTCTTTTCCGGCTTCGCGATTGCGCTCTCGAGCACAGCGATCGTGCTCCGTGCACTCACGGAACGTCGCGAGCTCGACGCACCTCACGGACGGTTCATCGTCGGTACGTTGATCTTTCAAGACCTGTGCGTGGTGCCGATGGTCCTCATCGTCCCGCTCCTCAATGGCGGAGACAATGGCGCGGGCGCCCTCGACATCGGGTTCGCGCTTGGGAAGGCCGCGCTCGTCGTCGTCGGAGTCATGGCGCTCTCGCGCACGGTGGTTCCGCTCGTCATGGATTGGGTCGAGGCGAGCGGCAGTCGCGAAGTGTTCCTTTTGGCCGTGCTCTCACTGTGCATCGGCACCGCGTGGCTCACCTCTTTGGCAGGTCTCTCTCTCGCTCTCGGCGCGTTTCTTGGCGGTCTCGTGGTCGCCGACACGGAATACAGTCACCGGGCGATGGGTGACGTGCTCCCACTCAGAGACGTTTTCGTCAGCTTCTTTTTCGTTTCCTTGGGAATGTTGTTCAACGTTCGCGTCTTGGGTGCGTCGCCCGTGGAAGTCGCCGTCATCCTGCTCGGACTCATCCTCGGCAAGGGCGCGATCGCCACGTTCGCGGCGCTCGTCATGCGATTCCCTCCGCGTGCGGCATGGCTCGCGGGAGTAGGACTGGCGCAATTCGGTGAGTTTGGCTTCGTGCTCGTACGCGTGGCCACACGCGAGGGGGTCATCGAGCCGACCGACATCGAACCGCTGCTCGCTGCGGGGATCATCAGCATGTTCTTGACGCCGCTTTTTCTCCAGATGGCACCGCACATCACCGCCGGGGAGCGTTTGCTCGCTCCGCTGGCGAAGCTGCTGCGGGTTCAGGGCATCGAGGACGCAGACACATCCGCACGAGAGCTTCGGGACCACGTGGTCGTAATCGGCTATGGGGTCGCGGGGCGTTTGGTCACCACCACGCTTCGTACGGTGGCCATCCAACACGTGATTCTCGAGCTCAACGCCGAAAACGTGAGGCGAGGTCGAGAAATCGGTGACCCGGTCTTCTACGCCGACGCGACCAGCTCGGAAGCGCTCAATCATGCCCATCTACGACAGGCACGCTGCGTCGTGGTCATGATCAACGACCCCCAGGCGACTCAGCGTGTCGTGGACGCGGTTCGTCGGCAATCCCCAAGCGTGCCCATGGTCGTGCGAACGCACTACTTGGCTGGGCAGGCGCACCTGTTGGCACTTGGCGCCAGTCGCGTCGTGGCAGAAGAGATCGAGGGCGGCGTGGAAGTGTTGTCACAGGTGATGCGCGTGCTCGACGTTCCACTCAACGTGATCGAAGAAGAGATCCGAACAGCTCGAGACTCAATGAAGGGCACACATGCAAATTTGCCACGCCTATCTGAAACATGAGCGCTCAGCGGCGTGAACGCGCGTGCCGTCGCGCTAAAGGACGGCGCGGAGAGGCTTGTCTTCCGGCGGCGCTTTATTCGCGAGATCTTCGATGGTGCTACTCATAGCGTCCTCCTCTCCGTAAAGTCGACCTCGAGCAGGTCGAGACATTCCGAGTCGCCCATCACGCGCGCCCGCGCGCGATCCAAAAAACCCGCCTTTGTCACGGTAGCGGTCTTAGGCCTCACATCACCAACGGGCGTAGTTCGCGCTCGGCGTGGTTGTTCGTTGGCTCCACGCCTGGTGTTTTCACGAATGTCCACATGGCCTCGAAGTGCGCCAACATATCAGCGCACGAGCCCTCCGGGATCTCGGCCGCTACAGCGCGTTCCAAGCAACTGCGTGTCCTCTTGCGGACCGCATCGATGTACGTCCAAGACTCTTCTCGACTCAACGCTCTCGTCTGCCACGCGCGCCAGTAATGAAAAACGAGGTTCGCCAACTCAACCAGCTCGGCTCCGATCTCTTCGGCGGGCCCATCGCGTTGCTGAAAGTCGACGAGCCTCTGCATCAGGTGAGACCAGCACACCTGACGGCGCTTCATCGACCAGAACAGGAACACCGCTGCCCGCAACCGGCGGCTCTGTTCTCGTCATGCGCGACGTCACTGAGCTGCGTCGGCTCGAAAAATTACGTCGAGATTTCGTCGCAAATGCTTCACACGAGCTAAGGACGCCAGTGAGCGGCATCCGTGCAAACATCGAAACCTTGGCCGACGGAGCGCTCGAGGACCCACCGCAGGCACGAAAGTTCGCGAAAGCAGCGCGCCGAAATGCAGATCGACTCGCCGCCTTGGTCGGCGACTTGCTCGATATCTCGCGAATCGAGGGGGTCGCTACGAGGTCAACCCATCGCCGGTGGCTCTCTGGGCGTCAGTCGAGCGCATTTGTGAGGTTGAAACGGTCGCGGCCGATGCGCGGAACGTCAAGCTCTACAACGAGCTTGACGTCGAGATGGCGGTGGAAGCGGACCAGGTCGCGATCGCGCAGGTGCTGCTCATTTTGATAGACAACGCCATCGAGTACGGCGGGGAAGGCGGGAACGTGTACGTACGCGCACGCCGGCGTGACGGCCGCATACGCGTCGAGATCGAGGACGATGGACCACGTATCGAACCCAAGCACCGCTCGCGCATTTTTGAGCGCTTTTATCGGGTAGACGACGGACGCAACCGAGAGATGGGCGGCACCGGATAAGGTCTCGCGATCGTCAAGAATCTCATCGAAGCGATGGAGGGGCGTGTAGGCGTCGGCACCGGTTCGGAGCGCGGTTCACTGTTCTGGTTCGAGCGCGCCGAGTCGACAGTGTCGACAGACCCCTAGAAAATCGACACAAATTCCTAAGAGACTCCTAGTGTCGAGAATGTCTCCCCCTGAGCGTCACCCGTGCGGCAAAAACGCCACACGCACGATGCCACGCGACTGACACGCAGACGTTCCAGAAGCTTCAACGACTTTATGCGTTGCGGTGTGTTAAACACCCGGCCAACTCAGAGGGGACACAACCCAAGTCTTTAGGAGGCTTCAGTGCGTAGCATTATCAAGACACTGGCTGTCGTCAGTCTTTTCGCCCTCGCAGCAGCGTGCGGCGACGACGACGACGAGACAAATACAAATGCCAACAACAACAACGGGAACGGGAACGGGAACAACAACAACGCGACCCCGAGCCTACAGCAGCAGGCGTTTGATGCCGGGCAAATCAAGCTGGCAGACGGCTCCAACTTGAACCTGGATCCAGCAACTCTCGCGGTCAGTGGCATCGTCCCCGCGGCGCCCGCCACCGCGCTTCCAGCAGGCTTCGAGACGAACAACTATTACGGCGCGGTGGATCCAGCGTCGACAACACCCTTTTGGTCGGGATGGACCGCGATCGACTCTGACTTCGACGGAAACCTGCCCGGCGCCGACTTCCATCCTTTGATGGACGAGATCATGGGGGCCACCATTGAGGGTGCAGCGACTAACGCGTGCGCGACTTTAGACCCCGACTACGAAGACGGTGGCACTGTCACGGTCTTTGGGGACCAGTTCCCGGTCTGCATCGTGTCAGACGACATCGACTCGGATGTTACTTGGCCCAACAACCACGTGTTTCTGCTCACGAAGACGATCAACGTCGGCGATGGCTTTGCCGCAATAGGAGATGACACCTACACACCGCTCGACGTCACGCTAACGATCGAGCCCGGAACACAGGTCTATGCGCTGATCGGTGTCGGGAGCGGTACGGCTACGGCAGCCGGTGCTTCGCTCGTTGCGACCCGTGGATCTAAGATCATCGCGGACGGGACTTCCGAGCTGCCGATCATCATGGCCGCAGTCGATGCGGATCTCGCCGCGGCCGATGTGATCACCGGCGACCCCACTGACCTGAGCCAGCGCGGAGGTTGGGGCGGCCTCGTTCTCAGCGGCTTTGGCTTGACCAACCGGGCCGACAACAACGGCGAAGCTGAGACAGAAGCGGCCCCGGCCGACGCGGCCCGATTCTATGGCGGCGACGATAACAACGACAACAGCGGCATCGTCCGATATGTCGTCATCGCCGAGAGTGGATTCGCCTTCCGGGAGGATCAAGAGGTGCAGGGCCTCACGGTTGAGGCGGCCGGCAGCGACACGATCATCGATTTCGTGCAGGTGATAGGGGCGAACGATGACTGTATCGAATGGTTCGGCGGCGCCGCCGATGGGTCGCACATCGTTTGCGTCGGGGTGAGTGACGATGGACTGGACATCGACACGGGATACGTCGGGTTCATTCAATACGCGCTGGTTCGCATCGGTGCACAGGAAGGCGCCCGAGGAATCGAGTCCGACTCGGGGTCAGGAAGCAATTTTGACCTGCTTCCGCGCTCAGCACCGAATATCGCGAACCTAACCGTGCTCGGCAACTCGGGAGCGATCGACGGCGACGCCACGATCGGCGCGCTCCATCGCGAAGGGATCGCACCAAAGGTGTACCGGGCGGTATTCACAGACGACACGGTCGCCACACCTCCGGGTGTGTTCGAGGCGGGCTGTCTCGACGTCGACAATCAGCTCCAAGACGAGCTGGAATATACGGACAGCGTCTTTAACTGCAGCGGCGGCGACGAAAACGGTCTGGTTCAAGACAGCGACTAGTCGCGGACTCTACCCATGAGATGGCGAGAACGGGCTCCGAGGGCTGTATTGGCTCTCGGGGCCCGTGCTCAGGCGTGTACGTATTTTTTGCTGAGACACACATGTTACGTTTGAAGACCACGCTGGCTTTGGCCGCTCTTTTCGCGATTGGGCCTTCGCCAGGGGCAGCTCGCGCCGCCGACGACCTGAACGAATTCGCCCAGCGACTCGTTGAGCTGCGCGGCAAGGTCGAAGCGTTGCACGACGAAATCGAAGCCAAACAGCAAGACCACCGATACCGCATGAACGCTCTCGCGCAGCGTCGCGCGAGCCTGGATAGCGAAGTTCAGGGCAAGGAGCTGCAGCTCCGCCAGCTTCGACAGTCGATTGCCGAGGAGCGCGAGAAGAATCGCGTTGCAAATGAGTCTGCGGCGGCGATCACACCGGCGCTAGAGCGAGTGGCGACCGTGCTCACGACCTTTATCGACGATTCGATCCCCTTCAAGCTCGAGGAGCGACAGCAAGCGGTCAAAGACCTGATCGAGAAGGTTCAAAACGGCGATCTTTCCGCGCCGCAAGGTCTCGACCGTCTGTGGACCCTCTACGAAGACGAGTTCCGAATCACGCGAGAGAATGGCTTGTTCCGGCAAGAGGTGGTCCTCGATGGAAAAGAGCAACTCAGCGACGTCATTCGCCTCGGCACGATGATGCTCTTCTTTGAGACCGAAGACGGCCGGACCGGCTACGCCAAACGCAGCAGCGATACCTGGGAATACGTCGAAGTCACGGGCGACGCGGCGGAGTCCATTCGAGCTCTCTTCTCCGCGTTCGAGAAGCAGGTTCGCTCAGGTTATTTCACCGTCCCGAACGCACTGGCGGGTGCGAAATGACGCATTCCTGGACTATCGCGGCTCTGCTCGTCCTCTCGGGCCCGGCGCTCGCACAGACGGGCGAGCAAAAGAAGACCGACTTCGACATCACCCTGGAGCAGGCCTACAAGAAAGAGTTCGCTTTCCTCGTCGGTCAGCAGCGTCAGCTCGAAAAGCGACTCAAAGACATCCACGAGCGCCATGTTCAGGAGCAGCGCAGAGTTCAAAACGAGATGGCAAGCCTCGAGAATCGCGTCATCTCGGTAGACAGTCAGCTTCAAGCGGCTCAAATGACGCTACGAGAGGCCGAGCGTTCCGCCGAGTCCTCGAGCGATGACCGGCAGCTCATCCGCGCCACCCTCGAACGAGCCGCCACGTCACTCGAGGATTACGACGTCACCATCGCCATCCCAACCGATGACACGCTATTGGCGCAAGAGACGGTGGAAGTCTTCGAGGCGGCCACAGGAGTACTGAGTAAACTATCGAGCGTTCAGCGTCTCGAAGGTCAGGATTTTTTTCTCGCTGATGGCCGCAAGGTAACAGGGACGGTCCTGCATTTGGGTCGCATCGCTTCGTACGGAGTGAGCGATCAGGGATCCGGCGCCCTCGCTCCCGTCGGAGGGGGCAAACTCAAGATCTGGAGCGAGGACGCAGCCAGCAACGCACAGGCACTGGTGAACCGGGAGACCCCTAAAACTCTAGATATCTTCCTCTACGAATCGATCGACTCCGCGGTCGAGACCGACGTGAGTCAGTCGCTCATCGAGCACATTGCTGCAGGCGGAGCGATCGCGTGGGTGATCGTGGTCCTCGGGATCATCGGCGCAGTCCTCGCGGCCACTCGCGCGGTGATTCTCTTCACCTGCTCGGGTTCGACGGAAGAACTCGAAAAAAATCTGGGGCCGCACGCCCGTACGCGAGACGTCGACAGAGTCCTCTCCAAGGCCAGATCGCTCCCGGGGTCGGCCGCTCGCGTCACCGCGAGCGTGTTCAGAAGCGTCCAGGACGGCACCGACCGTCTCGACGAGGCGATCTCAGAGGGGCTCATCGCCGAAGCTCGGCGCGTGCAACTGTTTGGCACGGCGATACTAGTGATCGCGGCGGTATCACCCTTACTGGGTCTGCTCGGCACCGTGACCGGCATGATCTCGACCTTCGATGTGATCACGAAATTCGGCACGGGTGATCCGAAGATGCTCTCGGGCGGGATCTCGACCGCGCTGATCACGACCGAGCTCGGCCTCATCGTTGCGATCCCGACGTTGCTGCTGGGCAACCTGCTCAAGGGCTGGGCAGATCGGATCGAATCAGAAGCCGAGCGTGCGGCGATTCGCATGGTGACGCTGTACACGGGCCAGCCCCTGGATCTTCCTGGAAGGGGATCGAAGTCCTCCTCCGTCGAGCTGTCGGCCCCTCTCGCCGCTGCGGAGTAGCAGACTGTGGAAAACCTCTTCGATGCATTTATGAAGTACGTGGACCAGGGCGGCTACGTCATGCCGCCGCTCGTCATTGCTGCCATGGTGCTCTGGTATGGCATCGGTTACCGCGCTTTCCTGCTCGCGCGCGGATCGAAGAGCTCGCCCCGGGAAGCGATCGCGCTATTCGAGCGCGAGCCCAGGCGCACTCCCGAAAATCCCATCGAGCTCGCTGCAGCCACAGGCGTCGCGGTCCGCAGGACAACGACGAAGGAGAGCCTAGAGCGACAGCTCGACGCGGAGCTGAGCGCCATCTCGGACGAGTTAGCGTTCTTCCGAAATCCTTCACGAGCGATCGTCGCGGTGGCTCCACTCCTGGGACTTCTAGGAACGGTCTCGGGCATGATCGAGACATTTTCAGCACTAGGTGACATGACGCTCTACTCGCAGAGTGGCGGAATCGCCGGGGGAATTTCACAAGCACTGCTTACCACTCAGTTTGGCCTTGCGATCGCGATTCCCGGTCTCGTGGCGACCCATTTCCTCGACCGACGCCAGGCAGAATTCGAGGGTCGCATCGAAGAGATCAAGTCTGTGCTCACTGGCAAAGAAGGCCTGGCATGAGAAGTCGAAACAAGCGCGATGAGCAGCAAGGAATAGACATCTCACCACTGATCGATATGGTCTTTATCTTGCTGATCTTCTTTATGGTGAGCACGACCTTTGTCAAAGACATGGACCTCGACATCAATCGTCCGAAGGCGTCGAGCTCCACCGTCTCGAGCACGAAGGCGATCCGCCTCTACATCGCGAACGACGGCAGCACCTATATGGACGGGCAGCCGATTCGGACCTGGATGATCCAGAGTCGTGTAAAGGAAATTCTGCAAACAACGTCGAGCGAGTCGGTCCTCGTCATCACGGATGGCGGCGTTCCGGCCACAAAGCTGGTCGAAGTCGTCGACCAAGCCCGCCTCGCCGGGGCCCAAGACGTAGGGGTCGCGACCGAGCTCGAGGTCGGTCGGTGAGGCGGCGCTCGACGACAGACCGGATCGCGCGGCACAGCGTTGCCGTCGCCGTCATGCTCGCCGGCTCAGCGTTCGTCCTCGGATCGGTGGTCCTTCTGAATCAGCTTTCAGAAGCGCCCGAGAAGAGGGACGTCCGCGTTGGCACCGCGATTCAAGTGACGAAAACGCCCAAACCGAAACCAAAAAAACAGGTTCAGAAGCCTAAGCCGAAACCGCAGAGTGCCCCAAAGTCCCCTCCCCCACCGTCGCTCGCTGCGCTCGCGACCGGCGTTGGCAATTTCGCGATCGATCTGCCGGGCTTCAACATGGACGACGTCGGCGGTCGAGCAGGCGATTTGCTCGGAGCCGACTCGGAAGTCACCCACACGAGCGATACCGTCGACGATGCTCCTGTGCCGGTGCAGCAAGGCGCGCTGCAATACCCGCCTAAGTTGCGGCAGAAGGGCGTTGAGGGATACGTCGTGGTGGGTGCGTTGGTCACGGCATCCGGTTCGGTCGACCGAGTCAATATCGTAGAGAGCCAACCTCCAGGGATCTTCGACGACGTTGCACTGGCCTTCGTCCGCGGATGGCAGTTTCGGCCTGCCCGCTACAAGGGCGAGCCTGTTCGAATCTGGGTCGAGCAAAAGGTCACTTTCAGGCTGGGAACATGATCCGGCACCGCGCCACCATGGCCGGAGCTCTCGCGCTCTCGATGTTCGTACAGCCGATTGCCGCCGCGACGAAGTCTCGCGACCTGGACTATCTCACGCTCGCCGGCGTTCTCGCCCGCGATGGCAACTACGACCGCGCGGAGCTTGCGCTCGAGCAGGTCGACCAGACGGACGAAGACTTCGACGCCGCACAATTTCACCTCGTGCGAGGCATCATCGGACTCAACCGCGGTCTCTATAGCCAAGCCGCAGACGACTTTCAGGAGTCCATTTCAATCGCAGAGACAGAGAAGCGAGAAGACCCCGAGGCGGAAGGTCCATCATCAATACTCTTTATCTATCTCAGCCAATCATTGTTTTACTCGGAGCAGTTCGAAGCCGCACTGTCCGCGATGGATCGCGCAGGGGCAAAGGCCGATGAGATTCCGAGCACCTTCGCACTGCGAGCCGAGAGCCTGTGGAAGCTCGGGCGTAAATCGCAAGCGTGGCAAATGCTGAACCGCGGGATGAAGCGCCATCCGGATTACGACGAGCTGCAGAGGCGAAAGCTTTATTACGCGATCGATCTGAAGCTCTACAAAGTTGCATCCGATTTGGGCACTGAGTTTCTCGAGCGCACGGAGGCCTCCTACGAGGACTACCTGGCCTTGGGGCATGCGCTCGCGCAGTCGGGCATCGAGAACGATGGCCTTCAGTTCCTCGAGCTCGCACGGCTGCGTGCGCCCCGAGAATCGGCTACCGGGCTCGCCCTGGCGCGAGCGTACAAGGCGCGGGGACAGTATCGCGCTGCAGGATCGATCATGGAGCGGGTCGCACTTTTTGGCGAGGCACACGCGTTCGTCGAGGCCGCGGAGCTCTATCGTCTGGCTGGAGAACCTCTACACGCTCTCTCGTTGAACCGCTTGATCGTCGATAGCCGTGAGCGGCTGCGACAGAGGCTCGCGATTGCCCTGGACATGGAGGACTACGCCATCGTGGCATCGATGGAGAAGGACCTCGTCCGAACCGGACTGATCGATGAAGACGAGAACATTCGTTACGCGATGGCCTACGCGTTCTTCAAACAGGCAGACTTTGAAAAGATGCGCGACCTCCTCGCCGGCCTCCGTTCGCCCGAGCTCTTCCGCAAGGCCACCGCGCTCCGAGAGGCGGTGAATCAATGCTCGGAGACTCCGTGGAGCTGCTGAAGCCTCGAGAAGAGTATGCGCGGTGAGTAAGTCGCTCTTGCTCGTCGCCTGGGCGTTGCTCGCGCAGGCCGCCGCCGACCTCGGAGAACGAGCCGAGATCGAGCTCGTCGTCGTTCGAGGGGGCGTACCGGTCGAGGACGCGACGCTCTTCATCGACGACGAAAATTTCGGAGCAACGGACGAGCAAGGCGCGCTCGTCGCGAGAATTCCCAGCGGACGGAGAACCCTCGAGCTCCGTCGGGGTGTCGAGACGCTCTTGTCGATCGATCTCCTTACGGACCGGGGCGAGCTCGTGCTCATTATCGCGACCATCAACGAAGATGGGGAACCGGATGTGATGATCGAGAGCTCGGGAAAAGACTCGGCACTCGCGAGTGAAAGCGCAGGTTCGGTAGCGAGCGAATCCGCGAGCGATGAGATAGACGACAAGCCTCCAGGGGTGCTCACGGGCACCGTCGTTTCGGCCGGCGAGGGAGAGCCTATCGCCCGAGCACAGATTTTTTTCTCAGGGATCACAGTCGAAGTAACGACAGGCCCTGAAGGCCGGTTCTCGGCCGAGCTCCCCGCGGGCATGTACTCCGTTTCCGTGGTCCACCCGCGATTTTCATCCCAGACACTCGAAAATATTCGTGTGATCCCGGAGCGAGAAGTGACCCTCAATATCGAGCTCACCCCTGCGGGCATTCGATTGCAAGAATACGTGGTCACTGCGCCCTATGTCGAAGGCAGCATCGCCTCGGTCGTCGAACAACAGCGTGCGGCCTCAGGTGTGAGCGATGTGCTGGGCGCGGCGCAGATCTCGGCGACCGGGGATAACAACGCAGCCGAAGCGGTCACGCGCGTGACCGGCTTGACGGTGGAAGACGGTAAATTCGTGCTCATTCGCGGGCAACCGTCCCGCTTTACGTTGGCATTGTTCAACGGCTCGCCCCTCCCCAGTCCCGAGCCCCTGCTCCAAGTAGTGCCGCTAGACCTATTTCCAACCGGCGTGCTGCAGGGCATCGTGGTTCAAAAGGGATATACCCCGGACAAGCCCGGCTCTTTTGGCGCGGGTTTGGTTGAAATCCGGACACGCGCCGTTCCCGCAGATCCGTTCTTGAGACTATCGATGAGCACCGGGTGGAATTCGCAGTCCACGTTCGAAGACGGGCTCACCTATCACGGCGGATCGCTGGACCGCCTGGGCTTTGATGACGGGACTCGAGCTCTGCCCGACCCGATTGTCGAGGCGACTGAGGACGGAAGGCGATCTTTGAGTGTTCTGCCTCGAGAACAGCAGAACGCGCTTGCGCAGGAGTTTCCGAATATCTTGGAACAAGACGAACGAACTCTACCGCCAGATTTCAATCTGGGTATCTCGGCCGGGGGGAAACTCGGCATCTGGGGTGACGGTACGTTGGGGGCGATCGTCACTGGTGGCTATAGAAATCAGTGGCGGTTTCAGGACCGCTTGCAGAATGCGAACGGTCTCAACGCTGGCGTACTGTCCAACCAGACCGAGTTGCGGGAATTGCGCACCGACAACGACGTAACGCTCTCGGGGCTCCTCACCCTGAGCGCTGTGTGGGATGACCACGAGCTATCGTCAAATACGTTTGTCGTAAACCAGACGCAGCAACGTACTGAGTTCACTTTCGGGCTCGAAAGAACGGAAGACATTCGCGATGTGCGCCGGTCCTTGCTGAGCTGGATCGAACGCTCTCTAGTCGCGCAGCAACTGATCGGCCGGCACGATTTTGATTGGATGGTCGTCGAATATCGAGGTCTGATCGCGCGAGCCGCTCGCGACGCCCCCGACCGCAGAACCTACGAATTCGGAAAGAACCAGGAACAAGACGAGTTTCTCGTGCAACGCGGTCGAGGGCTCACGCGCAGCTATAGCTTCGTTCAAGACGACCAACTCGCCTACGGGGTAGACATTTCATTTCCCTGGGTCTGGAACGACGATTCGTTCGTGAAGCCATCCTTCAAGGTCGGCTTGGACCGACAAGAAATCCAACGCGAAGCGGGAGAACAACGGTTTCTCTGGAACATCGCCCCGACGGGCGACCCGTTCATCGATAGCCCGGAAGTGGTGTTCGACCCATCCAAAACCGGCGATGGGCTCGAGTTGCGTGACGCTTCGATCTTGGGGGCCGACGACTACACCGGAAACTCGACGATTTCGGGCATTTTTGCACAAGCGGACATCAAGATTGGCGATCTCTTCCGAATCGTAGGAGGGATCCGATGGGAGCAAGCCGATTTTCTGGTCGAAAGCTTTCAGCTCTCCTCGCAGAACCCAGACATCAAACCTTCCGGATTCGAGGTGGGAAACTATTTGCCGGCGCTCCTCTTGACCTGGTTTCCCACCGACGACACCCAAGTGCGCGCGACCTATGGCCGGTCACTCAGCCGGCCCATATTGAACGAGCTGGCGCCATCATTTTTCTTCGACCCCGAATCGGGCCAGCAATACGAGGGGAATCCAGACCTAAAGCAAACGACTATAGACGGCTACGATGTTCGCGGTGAGTGGTATGCCTCGGGCACGGAGTCGTTCACGATCGGCGTATTTCGCAAAGAATACGACCAACCGCTGGAGCAGACATTTCGAGCCTTTGGCGGCGGCGGGATAGTGGCGACCTACCAAAACGCCGCTGGCGCGACGGTGACCGGCTATGAGTTCGGCGCGCGATCCCAGCTGGGTCGTATCCGCGGTCTGCTGGGTGGCCCAGCCCTACTCAACAATCTGTATCTCAGCGCAAACGTCGCCCTGCTCGACTCAAAGGTTTTGCTAGAGAACACGGGCATCGCGACGAGCTCCGAGCGCGCGCTGCAAGGCCAAGCCGATATCGTCGTCAACGCACAAGCAGGGTACGACGGCGACGATCTCAACTGCACCGTCTCCTACAACAGAGTCGGTGAGCGTCTACAAATCGTCGGCGTGTTCGAGAACCCGAACATCATCCAAGATCCGCTGGATACGCTCGACGCGAACATCTCTTGGGAGGCGTTCGAGGATGGAACGTTCGTCCTCCAGCTGTCGAATCTCTTGAATCCATCGACCCGCCTGACCCAGCAGGTCGACGGGCAAGAAGAACTGGTATTTCGAGAATTTAAGCGCGGCCGAGGGGTCAGCTTCAGCTTCAGCTACGAGTTTAATTGACCGAGAGACGAGCGATGGCCGGTGCATCGGCGGTGTCCGTGACCGTTCGGTCGGCAAAACACCCAGCGACACACATCGTGATGCCCCACACGGTTAGCGCTCGTTTCGGTCCGCTGCAATGGCCTCGAGAGATTGCATGGCGCGGTCCTTGCTTTCGTCGCTGCGAA
>CAYXVF010000087.1:13386-26461 GCA_964468125.1 uncultured Bdellovibrionales bacterium | reverse complement strand
ACGACCGCTTCCGCCGCTTTGGCGCGCGAAATGGGCGCTGCCTGCGCGGAGCGGGACCTGCATTTCGTCGACGCGCCGGTCTCCGGCGGGCAGTCAGGGGCCGAGAGCGGCGCGCTGACGATCATGTGTGGCGCCGAGGCGTCCGTTTTCGACCGGGTCGATCCGGTGCTCGCACTCTACGGCAAGAAGCGCGTCCGGATCGGAGAAGTGGGCACGGGGCAGCTCGCAAAGATGGTGAATCAGATCTGCATCGCGGGGCTCGTCCAGGGACTCGCGGAGGGCATTCATTTTGCCGAGAGCGCGGGCCTCGACCACGAGCGCGTCTTCGAGGCGATCGGTGAGGGTGCTGCGGGCAGCTGGCAGATGCACAACCGCGCCGACACGATGCACGCGCGCGAGTTCGACTTTGGTTTCGCCCTCGATTGGATGCGCAAAGACCTCGGGTTTGCGCTGGCGGAGGCGCGTCGCACGGGAGCTCGGATCCCCGTCGCAGCGCTCGTGGACCAGTTCTATGCGGCGCTTCAGGCCCAAGGTCACGGGCGCCTCGACACCTCGGCCCTGATCAAGCTGCTCGACCGCTAGCGCCCGCGCGCCGCTCGACCTACTTTCTGTGCCGATGACGACGCTGAGCGAGACACGCAGCGGCCGCGGCCCGATCCTCGCCATTCTCGCGGTGAGCGCTCTGGCCGTGGCCTTCCTATTCTGGATCATCTACTTCAAGCAGGGCACCCCTCGCGCCGAAGGCGAGTCGGTCCTGCCCGCCGTAAACGCGACCCTGAATGCGGCGAGCGCACTGTGTGTCACGATCGGGATCGTCTTGATCAAGCGTCGAAACCCAACCGGTCATTCGGTGGCGATGGTCAGCGCCTTCCTTTTCTCCGCGGCGTTTCTCGTGTGCTACATCACCTACTACTGGCTGCACGGAAACACGGTCTTTCAGGGGCAGGGGGTCGTCAGGCCGATCTATTTCACGATTCTGATCAGTCACATTCTGCTTTCGATCGTCGCCTTGCCGATGGTGCTGACCACGTTCTTCTTCTCGCTGACGCGCACCTTCGAGCGCCACAAGCGGATCGCACGTCATACCTATCCGCTGTGGCTCTACGTCTCGGTCACCGGGGTCGTGATCTTCTTTTTGGTGAAGGCCTACGCCTAGCTCGCTCAGGTGACGTTGACCCGTTCGAGGACGCGATCGAAGAGGCCGGGCAGAAAGCGCTTCGCGTAAATGCCCAGCACCTCGCGCCCCCCGAAGTAGATCTCTTTTTCGTCGCCGCGGATCGCCTTCACAATCCGGAGCGCCGCGGCTTCCGGCGAGACACCGCCCGCTTGCCCCTCGTCGAGCTGCATGTGCGGTGAGCCATCCGGCCCGAGGGCGTTCTGCGAGACGGCGGTACGCACATATCCCGGACAGACCAACGTCACACCGACACCCTGCGACTGAACTTCGAGGCGGAGCGCGTCGAAGTAGCCGTGGAGGGCGTGCTTGGAGGCAGCGTAGGAGGAGCGCTTGGGGGTGCCGAACTTGCCGACGACACTCGAAATGATCACGAGCTTACCTGCACCGCGCTCCAGCATCGATGGGAGCACACCGCGAGTGAGCGCGACCGCGCCAAAAAAATTGGTCTCCATGATCCGACGAACCACCGCCATGTCGGTCTCGACGGCAAAACCTCGCTGGCTGACGCCACCGTTGTTGACCAGAATATCCAAGGGCCCGTGCTCCCGGATCACATTCAAAGCCATCTGCTCGAGCCCGTCGCCCGAGGTGAGGTCGAGGGGCACGACGACGTGCTCGTCCGGGCGAGGCAAAGAGCTGGCGAGCTCTTCCAAGACTGGGCGGCGACGAGCGCTCAAGATGAGCCGGGCACCGCGCTCCGCCAACACGTACGCCAACGCTTCGCCGATTCCCGACGACGCCCCCGTCACCCATACAGTCCGTCCGTTCACGTTCATGCGCCTCCTATAGTCATCGCCGGTGCGGGGCGTCAAAGCCGGGGTCGCGCCCACCACGGCGATGCGGTAAGGAGGGAGCTTCGATGACGCGACACACTGCAACCGTCGCGGCGGGACACCGGGAAACCGTTCACGCCGCCGCCTCCATACTGCAGGACGGGGGCAACGCGGTGGATGCGGCCATCGCGGCGGTTCTCGCTTCCTTCGTCTGCGAAGTCGGGCTCACCGGGCCGTTTGGAGGTGGCTTTGCGCTCGTCGCTCCACCCGGCGAAGCTCCGCGTGCCTTCGATTTCTTCGCGGACGTTCCTGGACGAGGCCTGCCCTTCGTCGACCTCAGCGCGATCGAATTCGATTCGATCGAGGTCAGCTTTGGACCCACGCAACAGACCTTTCACGTGGGTCGCGGCTCAGCGGCGATGTCGAGCGTGCTCGAAGGCTTGCGCGCCCTCCACGAGCGCTTTGGCAGTCGAGCGCTTGCGACTCTCGCCGAACCGGCGCTCGCCCTCGCACGCCGAGGAACAATCCTGACGGCCGAAAGCGCGCGCGTCATGGCGATCCTCGAGCCGATCCTCCGGCACACGGAGGAATCGGCCGCGCTCTTTGCCCCCGGCGGCGAGCTCCCGAAAGCCGGCGAGCCATATCCCAACCCCGGACTCGCTTTCCTGCTCGAAAAACTAGACGCCGAATCGATCCATGCGCACACGGGGCAGCTTGCCGAGCTGTTCGCTCCCCCCGCCGGACTCATCACCGCGGAAGATCTGGCCGCCTACGAGGTCACCGAGCGTCCACCGCTGCACGTCCGAGTCCGAGATTTTGACGTCTACTTCAACCCACCGCCGTCTTCCGGTGGCGTCTTGATCGCCTTCGGACTCCGACTGTTGGACCGCGTCGACGAGCGCGTCTGGCGTGACCCGCTTCAGACGTCCCTTCATCTCCTCGCCGCGATGAGCGTCACCTATCGCGCCCGAGCGGAGCGCCTCGACGAGGTGATCGCCCTCTCCCACGGGGACGCGACGGTCGTGGAGGAGCGGGTGCTCACGGACCGATTCATCGACGAATGGTGGCCGCACTTCCTGGACGCGCTAGAGCGTGGACCGCTGCCCGCGCGAGACGACGGGGCACCGATGCCCGGCAACACGACCCACGTGAGCGTCGTGGACGCTGAAGGTCTCGCGTGCACGCTCACGAGCAGCAACGGCGAGGGCAGCGGTATCGTGGTCCCCGGCACCGGCGCCGTCGGCAACAATTTTCTCGGGGAAAGTGATCTCAACCCCCGGGGCTTTCACGCCAATCCGGTGGGGGTCCGATTGACCTCGATGATGTGCCCAACGATCATCGCCCGAAACGGTGAGCCGCTCTACGCATTGGGCTCCGGTGGAAGCAATCGAATCCGGACCGCCCTCCTGCAGGTCATCACCCGGCGACTCTTTTGCGAGTCTCCGCTGGAAGAGGCGGTCGTGGCCCCCCGTCTTCACTTCGAGCACGACACGGTCTACGTCGAAAAGAAGTGTGGAGGGCAGAAGCAGCCGCCGCAGCTCCGCGAGCATCTGCAGTGCCCGAACGTGGTCGAGTTTGACCATGCGAGCATGTTCTTCGGTGGTGTGCACGTCGCGAGCCACGTAGGCGCCGCCGCAGGCGATCCACGCCGTCAAGGAGCGGTGGAGATTCTCTCGTGAATCGATACACTGTTGAGGTTGTGTCCGTCGTTCCCGCAGTCGTCCCCGTGCCGCTCTTCGCCTGATGGCGAGTCGACGCAAACGCTATTGGTGGGAGAAGCTCTCGGACGAAGAGCTCCTCGACGTGCGCCTCTGTGACCTCGAGCTCGCCCTCGAGGACACCTGGCTGCAGGAGATGGTCACGCAGCTACACGACGAGCTCGACGCGCGGTCGATCCGAGTCCACCCGCACTGTTGGCTCTCCGAGGAGTGGTTCTCGCCGGACGGGATCCCAGGGATCGGCATTCCGTTCTTCCTCACCCATCGACGCCTGCGCAAGCTCGAGCGCCGACACATGCTGGAGGTGGAAGGCGGGAACAAACGCTGGTGCATGCAGCTCATGCGTCACGAGGCGGGACACGCGATCCAGAGCGCCTTTCGTCTACACCGCCGGAAAGCCTTTCGAGAAATCTTCGGGAGTGTCGCACAGCGCTATCCGGACCACTATCGGCCGAACCCGAAGAGTCGCAACTACGTACTTCACCTCTATCTTTGGTACGCCCAGTCGCACCCGGCGGAGGATTTCGCGGAGACCTTTGCGGTGTGGCTAGCGACGCCAAGAACCCAGTGGCGTCGCCGCTACGCGGGATGGGGAGCGTTAAAAAAGCTCGAGCTCGTCGATGCGCTGATGGAAGAGGTTGCCGGAACCAAGGCACCCGTCCGCAGCAAGGCGCGAGTAGACTCGCTCCCGCATCTCAAGACGACGATCCGTGAGTACTACGACGCGAAACAGACGCACTATTCGTCCAGCTTTCCTGAAGTCTACGACCGCGACTTGCTTCGTCTATTTCACTTGCCGGAGACCGGCGCGCCGAAGAAAGGCGAGGCCGCATCGTCGTTCCTGCGGCGTAACCGAGTAGAAATCCGCCGCATGGTCAGCCATTGGACCGGAGAGCCCGAATACATTCTGGAACAGGTGTTCCGAGACATGATCGGCCGCTGCCAGGAGCTCAAGCTTCGTTCCTTCGGCAGCGAACGGCGCCTAAAACTCGACTTTGCCATTCTGCTCACGGTACGTACCACTCAGTACCTCTACACCGCCCGTGAGTGGATACCGGTTTGACCCGATCGAAGAAGCGCGTTCTCGTCATCATGCACGAAGCACTCGTGCCGCCGGATTCCCTGCGTGGTGTCGACGAGGACGAGGCATTTCGCTATCGTACTGAGTGGCACGTCGTGCATACGCTCAGGCGCATGCGACACGACGTAGTCAAGCTCGGCTTGGGCTATGAAATCGCGCCCCTACGCCGTGTGGTGGAAGAGTTCCAACCCCACGTCGTGTTCAACCTTTTGGAGGAGTTCGCCGGCGAAGCGACTTTCGATCAACACGTCGTGGCGTATCTCGAGCTCCTTCACCAGGCCTACACCGGCTGCAACCCACGCGGGCTCACCCTCGCACGCGACAAGGCTCTGTCGAAAAAGATTCTCGCCTATCACCGCATCCCCGTGCCGAAATTTTTCGTGGTGCCCCGAGGACGAAAGGCGAAACGACCGCGCCGGATCGCACTGCCGTTGATCGTGAAATCACTGGTGGAGGAGGCCTCGACCGGGATCAGTCAGGCATCGGTGGTCACGACCGACGAGAAGCTCGAGGAACGGGTTCAGTTCATCCACGATCGGGTCAAAACCGACGCGATCGTCGAGCAGTTCATCGAGGGGCGAGAGCTCTACGTTGGGGTGCTCGGGAACGAGCGATTGACGGTCTTCCCCACCCTCGAGTTGGTGCTCGATGAGCTTCCCGCGTCTTCGGTGCGAATCGCGACCTCCGCGGTCAAATGGGACGACGAGTACCGCTGGCGCAACAATGTGCGGACCGCTCCCGCGCGCCTCGAGCCTGAAGTTGAACGTCGACTGCAGACCCTGGCGCGAAGAATCTACCGAAGATTGGGTCTGAGTGGCTACGCGCGACTCGACTTTCGACTTCGCGAGGATGGAACACCCTTCCTGCTCGAAGCCAATCCGAACCCGAATATCGCGCGCGACGATGAATTCGCAGTGAGCGCAAAACGCCTCGGCATCAACTACTCGCGCCTGCTCGGACGAATCATGCGCCTAGGGATCTCCGCCGCGGGCGGCTGAGTCATTAACGCACGCCTAGGCGTTTGCGCACACGAATGTCCATTCGCTCGGCGTCCGCTCGCGCCACACCTAGCTTGGTCGCAAGCGAGCGAGCCGACGCGTACTGCAGGTCTTCGCGCTCCGCATTCGGGTAGGCGAGCTCCAAGGCCCGGTCGACCGCAAACTCAGCGGCATAGCCCTTCAGCTGAAGGGAGCGATTCTGGGCGATTCCGAGACCATCGGCGAAGCGTTCGATCAACTCGAGCTCGCTGTCGTGGAGTCGTTCGTCGATCACCGCGAGCGCCCACACCATCATGAGCATCGTGTCGCGCACCGCGCCCTTGCTGGTCTCGTCGAGCTCCGTGCGACGCAGAGCAGGTCGCTCGAGGAGCTCTTCCACGGTCCCGATCTCGTTATTGACGAAGCGTTCGAGAAGGTCGCGCTCTGCGTCGGCGAGCTTCTGGTCGACCGTCGCCACCTCCGCCATCATGCGCGCGGTCACCGACTCGTCGTAGGGCTCGCTCACCGGCGCTCGGCACAGCTGAAGGGAAAACTCCGTGGCGAGATCGGGCACCGCATCGGCGGCGACGTAGCGGCGCTCCACCCCGTTCCAGATGAACCGGGAGCTCACCAGCTGAAAGCTGCGATACACTGCGAGGTTCTTCTCGTCCTGCGAGAAGCCTGCTGCCCCGCCCTGCCCTTTGCTGCCGGAACGCTTGGAGAGAAACCCCGCGCCGAAAGCACTCGTCACCGCACGCGCAAAACCCTCTCTCAGGGCGGCGCCGAGACTACCGCCGTCTCCAGCGAGGTCTCGCAAGCCTTCGCCGGGGACCAGGACGGAGCTCGATTCGATCGTTTGCTTCGAGACCGGGCATGTGAAGACGCACTTCAGCTGTTCTCCATGTTGTTCCACCTCGCGCAGGAGTCGTTCCACGTGCTCGAATCGCTCAACAGCCACCGTATTACTCCTTTCGGCCCGTGGCCTTTCTTACCCCTTTTTTGCCCAGTCCAAAACGCTCGGTTTAGGGTCCGGGGCGAATGTTGAGGCGGGTCAAACGCGCTCTAGGCCGCGCACTGTGCCGTGGGATCCTGGGAGTTTTTCTCTTTGTCGTTCTGATCAACGGAGCGGTGCGAACCCTCGGCGGCTCTCCGGCGCTCCTTTCGCCTTTTGGACTCCCGGCAAAAATCGACGCGCTCGGCCGCTTGGCGAAACACGAGCTTCGCTTCGCCCTCGAGCGAGACCCGGACGTGGAGACGACCATACGCGACCATGCGAGCAGGAAGGGGTTGCCCCCGGACTTGGTGCTCGCCATCGCCCGTCGCGAGTCGGGCCTGTCGAAGCGGCGCGTGAGTCACACGGGTGCGATGGGGGTGATGCAGCTAATGCCCGCCACCGCCGAAGCGCTGGGGGTCGAGGACCCCTTCTCGGTCGAAGAGAGCGTGGACGGGGCCACGCGGCTCTTGGCCACCCACTGGCGGCGCTACTCCGGCGACCAGTGCCGTGTGGCCGCGGCCTACAACGCGGGCCCCGGACGCGTCCCTCGACGGGGAAAAGCGGTCGACCTGCCGGGAGAAACCCGCCACTACCTCATGCACGTGATCGGACCGAGCTGTCGCCGCCTCTATCGCTGAGCCACTCCGTTCACCAGCCCCAGGTGCCCGCGGCGCCCTTGAATGGGCCGACGACCTGACTCGTGATCCAGCCGCCGTAGAAGTCACCCTCTTGCGCCTGCACCTGCTCGTCGTCCACGAAACAGGCGTCCATCTGATGGGCATAAAACGACAGATAACCGGCCATGGGTGCGAAGGCGGGCGTCGGATTCGGGTAACACCACGCGGCTCGTTTAGCGATTCGATCACCGCTCACGACATCGAAGTAGCTCGCCACACCCTTCCACTCGCAGACGGACGTGCCACGCGCAGGCACGAGCATGCTCCCATCGACATCCTCAGGCGGGATATAGAAGGTCGGCGGATGACTCGTCTCCAAGACCCGGAAGGCCCGGTTCGTTCGGGCCAGAACCTTGCCCGCAAACCGCACCTCCAGTGAAGCAGACGTTGGCTCGCACACCGCCGGCCGCGGGTAGTCCCACACCGATTCTTGGCCCGGTCCGGGCTCGATTCTCTTCGGTCTCATCATGCCCTAAACTAGGACGCTCATGAGCGGCGGCAATCGAATTCCAAAGATCGACGGCTTCGAGCTCGAAGCGGGTCGCAAGCTCGGCGCCCACTACGAGGTGGTGCGACGCCTCGGGGGAGGAACAGAGGGCGAGGTGTATCAGGTCCGCGAGATCGATACGGGGATTCTCCGCGCCGCCAAGCTCTACTTTCCGCATGTGGACCCCAAGAAGCGCCAAGGCCCGTGGCATGCGCGCAAGCTCAATCGCCTTCGCCACTGCGAAATCGTCTTGCAATACCATCACGTGCAATCGGTCTCGATCGCGCGGCGGAGCATTCTCTGCCTGATTTCCGACCTCAGCGAAGGGGAAACACTCGATCGATGGGTGGCTTCGCAACCGGGAAGTCGACTCACACCCTTCATCGCCCTTCACGTGCTCTACACTCTCGTCAGGGGTCTGGAGAAGATACACGCGTTGCGCGACTATCACTCGGATGTTCATACGGAGAACATTTTGATCCAACCGGTCGGGGTTCACTTCGACGTGAAGCTGATCGACTTCTACGACTGGGGACGTTTTGCGCGCTACAAGCAACAGCAGGACATCATCCACACGATTCGAGTGTTCTACGACATCCTCGGCGGCAAGAGGTTCTATTCGCGCCTCGCGCCAGAGCTGAAGAACATCATCGCGGGGCTCCAGCACAGAGCGATCCTCCGTCGCTTTCCGACCATGAGTGACTTGAGGCTCCACCTCGAGAGCTTTCACTGGACCCATCTGCGCTGACGCACCCTGTCAATCAAACACGTTGCGTCCGGTCCGCAGATTCGGGGATATCTCCCGTGGGTTAGGGAGAATAGGATGACACACAGAGCATTGCTGAGGCGTGCGCTCGCCGCGTGCGCCCTGGTCGTCATAGGATGCAGCTCCGGCGACACGCTGGTTGGAGAAGACCCACCGGGGGACGATACGGGTGAGGCACACACCTCCGGAGAGCCAGCAGCGGCTCCCCCATCGCCCCTTCGGCCCGTTGAGTTGTGCAACAACGAGCGTGCGGCGGTGCTCTACGCGCCCCAAGACGGCCACTTGGACGTTTTTCCCGATGACTTTTTCACCGTCGCCTCGAGCTCAGCGACCGGGCGACACGTCTCCCTCGCTTCGAGCGCGTTGTCGCTTCCGATGGGGACCCGCGTCTTTCATGGCGTCTACGACGAGCTTGCTACGCAAGACGGCTTCGGAGTGACCTCACAGTTGTTCGTGCGCTTTTCGGCGCGGATCGATCCGAACACCTTGCCGGTCTCCGGCCCCGGTTCGGGAGCCCTCGACAGCTCGGTTCTCCTGTTCCGGCTCGACTCCGATCCGATCGAGCTCGTCGACTTCGAGTGGGAGATCATCGACGACAGCTCCGAGCTCGATGGTCCGGACCAGACCCTTCTCATCTCCCCCCTCCAAGCTCTCGACGAACGCAGCCGCTATGGCCTGGCGGTCACGACCGCTCTGCGCAGCACCGGTGGCGATTGCATCGCGCCATCCCAGACGATGGGAGACATCCTTCAGGGCCGCGCAGAAGGCTTCGAGCACGTCCTGCCCGGCGTCTCCGAGCTCGTGGCGAAGCTGGAGGACACGGGTGTGATCGACGATGGCGGTGATCTGACTCTGGCTGTCAGTTTCCACACGCAGAGCATCAGCGAAGAGTCGATCGCTCTCACGGAAGCGGTTCGTGACCGCACGGTGAGCTTCACGCCATCGGGCCCGTGCGAAAACGACGGTGCGGGTATGCTGACCTGTCGCGGCAGCTTGAGCGCCCTGGACTTTCGCGGCGACGACGGTGTGATCACCGCGGCAGACAAAGCGAATCCGGTGCCGATGGAGCTTCCGATCACCGCCTGGCTTCCGGCGGACGCCACCGGCCCGTTTCAGACCGCGATCTTCGGTCACGGACTCAGCGGAAATCGTGAGCAAGCGCAGTCTCTGGCGGACCTGGTGGTCCCCCCACGCGGGGGCAAGACCCGTTTGGCAGTGCTCGCCGTGGATGCGCCGATGCACGGGCAGCACCCGGATTGCGCAACGCGCCTTTGCCCGGCAGTGCTCGCGTTTTTTGGCGGCCGCCGAGGAGCTGGGCTCAGCATCGCCTTCGAGGGCCTGAAGTTTCGAGACAATCTTCGGCAAGCGAATCTCGACAAGCAGCACGTCCTGTCCGCGATCCTCGCAGGCCTCGACGTCACCGACGACGGGATCCCGGACTTCGACGCCGACGCGATTCACTACATCGGCGGCAGCCTTGGCGGGATCATGGGGGGCGAGTTCGCGGCGATGAGCCCGGAGCTTCGGACCGTGGTGCTCTTGGTGCCCGGCGCACGGCTCGTGGACGTGGTCCGAGAGATCGACGCGGCGCCCCTGCTCTTCGGCTCTGCGACCGACGGCGATCTCGCGCGCCTCTACCCGGTGCTCCAAACCTCCTTCGACAAGGGCGACCCAGGCGCGCACGCGCGCGCGATCCTCGGGACGCGTGTCCGCGGCGACGAGAACGACCGACCGCATCTCCTGATGCAGGTCGCCCTCGATGACGAAATCGTCCCCAATCGTACGAGCGTGTTCTACGCGCAGAACCTCGGCCTACCCGTTCTGGGGGATGAGATCGTCCCCGTGCCAGGGAATCCGCGGATCGCGGAGCTCCCGGTGACACTCAATCTTCAAAATAGCCGAACTGCTGGGTTCTACGGTTTTGACGTGGTCTGCGCCGATGAAGCCTGCACGAGCACGGTTGCAGCGACCCACGACAATGTCGCGTTCAGCAACCTCGCCTCCGTTCAAGCGTCCCACTTCCTCGACAGCTGGATCGAGACCGGGGCGCCGGAGATCATCGATGTCTACCGGACCGAAGGGGTCAAGTGAGCGTCGAGACGCCGCGCAGCTAGCGTGAGAGGCGTGCGCGGAGAGTGTTGCGGGCAATCCCCAAACGACGAGCCGCCTCGCTTTGATTTCCGTTGCATCGCGAGAGAACCGCACGAATGTGCGCGCGCTCCACCTCCTCTAGTCGCTCCGAGCCGGCTTCGATGCGAACCGGTTCCATAACCGGTTTCATGAGGTCGAGATGCTCCGCTTCGATCCTCTCCGACTCGGCCAAGAGCACCGCTCGTTCCAGCACGTTGCAAAGCTCGCGCACATTTCCCGGCCAGGGGTGGGCTCGAAGCATTCTTCGGGCCCCGATCGACAAGACCCGGCGCGCCTCCTCCTCCCGCGCGGCGATGGAGCGGAGCGTGTGGTCCGCGAGTCGATCGATGTCCTCAGGCCCTCGTTCGCGCAAGGGAGGAAGCGTGAGCTCGAGCACCGCCAGCCGGTAGTAGAGATCCTCGCGAAAACGCCCTGCTGCGACGTCTTTACGCAAATCGCGGTGGGTCGCGGCGACGATTCGGACATCGACTTTCACGGGCTCAGTTGCACCCACCGGCAAGACCTCGTTGTCCTGCACCGCCCGTAGCAGCTTGCCCTGAAGCGCCGCGGGCAGGTCTCCCACCTCATCGATGAAGAGCGTGCCTCCGTCCGCACGCTCGAATGCGCCCTGGTGGTCGGCGAGTGCGCCGGTGAACGCGCCCTTTCGATGACCGAAGAGCTCGCTCTCGGCGAGAGTGCTCGTCAGCGTCGTGCAATCGAGGACGACCCACGGCTGGCGGCGACGCTGGCTGTTCAAGTGTAGGGTCCGGGCAATGAGTCCTTTGCCCGTACCCGTTTCCCCCTGCAGTAGAACCGGAATGCTCCGCGGTGCCACCCGCTTCACCCACCGGAAGACCTCGTTCATCTTCGGGCTCACACCGATCACGTCGTTGAACCAACTCGATGGAGAATGAGTGTCTCGCACTTCTCCGTAGATGCTGAGCGCTTCGAGAAGTGCACGAATGGCTGGGGCTTGCTCCGCGAGCCAGGCGGCCTGCGATGTATCGAAACGGTTCGGCTCGCCGTGGATCAGCTGCAAGACCCCGACAGGCTCCCCGCCTTCGGTGCTCAACGGCACCGCCAGCACGCTGCGCGTTCGGAAGCCCGTCCTGCGGTCCACCTCGCGGTTGAAGCGCGAGTCCTCGTAGGCGTCATCGACTCGCACCAGTTGCCCCGCATGGAGGGCAGCGCCGGCGAGACCGCGTTGCGATGGGGTGCGGATCTCTTCGAGCTCGGGCAGGTCGGCGACCCGCGAGAACAACTCGTCGCGAGCGCGGTCCCAGAGAAAGAGCGTCCCGCGCTCCGCCTCCAGGTGTGAACGCGCGTGGTCGACGACTTCAGCGAGAATCGCATCGGTGGCGACCCCACGTTCCATCAATGGCTTCACGCGTGATTGCAGCTCGTTCATCCGTTCGAAGGCTAGCGCTGCGCAACTCCTGCGCACATGACGCTGCTCACACTTTGCGCAAGGGCATGGCGCACCGGAAAAAAACAGAGCGAATTCAGCAGGATTCAATTTGGCGTGGTCCTCGCATTCCCCTCGTGCAGACCCGGGCACGGTGCCCGAGCAAAATGAGGAGACCGGAATGGGACAGGTACACACACTGCAGGAACGTCGGGCGGCAACCGTAACAACAGACTGGCGAGCAGACCGCCCACCGGAGGACCCAGAAAAAACCAAGCGCTGGGGACGAATCACCGCCAAGCCGTCCGAGTACCTCGTGGTCATGCGCCGAGGCCGCGTCCGAGAGCGCCAGTCGGGTCAAGGAGCCTCGTACTTCAAGTGGCCCGCGGATGCTGTCGCGGTGATTCCCACCTCGCTCCAAAAACTCTCCTTCACCGCAGACCAGGTGACGGTGGAGAAGACCGGTGTCGCGGTCACGGGACTCGCGGTGTACCGCATCGCCGATCCACTTCTGGCGTTTCGCGTCTTGAACTTCGCCTACCCGGAGCGGGCGCAGCAGAAGCTAGAAGAAACGCTCACATCGATGTTCATCGGCGCGACGCGACGCTTGGTGGCAAACCTGAGCGTCGACGAGTGCCTCCAGAAGCGCAAGAGCGCTCTCGCGGAGGAGCTCCTTCGCGAAGTCGCCCCGGTCGTGGGCGGCGAGGGCAAACCGAGCGACAGTACGACAAAGGGTTGGGGGGTCGTGATCGACACGATCGAAATCCAAGAGGTGCGAGTGCTGAGTGAACGCGTGTTCTCCGCCATGCAGGCGCCCTACCGACAGGCCCTCGAGCTACGCGCCCACGAGGCGAAAGCCGAGAGCGAGCGGCAGATGGCCCTCAAGACCA
>CAYXVF010000087.1:0-13286 GCA_964468125.1 uncultured Bdellovibrionales bacterium | reverse complement strand
AGAGGAGGTGGAACGCGCCGAGCGCGAGGCGGAACTGCGTGCGGCCGAGGCGGCGCTCGAAGCATCGGAGCTGTTGGACCAAGCGCTCACCCGCCGACTCGAGCGCGAGCGCAGGGAACAGGCCGCGCAGATCGACCGTCGCCAGCGTGAGGCAGAAATCGATCGACTCGAGGCACAGGTGCGGGCGGAGGGCGCACTCGCGGACGCGAAGGCGATGGCGGAGCGGGCGCGCGCCAAGGCGGAAGTCTTGCGCGCCGAGAAGCTCCCCGAGCTCGCAGCAGCGGTCGGCCAGAGATTCGGCGAAGTGAAGATCACACAGCTCGGCGGCAGCAACGACTCACCCTTCGCAGGCATTGCGGGCGCGGTCGCGGCCGTCGTGGATCTCGCCAAGAGCACATGAGCAGGCGAGAGAGCCGGGGTGGGTCAATAACTGGCTACGAGGTCGAGACCGAATTGGGCCGTGTTCTCCGCGCCCCGGTTCTCGCTGAACGCTTGGTACCAGAGCGGCAGAAAGGGCGAGTTGTCCGCGGTGGTCATCGCGTGCAGCACCGAAACGGACAGGCCGCCACTCAGACTAAAGGGCATCTCACCAAAGAGTCCGGCGAGCGCATCGTTCAGCAGGTAGTTCGCGGAGAGCCCGTAGAAATAGTTGGACGTCTGAATGTCAAAACCCGTGTCCGCGTTCGGACTACTGAGCTCACTGGCGCTGATTCCCCCAAAGGTCCACACCATCGCGAGGCTATAGGAGAGGGTGAACTCGTCCGTGGCCGCGTACTGCGCGCCGATGGACAAGCTCGTGACGAGGTTGTCGCTCGGGTTGCCTTCCTGAACCGGTACCTGCCCGAAATCGCATTCACCTCCGTCCAGCGCGTCCGGATTCGTCTGGGAAACCGGGTTGCTCTCAACGAAACGGCACGTCCCCGCGACCCCGTCCTGAATCCGCCAACCGACGCGCGCTCCGGTGAACAAGAGCAAGCCGTTCGAGAACGGCTTGACCCAGGTCCCAAAGGCCGAAAGCTCGGTCTTCAGGTCGACAAAGTCCGAGCCCCGCGAGGTCGGCAGGGTGAAACGAAAGCCCCCCAGAAGAATGCCGAAGGTCTCGTCGCTCAGAATCGACATGTCCGTCAGATCGATCGCGATGTCGCTCGGCTGAAAGCGCTGGAAGCGTTCGTTGGCGGTGCTGTTCGGCTGCGTGTACTCGGCATTGAAGAGCCAGCGCGCCCGGGCGCGCAGGGCCTCGCCGAACAGCTTGAAGTTGTACTGGAAGCGCGCGTCGAAATTCTGAGACAGAGAGCCGCCTCGGTCGGCGCTGCCGGGTGCGGTGCTGTTGAAGATCGGCGTCGAGTCCGCTTCGAGTGTCACGAACGCTCCGGAGCTCACGGCAGTCGTCGTGGCCAGAATGACCTGCCAGGCCTTGTTCGTCGCCCCAACGCCCGGACCGTTGAGCACGTTGTTCAGGTCGTCTTCGTCGGATGCGGTCAGGTCATCGTCGAACGCTTGCCTCACCGCAGCGCTGACCCGAGCGGACTCGGGGCTCTCCGCGGGCGTCGTCGTCTCGTCTTGCGGCGTTGCGCGCACCGGGTCATCCGAAGGGGCTTCGCCCTCACTCGGATCTTCATCGCCTCTAGGATCGTCTCGTTCGGTTTCATCCGGAGTCTGTTCGTCGTCGAGGAGCGCGCCGAGCGCATCGACCTCCCCCTCCTCCTCTGATTCGGTTTCCGATTCGCTAGCGGCCGGCAGCTCGCGCTGTGCGGGCGGGTCCTGGGCGAAGACGGATGCGGGGATCCACGCGAGAACGAATACGACGGTGACGGCCGTGAGCCATCGAACCATTCCTGCTGCCTCTCCTTTGGTCGCGCCGGTGGGCGGCGCGGGGACGCGGGTCCCTCACACTCAACCGCATCCAAACCCGTGGATTCGATCAGTATATACGGGGCTGGCCGAACGGAGCGCAACGACTGAATTCCGAGGAGTTCGACAGCTATTTACCCTTTCCCCCTCCCCTCGGACGGCCTCGTTGTGCTACCACGCCCCGGCAAACCGAGCCTGAAGGACCCTTTGACCGGACGATGTGGCGATCAAAATGGTGAGTGCCCTCGCAGACAACCTCAATCAGGAACTCCGCCTCCCGAAACGGGGCATTCAGGCGGTCCTCGATCTTCTCGCGGACGGCTCCACCGTTCCGTTCATCGCTCGCTACCGCAAGGAGCGCACCGGCAACCTCGACGAGGTGGCGATCCGGAATATCGAGGAACGCGCGACCTACCTCCGCGAGCTCGAAGACCGACGGGTCAGCATCCTTCGAAGCATCGAACAGCAAGACAAGCTGAGCGAAGAGCTCCGTGACAAGATCAAAGCCTGCACGACGAAGTCTGCCCTCGAAGACCTCTATCTCCCCTACCGCCCCAAGCGTCGAACGAAAGGAAGTCAGGCACGGGAGCGCGGTTTGGAGCCCCTCGCTCAGTTGATCCTCGATCAGCCCCCGGAGGGTGATCCCGAGCTCGCGGCCAGTGAGTTCGTGAGTGCAGAGAAGGACGTCGCAAGCCCAGAGCTGGCTCTCGAAGGAGCTCGCGACATCGTGATCGAGGTCGTGGCGGAGCACGCCGAGCTTCGAGCGGAGGTGCGCGAGGCCTTCCAGAAGAGCGGAATGCTCGTCGCGGAAGCGACAGAAGGTGCGAAGAAGAAAGAAGGCAAACGCACCAAGTTCGAGGACTACTACAACTTCTCCGAACCGGTCTCGAAGGTGCCTTCACACCGAATCCTCGCGATCCGTCGCGGGCAAGCCGAAAAGGTCCTGAAGACCCGGATCGATATCGAAGCGGACCCGATCATCGAATCCGCCAAGCGTCATTTCAATCTCGACCCGAGTTCGCCGTTCAGTGGCGAGCTCGACGCCGCGATCCGAGAAGCAGTGGTCCGCAAGCTGAACCCGAGCATCGAGTCCGACGTCTGGGTCGATCTCAAGATGAAGGCGGATCGCGAAGCGGTCGAAGTCTTCGCGTCCAACCTGCAGAATCTGCTGCTCGCCTCGCCCTTGGGGGCGAAGACCGTGATCGGCGTCGATCCGGGCCTGCGGACCGGCAACAAGTGCGCCGTCGTGAATGCCCACGGCGGCTTCGAGGAGACTCTGACGCTCTTCACCCACAAGAGCGACGAGGCGAAGCAGAAGGCGAAGAATGACTTTCTCGCCCTCGTTGCCAAACACTCGCCGCAGGCGATCGCGATCGGCAATGGTACGGGCGGTCGGGAGATCGAGCACCTGATTCGCGCCTGGACCCGCGAGGCAGCCATCGACGTCGTCGTGGTCCCGGTCAGTGAAGCCGGAGCGAGCGTCTACTCCGCGAGCGAGGTGGCACGAGCCGAGTTCCCAGACCTCGACGTGACCGTCCGCGGCGCGATTTCGATCGCTCGGCGCCTTCAGGATCCACTCGCCGAGCTGGTCAAGATCGAGCCGAAGTCGATCGGTGTCGGCCAGTACCAGCACGACGTCTTCCCCGCGCTGATGCAGCGCAAGCTCCACGATGTCGTCGAGAGCTGCGTCAACGGCGTGGGAGTCGAGCTTTCGACGGCGAGTATGTCACTCTTGAGCTATGTGGCTGGCGTCGGAACCAAGCTCGCCCAGGCGATCGTGATCCACCGCCACCAGAATGGTCCCTTCAAAGAACGGCACGATCTCCTTCAGGTCCCCGGCATGGGCCCGAAGACCTACGAGCAGGCTGCGGGGTTCATTCGCCTACGCGAAAGCGCTCACCCCCTCGATGGCTCCGCCGTTCACCCGGAGCGCTACGCACTCGTGGAGCAGATGGCGACGGACGTCGGCTGCCCACTGCAGGAGCTCGTTGGAAACGACGAGGCGATCGCTCGGATCGACACCGAGAAGTACAAGAATGATTCGGTCGGCGAACCGACACTGAAAGACATCATCGATGAGCTCAAGAAGCCCGGGCGGGACCCGCGCAGCAGCTTTGAGCCTCCAAAGTTTCTCGATGGGGTCAACAGCGTCGAAGACCTGAAGGTGGGTATGGAGATCGAAGGCGTGATCACGAACGTGACCGCCTTTGGCGCCTTCGTCGACATCGGCGTGCACCAAGACGGTCTCGTGCACGTGAGCGAGCTCTCGAATCGCTTCGTGAAGGACCCGAATGAGGTCGCGAAGGTCGGCGAAAAGCTCAAGGTGAAGGTGATCGAGGTCGACCTCGAACGAAAACGCATCTCCCTCACGGCGAAGCTCCAACCGGCGGACGGCGAGAAACGACAGCCGCGGCGGGCCCGGGGCAACGACCACGGCCGACGCGACAGTGGCGGCGATCGGCGCGGGGACGAACGCGGTGCTGCGCGCGGCCAAAAGGGCAAAGGCGGCGGGCGTGGCGATTCTCGCGGAGGTCGTGGCCGCGGTAGCGGTGGGCGCGGCGGCAAAGGCGGCAAGCCGAAGTCCGGCTTCACCAACAATCCCTTCGCCGAGCTCCTGAAGAACAAGTAGGCGCTCAGCTCGCCTCGAGCTTCGCCTGGCGGGCATCGACGAGGGCGCGCACGGTCTCCGCAAGACGCCGCTCGGTCTCGTCGTTGACCTCGTCCAGGTTTATCAAGAGCACGCCGAGGTCGGCCAAGTCGAGGTCCGCTTCGAGGAGAGCTGCCTTGATCTCTTTGAGCCCGACGCGCAGCGCCTTCTTGTCGTGCCAGGGGGGCTCTTCCTCGAGCCGCGGCACCTGGCCGGTCACCGCGTCGCGAAGAATGAACTCGACGAAGCTGCGACTCACCGGTTCGTCCCCGATGCTGCCGCCCACCTTGAGCCAGCCTTTGCGCGTCAGGGACTTCGTGCCCTGCTTGAATCTGACCGCCTCACCGTCGAGCAGCTCGACCTTGGCGCCGGCGAGCGCGATCCACTGACGCCCGGGGTCGTCTTTGAGCGAGGCATGGTCGAGGAGCTCGACGCGCTCCGGTCGGTCGCCGCCAATGTTTCGGAAGTAGCCCCAGCCCTTCTCTTCCGCCACTTCGACGAACGCGTCGTGAGACATGCCGCGGCAGTCCGCAATGATTTGAACGTCGAGGTGCTCGGCTCCGAGGGCCATCGCAGCCCCGCTGCGATGGTTCGCGTCGGTGATCATCAGCGTGCCATCGGGAGTGACGACCGCGGGGCTCACGAATTCCTTCGGTCGATGGGCCATCTCCGTCGCCTTGGTCATCATGTGGCTGTAAGAGAGCCGCAGCTGTGCGGAGCGGACGATGCTGACCGGAGCGCGCTGCGTCTCGCCGACCGCGGCAGGCTCGAATTTCTCTACCTCCACTTTCTGCTTCTCGCGGAGGCGGTCGAGATGCGCTCTCATGTGCGTCTTGAGCTCTTCCGTTCCCATTTCAACGAGGTTGTCGACGAGGTGGAGCTCGAGCTCTTCGGGCCGGACCGGATGGGCGAGCGAGTCCTGGGTCACCCAATTGAGGCTCCTCGCCAGCTCTGCGAGCTCCTCATTCGAGTGACTCTGGGCATTCGCGACGAGCCGAACGGGGATCGCGGTCGCTCCGAGAGCGAGCGCCGCTGCGGACTCGAGGGTTCGGCTGGTCAAGGCGACGCTGCCGTCGGCGAGAAGAATGCCGTCCGCGACGAAGTCGAGCTCGCCGTCGTTTTTGGCGATCTTACGGGCGGCGTTCGCCACATCGTAGAAAGGCATCGCGCCACCGAGAAAACGCACCCGCCGCGCGTCGAGCAAACGCTCCTTGCCCATGCTGGACTTCGGCGGCGGCCCATCCGGGTGGCCTTCCCGAAGCGCTTCGAGGTGCTCCGCGAGCGCGTCCCGCACGGAGGCCGCGGGACGCTCGCCGTCTTTGATCCCTGCCCATCGCTTGGCGACGCTCTTCTTTCGCAGGCCCGTATCCTCGGGCGGTTGGAGCTCGGTGGCGGCGAAGAGCGCCCCGCTGCCAGCACGTTGGGAAGGGGGGACCACCGGCGGGGAGCCGTCGAACACAAAATGCTCGTTCGTCGTGCGATCGACCTCGGGAGATGGGGCCTCGTTCGTCTTTTTCGCCTTTTTCGGCTTCGTCGACGCCTTCGAGGAGTCGCGCAGGATGCGCGCCGCCTGCTCTCCTACCGGTTCCGAGCCCGCCCGATTGTCCGCTCCAGAGACTGCCACTGCCGCTTCTCCCACGCCGTTCGCCCAACTTCCGAGGTAGGCGCCCATCGGCTCTCGCGTTTTGCTTTGGAAGATATCGGCGTGAGCTTTCGGAGCTCCGGAGCAAAAAAGGAACGAAAACGTGTCATTTTTGTGACGTCGGAGACGAGCTGAGCAGGCCCTCCGCGCGCATCCACGCGATCGCATCTTCGAGCATCACATCCAGGGACACGTGTCGGTATCCGAGCTCGTCCTGGGCCCGGGTGGAGGTGATCCGTGGGTGGGCGAGAACCATTCGCGCGCCATCGGGGGTGAGGTCGGGCTCGCGCCCAGTGATCGACGCGAGGGCGGTCTTCAGCCAGGCGATCGTCTTGAAGAGAGTAGGCGATACCGCCTGCTTCGGCACCTTTCGCCCGAGCTTCTTGCCCACCTGGCCTATCACCTCGACGAAGCTCGTGTCTGCACCGCCGAGGAGATAGCGGGCGCCACTTCGACCCTTCGCGGCCGCGGCGACGTGCGCCCGGGCCACTTCGACCGCATGGCTGAAGCTTCCCGCACCAGGAGGGATCCCCGGGAGTGTCCCGCGATCGACCATCGTAATGAGCCTCGACCAGTTGCCCCGATCGTAGCGCCCGAGAATGTGCGCGGGATTCAAAATGACCGCATCCAGCCCAGACTCGATCACCGCCTCCTCCGCCGCATGTTTGCTGCGGCTGTAGTTGTCCGGCGCGAGGTGGCCGGTCTGCGGCGTGTCCTCATCGAGTGTGTCGTGCTCGAGACCAAAAGTGCACCACGTCGAGGTGTACACGAAACGCATCGCCCCTCGTCGTTTGGCCGCATCGAGCACGTTCAGCGTTCCTCCCACATTGTCGCGGGTTTGCTGCTCGGCGTGTCGACGCCAAATCGAGGTATTGCCCGCGACGTGAAAGACCGCGTCGACCTCGGATGGCATCGCTTCGGAGAGCGCCTCGGCGTCGTCTAAAGCGGCAACCGCGAGGTCGACACCGCGATTGCGAAGACTCGATGTATCGCTGCTCGCACGATGCACGGCGCACACCGACCAGCCAGACGCCTGAAGTTGCTCGACAATGTGGAGTCCGAGGAAACCAGTGGCACCGGTGACGAAAGCTTTGGGCACGTGTTCACTCCTGTCCTTTCTACGCCGCCAGAGTGGTCCGCGGTCGCACCCGATTCGTGACGCGCCATCGTGCGAAAACACGCAACGGCCCGGAAATCTATACGATTAGTCAGTTGACAGCTCGACACTGACCGCCGTATCACACGCGTTCCCGTGATCGTCGATGGAGATTGCGACGGCGAGGCACCACTTCGGTCCCGCATTCACGAGGAAGGAAAGGGGTGACAAGGAATTGAACACGATCGGACGGCATCTCATCGCCGAATTCTACGGCTGCGCATCGCACATTCTCAACGACGTAGAAACCATCCGAGCCCACATGCTGAAGGCCGCCGATGAAATCGGCGCGACCGTGGTGGGCGACACTTTCCACAAATTCAGTCCTCAAGGCGTAAGCGGCTCGGTCGTGATCGCCGAGTCTCACCTCTCGATCCATACGTGGCCCGAAAACGGCTACGTGAGTATGGATATCTACACCTGCGGCGGACTCGATCCACGCGAGGGCTTTTCCCATCTCGCGATCGCGCTTCGGGCTGAATCCTATCGTGTTCAAGAAATCATTCGAGGTCTTCCAGACGAGCTGGAGACCACCACCTTCCAGCCGAACGACGTGCAGATCATCACGCAGATGACCGACGTGATGAAGCCCCTCGAGAAGAAGGTGGCGTCATGAGCAGCGTCGAAACGAAACTGTCCCCTGCGCCATCCAGCCTTGAGGACGGGGGCGAGTATCCCGAGTGCCGGGGATTCATCGAGGACGGCTGGTACCACGAAGAGAGCGTCGGCGCGGTGCGCCAGAGCTATCGGGTGGAGCATGTCATCCACGAAGAGGACACTGAGTACCAGAGGATTGCCGTACTCGACACGCCGTTTTTCGGGAAGGTGATGACCCTCGACGGGATCGTCATGCTCACCGAGCGCGACGAGTTCATCTACCACGAGATGCTGGTGCACGTGCCGTTGTGCTCACTGCCTTCGCCGAAACGCGTGTTGATCGTGGGTGGCGGCGACTGCGGGTGTTTGCGTGAAGCCTTGAAGCACCCAGAGCTCGAGGAGGTCGTTCAGGTCGACATCGACAAGCGGGTCACCGAGGTGAGCGCCGATCACTTTGATTGGGTCGACAGCTGCCGCCGCGATCCGCGCGCCACACTCCTCTTCGAGGACGGAGCGCGCTACATCCGCGAGAATCCCCGCTCCTTCGATCTGATCGTCGTCGACAGCACGGACCCGAAGGGTTTCGCTCTCGACCTGTTCATACAGGATTTCTATCGCCAGGTCGGCGCGGCACTGAAGGCGGGTGGCGTCATGACCGCCCAAACGGAGTCCCCGCACTGGAGCACCGACATGGTGGGCGCGATCTACGAAGAGCTGCGCGCCGCGTTCCCGAGTGTCAGCGCCTACCTCGCAAGTGTGCCGAGCTACGCGAGCGGGCTCTGGACGCTCGCCTACGCGAGCTCGCATCCGCGTGCGCCGGTGAATTCCCTGCGAGCCCGTGGGGTCGCCTCGAGCTGTCGCTATTACAACGCGCAGGTGCACGAAGCGGCCTTCGCGTTGCCCAACTTCGTGCGTGACGCGCTGCAAGGGCGCAATGCGTTTGCGCGTCACGATGACCGGGTAAAGTACTGAGCTCTCTCCCGGGCCACTCATTGACGAATCTGGTTCATTGCTGAACAGGGATCTGAGTGGCGATCGGAGGCCAATCGCCTGGTCGACGCCGATATCCCTTTTTCAGGTGGGAGATCTTTGCACACCCAGCAGTTGTAAATCCGCTCTCGCATTTTTTTGCAGGTTTTGTAGCCTGTCTGAATGGGGGTGAGGGTTCATGCAGTACACTAGACCAGCAGTCGATGATGTATGCCGCCGTCGGATGCCTCGCTATCCGCGGCGGCTGACGCTCCGGTACAGCACGGACGACATCAACTGGCACCACAGCGCGACGCAGAATGTCGGCCCTTGGGGCATGTTCATTCACAGCCGCCAATTCGTGGTTCCCGGAGATATCGTCGATCTCGTGATCGAGCTCCCGGACGGCCGCGCGCTGAACGCACGGGCGCGTGTGATGTGGGAAGCGGTGAGCAAGGCGGCCTTTCAGCGGGGACGCGTCTCAGGCTTTGGCGTGCGCCTCGAGTCGATGCCCGAGGCGTGGTACGGCTGGATCGCGTCCCTGACCACGCCGCTCACTTAGCTCGCCGGTCACGGGTCCTTTGGTTTGAACAAACTGCAGCGCCGAACCGGTTGCTCCGGGTACTTCCGCTCGAGAAGCGGGCAGAGAATATAGGTCACCCGCGGTGCGCGAACATAGCGCGGCGGCGCGGCGCAGCGATGGCACAGGCTGTCCGGATAGGGCAGCGATTCGTCTTTCACGCCCCCGTCCATAGTCGAGCGACGCGGTCTCCGAAAAGGAGAAAGACGGATCAGGCCGCCTGCTTTTTTCGCTCATCGGGCAACCAGCTGCCGAAGAACTTCGGGAATCGCAGGGTGGCCCCGACCGTCGTCGCGGTCATGCCCGCCAAGAGGGTCATGAGCCCTGCACCGCCGAGGGCGCTCATCCCGGTCTCGATTCCCGCGGCCCGCGCACCGAGCTCGACGAGAGCGACACTTCCCGCAAGAAGAACGCCTCCGACGGCCAACAAACGATTGCCGAGAGTCTTGGCGGTCTCGTCGTCCATTCCCTTCGGCTCGTCGGCTCCGGTCTTGGGGAGCGCAGCGGCGGCCCCGGTGGCCGTCGTCTGGGCATAACTTTCCGTCCGCCGGGGGGCGCCCGGCGCTGCAATTCTATCTGTCATGGGGGATTTCTCTTTCCTGAGGGTCCACCGTCCGTATCGGCGATCCGCGCCCGCGGTTGCGCCTGATCCGTGCGCGAACGCGCTCCTCAGACCCGGAGCACGCGACCGAGACGCTCGTTGCCGAGCTGAGCGCTCGGCTTCTCCGCATCCCAGGCGAGTCGACCGTTGACCCAGGTAGCGCGTACGACACCTTCAGGCCGGTTCACCAGCTGCTCGTGCTCGAAGCTGTCGCGATAGATCGAGCGCACACTCGCATCCGGATCATGAGCGGCAAGAGCCTCAGGGTCGAGCAGCACCATATCCGCTCTAGAGCCCACTTCGATCGTACCCACGCCACTGAGTCCCAAAAACTCCGCAGGCTCGGAGGTGAGACGTTGCACCATGCGCGCCACACGGGTGTTCCCGCCCTTCTGCGCGATGTGAAGCGCTCGCAGATTGACGTCATAAAACGCCATGTTGAGCAGGTGTGCGCCGGCATCGCTGAAGCCGGGCAAGAGCTTTGGATGAAAGAGCAGCTCTTCGACGACCGCTGGGTCGCGGTTGGCACTCGTCTCGTACCAGACGAGGTCCGTATCGTAGGCGCGCAGCAGGTGCAGGAAGACATCCGCATCGTCCTGAATCCTCGGAAACGCATCGAGCGCTGCATGTTCTTCGTCGTCGCGTGCCGCCGACTCTCCTCGTTGATGGCGGATCAGCCGGTCGTGAACCGCCCCCATCGACTCCCCCTCCCAGGCGCGTACCGGCGAACGGGTGATGTGCATCTGATGAAGGTCACGGGAGATCGCGAAATCCTCCCGCGCTAACCAGCGTCTCATCCGTGCCAATCCGAAGCCCGACTTGCCCTTCCGCCACATTTTTCGAAACGCGCGGACGTAGGCCGGGTCCTCCAAGATCGCAAGGCGACCGGCGCGGTCTTCGAGCTCAGGCTCCTGAAGCCGCCGAAGCTCCTCGATCTCCTCGAAGAGGGGCGTGATCGGTCCGTGCCCCCACACTTTGAAAGGAGCAGCTAGGGCCTGCAGGCGAAACTTTCCGTTCACCAGCGGGAGATTCAGAAACCACGCGAGCGCCCTCGCGAGGAAACTGAGGGTCTTACTCGTCGCAATGTCGAGCGCAGCGACGGCGGTGAGACGCAGAGGTTTTCCATGGAACAAGCCACTCGTGAGAGCAAAGGTACGCAGCGCCGTGACCGTTCGGTCTTTTGCCGGTGTCGCCTGCCAGAGTCGGTCGCGCTCGCGGAGCACCCGCGTGAGACGCAGAAGCTCCCGTCGGTCGGCGTATTGTGTGGGGATCCGCTTTTTTGTGTTCGGGCGGTTCGCCAGGAAATGAAAAGGCAGTGCGTCCGTGGACAGGCCTGCGTAGCCTTCGTCGAGCCCCTTCTCGAGCAGCTGCTCCATGCGCGTGAGCTCCGCTTCCGTCGGCTTTCGCTCGATACTCCCACGAAAGCCCATCGCCTCGATGCGTAGCATCGAGTGAGGAATCATCGCGACGAGGTTGGGGCCGAGGGGCAAGCAATCGAGATGGTCGAGGTAGGCCCCGCTGTCGTTCCATTCGGCACGGTCGGCGATCTTGCTCAGCACCGATTTTGGGATGTTCTCCACCCGCGCAAAGCAGTCGACGATCGGGTCCGCACCATCGCGCCGTTGATTGCCGAAGGCCATTCCAAGAGAGCAGTTCGACATGAGCACCGTGGTCGTGCCGTGCCGCACGGCTTCGGGGAGCGCAGGCTCGAGTTCCACTTCCAGGTCGAAGTGGGTGTGAATGTCGAGCATTCCGGGGATCAACCACTGACCGGTCCCATCGATGCGTTCGGAGGCGGTCCAATGGGAGAGGTCCGCTTCAATGGCGACCACGTCGCCCTCGCGAACCGCCACGTCTAGGCGCGCGGGCTCCGCGCCGGTGCCATCAAAAACGGTGGCACCGACGACCAACAGGTCGCACATCTCCATCGCTCCTCCCGAGCGAGAGAGACTATCGTGCGAAGCCGCTCAGGTAATGCCGCGCCGCGTAAACGGCGCGGGTCGACGTCTCAGCTGCCGTACTTGACCGAGCACCCGTAGGGCTTCGTCTCGCGGGGATCGACCTTCTCGCCCTGTGCCAGCTTGTCGAGCGCCATCGTGACGTAGTTCGTGAACGAATCGCCCTTCACCTTACCCATCGGCGCGTTGTCCAGGGCACCCGCGTACTCGAGCGTGCCTTCTGGACTGATCACGTACATGTGCGGCGTGGTCTTGGCGCCATAAGCTTTGCCCACTGCTCCGTCCTCGTCGACGAGAATGTCGTAGCTCATACCGTATTCTTCCATGGCCTTCTTGTTGCGCTCGACGCCGTGCCCCTGCTTGCCCGGGGCACCGGAGTTGATGGCGAGCCAGACGAGGCCCTCCTTCTTCTCCGCCGCGGTCTCGGCGAGCTCTTTGAGCGGGCCCTCGCTATGGCTGTACTTCACAAAGGGGCAGTCTGGGTTGAACCATTCGAGGACCACGGTCTTGCCCTCGAAGCTCGCGAGCGACACGTCCTCGCCGTCGAGATTCTTCAAGGAAAACTCAGGGGCGGCTTCGCCCACAGCCGCGGTGGTAGGCGCCTCTTTCGAGTCGCCGGCAGCTGCTTCGGCGGTTGCTTCCGCTTTGGCTTCCTCGGCTTTGGGCTCTTCTTTGGGGGCGGGCTCCTGCTGACAGGCGACCAGACCCAGTATCGCTGCGATGGCGACGATTCGCATGTTTGACTCCTCTTGCGCGAAGGGTGACGTTCACCCGGATGATGGCGACGAGGGTAGACTCACGCAAGTCGCTTCCGGGCCGGCTCGAGGCAGCGGTGGACCTGGTCCCCGAGGGGGCACGCACCATCGTCGACATCGGCTACGACCACGGCTACGCGCTGATCCGCCTGGCGGAGCGCTTCCCCGAGGCACGCTTGTGCGGCGTTGAAAAGATTCCCGACGCGGCCCGGCGCTTCTACACCTCGGAGGTCCCCCCAACACTCTTCGAGCGGCTCGAGCTCTTCGATGGCGATGGATTTCAACCGGTCCAGGACCGCGAGCTCGACGCTGCGATCCTTGCCGGCATGGGCGAAGGCACGGTGTTGAGCATCGCCGGTGCCCACCCCGCCCTACGTGCCCGGGTCAAACGGCTGATCGTGTGCACGCCACAGATGCCGGCGGTCCTCCGCCCAGGATTTGCGCGCCTGGGCTACGGCGTCGCCGACGAACGTCTGGCCTACGACGGACGTCGTTTTTACGAGGTGGTCGCCTTCTCCCGGGACGCATCC
>CAYXVF010000086.1:0-26717 GCA_964468125.1 uncultured Bdellovibrionales bacterium | reverse complement strand
AGAGTCGCATCCCCTTCCCAGGAGCCCACCTGCACGAGCGTCTCCCCGGAGACGAAGAACGGTGAGGAGAGCTCAAAGTCGAATCCGCCGGTGAAGCGCGTATAGCCCTCTTCCAATCCGCGGCGCTGATTCTCGCGCAAAAAGCGATTCGTTTCGAGGAGTGCGGTCACCGCCGTGCGCACCGGCCCGATGTCCCCTTCCACATAGGCGCCCGTCATGTCTCGGTAGAGACCGCTGCCGTTGTGCCGACCGATGAATCCGTCCGCAGCGAAGCTGTCGTTTTGATAGCGAACCCGCGCGGCGTCGATCGGTCGGCCGCGCTGCGACCAAAAGGGCCCGGTCAGGATACGGCCCGTGCCGAAGGTGATCTCCTGGCGACCGAGCCTCGTGCGCAGCTCCGGGCTTCCGAACTGCACGTAGGCTTCGAGCGCCTCCACCGGCGCGAGCTCTTCCGGCGGACTCGCGACATAGACGTTTTGAAGCGAGAGTTTCGCGCGCAGCAGATTGTGCGCAAAGACGCCCATCAGGCGGGCGCGGTGGCTATAGCTCGTGTTCGGAGCACCCGGCACCCAGCGAATGGGACCAAGCGGGCTCGACTCGGCGCGCGGCCGATACTCGAGCCCAAAATCCACCACCGGCGATTCGTCGCTCCCCTCCGGCGAGGGGTTGAACATGTCCCGGCCATAGGAGTCGGGCTCCGTGGCCCCTACGCTCGTCGCGAGCAAAGAAACGCAGACAAAGGTGAGAAACGGGGCCGAGCGGTGCATGAACTCACCAGATGTTGCGGTCTTTGAAATCCTTGAAGAGCAAAGTCAGCAGCGTGATGGCCCCGAGGCCTGTCGCGATGACTGCGCCCCAAATCAACACCTGCAAGAGTCCCACCGGAAACGTCACGACGCAACCTCCGCTTCCGCGAGCTCGCCCCAATGGAATTGCCCCGGCGCGAGAACACGGGCGCCGACCACGATGCCCATCGACATCGCGGCGGAGATGAGACTCGCGGTAAACCAGCCGAGTTGAAAGTAACACACGAGTCCTACGACGCTGCCGGTCAACATCGCGACCAGGGCTGCGGGCTTGCTCGCCTTCGACCAGTAGACCCCCGCGACGATCGGCCAGATCGTGCTCGCAACGAGCGGACCGGAGAAGAAGAGCACCTCGAGCAGTCCGCCTGGCCGCCACGCGGCCAGGAGCCACGTGACCGCCCCGAGCCCGATGATGAAGCCGGTCGAGGCGCGTCGAAGCTGTGCGTCCTTCGCGCCGGGTTTCAGCAATTTCCGGAAAACGTCCTCGGTCAGGAGATCGCTCGTCGCGGCGAGAAGGCTGTCGATGCTCGAGGCTAGCGAGCAGAAGACGACGATGAAGAGTCCGACAGTGCCCACCGGCCCCACGATGAAGCTCGCAACCTGCGGCCCGATCGCATCCGGGTCGGTTACATCGAGCCCGAGGGCGCCGCTCGCAAGCCCCACAAAACCCGCACACACGGGAATGGGAAGCCAGAGAAACGCCGAGAGTGTGAAGGCCCGCTTGGCGACTCCCTTGCGCATCGCGAAGGCCCGGCTCCACCAGACGTTGTTGTGAAAGACCTCGCCGAAGCCAAAGAACATGTTGTTGAAGAGCGACAACAGCGCCACGGGCATCCAGACATCGATGAGCTTGGGCTGGTTCAGCTCGACATAGTCGTAGATCCCCCTGAGGTCGCTCATCACGAGCACGGTCACCCCAATGGCGACGAGACCGAGCTGAATGATGACACTCTGAACGAAATCCGTGCCGATGACCGCGAACATCCCGCCGAACAGGGTGTAGAGGACGCAGACGAGCAGGATGAGACTCATCCCCGCGAGGTAGGGCAGCCCCGCCAAGCTCTCGAGGAGCACGCCGCCGGCGATCGCCATGCTGACGAGCCAGGCCATGGAGTAAACGCCGGAGATCGCCAAGAAGACCGCCCAGGCCGGCCTGCCGTAGCGCACGCGGACGAAGTCACCGCTGGTGTAGCCTGCGGGCATGAGGGTTTGAATGCGTTCGGCGATGGGAGCAAAGAGAAACAGACCGAAGCTCGCGGTGCTGTAAGCGACGAGTCCCCAGACCCCCATTTGCCATGCGAACTTCGGCGCGAGCATGATGGTGTTCGAGGTCACCCAGGTGGCCATCGTGGTTGCCGCCCCCAGGGCCAGCCCGACGTTGCGCCCCGCGAGCATGAAGCCTTCCGTGTCCGAGGCGCGCGTGCCCCAGTAACGTCCGAGCATCACCCAGGCGACTCCTAGGCCGAGAACGAGCGCCCATCCGAGCGCGGGGTCGAGTGCGTGCGGAGTCTCCATCACTCGCTCCTTGCACCGCGCAGGATCGCAGTCGCAGTCGCTAGGAACAAACCGGTCCCCAGAAGCAGGAGCGACAGGACGAGGGTCCCGTTTGGAAAGCCCACGGTCACCACGATGGGCTTCGACCACTCTGAGGCACCGACTGGGCGTATTCGATAGTGATGCTCCCCCTCGCGAAGGCCACTCAGGTGAAAATCGCTGACGCCAGTCCGGGTGAGGACCCGCTCCTCGCCAAAGACGTGCTCGAGCTCATAGGCCTCAGCCGCTCCCGTGCTCCACTGCAGGTGGACCGTGCCGTCTTCACTCGCCAACGAGTCGTCCACCGGGACCATCCCGAGCAACGACACCAAGAGCAGCGTCATCAGCTCACCACCAGCACCGGCCGTTCGGTGTAGCGGATCACCCGTTGTGCGACGCTCCCCATCAAGAGGTCGTCGATCTTCGAGCGTCCATGGCTTCCCATGACGATGGCATCGAACTCACTGTCCCCAGCAACGCTGACGATCTTCTTCCAGGGGACGCCGATCTCCACCTGACCCTCGAGGGGGTAGTCAGGGAAGCGTTCGAGGAATCTCCGCATCAGCTCTTCTTCCGATTCCCGCACGGCAGAGCGAAGCTCTTCTTCAGTAGGAGCGTCGTCCTTGAGCAAGCGTTCGAGAGGAAGACTCGAATTTCCGGTGGTGGAAATGTGCAGGACGGTGATTCTACCCGCTGGATCGTTCATCTGCGCGAGGCTGATCGCATGCTCCACCGCTCGTGCCGAAGGCTCAGAGTAATCCACGGGGACGAGAATGTTGTCGAGTTTCACGGGAATTCCCTCCACCTCTTTGACCGGCGGCTGCGCGTTGCGCGATTCCCGCTTCGGTCGCAGCCAATCGCCCCGAGCTTCGCGTTGCAATCCGAGCACAAGGCTCACCGAAACCAGGACCAGGACGACACAGAATGGCAGCCCCATGCTCACCACACCGGCTTGAAGCGCTTTCAGGGCGACGTCACCTCCAGCGTAGAGGAGCACCCCGGCGGTAGCCCCTTCGGCTGTGGCCCAAAATATGCGTTGCCACACCGGCGGCTCCGCTTTGCCGCCGGAGGTGATCATGTCGACGACCAGGGAGGCGGAATCAGAGGAAGTCACAAAAAAGATCGCGACGACGACCATTGCGATGACGGCGCTCACGCTCGAACCCGGGAGCTCGGCGAGGACGACATAGACCGCCGTCGCGAGGTCCTCGGTGACCGCTCCGGAGACGTCGACCCCGTGAGAGAGCTCGAGGTTCAGCGCCGTACCGCCAAAGACCGAGAACCAGACGAAGTTGACCAGGGTGGGCACGAGCAAAACGGCGGCGAGGAACTCGCGAATCGTACGCCCCCGGGAGATCCGCGCGACGAAGACTCCTACGAAGGGGGCCCAGGCGATCCACCAACCCCAATAGACGATGGTCCAATCGTTGATCCACGTCGCTTGTTGCGCGTCGAGTGCGCCGAGGAAGAACGTGCGCTCCAGGAACGTGTCGAGGTAGATGCCGATGCTCTGTAGCCCGAGCCGAATGATTTCAAAGGTCGGCCCGACGGTGGCGACGAAAATGAGCAACAAGGCGGCCATCACCATGTTCAGCTCGCTCAGGCGCCGAATCCCGGACTTGATCCCCGTGACGAGCGATACGGTGGCAGCCAAGGTGATGAGCATGATGACCACGAGCTGGGTCGTCGTCCCATGGGGAATGCCAAAGACCTCGTTCAGCCCGGCGCTCACCTGCATGGCGCCGAGACCGAGGGAGCAGGCCAAGCCAAAGAGCGTCCCGATCACCGCGAGAACGTCGACCACGTCGCCCGGCCAGCCGTGAATGCGCTCGCCCAGGAGGGGATAGAGGCAGGAGCGAAGGGTCAGGGGCAGACGGTGGCGAAACGAGAAGAAGGCGATGCCGAGGGCGACGATCGCGTAGATCGCCCAGGCGTGGACCCCCCAGTGAAGAAAGGTCCTGGGGAGCGCATCGACGGCGGCCTCCACCGTGCCCCCCTCACCCACCGGTGGGCTCGCGAAATGCATCATCGGCTCGGCGACCCCATTGAACACGAGCCCTATTCCCATGCCCGCGCTGAAGAGCATGGCGAACCAGGTCAGGGTCGAGAACTCCGGCCGATCGTCGTCCGCTCCGAGGCGAAGCGTCCCGTGTGAGCTGAACGCGAGCCACACCGAAAGCCCGAGAAACCCACCGACGGACGCGAGGTAGAACCAGCCGAAATAGGCGCCGACACCGGCGAGAATCGCCGGAAAGAAGCGGTCTGCGACGTCCGTCGCGAGCACGCCGAACAACAAGAACACCACCAAAAGGCCGGCGGAGGTGAAGAACACCGGCGGGTGGATACTCCGGTCCTTCGTGCTCGAAATATTCATGGTCTAAGGGACGTAGCAGGGCTGTCGCGACGGAACAAGCGGCGAGCGGTCGCCCCTCGCCGCAGGGTCAGGGCCGATCGATGAAACGGGCCCGCTCCTCGGGGGTGGGAATGGCGCAGGCGTCGAATTTGCCGAAGATCTGGTAGCGATGAGCGGCGACCCAGCGGTACGCGGCGTCGGTGATGAAACGCGGCAAAATGCGCAGCCAGGACAGGGGGCGGTAGATCCCACCGAGGATCCTCGCGATTTCAAACGCGGCGTAGGAGCGCGTCCAAACCCGTTCGCTCGCCAAACCGTAGTCGCTCAAGAGCACCACGGTGTCGAGACGCGCCGGGTCGATCCCATGCGGTGCGAGCAGGGTGTCCGCTTTTTTTCCTTGAAGCGGCGCGTAGAGCAGGCGCCCGCGCCGGTCGGAGGCCATCGTGCTCTTCACGAGGCGGTTACACATGCCGCAAACGCCATCGTAGAAGATGACTGCCTTGCCGCGATGCTCGACGGGTACGGTGTGCTGAACGGGCGCTTCCACCGACCTAGGATAAGACTCAATCCGCCTGACGCTGGATATAGAGCTCGGGCTCGGGGCGGAGTTTCTTTACGATGGCCGAGGGAATGTCGGTGATCAGCCCGTGAATTCCCACCTCGAGCGCCGCATCCGCCATCTCTGGAGTGTAGATCGTCCATACCCAGACCGCGACGCCCTCCGGCACCCTCAGCAACGCTTCCGCGGCGAGATCCGCGCGGATCGCGATGACCTTAGGATCGCGCTTCAGCATCTCGTCTATCATTGCGACATCCTCGACGATACCAATCAAGGGCATCGCCGGATCGCGCACGGCGACCGCATCGAGGAGCGCAGGGTCGAAGCTCCCGAGTGCCACGCGACCATAGGCGAACGCGTTCTTCACCGACTCGAGCACACCGTCCGCCAGCGCCTGCGGCTCGTCGGTGCCCTTCATTTCGATCATCATCCGACCACCGAGCTCTAAGACCTGATCGAGGGTTGGAATGGTCTCGTCGGCGAAGCGCGCGCCGAAGTCCGTTGGGCTCACCCCGAAGTCGGCCATCACCTTCGTCGCTCCTTCACTCCAACCGGGGTTGCCCACGTGAATCTCGCGAAGCTCCTCTAGCTTCTTTTCGCTGACCTTGCCTTCGACGTGCGCGTAGCGCTCGAGCGCATCCTCGTGCACCACCATCACGTGGTCGTCTTTCGAGAGCACTACGTCGATCTCGATCCAATCGGCTCCCACGTCGATGCCGTGCTGGACCGAAGCGAGCGTGTTCTCCGGGGCCTCAAGAGAGCCGCCGCGGTGGGCGATGATCAGCGGCCCGCTGATCGCCGTGTACGGAAGGGACACCGCGCCGCCTTGCGCGCCCGCGCATGCGGAGAGCGACAAAAGGAGCAACGGAAAGGTCTTCGGTCTGCGCTTCATCATCATCGAGCCTCAGTAGTCAGAAGTGGAGGCACCACCGGTGACGATCGCTACCGACGCCGAGGCGCCGATTCGGGTGGCGCCGGCTTCGATCATCGCCCGAGCATCTTCCGTGCTCCGAACTCCGCCGGACGCCTTGACCCCCATGTCCTCACCAACGATGGCGTGCATGAGCTGCACGTCTTCACGGGTCGCGCCACCTGCACCAAAGCCCGTACTCGTCTTCACAAATGCCGCGCCCGCCGCCTTCGCGAGGGCACAAGCGATCACCTTCTCGTCCCGGGTGAGGGAGGCGGTTTCGAGGATGACTTTGACTGGCACAGGCTTCACCGCCTGCACTACTGCGGCGAGGTCCTCAAAGACGAGTGCGTAGTCCTTCGACTTCATTGCGCCGATATTGAGAACGGTGTCGATCTCGCCAGCGCCGTTGCGCACGGCTTCGCTCGCCTCAAAGGCTTTCACGCGAGGCGTGCCTGCCCCGAGGGGAAAACCGACGACGGCGATCGCTTCGACCGAGCTGCCCTCGAGGAGTTCGGCGCAAAAGCGCACGTTTACCGCATTGACGCACACGGTCGCGAAGCCGTAGCGCTTCGCTTCGTCGCAAAGGACCGCGAGCTGCGCGCGGCTTGCCTCCGGCTTGAGCAGCGTGTGATCGATGAAGGGCGCGAGGTCCGCGTGCCTTGCGGGCCTCGGCCGCTTCGTTGCCGAGCGCGTCTTCTTCGCCGCGCTCGTTTTGGTCTGTTTGGTCTTCGTTTTGCGTTGTGCCACCGATTTCTCCGTGACGGGGCTATAGCGGAGGGAGCCTTGCGCTGGCAACGGCTCCGCTGCCTTGCTCCGAGCGAGCGCTCTCATCTATCAACGGCCATGCCCCCTGCCCTCGATACCCTCGCAATGGTCTATGCGGTCGCACTCGAACGCTGCGCCCCCGAGGCGCTGGTGCGTCGAGCGGTGCGCGTAGGAGCGCACCTCAACATGGCATCCTTGAGCCCGACGCTGCACGGGGGCCGCTTTGCCCGGGGCGCCGAGCACGCCGTCGACTGGCCCAAAGGCGAGCTGTACGTGCTCGCTTTGGGGAAGTCTGCCGGACGCTGCGCCATTGGCCTCCGGCGAGTCCTCGGCCCCCGGCTGAGCGAGACCCTGGTCGTCGCTCCCCCGGGGGCAGCGGCACCGGGCCCGAGAGCTCGCAACGTGCGGGTGATGCGCGGCGAGCACCCGGTTCCGAAGGAGGGTTCGCTGCTCTCCGGTGAGGCTGTCCTGGACTTCACCTCACGGGTTAAGAAGGATGACCTCCTGCTCGTAGCATTGAGTGGCGGCGCATCGAGCCTCGTGGCAGCTCCCGCTGACGGGATGAGCCTCGACGATCTTGCTCGCACCAATCGAGCGCTGCTCGCATCTGGGGCCCCGATCGAGGTGATGAACGCGATCCGCGGCCAGCTCTCGCGGCTCAAGAACGGCCGTCTGGCGCGGCGCTGCAAGGGTGGGCTCGTCACCCTCATACTCAGTGACGTTGGCGGTGGACCAGAGCTGGTTGGAAGCGGGCCGACGCTCGGTCGCTCGGTCGACATGGGTGATGCGCTATCCCGCTACCACCTGAGCACCGCCCTTCCGAGCCACGTTCTCGCCACTCTCGCATCGGCGCGTCCCCCCCGGCGACGGCGTCACCCGGTCGTCGTGCTCGCCGAGCCGGCCCACCTGGTCGCCGCAGCCGCGAATGCGTTGGTGCGACAGGGCTTTCGCGTGGTTCACGCGCAGGATCGTCCAGACAGCCCCACCGTCGGTCGGCGGGCCCGCGAGATGGTGCGCACGGTGAAAGCCCTCGCCCCAGGCGAGGCATGGGTTGAAGCATGCGAGCCGGTGGTGCGTCTGCCGCGAAAGGCCGGTCGCGGCGGACGCAATGGTCACCTCGCGCTCTCCGTCGCCAAGGGCATCGCTGGGCTCGAGGGCGTCGGGGCCCTGTTCGCAGGGAGCGACGGAGTCGACGGCACTTCATCCATCGCCGGCGCCGCCGTGGATGGCCGCAGCTGGGAAGCCCTCGACGGTGCCGAAGACGCCTTGAGCTCCTTCGATAGCGGATCCTTCCTCCAGAGGCGCCCAGCGGGCGCCACGGTGATCGCTCCAGGCCCCACCGGAGTGAATCTCTGCGACCTCCACGTGCTGCTGTGCGTGTGATCAGGCCTTGAGCTCGAAGAGAAGCTCGCCGGAGCTCCGGACGTCATCGGGATGGAAGACGTAGCGTCCCCCGATCTTTTTCGGCCAGAACGCGTCGTCGCTCACGAGCCCCTTTCCGAGGTGCCAAACGAGCTCCGAACAGTAGATGTCATCGACTTCGCCGCCTTCGAGATCCTCCATCTCCATCGGGTAGTCGTACTTCACTCCCTCGTGCTCGAGCTCCCGGAGGCGGGCTTTGTACTCCTCGAATTGCTCGGGTGTCACTTCATAGCGCACGAGAGCGAAACGGTCGGTCTGCTTCATCACTTCGAGAATGTGGTCGTGTTTCAGGCCCGTGCCCTTCATGTGGAAAACACGAGTTGGATCGTTGGGGTCTATGATCCCCGCGTGCGTGTAGTCGCTCTTCGACAGCCAGTTGGTTAGCGTCGCGGCCAGGGACAGGGTGTCCGACTGCACCCAGGCGTAGATCGCAGGCCCCTTGGCATGCCCCTCCGCGAGCGCGCTTTGAATCTCTTCGTAGGACTCCATCGGCAGCCGCGGGTAGCCCCCCACCCGAAACGTCGCATGGGCAAGGATGTTGCCGGCGACCCACCGGTAGAGCTTGCTGCGCGAAAACCAACGAAGCGCCCGCTGAAAACCCCGCGGCGCCTCGTGCTCAGCGACGACCTTTGACAGGCGCTTCTCATAGGCTTTGCGGATGCTCGCGGGACTCGGTCGCTGCGCTGAGGTGCCGCGCGCGTCCTGCATCTCGTCGGTCACGAGACGAGCGGCGGATCGCATGGTCGCCGGTGAATGTCCGGCGCCCGCGCGTGCACTGCGATTGCGAGCGTTCCGCACGAGTCGACGCCCAGGGCTGGATACCCGAGCGTCATCGCGCGAAGAGACCGCAGGCGTCGGCGTGGTCGCGGATCTCACGGGGGTCTTTAGGTGGAGCGGTACGCTCCGGACGGGGGCGACCGTCGCTGCATCAGTCATTGCTCATCTCCAGATACGCGCGCACGACCGAGGCGCTATCGCCCTGGTCCGATGCCCGTCGGACCGAGGTGCCGCACGCGATTCAATTTTTTGGGGATGTCACAAATATCGCGGACACCGGCCGCGGGGTTGCGTGGCGGTGAAACTCGGCGTTTCGGAAAATTCGCGACACAGGACGCATGGACCCAGGAAAGGTGTCCCAGCGCCCGCCGGTCAGAGCCGCTGCGAGCGCGGTGGTGGGAAGGTGCGCACACCCACGAGGCCCTCTGCGGTCGCGGGCTTGGGTTTCACGACAGGCAGCTCCTAGCGCGCCCGGAGCGCCACATCGCGACGTCCGGCCCGACCGAGGCCTTGGGCCCTCCGCGCTCGAAGGAGCTCCTGCACATCGCTCGCGGGAAGCTCGCGCGCCCCCCCAAGGCTCGCAGCCGCGAGCTGCACCTGGGCCACGTGTTCCACCCTCTCCATGCGCAAGAGTGTGGTTTCGAGAGCTGGGCCGACGCTCACGACGCCACGCCGTTAGAGGAGGAGCGCGTCCGCGTCTTCCAGCGCCTCACCAAACTCAGTGACCCCACCGCGCGCACTCTGGACGTCGTAGGGCACGGATGGCACCTCCGTCCCAAGGGCGATCACCGCCATGAAGCTCCCGCACCAACGCGAGAAGCGCTGCCTGAATTTCTCTGACCGCTGCGCTGCCCATCCCTATCCCATGGACCACATGTGCCCACAGGGACCGCTAGCACGCACACTGCGATCGCAACATCAAGATCATGCGGTACGGGCGAGAACTACGGTCACATTGTCGTGACCACCCGCTTCGAGTGCGGCCTGGACGAGCTTCTGCGCTCGATCGTCGAGGTTCTCTTTGTCCACCCCGTTCAAGAGCTCGGCGATTCGTGGTGGCGCCAAGAGGTCGGACAAACCGTCGCTACAGAGCAGGAACACGTCGTTTCGCTTGGTCTCGAGGGTGATGATGTCCGGCGCGACCTGCTCTTCGAGGCCGACCGCCTGCGTCAGAATATGCCCAATCTGGGCTGCTTCCGGGGCGTCGGCGGAGAGCTCGCCGCGGTCGATCAGCTCGCGCAAGACTGTATGGTCGCGGGTCAAGATGTGCGCCTCCCCTTCGCGATAGAGATAGGCGCGCGAGTCACCCACATGGGCAAAGTGTGCTTTGCTCTTCCCGAGCCACATGCCAATCAGAGTCGTTCCCATTCCTTGGACCTCCTCGTGCTGCTCCCCGAGGTGCAGGATCGCGTGATTCGCAGCGAGGATCGACTGGCCCAGCTTCTCGCCTCGGCCCCGGGCGCGACCGGGCACACGTTTTTCCGTCAGGAACGCCATCGCGGTCTGAATGGCGATCTGCGACGCGAGATGCCCGGCGGGGTGCCCCCCCATACCGTCCGCCAACAAGAAGAGGCCGCGCTCCGGATCGCCGCCCGCGTGGTCTTCGTTCCGTTCTCGAACGTTCCCCACGTCGGTGAGGATGGCGTGTTTCGCCCGCATGTGACCCGAAGCCTAATCCAGCGGCGAGGGGGATGCCAAATCGTGCGCACATGCCCACGGGAGGGGCCCCTCAGAGTACGTAACCCTCGCGTTCGACAACCCGAGAAGCCACGGCGTCTTGAAGCGCGGAAAGGTCGGCGGCGTAGGGCTGGTCGAGCACGCGAGCGTTTACCAGATAGTCTTCGAGCGTGTTTTCGTCGCAGACCAGGTGCGCCACCCGACGCAGCTTGCTCATGAGCTGGGCTCGCGATTCGAACACGAAGAGTTGGGCGAGCTCGAGATGCGCGCGGGCGTTGTCTTCGCCCTGTGCCACGATCGCCTGCTGCGCGCGGGCGACCGCCGAGTCCATCGCGTAGACGGCGATGTACATGTCGGCGAGCTCTGCGAGGAGCACTTGCTGCTCCTGAAGCTCCTGCATGAATCGTTGAACCGCCTGTGCCGTCGCGTAGGTGACCGCTCGCTTGGCGAGCTCCGTCGCCCACACCTCGCGTCCGAGCGGCCCAGCCTGCTCGTGTGGAAGCGCATCGTTCGCGAGCTCCGCCATCACCTCTTGGCTCACCTGCATCAGCGGCAGCTGCCCCTTCATGGCGCGCTTCAGGATCGTGCCGGGGATCAGCATGCGATTGATTTCGTTTGTTCCCTCGAAGATGCGATTGATCCGGCTGTCTCGAAGGATGCGTTCCACCGGATAATCCTCAACGTAGCCGTTGCCGCCGAAGATCTGCACCGCCTCGTCCGCGATGGTCCACACGGCTTCGGAACCAAATACCTTGAGAATCGACGCTTCGATCGAGAATTCCTCGATGAGCGAAATCGCCCGCGGGTAGTAGTCCTCCGCTCCGCGGTCGAGCTCGGCGATACGCGCATCGATGATTCCCCCGGTTCGATAGGCCATCGCTTCGCCGGCGTAGATCAACATCGCGGACCGAGCGAGCTTCTCGCGGATCAAACCGAATCGACTCAGTGACTCCCCGAACTGTTTGCGCTCGTTCGCGTACTTCGCGGCATGCTCGAGCACGTGTTTTGCACCGCCGATCGCCCCAGCACCGAGCTTCCAGCGACCAATGTTCAAGATGTTGAAAGCGATCTTGTGGCCCCGCCCGATCTCCCCCAGGACGTTTTCCACCGGAACCTCGACGTCTTCGAGAATGACTTGCGTGGTGGAGCTGCCTCGGATTCCGAGCTTGTGCTCCTCCGCTCCCAGGCTGACACCGGGGAATGATTTCTCGACCAGGAACGCCGTGAACTTCTCGCCGTCCACCTGAGCAAAGACGGTGAAGAGGTCGGCGAAGGCACCGTTGGTGATCCACTGCTTGGTGCCGTTCAGCACGTAATGCGTCCCCGCCTCGTTCAACACGGCGGTCGTCTTGGCGGCGAGTGCATCAGAGCCACTGTCTGGCTCACTGAGGCAGTAAGCGGCGAGGAGCTCTCCACTTGCGAGTTTTGGCAGGTAGCGCTCTTTTTGCTCCGCTGTGCCGTAGAACACCGTCGGCATCGTGCCGATATTCGTGTGTGCGCCGATGGTGACCGAGAAGGATGCGTTTCGGGCGATGGCTTCCCCCATCTTCATCGCCGTGACCTTGTCGAGGCCCAAGCCGCCGTAGGCTTCGGGGATCTCGACCATGAACAGCCCCACCTCCGCAGCCTTTCGCATGATCTCGAGCATCAGGCCGGGACGCTTCTGATCGATGGCGGCGGCGTTCGGTTCGACCTCCTTCATCGAAAACTCCAGAGCCGTCGCGTAGTACTGCAGCTGCTCCGTGGTCAGCGCTTCAGGGGTGAAGATCGGCTCACTCGAGACCGGAAGAAAAATGAAGCTGCCGCCGCGGTAGGACGGTGTTCTCAGCTCAACGGACGCACTACTGGCCATCAGGGCCCTCCTTCACGAGGTCCGCCTGAGGCTACTCGCGCATGCTGTAGCGCGCAAAGCATATTTTGAAGCCCATTCTATGCTTAGTGACCCTCTGCCTGCTGGACCGAGCGCTCGGTTTCGGCGCATCATGGGACGGAACTCGAGGGGTGTGGCGGACCATGGACGAAAACACGCGAGTCGTTCTCTCGGTGGTGAACGGACCGAACGTGGGAGACACCGTCAGCGTCGATTTTGGCGCCTGCCGCCTCGTCGGCCGCCATCTCTCGGAAAGCGAAACGGCGTTTATCGACCGGGACGGAAACCGTGTCTTGGACCAGGCCGCGGCGGACATCCTGCAGGAGCACCTCAAGGAGAAGGCCCCGCCGGTGACCGCGAGCGCGCCGGAGTTCCGGGCCGAAGCCTACGAGCGGGGCACGGACATCGTCCTCGCCGACGATTCAATCTCTAGGGCACACGCGATGGTCTTCTTCGACGGGGGCGGACTCGGCGTGATCGACCTCGCCAGCACCAACGGCACCTTCGTGAACGAGGAGAGGATCGGCGCCGCCTTCGTCCAGGCGGGAGACGTGATCAAGATCGGCCAGAGCGAGCTCGAGGCCAACTTTGTCGACTGAGTGAGGTCGCCGCCCTAGACCGAGACGTCGCGCAGCTCCGCGGCGTTTACGTCTTTGAGGGCCTTCTTGAGGACCTCGCGCGCCCCTGCCTCTTCGCCGTTGACGATGACGCGGCGAGCGCGCTCGATTCCCGGGAGAGGCGCCGGGGCGGTCGTGAGAATGGCGACCCGTCGCTCCCGCTCCAACATTCGCAGCACTTCTACCCCTTTGACGCCGATCGTTCCGAGGCATATCGCGGCGATACAGCCGGCGGAGAGCGAAAAGACCAGCGGCAGCAGACGCTCGTCCGGGGCCACCGCCACGAGCTCGGGGGTGAACCCCGTGCTCAGCTGCAAGGAGCCGAGCGAGCCAAATCGAGTGTTCACCACGTCCTCGAGGCTGTTGGCCTCGAACTCGGGAACCCGCGCCAGATTCCCGGAAAACTCGCGAAGGGCCTCCCGCTCGGCGATCAGCGTGATCTTCGGTCGGTGAAGAAACGTCGGCGACATGCCCGCTTGGCGCAGCCGCCCGAGCAAGTCGAAGATCTCATCCTGACTCAGGAGCGGCTCTCCAGCCGACGGGGCCTCGACCTCCGTGATCCGAATGATCTCGTTTGCGACGAGTGACTGCAGCGCCAGATATACCTCGAGGTCCGTGGCCCTAGCGCGATCCACGAGATCCCCGACCTTCGAGTAGTACTGGAGAAGATCCAGGATCTCTGCGGTGACCGGGTGGAGCCCCTCGGGCACACCGTCCGGCGGCACGAGGCGCTTGATCTCCGCCTCGGCGGATGGCGTCGCTTCACGTATCCGCTCGAGCTCGTCGCCCTGCCGCATGCCCTCCATCAGAAGACTGTCAGTGGCGGAGGAAATTGTCGCCGCTGCCGCGCCTACGCCGGGCACGAACGAAAAGGTGCCCGAGCTCCATCCCAGGATGCGATAGAGGGCCTTTTCCCCACGGGCGAAGCCGAGCTTCGCGTCCTCGATCCGGCCATCAGCGACGAAGACTTCCGCTGTCGCACCGTTCGGTCCACCGCTCAAACGAATGGAACCGGACCGCCGGTTCATGGCGAATACCTGCACCAAGTCGACCATGGAGATCTGCGTCAAGGAGCCTTGAACCGCGCCGCTCTCCTGCCCCACTTCTCGAGCAGCGTCCGCCCGGGTGAAGACCGAGGTCACGTGTGCTCGAACTTCATCGAGGTTGAGAGGTTTGACCAGAATTCCCTCGAGGTAACCCGGGAGCGTCGAGCTCGCGACCGTCTCGTCGGAGAGGATGATCAGCGGGATGTTTTCGGTTCGCGGGTTCGTTCGCAGGATCCGCAGGAACTGTTTGGCAGGGATCAAAGGGCAGTGGCGGTAGACCATGATGAGGTCGGGAAACTCGGTGATGGACAGCTCGAGCGCCTTGGAGCCATCCCGGGCGGCGATGACTCTGAATTCAGGCTCGAGGCCATTCTTCAGCGCTCGCACCGTCTTCACGTCGTTGTCCGCCACCAATATTTTCCGAGCCTCTGCCATGTCCCCTCACAGCCCAAAGCGCGCGATGTAGGTCAATCGCGCCAAGAACATGCCCTCTCCCACGCCCCGCACGTTGCGAATCGCAACCGTATTGCTGATCGGCTCCTCGGCGAAGGGCACGTAGGTTACTGACAGCTCGAAGGCACTGCGCAGCCATGAGGTGAGCTCAAACTGTGCCCCGCCCCGAACGCCAACCGACCAGGTGAGCTGGGCGTTGTCATTCAGATCGCTTTGGCACTCCGCGCCCGTACACCCCTCTAGTACGTTTCCCTCGTCAACCGCTCGCAGCTCGAGGGGATCTTGACCAAAGTTGTAATCGTAGCCGCCAAAGACCAACCCCCCATCGACGCCAACGTAGGGTGACCAATTGCGGCGCGTCTCAAACACCCACGTTCCTCCGAGCCCAACCGTGAAGAGGAACAATTCGGCGTCGAATTCCTCACGCTCCTGACCTGTTGGAAGATCGTAGACCACAGGCGCACTGCCGGCAAAGGTCTCCGAGTAGTCGATGAAGAGCCTGACGCCGAACGCCCTGCTGAGGTCGTAGTCCAACGCGAGTCCGTAGCTGTAGCCCACGCCCGGGTTGCTGACGTCCCCAAGTCCCCCGAGAACACTGAGCGGCACCTGCGCTCCAATCCCCCAGCCATGGCGGCCGTGCACAGGGGGCTCTGCTTCGGCGGCGAAAACCAACACGGCAGGCAGGAGCGCAATCACCGTCATGCGCCCTTCTGCAGATGAAATGCGTCCTGCAGCTTGTCGATCAGCCCCTCGACCAGGGTCCAATCCGCCGTGTGGAAGCCAAAGAGGCGGCCGTCGTCACGGCGCCGCGCGAGCAGCGCATAGGCGCTATGCTCGCCGAGCATGAGAATCACCTCTCGGTTCTCGAAGCTCGTTCCATCGGTCCGTACCGGTGTGAGCTGCCCAGAACCGCGCACCACCTCTGCCACGTCATGGCCGAGCACGTAGGTTCGCAGACTCCGCTCACCCACCTGTTGCAGCGCCCCAAGAACGTCGCGCGAGGTTTCGCGCCATGAGCCACCGAGGTAGAGCCAACCACTGGCGCGCCCCTGGCGAACCGCTTCCGTGACGACCTCGCGGCGCAGGCTATCGAGACTGTTCGCCGGAAACACCGTGTGCCGGGACAGGCCGCGCTCGTCCTCGGTGACTTCCAGTGCTTTGTCTAGCCGCACTTCGTCTCCGACGTAGTTAGCTGGATCCCCCACCAGGAGCTCCACCGCGCTCCAGAAGTCGACGTCCTCCAGGTGCAAACGACGAAACAAGCTGCGGCGCGCTTCATCGAGTCTGCGCTTGCACGCGCCGAAGAGCTGGTCCACGTCGTCGCCATCCCGGGGGAAGGCGGCGGGCCCAAAGCTGACCTGAATCGGATTCATTCGGTCGATGTCCGCGAGAAAGGGACTGCGTTGAATCGCGTCGCGTGCGGTGCGGGCGAAGCTCAAACCATGAAGAAAATCGGTCTCCGGCAGGAGGAGATACATCTCCGAATCGGTGACCCGTGCCAGGACGTCGATGTCGGTCAGCGGACCCGCAATCGCCTGCACCAGGCGACGCATCGCCTCCTTGAAGACCTCGGGTTTCAGCGCTTCTCGGAGACTGGCGACGTTGTCGATGGAAACCTGGATCAACGAGAAGCTTCGCTTGTAGCGCCGCGCCTTGTGGAGCTCGCGCCCGAGGTAGTCGACGAAGTACGTCATGTTGTAGGCACTGGTCGCGGTGTCGCGCAGGCCTACCCGTTCGAGCTGTCGAAAACGCCGTGCGTGGGCGATCGCAGTGGTCGCCGCCTCGGCGATGGTCTTGGCTCGCTCGGCGTCGCGCATGTCGAAGCCACCACCGAGTTTGTCGACGAGCTGCACGAGACCGACCAAGCGCGCATCTCTACTGAGCGGCACCAGCATGGAGGGTCCGGGCGGTCGCACCGCGGTCGGCCTGCTGATATCGCGTTCCACGAACACGGGCACACCGGCGCGAACTGCCTCGGAGAGCTCACTGCCACTCAGCGCCCAGCTCGCTGGCATCATGCCGGGCTCGACGAGGCCGCGGTAGCCGTGCATGTTGAGCTCTTCCCGGTCTTCGCGAGCGAGCCAAAGGATGGCCCCCTGTGCGGCGCAGACGTCGGCTAAGGTCGCGAGAAGCCGTTCGCAGACCGTCTCGAAATCGAGGCTCTGCATCACGCGCAAAGCCTTGGCGAAGATCTGCTGCATCTCCGCGTACTCGACGTTCTCGTGAACCAGACGGGCGTGCTCGTCGTAGAGCGTTGCGCGCTCCTGGAGCCGATCGATCACGAGCATCAGCTCCTCGCGCTCGATGGGTTTCACGAGGTAGTCGTAGACGCCGAGGCGCATCGCGCGCACCGCGGTGCGCACGTCGTCGGACCCAGTAACCACAATGATATCCTGCGCCGGATTGAGGCTTCGAATCCGTTCGCAGAGCTCGATGCCATCGACGCCAGGCATCACGAGGTCCGCTACCACGAGCTGGTACTTACCCGCCTGATAGATCTCGAGGGCGCTCTCGCCGCTCTCAGCAGTCTCGACCTCGAAGCCGCGCGATCGGAGAAAGTCACCGTAGACCCGCAGAAAAAAGCTGTCGTCGTCAACGAGAAGGATGCGGTAGGGGCTCACTCAGGGCAGCTCCCCGGCGAACGCAAAGGTCGCGTCCCCCTCCATCGTCGTCATCCCGTCCGCCTCGACAGTGATGGTCAGCATTCCTCCTGGGAGCAGCACGTCGATCGGTGAGTGGAGCTCCGCCTGACCGGTCCAGACCGCCGCATTGCCCACGGCGCAGGCACCGCTGCCACAGGCCTGGGTAATCCCCACGCCACGCTCGAATACGACGGTGTCAAAGGTATCGCCACGTCGGTGCACGAAGCTCGCGTTTACTCGATTTGGAAATGCGGGGTCGCGCTCGATGAGAGGGCCCCAGCGGGTGGCGAGCGCCATGGGATCTTCGTCGACAAACAACACGAGGTGTGGATTCCCGAAGCCCAGAGCAACTCCGCGCCATTCCTGACCGTCGACGGTGAAGGCGTGGGGCTCGCGCTTGCCGGCCCAAAGTGGAAGGTCCGGACCGCTGAGCTCGGCTCTTCCCATCTCGACGCGATAGCGATGGTCGGCCACGCGCGACGTCCGGTAGCGATGCTGGGTTGCGCCGAGCGTGAGCACATCCGCGGCGACACGCCCGGTGTCGTGCAGGAATGCGGCGACGCAACGCAAGCCGTTGCCACACATTTCCGAATCGCTGCCGTCGGCATTTTGCACCTGCATGAGACCGTCGCCGTGCTCGAGGGGCCACACGGTCAGGACGCCGTCGGCTCCGACCCCCCGATGGCGATCGCAGATCTCGCGCACGCGCTCGGGGGTCAGTGACTCACCGCCGTCGAGGCGATCGATCACAACGAAGTCGTTGCCGAGACCATGGTACTTTCGGAACCGCTCACCCATCGTGCGCCATACTCGCGCAAGAGCCCGAGCGGCTCAATCGGCACCTTTCTTGGGCCCAGGGCCCTGGAGTGCTAACGGAAGGGTCATGAAGCATGCCTTGCCGGTCGCCGCCACCATTGCCTTCATCAGCCTGTTTCACTGCGCCGGACAGACGCGGCTCGCCCCGGAGATCCGCGCAAGCATTCAGGGCCGCCATGTCGGCAAGGTCGTAGCGTTGAAGACCTCGAGCTATTACGGTGACTTGTACGACGAGAACGAGCGCTGGCTCCTGAGTCCCTACCCCTTCGCGGACACCTACCACATCGTCGACACGGACGGCGCTCCGATCCATCCTACGGGCCAGCGCGGCATCGCCCCGGCAGGGTCGACGTTCCGAATCACCCGAATCGAGTTCCCTGACATGGCTGCGATGGCCCAACGCATGCTGACAACCCCGCGTTACAACCCTTGGGTCTACCTCGAACCGGTCGACGGACCTTCCCTCGAAGGGCGAAGCGCCTTCATCGTCGTCTTGCCGATGGATCTCGAGACCGAGGCTGGAGTGGAAACCGCCCTCGCCGAGCGCTTTGGCTCAGCGGACGGGGTCTCGGTTTGGCTCTCCGAGCGCTCCCCTACGATTCGAGCTGCGATCAAGCACAAAGATGCGAAGGCGGGCATGAGCGAGGAGGAGCTACGCGCGGCGTGGGGACAACCGATGCTGTGGTTTCAGGAGAACGACCATGGTGGTGCGAAGGTGGCCTGGTACCGCTCCAAAGAGGTGTGGATGGTCGATGGAAAGGTCACGGAAGTCCGTGACGGAAGAGACGTTGCTCTCGAGTCTCAACCGGCGAGCGATGAAACCCCGGAAAGCCTGATCTCCGAGGATATCGCTCCAAAAGAAGCGACCGCGAAGCGCTAGACCACCTAGACCGCGCATCGATCGATTTGCAGCCGTACTCCGGCGCGGCTAGTTTCGAAACGTCATGAAGCGATCGTTCCTCCTTGCCATCGTGCTGGGCCTATTTGGTTGTGAGCAGCTCACGGCTACCGTGCAGGGGGTGAGCATTCTCACCCGAACCCCGCGCCTGTCCGAGGTCGATGGATTGCCCGTGAGCCTCGCGGACGCCGTCGCCGACGCGGCCGCTGGCGTAGAGCTCGGGACGGTGGTGGCACTCGCGGCGGTCAGCGAACGGGCCAGCGTCACCGATACGAGCGCACCAGAACCTCTGAGTGGCGTGCTCGTGACACTCGAGGGCCCCAACGCGGTGGTCGGCTTGTGCGAGCTGACCGCGAGTGCGCCAGGCACCTATCAAGTCACCTCTCAGCCTTCGACCAGCTGCGATGGAACGCGCCTCGAGTACCTGGTCAACGGGAAGTACGTCACGGCGATCGAGACGAATAGCGAGCGCTACACCCTCACCATTGAGGCCGCGCCCGAGCCTGTCGCGCAGGTGACATTCAGTCCCGCCTTCGGCGCCGGCGGTCTCGGTGGAGTTCCTACCCACCCCTCCGGGACACCACTGAGTATCGACTGGAGCAACAATGCGCGCGAGCTCGATGGTTTCGTCACGCTCTTCCGGGTCGACTTCGTCGGCAATCCGAGCCTTCCGTCCGAAGTGGTCGCATCATCGAGCTGGCAAGCGGGGCCAGGAAACCCGGTCTTCGACAACTTTCCCCGGAGCGGCGGCGAGGCACTCGATTTTGCGCTGGGAGACCCGGTGAGCTCGGTGACAATCCCGGGCGACGTCCTGACAACCTCGGGCCTCTATATCGTGCTCGTGACGGGCGTGGAGCTGAGCAACGAGGTCTCCTCGAACCTCACCCTTGGCTCCTCAGCCATCGCGGGCGCCGGTCGCGCTTGGGCGTTTTGGATCGATTGAGCCTTTGCCCCGGGGCCAGCGCGCGATAGCCTCGCCCGAATGTGGTGGATCGCAGCAGGCGTCATCGCCATCATTTTGCTGAGGCAGGTGGTGCCGATCTTCACCTCCGTTCTGGCGATGGCTCTGATCGTCACAGTCGGAATCTGGGCTTATGTCGCCTACCGCAGCGGCGCTGCCGTCGCCTTCGCCGGCGAGATCGTGATCCCTGAAATCCTGGTCTACGGCCTGCTTCTGTCCTGGTTTGGTCTAGAGGCGAAATCGCTGGTGCGCGAGATACGCATGCGCGACCTCAGCAAAAAGCTCCAAGCCGGCGACGATCCCTGAGGACACAGATCCCGGCGCAATTGTAAACCCACCTTGTAAAACCCTCGACTCGGCGGGGTATCCCAACTATTAAAGAATTGGGGACGCGGGGCCGCATTTTTGCCCTTCAGAGGGAGCAAACGTTGCAGATCACACCGGACAGCTTGCTTACGTCTCACCAAGCAGGGTCGCTACTTCAGGTGAACCCGAGCTCGATCAACAAGTGGGTCAAGGAAGGTCGAATCCCTGCATTCCGAACGCCAGGGGGGCATCGCCGCATTCGCGCGAGCGACCTGGTGAGCTTCTTGACCGAGCATCAAATGCCCGTCCCGCGGGACCTCGAAGGTGCCTCGAAGCGTCGGGTCTTGCTCGTCGATGACGACGCAGCGCAGCTGCGCACCATCGCCCGCGCGTTTGATGAAGTGCCTTCGATCGAAATCGTCACGTGCGACAACGCGGTCGAAGCGCTCGTAAAGGTGGGCTCATTCCGCCCTCACCTGGTGATCCTGGACATTCTCATGCCGGGCATGGACGGCTTCGAGACCTGTGAGCGGCTGCGGCAGAACCCCGAAACCGCAAACATCGACATCGTGCTGACGAGCGGCGCCCTCACGGACGCCATGAAAACACGCGCGAAAGAGATCGGCGTCGCCGCGGTCATGCCGAAGCCTCTCGATATCCCGAAGATTGCGGAGATCACCGGGATCGCAGCCCATCAAGGCGCTGCCGCAGACTGACGTTCAGCGTCTTTTTCGCTCACCGGATCGGCCGAGTCTGCCCCGCGCCTTTCAACCGCGCGCCCCCTCAAGCGGCGTACGGTGAGTCGGGTGACCGCGCGGAGCTCCTCCTGGTCGACTTCGCCGCGCAGGTGCGCTCGCCCGAGGGCCTCGAGCTCGGCGAGGAGCGCGACCGTCGCAACGGCCTGCGCCTCCCCCCAGGGGTCCGGCCGAAAGCGCCGGCGGACTGCCCCGACCCCGAGCGACACGAGCGCGAGCACGGCCCACGCCCCCAAGACGACTCCCGAGCCCAGCGCGACCGTCTCCAATCCGCTCGACGCCCCGGCGGTCAGGGAACGGCTGCCGCTCACCCAGATCGCCCCCGCCGCGGCATAGCCCGCAAACAGGGTCCAGGGCCTGCCGAGCGGGCTCAGCTGCGACGCCCCGGCAGTGCACAGCAAACCGAGGAGCACGAAGCACGTAAGCGGCAGGAAGAAGGACGTGGCAACGCGCGCGATCCACGTGATCAGCTCGGTGATGCGCTCGAGGGCCGTCATGGTCTCCCGTGCGGTGCTCTCGAGGCGTTCCATGCGGATCATCATGCGTCCCATCGGTCCTGCCTGAGCCTCGCGGGTCTTTTCGAGCAGCTCGTCGAAGGGGTCGAAACCAACGAGCTCGGCAAAGGCGGGATCGCGGGCGACCGTATCCGCGGGGAGGCTCGACCCGCGGTCGTCGAAGGCAATGCGCAGCGCGTTGACCGCATCGGGCCAACGACCGAGGCGCACATAAACCGCCGCGAGCTCCTCCCGGGCACTGCTCCGGGGCGAGAGGTTCGCGCTCTCGAGAAAGAGCGCGGCCGCTTCGTCGAGCTCTCCCTTCGCCAAGAGGAGCCGCGCACGCTCGAGGACGAGCTCCGGGTCACGCTCCGAGCGCAGCTCACCGAGCCGGTCGAGAAGAGCGCTCGCCAGGTTGAGCTCGCCGTTTTCCCGTGCCTCGCGCAGCTCTTCTAGGAGCGTTTCGTCTTCGCTCTTGAAGGGCCAAAGATCGATCGCGTGCGCCGTGTTGGGAGCCAGCAGGGCGCTGCACAGTGCCAGCGCGCGCCAGAGAGTCACAGCGCTTCGTCCACCATCGGATCGCCACCGAGGGGCCCCAGCAAATCGTCGCCTTCCGCGCCGAGAATCTCGCGGAGATTCAGGAAATTGATGACCCCGTGGGCGACGATGGGAGCGACGAGGTCGCCGGTCAAAATCGCCAGCGCTCCGAAAGCGAGTCCCACGACGAAGGCCATCACCGTCCAGGGCAGGAAGGTCTTCGAGGGGCCTACGTGCAGGGCGGCGAAGATCCCCGACGTGATCAGCAGCCCAAAGAACGGGTCAGGGAACGAGCTCTGGATCACGCCCCGAAACATCAGCTCCTCGCCGAGGGCGCTCATCAGCGCCATCATGAAGGCGTCTCGCCGCGCGAAGCCCCCGAGCATCGATTGAAACTCGTTGGACAGGGCGCGTGCCCAATCGAAGTGGCGCTGAGCGACGCGGGAGAAGATCACGACGAGCAGGCCGAGTGCGAGACCGAGTGCGGCATGGGCCGCCGCATCTTCCGGACGCGGGAGCCAACGCCCGAGGACCCCCTGCCAGGCACCGATCCCGAAGGCGGTGGCCAGCATCACGCCGTAGAACGCGACCACATTAGATCTCGTCATTCAGACCCCTCTCGTCTTCCACCAACGTAACCCGTTCGATCGCCGCGCGCACGGTCGGATGCGAAAAGGGTGAGACCATGCCATACCTTACTGCCACATGCTCCCTTGGCTCGTCACCACCACTCTCCTGACCGCCCAATGGTACGGCACACCGCCGACATCGGTGGAACGCGTCGTCTCCCTCGCTCCTTCCCTGACGGAGACGTTGTTTGCGATCGGCGCCGGTGATCGCGTGGTGGCGGTGAGCCGCTTCGATGACACACCGCCCGAGGTGCACGACCTGCCCAAACTCGGGGGCGTGGACGACCTGAACATCGAGGCGGTGGTCGCGCTCTCACCGGACCTCGTGGTCTCGGTGCAGTCGGCGGCCCTGCGTCCGACGTATCGCCGCCTCGCCGCCATGGGCATCCCGGTCGTCACCTTCGACGGGGAGCGCATTTCCTCCTACAAAAACACAGTTCAGATGCTCGGGCAGATCACCGGCAAAGAGGCAGGTGCCCGCGCTTTGCTTCGGACGCTGGAGCAGTCCTTGAGCGCCGAGCGCGGAACACCTCTCGCCGGGGAACGGGTTTTGCTTCTCGTCGCCCGCACACCGCTGTTCGCGGCGACCGCCGCGAGCTTCCACGGCGACATCATCGACTCACTCGGCGGGACCAACGTTCTCCCGGGGCCCGAGGGCTACGTGCAGCTGGGACTCGAGTCGCTCGTGGCGTTGCGGCCGTCGCTCGTCATTGACCTCTCCGGCAGCGAGGGGGATACGTCAATCCCCGTTCCGCTGTCGGCACGCTGGCTCAGCTTCCCGGCGGCGGGTTTGAAACGGTTGGGGCCCCGCTTGGCGCGAGGAGTCGACGCCTTGGTGCGCGAGCTGATGCGGAACGAGCAAAAGTGACACGAGGAGTGTTCATCGCCTTTGAAGGAATCGACGGCGCGGGGACCACGACCCAAGCGGCCGCCCTCACCCGTCGTCTGAGCGCTCGTGGCCTCGACGTTCACGCAACCGCCGAGCCCACGAGCCGACCGCTCGGTGCGGAGCTACGCAGAGCACTCCGTCGAGAGGTCGAGATGAGCCCGGAGACGATGGCGCTGACCTTCGCGGCGGACCGCAGCGACCACTGGCACGGTGAGATCGCCCCGGCACTCGAGGCGGGTCGGTGGGTGGTCTGCGACCGCTATCTCCTCTCGTCCTTCGCTTATCAATCGCTGAATGCGCCCCTCGACTGGGTGGTAACGCTGAATGGCTTCGTTGGCCGGCCGGACGTGACCTTCTACCTTCGCGTCGACCCAAACACCGCGGCGACACGACGGGCGGAGCGGCGCGGGCCCACGGAAACGTTCGACGACGAGGGGTTTCAGCGCCAGGTGTCTGCGCGCTACGACGAAGTCGTGCAGCGAGACGACGTAGGTCCCGTGATCACACTGAATGGCAACGATGGGCTCGAAACGGTCGAGGCTGCGACCTGGGCGGAGGTGGAAGAGCTCCTGCGTCGTACGGAGCGAGCACCATGACTGACACGCACACGGTGGCCGTCGTGATCATCGGCGCGGAGGTCCTCTCAGGCAAAGTGGAGGATGCGAACGGGCCCTACTTGATTCGCGAGCTGCGCGCGCGCGGAGCGAAGCTCGGCGAACTCCGCGTGATCGACGACGGCGTCGAAGTGATCGCCCGCACGGTCGCAGAGCTCGCGAGCAGGTTCGATTCGGTGATCACCACCGGTGGAATCGGACCGACGCACGATGACCTGACCGTCGCGGGTGTCGCCTCCGCGTTTGAGGTTGCGGTGGTTCGAGATCCCACGCTCGAACGTGCGCTCGAGCGCTTCTACGGCGATGACCTCACGGAGAATCACCTTCGCCTCGCGGACGTGCCGGACGGGGCCACGATCCACCGCAACGAGGCCCTGATGCCGACGATTCAGATGCGCAACGTGTTCGTGCTCCCGGGAGTCCCGTCCTTGATGCGCGGCTGCTTCAAACAGGTTGCGCACCGCTTCCAGGGGCCCGAATTCATCACCTGGATCCTCTACCTCAACGCCCGCGAAGCGGAGATCGCCGATGCCCTCTCCCGGGCGCAGGCGACCGTGCCGGGGGTCTCGATCGGCTCCTACCCACGCTTCGACAGCGGTCCGGCTCGGGTCAAAGTCACCGTGGAATCCACGGACGCAGCTCTGGTGGAGCGCGCGCTGGTGCAGCTGCGCGACGCCTTGCCCGAGAGCTCGATACTCGAAGAGAAAGAGGAGAGCCTCCTCTAGGGCAGCGCTTGCAAAGCTGCGCCCTTCGTCTCTAGGATCAGCCCGGCCACCTCCATGACTCAGCGCTTTGGCAACTTCGAGATCATCCGAAAGATCGCCGCCGGCGGCATGGCCGAGGTCTTTCTTGCCAAGCACACCGGTCTCGGTGGCTTTGAGCGGCTGGTCTGCATCAAGAAGATCCTGCCGCACCTCGGTGAGCAAGAAGAGTTCATCAAGATGTTCCAAGATGAGGCGCGGATCGCCGCGAACGTCATCCACCCGAACATCGCGCAGATCTACGACATCGGTGAAGCCGACGATTCCTATTACATCGCGATGGAATACGTGCGGGGCGAGGATTTGCGCCGAGTCTACAACCAGGAGGTGAGCCGGGGGCGGGCCATGCCCGGTGAGCAAGCGGCGCAGATCGTGATGTACGCTGCCGCCGGCCTCGACTACGCCCACCGTCAGAGCAGCATCGACGGTCGCCCGCTGGGAATCGTGCACCGAGACATCAGCCCGCAAAACGTGCTCGTGAGCTACGACGGGCACGTGAAGATCGTGGACTTCGGGGTGGCGAAGGCACAGGGCAAGCTCGCCGAAACACGCGCCGGCGTCCTCAAAGGGAAGTACTCCTACATGAGCCCGGAACAGGCCTCCGGCGATCCGATCGACGGTCGTACGGATGTCTTCGCGCTCGGCATCACCCTGTACGAGGTGACGACCGGGACACGATTGTTCAAACGGGAAAGCGAAATCGAAACGCTTCACGCCGTCATCGACTGCGACGTGCGTGTCCCTCGCGACGTGAACCCGAACTACGATGGGCAGCTCGAAGCGATCGTCCTCAAGGCATTGCAGAAGCGCCCCGATGATCGCTTCGCCACCGCCGGCGACATGGAGCGAGCCCTCGAGCGCTACTTGATCGACCGGGGCTATCCCACCGGTGCGTCGTCGCTCGCCGACTACATGCACGATCTGTTTGCCGAGAAACTCGCCGATGACATGCTCTTTGGCGGCTCGGTGAGCGCCAGCGGGCCCCAAACGGACAACGACCGGAATCGGCCAGCGACCCGGGCGTTGACCCCGTCAGCCGCCTCGCACTCCTCTTGGGGGGGTGGCGTGTCGGCGAGTGGCCCGGCGACCGTAGAAGACGAGCACACGATCGCCGAGGACGAGGAAGAGCCTGCACCCCGGCGCACGGAAGCGACCTCGGCGGCGGGAAGCGGCAGCTGGGCCTCGCACAGCGGCTGGAGCTCCGTGAAGTCCCAGCCCGAATCGCAGACCCGAACTCACGCGGTCTCCTACGCGGGCCAAAGCGGTGCGTCGGTAGAGCGTCCGGTGATGATGCAGCATCAGGTCACCGAGCCGTCGAACTCTTACAGCGACATCGTGCAGCGCTCGGGCGGCGCTCGTCCTTCCTCGCTCGTTGTGCTGTCGATCGCGGCGGTGATCATCGCGCTGATCGTCTCGGTCACGATGGTCCTCGTGTCGCAGCGCAGCGGCCCGGAGACCGTGCCGCGCTCCGGCCCGCTGATCGTCGACAGCGAGCCACGGGGCGCGCGGGTGATCTTCCAGGGCTATGGCTCGCCGGAGCTCAACGACGGCTACGGCGGAGCGCGCACGCCCTTCACGATCGACGAAGGGATCTCGGTCGGTGCAATCCTGCAAGCGGAGTTCG